>NZ_CP116398.1:0-634808 GCF_029643245.1 Methylomonas sp. EFPC3
GGTAATGCCGGCTTCGTGGCAGGCGAGGATTTCTTCGCTTTTGAAATAACCGCGATCGGCAATGACGGTTAAATCGTCAACTCCCATCGCACTGCGAGCTTTTTTCGCCATGTTTGAAAGCTGGCTGCGGTCCACACCCTCATTGATCACCTCGTGCGCCACAATCAGATGATGCTTAGTGTCAACAGCGGTCTGAGCGTTATAACCCACGATGCCCGTACCCCGCGTTTTCATGGAACGGGCATCGGGATCAGTCAGGGAAATCTGTTTGTCGGGTATTTGGTTGAGCTGAACTTCAACGTCTTTCAGGGCTTTCATCTGCGCTTTTAGGGCAGCAATTTTATCTTGCAAACGCTCGGTTTTCGCCTCTGCCACGGTGGGTTCTTGCCGATCGGCGCTATCCAGTTCAGTCAAATATCGATTGATACTGGATTCGATTTCTTCCATCCGCCGTTGTAATTTGGCGCTGGTGAAGTTGCGGTCGCGGTTATTAACGGCTTTGAACTTGCTGCCGTCTATGGCCACCAGGGCTTCTGAAAATAAACCCAGCTGCTGACAGAGCATGACAAATTGGCGGCAGACATTACGGATGGCTTTACCGTTCTCTTTGCGGAAAGTGGCGATGGTTTTGAAATCCGGCATCAAGCGTCCGGTTAACCACATCAACTCGATATTACGCTGCGTTTCTTTCTCCAAACGACGGCTGGATTGGATGCGATTAAGGTAACCGTAGATATAAATCTTCAGTAAAACCGCAGGGTGATAGGCGGGTCTGCCAGTAATAGCGGGTTGAACACCTTCGAAACCGAGTGGCTTAAGATCCAACTCATCCACAAAGACATCAACGACACGAACCGGATTGGTTGCCACCACATAGTCATCCAGACTTTCAGGTAGCAAGGTAATTTGAGTGCGACATTCACCTTTAACAAATCGATTCATCGGCTGACTCCAATCAGTAAACCCTGAGCCAAATTATACCAAAGCTGGCGTTTTGACACATATATGGACTCCTCCCCAATTGCAAGCCAAGCTTACCTTAATTGATGATTTCAACAGAGATCGAGATTGCAAACATATATTCGGCCTCTTGGTAGGGGCATTTACTAAACCTCTGGGCCTTGATGAATCTATCCGCGCGCATTTTCCCAAAACAGCCTGTCGGTTTCTATGAACCACTGTGTCAATCGGGTTTTAAAAGCACCGGTCTGACCTGTTGTCACCATCAATATGGGTTTTCTTGCCTCCGCAATCTGGTTTAACTCTATTTTTTGGTATGAAAGTTATTCTGGTTTTCGATCGGTTAAGCCGTAACTGTTTGGTATGTTTTATCTTGGGTAGCCATCGCCCATAGCACACGGGCATTTTTGTTTGCCAACGCTACGGCGGCTTTGTTAAAACCGCGTCGTTCCACCAAAGACTGAAGCCATCGGCTGAGTGGGTCTGTCTTGCCACTGCAGCATTTGATCACAGACCTAGCTCCGTGGATCAGCAAGGTGCGAAGGTAGCGATTGCCGCGCTTACTGATTCCAAGCAAAACCTGCTTATCGCCGCTACTATGCTGTCGTGGCACCACGCCAAGGCTTGCGGCATAATCCCGGCTTTTCGCATAGCCCTTACCTTCGCCGATATCGGATGCCATGATCGTCGCGGTTATCGGACCGATGCCAGGGACATCAAGGAATCGGCGACTGAGGGTGTTTTGCTGACATAAGCGGTTTATTCGTCTATCTTGCGCATGGATGTCGTTATCCAGCTTACTGAGACATTCATACATTTCTGCAAACAATTCGCGGCTTAACGGGGGCAAACTATTTTCGGCATCTTCCAAAATTAGTGGCAACTGTTTCCTGACTTGATTAACACCTTGCGCTATTACAGTCTGGGTCGAACCAAGCCGTTAATCACCGAGAAGGGTTTTGAGAAGAATGCTCAATGCCATTCCTAGCAAAAATATTCATGTATTCGGTCGAGTTCCTTTGCTACTCAGAATTTTTAATGTGCAAATTTGGCAAATCGGCGGGTAATTGGTGCAGTAAATGATGAAGAAATTCCTGCGGCAGGCCGAGCAGAACTGCAAGTCGGCTGAGCCATTTTTTATGGCGTGAGCAATCACCCAAGCTTCATCAAAATTAGCAGGTCTTATCCGGCCGTAAGGTCGACGTTCTCGAATATGGCCTGGAAACATATTGCAGAAATAGTCCCAGGCAAACACGATGGCGTTTATATCCATATTGGTTTTGATGTCTACGCGACTGGCACTGCGATAAATCGAAGCAAACACAGCCATGTATAGGAATGACTCCCGTGTTTGTGCGATGGCTTCAATACTGGGAATAACGCCAGAAATTGGCCGCTCTTTATGGATGGAATAATAGATATAGCGAAGGTCTTTAGGCCGCAGGATTTGGATGATCTGCCTGACAATAGACGTTCGCAATTTTCGCTTTAACAGTTCGTATGCCAGGTTGTGTTCTTTCAATCCTGATTGATATGCACTCAACTGGCTCATGATTTGCCGCTGGGACAGGGTAGAAACATTAATAACTCGCTAGCACGACTTTCTGCTGAATCATCATCAGCATTGGCGATTTGTAGAAACTCTTCCCATTGGTTTGGGTTAAAGCGGGGTGCAAATTTCAAGTAATCGCTTCGGGCAAGCAGCTTGAACTGCTTGATTGACATCCCCCTGATTAACGGAATGGCTTCGGGCGTCAGTCCCAGAGAAAAAAGGGCTTTGTGTTCATTGCCGGCTGAGATCAATTCTTTGGCCGCAATAAGATAATCCAGATTCAGGTTGTACAGATTATCGTCCACCCCGTTAGCCCTTAGATCAATGTCCTGATTTGGTTGGCCAGAGCAATGACGCGCTGTCCATACTGAATTGCAGCATGTGCATTTTGCCAGCTGTGATACCGACCTATCCCCAATTCCAGATTATTTGGAGATGACTGTATAGCCTCAGCCAATACCTTGGCACCAATTTCAAGATTGGTGACAGGATTGAGTAATTGCTCGGGTTTTGCGACGTTGTGACCATGCCAATAAAGATTGACTTGCATCATACCAACGTCAATATGGCGATTCCCTTCAGCAATAGCGGTATTAAGGATATGTTGTGCTTCTTGCTTTGAAGTCGAAACGATCGACTTACCCGATTTATTGATAGCCCAAGGCCAAGGCGTTATGCTGGCATATCCATTACTATTGGCCGACTCGACTAGAGCAACGGCATATAAAATGTAGGGATCAAGCTCGTGCTTATTTGCAACTTGCCCCCACAGCGAGTTCCGTAATTTGGTTTTTGACACTAGGGTCTGTTGGCCGTTGCTGATCGTTTGCATGGATTCAGCTGCCATTGATTCCATGGGTTGGCTGATGACGCAAAGGCTTCCGATCATGCCAATCCCAAGATGCTTAACAGTGTTTTGAAATGGAAGCGTAAGCTCAAGATTTTTTGAAGTATTAATGAACATCGCAAGTAGCCGTAATGATTTTGATGCGAGTTTACGACGTTGCCAAAAATTCTATATGCTCGAAAAACCTCTTTTTTTGCGGTTTTTAGCCGGTTCTCTGAATTTGGCTTTGCTTGATCTTGCGCTCGGAAGGAAGGTGGTGAGGGAGCGGGCAACAAGGTGGAATAGGTGTAAATGTGTCACTAAGATGTTTTTGTGGCGCGATTTTTGGTTTAATGACATATTAAATGGCGCATTAAAATTAATCGCGACACCAAAAATAAAATCATGCCAAAAATAGTCCCATCAGAAGAGTTGGATCGAATCGAGAAGTTGATTGCTCAATATTGCGAAGGTATTGGTGCGAAAGCTATTGCGGAACAGCTAGATTTTGAAATCAAGGGGCGTACCCTACAACGTCGTTTGGCCACATTGGTAGCCGAGCGGCGAATAGTTTGTGAAGGTGATGGGCGAGCACTGAAGTATAAAATTGCAAGATCTGGCAGGAATATCGCCTCAGTTGATTGTGTGGATGATTCAAGCCGGCAAGACGTAGAGGAAGTATATATTCCCATTTCGCCAGAAGGCGAAGAGATCAAATCCTTTATTCGTCAGCCACGAACTCAACGTTCTCCCGTCAGCTATCGGCCTGATTTCCTGGGGCAGTACTATCCAAACAACACCTATTACTTACCAGCCAGTTTACGCGAACAATTACATGCCTTGGGCCGGTCGCCGGCCGAACAAACCCCGGCAGGCACCTTTGCTCGAGACATTCTGAATCGCTTGCTCATCGATCTTTCGTGGGCTTCTTCCCGCTTGGAAGGCAATACCTACAGTCGGCTGGATACCGAACGCTTGATTGAATTCGGTCAGGCTGCTGAAGGGAAGGATGTTATGGAAACCCAGATGATCCTCAATCACAAGTCGGCCATCGAATATTTGGTACGCGATACGGAGCATGCCGACGTTACGGCCGAAACCGTTGTTGCCTTACATGCTTTTTTATCGGATGGTTTGTTGGCGGACCCGATGAGTTGTGGTCGCCTGCGTAATCGGGCGGTCGATATCGGCGGCAGCGTTTATTTGCCGATTGCCATGCCGCAACGGATTGAGGAGTTGTTCGGAATCGTCATGACGATGGCGGCGGAAATCAAAGATCCGTTTGAACAATCGTTTTTCCTGATGGTGCATTTGCCTTACTTGCAGCCCTTCGAAGATGTCAACAAACGGGTTTCGCGGTTGGCGGCCAATATCCCACTAATTCAACACAATCTTTGTCCACTGTCCTTTATCGACGTGCCGCAACAGGCTTATGTGGATGCGGTCCTCGGCGTCTATGAACTGAATCGAATTGAATTGTTGAGAGACGTTTATATCTGGGTTTACGAACGCTCATGCCAGCAATACGTTGCCGTCCAGCAGCAACTCGTGCCGCCGGACATCGTTCGATTACGATATCGAAACGAACTGGCCGAAGTAATACGAGCTATTGTCCGGGATGGACTGGCGACAGATGAAGCATCGATTTTGGCTGGCATTCCGGATTCTGTGTCTCAGGAAGACAAGCAGAAATTCATTATTTTGATACAAAACGAACTCAAAACCTTGCATGCGGGAAATGCAATTCGTTTCGGTCTGCGTCCTCTGGAGTTTTCGGTATGGCAGGAAAAAGGAATAAAATTCAGTGATTGAACTGAATCAAAAAAATAATTAAGGTCCAAATTTTATTTATCTAATAAAAATCAACAGAAGGTGTTTTTATCTGCATTCAACTCGATTAAGTAGTTTTCCCATTTTAATAAGGCGCTTCGTTTTTCCTGTAAGTAATCATATCTATCATAATGTTTTGAGCTTACATCATTTAGAGCATGATTTTGTATCTTATCTCTGATGCTTTTTTCTATTCCAATTTCTCCCATACGAGTTTTTACTGTTCTCCTTAAATCTCTCGGTGTGAAAGTATCGATGCTGCTTATTCGAGTAATCGCGTGCGCCAAAGATGTTTTATGTATCGGTTTTTCTTCGTTATACCTGCTTGGAAAGAGATAGTCAGAGTTTCCAGAATATGGCCATAATTCATTAAGTAATTTTTTAGCTAACGGAGTAATAGGCAATATCAACCATCGTTCGTTTTTCACGCGTTCTGGCGGGGCGCTCCAAATCATGGCTTCAAAATCAAACTCATGTTTCATTGCGCCGCAGAGTTCCCAAGAACGGCAGCCATATAGGAGTAGTAGTTTTGTAGCTAGATGAAATTGCTCATGAAGGCATGTTTCGTTCCAAAGGACTTTGATTTCGGCAAATGATAATGCCCTTTCTCCAGCAACTTCTGCACTGGTATCTTTTGGAATTGCATCGACTGGGTTAGTTTGTATTTGAAAGGTAAATTCATTTGATAGGTTTTTGGGGTCATTATCATGATAAACTCCTAATTCAAATGCTCTTCTTAAGTAAGACCGAATCCGATTAGCCTGAACATTAGAGCCTCGCGAAATAATAGTGTAAAGTATTTTCCTTATATGGGCTGGCGTTACGTCCTTGGCTTGTAAGTCCAAAATGTCTTTACAGTTGTAATTAAGATCTGCCTCGACTTTTTCAAAAGTTCGCTTTCCTGAATCAACCATGTGCTTGATGTAATAATCAAACAAATCGGCTACGCTGCCAAGTCTCAGCTCAATGCGGGATTGTGGGTCAATTCCGCGATCGATCTCCCGTCTCAGTTCACGACACTTATCCCTTGCCTCAGATAGGCTAATCGATGGATACCGTCCTAGGCTTGCGAATTTTTGTTTACCATCTGGACCTGCATATTGAATAAAAAAGGTTACGCTTCCAGCTGGCGTCACTTTGACGCCAAAGCCTTTATCTGGCCCCTTTTCATAGAGTCTATATGCCGACGGTTTTGCCTTGAGCCCTTTGATTGATTTGTCAGTAAACATAATTTCGTGGTCACTTTGTGGTCACTTGAATTCCGCAACATAAGGTCACAGAATGAAACAACCATGAACGGAAGATGTGATAAAGTTCAATATAATCTGGCATTTAGGAATATTCTGCAACCTGCAGAAATACATGGAAACATGGTCTTTAGCGACTGTTAATCACTAGGTCGGCGGTTCGAGCCCGTCCGGGGGAGCCAAATACATAAAGGGCTTGCAGCGATGCAAGCCCTTTTTTTGCTTTGGGGGCCCGGTAAGGCAATTGTTTACAAATTTCCGTTATCGTTGATAGCTACACCCCATGGTTTTTTCAACTCCGCATTTGCCGGGGCGATATTGGGATTTTCCGCCATTTTGTGCCGGACAGAAAGCGGATGAATGCGCTAGAGACCTCAGATAGTTATGGGGCAAACCTATGTCCGGCATCGGCAAGCGATTTTATGACGTCGGCGCAACACAGAATTTCTAATGCAAGTCCTGGCCGAGACTAATCCGGCGTCGCGCTTATATCAAGCCGCCATATCGGTATTGCTATAGCGGCGTTTCAAACCCTCGGGCGGATTGTCGTTGACCAGTTCCACCTTATCCCGCTTGTCTTGCTTGATATCGCGAAAACCCGGCGTGAAACCGCACTTTAGCCGGGTAACCCGCGGAGCCAGTTTCCAGCGGCGAATATCGGACCTCGGACATCCGGTACGCTGGCGATATTGATTCCTCCCACAGCGCTACAAAAACCCATTACTGTTTTTCAAAGGCGTTTAAGCTTCTGGGAGACGATTTCAAACTTAGCGATTGACCACTCAGCCCACCCTAGCACGTAAAGTCTTGGCGGCCGCGACCATGGCGGCCAGCGCCGGCCTTACTTCGTGCCATTGCCGGGTTTTCAGGCCGCAATCCGGGTTGACCCATAGTTGCGCGGGCGGGACACGTTCGGCGGCGGTGCGCAGGCGTTGTTCCATTTCCTCGGCCGCTGGGACGTTGGGACTGTGGATATCGTACACGCCGGGGCCGATGTCGTTCGGGTAGCGGAAATCGGCGAAAGCTTCCAGCAGTTCCATGTTGGAGCGCGAGGTTTCGATGGTAATCACGTCGGCGTCCAGATCGGCGATCGCGGCGATGATGTCGTTAAACTCCGAATAGCACATGTGGGTGTGAATCTGGGTGGCGTCGTCCACGCCGGAAGCGGCTATGCGAAACGCCCGCGCTGCCCACGCCAGATAGGCCGGCCAGTCGGTGCGGCGTAGCGGCAAGCCTTCACGGAAGGCCGGTTCGTCGATCTGGATGGCGCGGATGCCGGCCTTGTCCAGGTCGGCGGCCTCGTCGCGCACCGCCAGCGCCAGTTGGTAGGCGGTGTGCTCCCTGGGCTGGTCGTCGCGCACGAACGACCAGTTCAGCAGCGTCACCGGCCCGGTCAGCATACCCTTCACCGGCCGGTCGGTCAGGTATTGGGCGTAGCGGCTCCAGGCCACCGTCATCGGTTGGGGTCGGGCCACGTCGGCATGGATGATCGGCGGCTTGACGCAGCGCGAGCCGTAGGATTGCACCCAGCCGTGGCCGGTAAACAAAAAGCCGTCCAATTGTTCGCCGAAGTATTCGACCATGTCGTTGCGCTCCGGCTCGCCGTGCACCAGCATGTCCAGGCCCAGGGTTTCCTGCTCGCGGATGCATTGCTTGATTTGGCGTTCGATGAAGGCGCGGTAGTCCGCTTCGCTCAGGTCGCCGCGTTTGTATTCCTGCCGGGCCTTGCGGATTTCCGGGGTTTGCGGAAACGAACCGATGCTGGTGGTCGGAAATGCCGGCAGGTTAAGCCGGTGTTGCTGCAAGGCTTTGCGCACCGGAAACGGGCTAGCGCGCCGGTCCAGATTCGGCGCGGCATTCTCCAGACGGCCGCGCACTTCGGCATTGCCTGTTTGGCTGGCCGCGCGGCGGCCAGCCAGCGCGGCTTGCGCCGTGCCCCATTCCGGTTGGGCGGCGTCCACGCCTTCTTCAAGCGCCAGCCGCAACAGTTCCAGCTCGGTCAGTTTTTGCTTGGCAAACGCCAGCCACGGTTTTACCGCCGGGTCCAACGCGGTTTCCCGTTCCAGATCGATGGGCACGTGCAGCAGCGAGCAGGACGGTGCCAGCCACAGCCGGCCGCGAAACGCTTGCCGAGTGCGCTGTACCGCCGCCAACGCCGCCGCCAGATCGGCGCGCCAGACGTTGCGGCCGTCGATCAGGCCCAGCGACAGCAGCTTGGCGTCGCCGATGTTCGCCAGCACCTCGGGCAGTTGCTCGGCGCCGCGCGTCAGATCGACGTGCAAGCCGGCCACCGGCAAACTGCAAGCCAGCGCGGCGTTGTCGCCCAGACCGCCGAAGTAGGTTGTCAGCAGGATGTAAGGCGCCGGCCGTTGCAAGGTGGCGTAAGCCGCGGCAAAGGCTTGGTGCCAGTCCTCCGGCAGGTCCAAAACCAGGATCGGTTCGTCGATCTGCACCCATTCCGCGCCCAGCTCCGCCAAACGTTGCAGGATTTGCGCGTACACCGGCAACAGGCGCGGCAGCAGTTCAAGTTTGTCGAACGGCGCGGCGGTTTTCGCCAGCCACAACCAGCTCAACGGCCCCAGCAATACCGGCTTGGGCCGGTAGCCCAAAGCCAGCAACTCGCGGGTTTCGTCGAACAGCCGGTTGCTGGACAGCGCGAAGCTCTGATCCGATGCCAGCTCCGGCACCAGATAGTGGTAATTGGTGTCGAACCACTTGGTCATTTCCAGGGCGCGGCACGCCTCGCCGTCCGCGCCGCGGCCGCGCGCCATGCGTAAATACGTCTCCAGATCGACTTCGCCGCCGGCCCAGTTAAAGCGCTCCGGCACGGCGCCGAGCATGGCGCTGGTGTCCAGTACGTGGTCGTACAACGAAAAATCGCCGACCGGCAAGTAATCCAGGCCGCAACCGGCCTGCAAATGCCAATGCCGCGCGCGCAGTTCCGCGCTTAGCGCCAGCAGTTCGCCGGCGTTGATTTCGCCGCGCCAGTAACGCTCCAGCGCAAATTTCAATTCGCGGCTTTTGCCGATGCGCGGAAATCCCAAGTTGTGAATTTTTGTCATGAATAAACGCCTATTGTTGAAGTTTTAACAGGCGTGGCATTGTAAAGAGGCTTTCTAATGAAGATAATCGATGATTATTCATCGATTTATGAGGCTAACTCATCGATATGGAATTGATACATCTGCGCATCCTGCTGGCGTTGAAGCGCCAAGGCACCCTCAGCGCCGCCGCCGAAACTCTGCATCTGACCCAATCGGCGCTGTCGCACCAGATCAAAAACCTGGAACAGCGCCTGGGCGTGACGCTGTGGTACAAGCAAGGCCGTTCGCTGGTGCTGAGCCAGGCCGGGCGGTACTTGTCGGAAGTGGCCGAGTCGGTGATCGCCACCGTCGATTCCGCCGAGAACCACCTGAGCCAGCTGGCCGCCGGCAAAACCGGCAAACTCACCATCGGCATCGAATGCCACGCCTGTTACGAATGGTTCCGCAACATCCTGCAACCCTATCTGCGCGCCTGGCCGGATTTAACCGTGGAAGTCACCTCGCGCTACCGCTTCGAGTCGTTCGAGGCCATCCGCCAATACAAGCTGGACGCGGTGCTGACCTCCGACCCGGTGGATAACGGCCTGCTCAGCTACCAGCCGCTGTTCGATTTCGAACTGGTGTTGATCGTCGCCGACAGCCATCCGCTGGCCGGCCGCGGGCAAATCCAGCCCGGCGATCTGCGCGGAGAAACCGTGCTGACCTACCCGGTGGCGCGCGAGCGGCTGGACATGTTCCGCAAGGTGTTGCAGCCGGCCGGCATCGAACCCGCCGCCCACATCCAGGTCGAGGAAACTGACATCATGCTGCAACTGGCCGCCGCCGGCCGCGGCGTCTGCCTGCTGCCGGAATGGCTGCTGGCAGACAAATCGGCCAAGCTGGACCTGACCGGCCTGCGCTTCGCCGGCCTGCCGCTACGCAAAACCATGTACCTGGCCTGCCGGCACGAGGATGCCGAGTTGGAATATTTAAGGTGGCTGGTGGCGCATGCGGGTGCGGTGGTAGGGTGAGGAGTTTTAGATGGGAGTTTCCAGCGGATGTAAATGGAGTGAAGGCTCGCGGAGTCCTGGGATGTCATCTGAAATAGATTGAACATCCCGAACTATTGCGAATATCCAATATCAACGGCACGGTTCTAAAAAATGTAGCATGTGCCGACGGAAGGCGGCGCGTCTGTCGAGAACGGTGGGCCTGACGGCAGCACCCTATATTCCGCGCACCTTATGGCCTGGTCTCGGAAATTGAATAGCCAAAGCCATTCGATTGCGCATACACTGTGCGCATTAAAAGTACGCGAGGAATAGCCATGCAACCCGCCGTTAACCCGACTGCCCCCAAAAAAGCCGCCAATCTCAGTATCAACAGCGAGTTATTAAATCAGGCCAAGGCATTGCAGATCAATTTATCCGCTACGCTGGAGCGCGCGCTGACCGAAGCCATACGCGACAAGCAACGGCAGCAATGGCTGCAGGAAAACCGACAAGCTATCGAAGACTATAACCAACGTATCGAAACCGAGGGCTGTTTCAGCGATAGCTTGCGGAGTTTTTGATGGCGCAGTTCACCCTGTACCGCAATACCAATCAGCAAACCCAGGGCCGCTATCCTTTTTTACTCGACGTACAGAACGATTTTCTCGATGCGTTGAAAACCCGGTTGGTGGTTCCTGCCATCAACCTATCCGGGCAGAAGGCCATCACTCATTTGAATCCGGTGTTTGAATACGAACAACAGCAATACCTGCTAGTGGTGCAGGAAATGGCGGCCATTCCCGCGACTAATCTGGGTGCCAAGGTGACGGAGTTGGCGGCATTGCGGAGCGAGATATTGGCGGCCGTGGATTTGTTGATTACGGGGATTTGATTGGGGAAGGTGTCGCTATCACGAGTAGATTCAATGCCGATTTCCGCACCGGCGGGCCTTATATTGGGACGCGTAGCCTGGATGAAGCGGAATCCGGGATTGGGGGATATTGATTATTCGGTGTCGCTATCGCGACGGCTTTTTTAAGTCGGGTCTCGGCCCGACAGCCGAGATACTTTTCTTTGCTTGTCCAAAGAAAAGTATCCAAAAGAAACGACACCCCATGCCGCTTTGATCCTGCGCTCCGGAGGGTTTGGACGGGGTTTTCGGAAGGGCTATCCATAGCCCTCCGAAAACGCGATGCATCCCTGCATCGCCCCTTTCGGGCAAATCCGCCCAAACCCTCCGGTGCTCGGCGCGGCATCAGGGGAGAAAACCATTCCAAAATCGAAGTTTATAAATTCAGGATCGGTAGGTCCGATTAGCGAAGCGTAATCGGACGCATGTCATCTCACGGTTTTCAATAATAAAAGACTTGATAGCGGATTGATTTCGCGGATCGAGAAACCCGATATTCATGTTGCACATCCAATGAATCCGTTTTAATAAAAAACCTTCAATTCATTTATTTCTTTAACAGGTTGGTGAAAAACCATATTTCAGACGCTAATTTTGGCCAGCTTAATCAATATATAGTGTCTGAAGCATCATGCTTCAACTAAATACAGACTGAGTTAGGGTCAAAAATGAGTTTTTCACCAACCTGTTAGCCCGAGAGGGGAGCGGCAGGGATGCCGCTCGTTTTCGGAGGGCTAGGACAGCCCTTCCGAAAACCCTCGCCAAATCCTTCGGAGCGCAGGATTCAAGCGGCATCCGGGTCGCCTTTTCTTTGGATACTTTCTTTTGGCGACGCAAAAGAAAGTATCGCGGCTGTCGGTCCGCGAACCGACATTAAAATCAAGCCGTCGCGCCAGCGACATCTTCCTCTCTCACTCCAACCAATTCTCCATCAACAACCCCGGCACGCGTGCGAACTCCCGCAAGTTGTTGCTGACCAGTATCAAGCCATGGCTGCGGGCATGAGCGGCAATGTGCAGGTCGTTGACGCCTATCGGCTGGCCGATTTTCTCCAACGCGGCGCGTATGCCGCCGTAATGCAGCGCGGCGCTGTCGTTGTAAGGCAATACCTGCAAACGGCTGCAAAAGTCTTCTACCGTGGCGAGATTTCTCGCGGGGAATTGGCTTTTCTCGGCACCGTGGATCAATTCGGCCAAGGTCACGGCGGAAATCGCCATGCGGCCGTGATGCCGGTTGAAGGTCGCCAACACCTCGATCGGTCGTCGCTTAATCACATAGATGACGATGTTGGTGTCGAGCAGGTATTTCAGCACGCGCTTAAAAGCTCTCGCGCTCGCCTTGCTGCTGGCTAGGTCGTTCGTTTAGAAAGTCGTCGCTGACGCTCGGACCGTCGAGAAAAAAACTGTCCCAAGCTGCGTCCGCCGGGGCAATGATGCGCTCCTGCCCGACGGCACGAACCTCAACTTTTTTGACGCTGTCGGGAAAGCGCATGTCGGCGGGTAAGCGCACGGCCTGACTGCGGTTGTTGGTAAATACGGTACTGGTCGCCATGGGTGACTCCGGAGTGCTATATCCAAGGAATATATCCCTGTCTTCACATGACGTCAATCAAGTCCCGTGGTGTGCAGCAAGCGATTGATGCGCTTCGCTAGCGCTCAGCGGATCCTGTGTTTAGTGCGAAGCGACATTTACAGAACAATTGCGCCGAAAAGTTACCGCTCGCTCGCCCAAGCCTCGACCGCCAAACCCTCAATCCGCTCGAATTCCCGCACGTTATGCGTGACCAAGCGAGCGCCAATCGCCAGCGCATGGCAGGCAATCCACAAACCGTTGGCGCCTATCGGTGTTCCGGCCGATTTCAGCCGAGTAAATTGGCTGGCGTAGTGCCGGCATAACGCACCGTCAACGGCGTATTCGACCGGGACGATCCGCAGCAATTGTTCCAACTGCGCTAACACCTTTTCTTTGCGCTGGCTGCGCTCGGCGGCTTTCAACAACTCGGCATAGGTGACGAACGACATGCACAGCCTGCTATCGGCGGGCAAACTATTGATGCGTTCGGCCACCGTCGGCGGTTTATTTTTGATCAGATAGATCAGCATGTTGGTATCCAGCATGTAGATCATAAAGACTCGCGCTCCTGCATCGGCGCTTGTTCGCGGGCGTCTTCGAGCAAACGTTCGGCAAAGTCGTCATCGAAATCTTGCAGAACCGCCAACAAGGCGCCGCCGCGGTCGGCCGGCACCGGGTGAATCAGCAAATCGCCGTTAGGGCAGCGGCTGATTTCCACTTGGCTAACGTCCAGACGAAATTCCTGCGGAATCCTCACCGCTTGGCTATTGCCGTTTTTGAAGATACGGGTGGTCAAGGTGGTCATGTCGCGGCCTCCTGTGTGTACGGTGTGTGTGTATTATTATGCGATTGCTGTAACGACACAAGCCATGCCCGCCCGAATCGACGAATTCCTGTCGATAGACTTGCCCGTGTCGATTGTAGTTCACTATATACGGGGTTAAATTAAATAAATTTACGCAATATATAGTGTTTATTGGCTTGACAGATAACTTTGCCCCACCTAAACTCCCTTTCCGAGACGGTTCCCCCCGAAGGGGATTAAAAGGGAATCCGGTCGGCGCTTTTGCATTTTTCGCATGATCGCCGGAAAGCCGGAGCTGCCCCCGCAACTGTAATCGGCGAGTCTTTGTTCAACGATGCCACTGGACGCGAGTCCGGGAAGGCTGAACCGAGGCGGCGACCCGAGAGCCAGGAGACCTGCCCTCGAAACTTCAATCAACCGGGAGCGGGGTGTCTCCGAGGACGATGGCAAGCGTTGCGGGTCGGGCGATTTCGGGTTCGCGCCGCGCGCCTTTCCGTTGCGGCTTCGCGCTTCCCGCCCAAGAGCAAGGAGAATCGCATGCAAACCGCCGCCGTCCGCGCGTCCGCCCATTATGCCCATGCTGGCGAAGCCGCCTCGTTACCCCCGTCGTTACCGCCGCACGCCGGCCTGGAAGTGATCCGCCGCAACCGCGCGGTGGTGGCGTTTCAGCCGGAAAAAATCGCCATTGCCATTACCAAGGCCTTTCTGGCGGTGGAGGGCCAGCATGGCGTCAACTCGGCGCGCATCCGCGAGCAGGTGGCGCAACTTACCGCTAGTGTGGTCGAGGCGTTGACCCGGCGTTTGCCCGGCGGCGGCACTGTGCATATCGAGGACATTCAAGACCAGGTGGAGCTGGCGTTGATGCGCTCCGGCGCCCACGACGTGGCCCGCGCCTACGTGCTGTACCGGGAAAAACACGCCGAGCAACGCGCCGCGCAACAACTCCAAGCAGATGACACGCCAGCCCTGCAGGTAGACGACGCCGGCCAACGCCGGCCGTTGGATCAGGCCGCCTTCATCGCCTTATGCAGCGAGGCTTGCGCCGGTTTGGCCGGCGCCGATGCCGAACGGGTGTGGGCACAAACCCTGCCTAATTTATACGACGGCATGCCGCTGGCGGCGGTGCGCCAGGCGCTGGTGCTGGCGGCGCGCACTTTGATCGAAACCGACCCGGACTACGCCAAAGTCGCCGCGCGCCTGCTGTTGAGCAATCTGCGTCTGGAAGCGACCGGTACGGCCTGGACCCAAGCGGACATGCACGAACATTACGCCGGCTGCTTTGCCGAATTCGTCGCCGCCGGCGTGGCCGCCGAATTGCTGGACCCGCGTCTGGCCGAGTTCGATTTGGCGGTGTTGGGCGCGGCCTTGCTGGCCGAACGCGATCTGCAATTCGATTACCTGGGCCTGCAAACCCTGTACGACCGCTATTTCCTGCACATCGACGGTCGCCGCATCGAGCTGCCGCAGTGCTTTTTCATGCGGGTGGCGATGGGGCTGGCCTTGAACGAGATCGACCGCGAGGCCCGCGCCATCGAGTTTTACCGGTTGCTGTCCAGCTTCGATTTCATGTGCTCGACGCCGACCTTGTTCAACAGCGGCACCCGCCACCCGCAATTGTCGTCGTGCTATCTGACCACGGTCTCCGACGACTTGGACGGCATTTACCAAGGCATCAAGGAAAACGCGCTGCTGCAAAAATACGCCGGCGGCCTGGGCAACGACTGGACGCCGGTGCGAGCGCTGGGCAGCCGCATCAAGGGCACCAACGGCCACAGCCAGGGCGTGATTCCGTTTTTGAAGGTAGTCAACGATACCGCAGTGGCGGTCAACCAGGGCGGCAAGCGCAAGGGCGCGGTCTGCGCCTATCTGGAAAACTGGCATCTGGATTTCGAGGAATTTCTGGAATTGCGCAAAAACACCGGCGACGAGCGCCGCCGCTGCCACGACATGAACACCGCCGCCTGGGTGTCGGATTTGTTCATGCAGCGGGTGCGGGACAACGGCGACTGGACCTTGTTTTCGCCGGTGGACGCGCCGGACTTGCACGATTTGTACGGCGCCGCCTTCGCCGAGGCCTACCAAGCCTACGAAGCCAAGGCCGAGCGCGGCGAAATCCAATTGTGCAAACGCATCGGCGCGGTGCAGTTGTGGCGCAAGATGCTGACCATGCTGTTCGAGACCGGTCACCCGTGGCTTACCTTCAAGGACGCCTGCAACCTGCGTTCGCCGCAGCAACACGCCGGCGTGATTCACAGCTCCAACCTGTGCACCGAAATCACGCTGAATACGTCCGCCGACGAAACCGCCGTCTGCAACCTGGGTTCGGTGAATCTGCCGGCGCATTTGGTCGAGCGTGGCGGCGTCTGGCAACTGGACGCCGACAAACTGCAACGTACCGTCGCCAGCGCGATGCGCATGCTGGACAACGTCATCGACATCAACTACTACGCCACGCCCAAGGCCCGCAACGCCAACCTGCGCCACCGTCCGGTCGGCCTGGGGATGATGGGTTTTGCCGACTGCCTGCAGCGTTTGGGCGTCGGCTACGCCAGCGCGGAAGCGCTGGAATTCGCCGACCGTTCCGCGGAAATGCTCTGCTACTACACCTACCAGGCTTCGGCGGATTTGGCCGAGCAGCGCGGCCGCTACAGCAGCTTCGCCGGCAGCCTGTGGCAGCAAGGTTTGCTGCCGCCGGACACGCTGGAACGCTTGGGCGAAACCCGCGGCGATTTGGGTGTGCCCGCCGGTGGGCAACTGGATTGGCAAGCCTTGCGTCAACGCATCGGCCAGGTCGGCATGCGCAATTCCAATTGCGTGGCGATTGCACCGACCGCGACCATCGCCAACATCGTCGGCGTGTCGGCGTCCATCGAGCCGGTGTACCAAAACCTGTACGTCAAATCCAACCTGTCCGGCGAATTTACCGTGGTCAACGCCGCGCTGGTGCGCGAGTTAAAGGCACTGGGGTTGTGGGACGAGGTGATGGTGGCCGATTTGAAATACTTCGACGGCTCGCTAGCGGCCATCGAGCGGGTGCCGACGGAGGTCAAGGCGCGTTACGCCACGGCGTTCGAAATCGACCCGGAATGGCTGATCGAGGCCGCCGCCCGCCGCCAGAAATGGATAGACCAGTCGCAATCGCTAAACCTGTACGTCGCCGCGCCGACCGGCAGCAAGCTGGACCGCCTGTATCGGCTGGCTTGGCAACGTGGTTTGAAGACCACTTACTACCTGCGCAGCTTGGGGGCGACGGCGATGGAGAAAACCGGCGGCGCCAGCGATTATGGTTCCCAGGCTTCGCGCGGGAACCCGAAGGAGGACGCTCCGGCGTCCGGAACCGCGGAGCGGTTCGAGCTGAATTCCCACGCCGAGCGTGGGAACGATATGAAAGTCTGCTCGATTGCCGATCCGGATTGCGAGGCCTGCCAATGAAGGCCGGGTTAGCATTCGACGATTGGGATTTGCCGGCCGCGCCGGTTGCCGGCGCGGGAGACGAAAGTGTCGTGCAGCGGACCGATTCGGCCTTGCCGCCGGTCGAGGCCGGGCAAAAGCGGGTGGTCAACGGCCAAGCCGACGTCAACCAGTTGGCGCCGTTCAAATACCCGTGGGCTTGGTCGTTTTTCCTGAACGCCAACCGCAACCACTGGACGCCGCTGGAAATCTCGATGGCGCAAGATGTGCACGATTACCAGCACGCGCTGACGCCGGCCGAGCGCCACGTGTTCGAAAACGTGCTGGCCTATCTGACCACCTCCGACATTCTGGCGATGCGCAACATCGGGCTGGCGGTGATGGAAAAGATGAGCGCGCCGGAACTGCAAATCTACCAGGCCCGGCAAGTCTACGAGGAAGCGTTACACACCTGGACCTACCAGCACTGCATCGAAACCCTGGGGCTGGACCAGCGCGAAATCTACAACCGCTACCGGGTAGTGCCGGAAATCCACGCCAAGATCGCGCTGGCCAACCGCCGCCTGCACGGCGTGCTGCAATCCGGGCGGCCATTGACCGACCGCGACGCGCTGCACGAGTTTGCCATGGCCTATCTGTTTTTCGCCGCCGTGTTCGAGGGTTGCTGGTTTTACAATGGCTTCAGCCCGGTGTTTGCCTTGCAGCGGCGCGGTTTAATGAAGGGCGCCGCCGAGCAGCTCCAGTACATCATGCGCGACGAAGTGCTGCATTGCGCGTTCGGCATTCGCGTGGTGCGCCAGTTGCTGGAGGAAGAAAATCTGGCATTGGACCCGCAAGCGCTGCGGCAAATGTGGGACGAAGCCGAAGCCGCCGAAGCGGCCTATGCCGGCTACATCCTGCGCCAGCCGATTCTGGGCTACAACGCCGGCTTGCACGTCGAGCAATTCCGCTACGTCGCCAACCGTCGTGCGCGGCAAGTCGGCTTAGACGAGCCGTTTCCCGGCGCCGGCAACGTGCTGCCGTGGCTGGACGAACAGGCCAACCTGCGCAAGGAAAAAAACTTCTTCGAAACCCGGGTCACCGAATACCAGAGTGGCGGTGCGTTGGCGTGGGAGTGAGCGGGTGAGGGCATTTGAATTATGGGAAAATCTGTTTGTTAGCGGCAGACGTTTTAAAGAGGACATAGGTTGAGCAGCACAACTACCGATAGCGAGCACGAACCCAAACATTGCCCGCGCTGCGGCCGGCAATTCCGCTGTAACGCCGACAATATTCGTCGTTGCGAGTGCACTAGTGTCGAATTGTCGCCCGACGCGCGCAACAAAATTCGGCAGCTTTACGCCGATTGTCTGTGTCCGTTTTGCTTACGGGGGTTGCAGGGTGGCATGCAGGTCTGGCGGATTACGGGTCAAGTACACCAGGCCTCGATGATTCGGATCTCGTGCCGGCCGCCGGCCAGCTCTCCCGGCGGATGAATCTGCCAGGGCCATTGGCCGATACATGCGGCGTCGGTTTGAAACCCGTGCAGCAGGCTACGGTAGTCCATCCGGCCGGTTAAGGCGTCATGGCGGTCGAAGTGGCGGTCTTCGACTTCGGTGATCAGGCAGATCGGCACTTGCCATGCCTGCAACCAGCGTAGATGGGTTTGCACCAGTTCGCGGCCGAATGCCTCGAGCAGATTTTCGTCGGTTACTCGCGAGGCCAAGTAAGCGATCGGTAATACCGGCAATTGCGTCAGGCAATTCACCGACGCCACCCAATCCGGCGGTGTGTCGAGTTGCGGTAACGCCAGATGCGATAACAATTCGGCGGGCGGCAAGCGGCGGTGTTTGGCCAACCAGTCGACGATACCGGTAACGTCGTGAGGACAGCAATGCACGCGTTGCGGCCAGCGTCTGCTGAGTCGCCGAGCGCCGGGGCCGAAGCAAATGTCCAATAACACGAGGCGATCGAAGCGGTCCAGCAACTCGGCCACCGGCAGGTCGTGGACGCTGCCGCCGCCGCCGATTAATGCGCAGGCACGATTCGGCCCGGCGCGTTCGGCGGCGCTCAGCAAGGCGGCACGGGTGGAGGCTAAATGCGCTTGCCAAGCTTTGCGGCAGCGGCGGTGGCGGGTTTCCAGCGCCGCGGTCTCGCCGGCATAACCTAGTCGGCGGGCGCCGGGGCTGGCCGCGCGGGTGCCCAAATAGTGAATGAACTCTGAGATCATGGAAATCGGGTGCTTAGTCGAAAGCCGGCCCATGGCGGTTTGGTCGAGGTTTGTCCGCTAAATGCCGGCCATGCACGGAAAGCTTGGTTGTTTTTGTGACGCTTGCCGCTTTCTGTCGTTAATTTTTCGGTTTGTACTGCTAAACATTATGGCATCTGTGATTGCGGTCAAGGTTTTTGGTCCCGGCTGCTTCTATAACTAATCCCGAACTATGAGCATTGGCTGGACGATAGGGTTCCGGAGCGAATACCTGGCCCAGTTGGAAGCACAGTTCCCCCTCTTTAACTTCGGCCCCGTTGTTTCGGGGCTTTTTTTTGCGTTGGCGTCGGTAAATTCGTCGGTTCCGAGCGGCGGGAGGCCACGCCAGACAAGGGCTGGCGCCGCGTGCGACAAAACGTCGCAGTTTTTCTGGACAACGGTTTTTTTATCCCCTACAATGCGCCCACCTTGAGTAGGTAACCCGCTTCGCAAGAGCCGGAGCCTGCCATATGGGGGAGGGAGGAAAGCGACCAGCTTGCTGGTAGAAAAACAATAACAAGCGCGAGCCATTAAACTGTCGGATTACCCGGCAGGCGTCCAACACATAAAAAATAGAACCGGACGAAGCCCACTTAGGTGGGCTTTTTTATGCCCGCAACTTCGGCAACGGAACTGCCAGGCGAGACAGGTTGATTCGTGTCAGCCGCCCCCGGAAAATCCCCGCTATTCCCGTGTTCCCTGAGCGAACCGCAAGCTTGTTTTGACTGCGCCAAGCCGATCAAAAATCGCTTTTTCGATTTTTGCTGATACATTACCGGCATATTTCAAGGAAATCGATAGCAATCCCCAGTCTGAACATGAGCCAATCCAAACACATCATCATCGTCGGCGCCGGTCCGGGAGGCTTGTGCGCAGGCATGATCCTGAGCCAGCGCGGTTTCAAAGTCTCGATTTACGACAAGCATCCGGAAGTGGGCGGCCGCAATCGGCCGATTCGCCTCGACGGTTTTACCTTCGATACCGGTCCCACCTTTTTGTTGATGAAAGGCGTGTTGGACGAAATGTTCGAATTGTGCGGACGGCGGAGTGAGGATTACCTGGAGTTTCTGCCGCTGTCGCCGATGTACCGGCTGGTATATGACGACCGCCAGATCGAAGTGTATTCCGACCGGGAAAACATGCGGGCCGAGTTGAACCGGGTGTTCGACGAAGGTACGGCCGGTTACGAAGCGTTCTTGCAACTCGAGCGCAAACGCTTCAACGCGCTTTACCCTTGTATCACCCGCGACTATTCGAACCTGAGTTCGTTTTTATCGGCGGATTTGATCAAGGCGTTGCCGTGGCTGGCGTTCCCGAAAAGCGTGTTCGCCAATCTGGGCCGTTATTTCACGCAGGAAAAAATGCGGCTGGCTTTTTGTTTCCAGTCCAAATATTTGGGCATGTCGCCGTGGGAATGTCCGGCACTGTTCACCATGTTGCCTTATCTGGAACACGAATACGGTATCTACCACGTGGCCGGCGGCTTGAACCGCATCGCCGCGGCGATGGCGCAAGTCGTCACCGAAAACGGCGGCGAAATTCATACCTCGACCGGCGTCAAGTCGTTATGGGTCGAAAACGGTGCGGTGAAGGGCGTGATCCTCGACGACGGCAGCCAGGTGCGCGGCGACGAAACGGTGGTGAATGCCGATTTCGCCCACGCCATGAGCCGGCTGGCGCCGGCCGGCAGCCTGAAAAAATACGCGCCGGAGAAATTGCAAAAGCTCGATTACTCCTGCTCCACTTTCATGCTTTACCTGGGGCTGGATAAACGTTACGACTTGCCGCATCACACCATCGTCTTCGCCAAGGACTACCGGACCAACATCGACAATATTTTCGCCAATAAGACCTTGAGTGCGGATTTGTCGTTCTACGTGCAAAACGCCTCCGTCAACGATCCGAGTCTGGCCCCGGCCGGAAAATCGGCGCTGTACGTGTTGGCGCCGATGCCGAACAACGACAGCGGGCTGGATTGGGAAGCCCATTGCCAGACGGTGCGCGAACAAGTACTGGATAGCCTGGGCGCGCGCTTGGGTCTGGCCGACATTCGTGACCATATCGAATGCGAAAAAATCATCACGCCGGGCGGCTGGGAGCGGGACGAATACGTCTATAAAGGCGCTACCTTCAGTCTGGCGCATAAATTCAGCCAGATGCTGTACTGGCGGCCGCATAACCGTTTCGAAGAACTGGACAATTGTTATCTGGTCGGTGGTGGCACCCATCCCGGCAGCGGTTTGCCGACCATTTACGAATCGGCGCGCATCTCCGCGAACATGATTTCCCGCAAGCACGGTGCCGCGTTTGCCGAGATCCAGCACAGCCGCTGGCTGAAGTCGTAACAGCAGGGTGCCAGGTTTGTTTACTCACCGGTTTTGCTAGCCGTGGCGACGTTACAGGCTTTTTCGCCCTTGGATGGCCGCTTGCTCGGCGAATACCCGGTCGCCACCGAGGACGACATCCGCCGGACCCTGCAGCGCGCCCGTGCCGCGGCCAGTATTTGGAGCGAAACGCCGGTCAAGCAACGCTGCCGGATTCTGGCGAAATTCGGCGAACTGCTCCTGGCCGAACTCGACGCCATCGTCGATTGCCTGCGGCTGACCTCCGGCAAGGTGGCTTGCGAAGCCTTGCTCGGCGAGATCTATCCGCTGCTGGATTTGCTGGCGTATTACCGTAAACACGCGCCGGATATTTTGGCCGAACGCGGCGTGACGACGTCGCCGTTCGCTTTTCCCGGCGCCACTGCCAAGGTCTGTTACCGGCCTGTCGGCGTCGCCGCGGTGATTTCGCCGTGGAATTACCCGTTTCAATTGTCGGTGGCGCCGCTGTTGACTGCCTTGTTCGCCGGCAATGCCGTGATTTTGAAACCTTCCGAACTCAGCCTGCCGGTCGGCCAACTGATTGTCGATTTGTTCCAACGCCTGGATTTGCCGCCGGATTTGGTGCAATGGTTGCCTGGCGACGGTGCGGTCGGCGCCCAATTGATCGACGCCGGCCCGGATCTGGTGTTTTTCACCGGCAGTTTGGCGGGTGGGCAGGCGGTGATGCGCCAGGCGGCGCAGCATCCGATTCCGGTCTTGCTGGAATTGGGCGGCAAGGACGCGATGTTGGTGTTCGCTGACGCCGATTTGGATCGGGCCGCCGCTGCCGCGGTTTACGGCGCGTTCAGCAACAGCGGTCAGGTTTGCGTCTCGGTGGAACGCCTGTACCTGCAACGCCAGTGCCACGACCAATTTCTGCAGCGCTTGCTCGACGCCAGCAAACAACTGCGGGTCGGTACCGGTGCCGATGCCGAGTTGGGGGCGATGGTTTCCGGCCGGCAAATCGAACTGATCAAGGCGCACTACGACGACGCACTGGCGCAAGGCGCTGTAGCTTCCGGACCGTTGGTTTGCGACGGCAACTTCGTCCGGCCGCTGGTGTTGTGGAATGTGCACCACGGCATGCGCGTGATGCGGGAAGAGAGTTTCGGCCCCTTGCTGCCGGTGATGGCATTCGACAGCGAAGCCGATGCGGTAGCGCTGGCCAACGACAGCGAGTTCGGTTTGAATGCCTCGGTCTGGAGCCGCGATATCGCTAAAGCCGAACGGGTGGCTCAGCAACTGCAAGTCGGCAACTGGGCCGTCAACGACGTGATCAAGAATATCGGCCATGCCGGCTTGCCGTTCGGCGGCGTCAAACGCAGCGGTTTCGGCCGTTATCACGGTGCGGAAGGCCTGCTGGCGTTCAGCTACCCGGTGTCCGGGTTGACCAGCCGCAGCCATTTGCCGAAGGAACCCAACTGGTTTCCGTATTCGGCGCAACATTACCGGGCGTTGCAAGGCTACCTCGATTTCGTCCACGGCGGCGGTTCGCTGCGGCAACGCATAAAACGCAATTGGCCGGCCTTACAGGCGTTTCGCGAATATTCGGCGTTCGATCTGGTCCAGCGCTGGCACAACCTGAAATTACTGCTGTCTTGGCATAGGAAATAGTGATGAAGCAAAACCTTGGGAATCAAAAAGTCGTGGTGATCGGCGCCGGCCTCGGCGGTTTGTCTGCGGCAATCTCGTTAGCCAGCGAAGGCTTTCAGGTCGAGTTGCTGGAAAAGAATGACAAGGTCGGCGGCAAACTCAATATCATGACCCAGGCCGGATTCACCTTCGATTTGGGGCCATCGATCCTGACCATGCCGCACGTGTTCGAAGCCTTATTCGAGCGGGCCGGCAAACGCATGGCCGATTATGTCGCTATCGAAAAAGTCGAACCGCACTGGCGCAATTTCTTCGAAGACGGCACCGTCGTCGACTTGTGCGAAGACCCGGACCACCAGCGCCGGGAACTGGACAAGCTCGGTCCGCAGGTCTACCAAGAATTTCAGCGTTTCATGGCGTATTCGCAAGAACTCACCCAAGAAACCGAAGCCGGATATTTCGCCAAAGGCCTGGACGGATTTTGGGAGCTGCTGAAATTCTACGGCCCGCTACGCAGTTTGAAATTCGACGTATTCCGCACCATGAACCAAGGCGTCCGCCGTTTCGTCTCGGATCCGAAACTGGTCGACATTCTGAATTATTTCATCAAGTACGTCGGTTCCTCGCCCTACGACGCGCCGGCCCTGATGAATCTGATGCCTTATATCCAGTACGGCTACGGCTTGTGGTACGTCAAAGGCGGTATGTACGGTCTGGCCCAGGCCATGGAACGACTGGCGTTGGAACTGGGCGTGACGATACGCGTTAATGTCGAAGTCACCGAAATCGAACGCCAAAACGGCCGGGCGACCGGCGTGCGTCTGGCCGATGGCGAACGGTTGCCGGCCGACATCTTGGTTTCGAACATGGAAGTGATCCCGGCGATGCAGAAGTTGCTAAACAGCACCCCGGCCGAGCTGAAACCAATGCAGCGCTTCGAACCGAGTTGCTCCGGACTGGTATTGCACCTGGGCGTTGACCGGATTTATCCGCAACTGGCCCACCACAATTTCTTTTATTCCGCCGATTCGCGGGCGCATTTCGACGCGGTGTTTCACAGCCACCGATTATCCGACGACCCCACCATCTACCTGGTCGCACCCTGCAAAACCGACCCGGCGCAGGCCCCGGCCGGTTGCGAAATCATCAAGATTCTGCCCCACATTCCGCATCTGGACCCGGAGAAACCGTTAAGCGCCGAGGATTACTTGGCTCTACGCGAACGGGTATTGCTGAAGCTGGAACGGATGGGACTGACCGATCTGCGCCGGCACATCGTCACCGAAGAATACTGGACGCCGCTGGATATTGAGGCCCGCTATTACTCGAACCTGGGCTCGATCTACGGCGTCGTGGCCGACCGCAACAAAAATCTGGGCTTCAAAGCGCCGCAACGCAGCAGCCAGTTGCCGAATTTGTATTTCGTCGGCGGCAGCGTCAATCCGGGCGGCGGCATGCCGATGGTGACGTTGTCCGGGCAATTGGTGCGGGACAAAATCTTGGCGGATATGGGCGTGTTGCGTTAGCCCGGCTACGGACTAAAATGATTTCCGGTTCGGCCGGGTTCGACGCCGAGCCGGAGAGCATTAGAGTCTGCCGTTAATGTTTCGAGCAATTTTATGATCTTATTTTTCAAGGATATTCCGGTTAACTCCCGGCCCAACGAATTGTACAGCCTGATAGCCTCGGCCGTTGGCGGTGAAGCGGACAGCGGCGAGGTGTTGAAAGCCGAAGTCATGGTGATTCGGGACAAACGGACCAACGCGCTGGAATACCATGGCTTGACCATGATCAACTCGGAACAGTTCGGCTTCAAGGTCATCGAACGACTGAACGGTAAGCCCTTCAACGGTAGTGAAATCCAGGTAAGACCCTATAACTTCCGGGATTATTTGAACGATCGCCGACGCAGCGCCAACGCTCAGGTAGCAAGCGAGCAAAGACGGCAGGAACGTCGGCGCGGCGACCGCATCGAAATTTTTATCGATTTATCGAATATTTTTTTCGCTCCTGATCCAGTGGTATAACGGCTGGCTCAAGCCCCGGATCCGGGCGGACCGGCACGATCAGGCGTGTTTGGCCTGACACAGCAAATTGCTGTTCAGCTCCGCGCTATGTGCCATCTTTTCCAGATTTGCCAGCACTTGCAGGCTGGCGTCCTCCATATTCCCGACCTCGCGCAGCATGGTTTCGTTATCGCCGGCAGCATGCGCTTTTAGCGCGTTGATGGCACTGGCGTGCACCGAAATATGCGGTTGCTCGATGTCGTGGTAACCGGGCAATTGCGAAAAACAGGCCTTGCCCTCGCCCTGGTAATACCATTTTCCCAAGCGGCATTCGGTGTGTTGCGCAAAATCGTGCACCGATTTTTGCGATAAATGGAACAGCACTTTGTACAGCTCGAACTTGTAAATCAGATGGTCCAGTTTTGCCAGCTCGCAAAAACTGCGTAACGACGACGCGGCCACCACTTGTTCCATCGTTACCGAAAAATCCAGCAGTTCGCGCATCGTGCCGGTGGCGCGCTGGCCGTCTTCGCTGAAGCTGAGCGACTGTTCCGCCAGCGAGTTCATCTGGTCGCGGGTGCCGCCGCTGGCAATCCGGATCGATTCGGCGAGTTTGGCGATTTTATTGGTGGCCTCGGCGGTTCTTTGCGCCAGGGTCCGCACCTCGTCGGCGACGACGGCAAAACCGCGCCCCTGTTCGCCGGCACGGGCCGATTCGATCGACGCGTTTAACGCCAGTAAATTGGTTTGATCGGCGATATCGTGGATCAACTTGACGACACCGATGATTTCCCGCGAGCTCTGATCCAGCGACCCGGCTTGCTTTGCGGCAGTGCTGGAGGCGTCGGCCAGATTGGCCAGGTTTTTGGAAATGCGTTCGATGGCGTTGCTGCTGTTCAGGGAGATGCCTTGCGCTTCGACGGCATTGTCTTTCTCATCGCGCAGGCGGTTTGCCAGCGTCAGCAAACTGCCTTGCATCGTGATTAAAGATTGGCCGAAGTTTTGCAAATGCCGCACCGTACCGGCCTGGCTGCGCAACTGCTGTTCCAGTTCGGCGTTGGTATTGTCGGCCGCTTGTAAACGCCGACGCAGTTGTTCGAGCTCGTTATCCTGTCGCTCGACACGTTGATTGGCTTTGGCCAGGTGTTGCTGCAACTCTTCGATTTCGCGTTTGCGGGTAAATATGGAAAACATAGTTCGGAAGTGGGTGGTAACGAGGTGATGTTTTTAAAAACGGGTTCTATTCAATCCTACGGATCGGGCAGGGTGCCGGAACCAGTACGGTCCGCTCTGCCGTTTTCTGCACCAGCTATCGGTTAAAGGTTAGCAGATTACGGTTTAGCTTGATTTTTCGCTTGCGCTGGCCAGTGTAAATCGATTCGGCTTAGTGACTTCGGTCAAGTGATTTAATTTATTCTAATATGCGGTTAAATGCGAGCTGATTCGGCGCCAAGGCGGCGTTCAATGCGACAAACAGTCGTGGATTGCCATTGTGGCTGCTTTCCGAGCCGGGAAATACGAGGCCGCCGCAGCCAATAGCAGGATCAAGCCCAGCCATGACCAAGCCGCCGCCGCAGCGAATTGATAGTCCAGGCTGACCCCGAGCATGGTTTCGCCAAGTTGTTTGGCAAGTGGTTCGCCAGCCCAGTAGCCGAGCGGCAAGCTGATCAGCCAAGCCAGAATGCCGTGGAACAGACCTTCCAGCATGAACAGCCGGAACAAGGTCGGCGACGGCGCGCCGATCGCTCTCAACACGCCGATTTCCCGGCTGCGTTGCAACACGCCGATGGCCAACGCGCCGGAAAGGCCGATACCGCCGACCGCGGCCAGCATCGCCGCCAAGCCGGATAAGGCTCCGATCACCGGTTGAAATTGGTGGCGGGCGAATTCGCGTTGTTCCTGCCGGCCGTGAGTGTTGTAAATATCCAGGGCGACGCCGCGCTGTTGCAACATTTCGCTGAGCCGGTGCAAGCGGCCGGATTCCTCCTCCCGTGTCCCCACCGGTGCCGACACCAGCGCCAACGATGCGGAACCGCCGCCAACCGATTTTTCGACGGTCTCCAGCGGCGCGTAGACCGGTTCCACGGCATATTGGCTGCCGGCCAGCCAGCGGTACAAACCCACGACTTGCCAAGTTTGGCGATGTCTGCCGATTGTCGCTTCGACGGTGTCGCCCGGTTGGATGCCGTTCAAGGCTGCCGTTTCGGCATTCAGCACCAGTACGGCCCGGCCGGCGTCGTCGGCCTGCAGCCAGCGGCCGCTCTCCATCCGGGGCCGGTAGTTTTCGCTAGCGGCCGGTAGTGCGAGCAATTGCAGGCCCATACTGCCTTTTTGGCGGAAAATGCCGCGGTCGTGGCCGAGTTCCAGTGGCAGGCGGCGCCAAGTTTCGATCGTGCAGTCCGGATCGGCGGCTTTGATCGCGTCTTGCAGCATTGGCTTGGGTTGGTCGTTGACGAAGCCCAATTTCAAGGAATAGCGGCTGCGGGCCATTTCGTTGTCCAAGGTCAGGTTGACCGAGGCGATCAGACTGGTCAGGCTCAAAAACGCCGCGCCGGCCACGACCAAGACGATTTGGGTCAACAACAGTCGGGTTTTGCGGCGGAACAGATTGCCGAGCGCGGCGGCGTAAACGGTAGGCAACCAGCGGCCCGCCAAACCTTGTAGCCAGCGGTCGATTCGGGCGTTGCCGAAATCCGCGCCCAGGCCGTAGCTGGCAATCGCATCGCGTACGGTCATCGTCGCTCCGCGCCATACCGGCCCGGCTGCGGCCAGCAGCGGCACCAGCAAGCCGCCGGCCACCAGATACGCCAGCGCGCGATAGGGGAGTTCGAATCCGCCGCAGTCGATATTGAAAATAGCCAGCAGCCGGCACGAGCCCAGATCAGCCGCCAGTGCCGCCGGCGGCGCGGCGACCAGGATGGACACAAACGCCAGCAACAGGGTTTCGCTCAGGTACAAACCGGCGACTGCGAGATGGCTGCCGCCGATCGCCTTCATCACGCCGATCTGGCTGGTTTGTTGGGCGATATGGGCCGATACGGTGTTGACGATCAGGCTGGCGGACAGCGCCAACGCGGCCAAGGCCATGATTTCCAACACACCGTTGATACCGGCCAGAAATGGCCGGCCCCAATGTCGGTCGGGGTCTTGCAGTAATGTAGCGTTGGCGGCGACGCCGTGTTCGGCGAGCAGGGTGCGGATCTGGACGGCGGCGGCACGGGCCTTGTCTTCGCTGTAAGGTTGCCGAATCCGTATCAGTAGTTGGCGAAAACCGTGAGGGGCGAGTCCGAATAGTTTTGCATCCGCGACCGAGCCGAAGAATACGGCCTGGCCGCCGAATTTGGGCGGTTTGACGAAGGGATGGCGGACGATGCCGTCCAGCGGGAAGCTGAGCGTCCCGCGCTCGGTTTGTATTTGTACGTTGCTGCCAAGGCCGAGGCCGGTGTTTTGTGCCGACAGGTTTTCGATAGCGAGCTTGCCCGATACGGGCCAGTTGCCGGCGACCAAAGCGGACTTGTCGTAAAGCTGGCGGGTGTAATCGCTGCGGATGATCAGGCTGCCGTTCTGCCAGGCGCTTTCCGGCGTTGGCCGGAACCGCAAATTCAATTGGTTCAGCGCTTCGATCCCGGCAACATCGGGTTGTGCCGCGATTTGCTGTAACACGCCGGGATCGGCATCGCTACGCAATATCAGATTCAGGTGCGAAGGCTGCGATAAGCGGTGGGCGGCATCCATTTTCGCCAGCAACAAATCGATCATGCCGAATATGGTGCCGACGCCGAACAAGCCGATGGCGATGCTGGCGACCGCCAACAGGCTGCGGCCTTTGTGGCGCCACAAATCGGCGCGGAATTTATAAGCCAGCGCGCTCAACGCGGCTCCCAATGGCTATCGGCGTGCAGCCGACCGTCGCGGATTTCCAGTTTGCGGCTGGCGGCATCGGCCAGCGCCTCGTTATGGGTGACCATCAGCAGGGTTTTGCCGCGGTCGCGCAGATGGCTGAACAAATCGAACACGGCATCGGCGCTGGCGCTGTCCAGATTGCCGGTCGGTTCGTCGGCGACGATCAACGGCGGATCGTTGGCCAGGGCGCGGGCGATGGCGGCCCGTTGCTGTTGGCCGCCGGATACCTGACTCGGGAGGCGGTCGGCTGCGCCGCTTAAGCCCACGCTGTCCAGTAATTGCAGCGCCCGCTCGCGGCGTTGCGTTTTGCTCAATCGGCCGAGGAAGTCCATCGGCAGAATCACGTTTTGCAGCAGGCTTAGCGCCGGCAGCAGTTGGAAGAACTGAAACACGATGCCGACATGCTCGCCGCGCCAGCGTGCCAGGCGTTCGTTGCCGAGGTTTTGCAGGGCGTGGCCGGCGACGACGATTTCGCCGCGGCTGGGGTGGTCGATGCCGGCGATCAGGTTCAATAGGGTGGATTTACCGTTGCCGGACGGGCCGACAATCGCGACGAATTCGCCGGCGGCAATGCGCAAATCGATGCCGTGCAATACCGTTTGCCGGCCGCCGGCTTGCGGGTAATCCTTGTAGACCTGATTCAGTTCGATAATGGGCTGCATGGCGCTCGCCAAATTGGGGTATGTTACACGAGGTAACGAGACGCGAGGCAAAGGATTATGCCGTTAGCCGGAGGAGGGCAAGCAATGACATGGGTGAGGATTTTTTGGTTTTTGGTTTGCCTGGTTTGGGTCGGCGCCGAGATCGGTCTGGCTCGACGGCAGCGGGCGGCGGATGGCGAAATCGCCTGCGACGAGCGCCATTCGCAAGGCCGGCTGTGGTTGTTCATTACGCTCGGGCTGGTATTGGCGCTGCTGTGCAAACAATTGGCGTTGCTGCCGATTCCGCTGGCCTATCTGCCACGGCAGATATTGGCCCTGGCAATTTTTGCCGGTGGCTTGTATCTGCGTTATACGGCAGTGATCGGTTTGGGCCGGTTTTTTACGACCCATGTGGCGATTTTGAACGGGCATCGCTTGATCGAGGACGGACCCTATCGTTTGTTGCGGCATCCGGCCTATACCGGCTTGTTAATGGCGTTGGCTGCCGCCGGGTTGGCAATGGGTGATGGCTTGGCGCTGCTCAGTCTTTTGCTGTGTTCGGGCTGGGCTCTGGCGCACCGGATAGAGATTGAGGAACGCATGCTGGAACAACAATTCGGCGACTGTTACCGCGACTATCGGAACCGTCGTTGGCGCTTGCTGCCATGGATATACTGAAGAATGCGCCCGGTATTTATCGGCCGGATATTTTCAGCCGCATTTATAGACGTCATGTTGCGGGCATCAGAAATGGTGGGGTTGTGCCGGAGCATCGTTGCCGAATCGACTTGAAAACCCAGTGGTAGCGTTGCGGCTCGCTGCCGCAACGCTAAGGCGAGTTAACCGAACAAATCGTCCAGATATTTTTCGGCATCCAATGCCGCCATGCAGCCGGCGCCGGCCGAGGTGATGGCTTGTTTGTAATGCGAGTCCATCACGTCGCCGGCGGCGAACACGCCCGGTACGCTGGTGGCGGTGGCGTTACCGTGGATGCCGCTTTTAACGACGATGTAGCCGTGGTCCATTTCCAGTTGGCCGGCAAAAATGTCGGTGTTCGGTGTGTGGCCGATGGCGATAAAGACGCCGTGCACGTCCAGTTCTTTGGTCGCGCCGTCCTGAGTACTTTTGATGCGGAGGCCGGTGACGCCCATGTCGTCGCCCAACACTTCGTCCAGCTCGTGGTTCCATTCGATGCGGACGTTGCCGGATTTTGATTTCTCGATCAATTTGTCGGACAGGATTTTCTCGGAACGGAATTTATCGCGGCGATGGACGACGATGACTTCCGAGGCGATATTGGCAAGGTACAAGGCTTCTTCGACCGCGGTATTGCCGCCGCCGATCACTGCGACCGGCTTGTTGCGGTAGAAAAAACCGTCGCAGGTGGCGCAAGCCGATACGCCTTTGCCTTTGAAGGCTTCTTCGGATTCCAGGCCCAGATACTTGGCCGAGGCGCCGGTGGCGATAATTAACGCATCGCAGGTGTAAACGCCGGCATCGCCGGTCAGCGTGAACGGCTTTTGCGACAAATCGGTGGTGTGGATGTGGTCGAAGATTACTTCGGTGTTAAAGCGCTCGGCGTGGCGCAGCATGCGGTCCATCAATTCCGGACCTTGCACGCCGTCGACGTCGCCGGGCCAGTTGTCGACTTCGGTGGTGGTGGTCAATTGTCCGCCTTGTTGCATGCCGGTGATCATGACCGGATTCAGGTTGGCGCGCGCGGCGTAAACGGCTGCGGTGTAGCCGGCCGGGCCGGAACCTAGGATTAAAAGTTTGCAATGCTTGGCTGCAGCCATGTTCTCGATCTCCATGCGGGGTTAGTATGAAACGATTATATGGGCAATCCCCCGCGGTTTAAACCGGCAGAATGCCGGGATTTTGCAGGCTGCGCCGGCCAAGCTAATGTGAAATCGATTTTTATCATCTATAATCAGGTTTTAGTTACGCTTTTAACGTGAGCCGTCACCCATGGTTGCTGTTGTGGAAGAGAGAGACACGCGAGGATATCGCGAAATCGCATTGCTGGGCTGTTCCTGTTTTGCACTGTTCTTTTTGATTGCCTTATTGACCTTTAACTCCAACGATCCGGGTTGGAGCCACAGCACGTCCTACCAATCGATCAGCAACGCCTGCGGCGTGTTCGGCGCCTGGCTGGCCGATTTCGTGTTGAGCTTTCTCGGTTTGATGGCCTACCTGATTCCGGTCATGCTGTTTTGGTACGGTTACATGGTCTATCAGGGGCCGAACCAACAACAAGCCAGCCAATGGCTGGTGGCGGCGCGCTCGGTCGGCTTTTTGGCGACCGTCGTGTCCGGTTCGGCGATCTTGTTCTTACATCTGCATTTTTTGCGCACCAAAGTCGATCTGCCGGAAAGTCCGGGCGGCATTTTGGGCCGGGAAATCGGCGACGCGCTGGTGCATCTGTTGGGCAATTCCGGCTCGACCTTGCTGTTGCTGGCGATATTCATGACCGGCGTAACCATGTTCACCGGCTTGTCCTGGCTGATGGTGATGAGTTTGATCGGCAAGTGTGCGATGAGCGCATGTTCCGTGGTCGGCCGTCAGGCCGTGACCGGCGCCGAACGCTATCGCAGCAGCGAGAAGCCGGTGCGGGCCGAAGCCAAAAAAGTGCGGATCAAACCGGAAACCAAAGCCGAATTCAGATCCGACGAAGCGCCGCGCGCCAAGCCGCAAATTCAAGTTGTGGAAACCGTTTCCGCCAAGCCAGCCGAAACCGTCAGACCGTTGCGGCGCAAAGACAGCAAGGTCTTGGAAAATATGGACGACAGTGCGTTCCTGAACGCCTTGCCGCCGTTGTCCTTGCTGGACAAACGCGATATCAAGGTCAAACGCTATTCCAAAACCGAGCTGGAAGAAATTTCGCGCCAGGTCGAAGACGTGCTGCAAGATTATGGTATCGCCGCCGAAGTGGAAGCGGTGTTGCCGGGTCCGGTCATCACCCGATTCGAATTGCGGCTGGCGGCCGGTGTCAAGGTCAGTCGGATCAGCAGTCTGGCCAAGGACTTGGCGCGCGGCTTGTCGGTGACCAGCGTGCGCATCGTCGAAATCATCGAAGGCAAATCCGTCATTGGTTTGGAAATTCCGAACCAGGAACGGGAAATGGTCTCGTTGCGCGATCTGCTGGTTTCGGACGAATTCGAGCGGGCCAAATCCAAGCTCAGCATCGCGATGGGCAAGGACATCGCCGGTACCCCGGTGGTGGCCGATCTGGCGAAAATGCCGCATGCGTTGGTGGCCGGTACCACCGGCTCCGGTAAGTCGGTCGCGATCAACACTATGATTCTGAGTTTGCTGTACAAAGCCAAGCCGGAAGACGTGCGGATGATCATGATCGACCCGAAGATGTTGGAGTTGTCGGTGTACGAAGGCATCCCACATTTGCTGACGCCGGTCGTTACCGACATGAAGGACGCCCAGAACGCCTTGCGTTGGGCGGTGGCGGAAATGGAGCGGCGCTACAAGTTGATGTCCAAAGTCGGCGTACGCAATCTGGCCGGTTACAACCATGCCATCAAGGAAGCCGAAGCGGCCGGCCAACCGATCCGCGATCCGTTGTTCAATCCGCAAACCCCGATTCCATTGGATGATTATCCCTATCTGACCACGTTGCCCAGCATCGTCATCGTCATCGACGAGTTGGCCGACATGATGATGGTGGTGGGCAAGAAGGTGGAGGAGCTGATCGCGCGCTTGGCGCAAAAAGCCCGCGCCGCCGGCATCCATTTGGTGTTGGCGACGCAGCGGCCGTCGGTGGACGTCTTGACCGGTTTGATCAAGGCTAACGTGCCGACCCGGATTTCGTTTCAGGTTTCTTCGCGCATCGACTCGCGGACCATTATCGACCAGGGTGGTGCCGAAGCTCTGTTGGGCAACGGTGACATGTTGTTCCTGCCGTCCGGTACCAGCATTCCATTGCGGGCGCACGGCGCCTTCGTCGACGATCACGAAGTGCATCGGGTGGTCGAGTTCATGAAAAAAACCGGACCGACCGACTACCTGGACGAAATTACCCAGGAGCGCACCGACAGCGGCGAAGTGGCGGGCTTGGACGGGGAAGACAGCGAGTCCGATCCGTTGTACGACGAAGCGGTGGCCTTTGTCACCGAGTCGCGCAAGGCTTCCATTTCCAGCGTGCAGCGCCGCTTTAAGATCGGTTACAACCGCGCGGCGCGGATTATAGAAGACATGGAAAACGCCGGCGTGGTCAGTCCGCCGGAAACCAACGGCTCCCGCGAAGTGCTGGCGCCGCCGCCGCGCTGAAGCCGATGAATCCCGCCATCGGCGCATTGCTGGCCATCCTTGCCGTATCGGCCTTGGGCGGCTGGCTGCTGTGCCGTAACAAACCGGTCGAAAAGCCGGTTAAAGCCATGCTGTTCGTCGGTTATTTTTGGGGCTTGGCTTTTTCTTTATTGATATTAGCGGTGTTGGCCTACCTGGGCTGGCAGCGTTACGCAATCTAATGACTATGAATTCCGATTGGATAGGCTATCTGGCCGCGGCCCTGACCACCGCCTCGTTTTTGCCGCAGGCGGTGATGACCGTCAAAACCCGCGATACCTCGTCGCTGTCTTTGGGCATGTACAGCCTGTTTACCTTGGGCGTACTGTTGTGGCTGATTTACGGCGTGTTTTTGGGGAACTGGGCGATTATCGTCGCCAACGCCGTAACCTTTTTACTGGCCGCGGCGATTCTGGCGGTTAAGCTCCATAACTCGTGGCGTAAATAGCCCAGGGTTTTGCCGCTGCCGCAGTCGGCTTAAAGCAGTGGCTATGCCAATAACTTGCTACAATGCGGACCCTTTAACGGTCCGGATGGTAAAGGCTGCAGCCAATGAAAGTAAGAGAAAAACGACACGGTCTGGTATTGGTACATACCGGCGAAGGCAAGGGCAAATCCTCCAGCGCGTTCGGCATGGTGTTTCGTGCCGCAGGTTGGGGCATGAAGGTCTGCGTGATCCAGTTCATCAAGGGCCAGTGGCAGACCGGCGAACAGAAGGCGGCGACCCGCTTCGAGGAGATCGAGTGGCATGCCCTGGGCGACGGTTTTACCTGGGATACCAAAAATCCGGAGCAGGATATCAAGACCAGCCGCGAGATTTGGGAGTTTGCCAAACAAAAGATCCAGTCGGAACAATTCGATCTGGTCGTGTTGGACGAAATCAACTACTGCTGCGGCTACGGCTGGATCAGCGGCCAGGAAATCGCCGATTTCATCCGCCAGCATAAACCCGGTTGGCTGCATCTGGTGCTGACCGGGCGCAATGCGGCGCCGGAAGTGATCGAAGTCGCCGACACCGTCACCGAAATGACCCGTGTCAAACATGCTTTCCAGGCCGGAATCAAAGCCGAGCAGGGCGTTGAATTTTAAGCTGAAAAAAAACCGGGCTTCTGGCAAAATTGCCGCCTTTTTTAATCCAGGCTATGACCACTATGCAACAAGCAATCGAATTGATCAAAAAGTATTATCAAGCATTCAACGACGGCGACATGGAGACCTTCCTGAGCTTGTTGACCGACGACGTGGTGCACGATATCAATCAAGGCGGCCGTGAACAAGGTAAGGCCGCGTTCGGCGAATTCATGAAAAAAATGAACCACCACTACAAAGAGCAATTGGTGGACATGGTGGTGATGGCCAACGCAGACGGCAGCCGCGGCGCCGCCGAGTTCGTCGTTTTGGGTGAGTATCTGAATACCGACGAAGGTCTGCCGGAAGCCAACGGTCAGACTTACCGCCTGCCGGCCGGCGCCTTCTTCGAAATCCGTGACGGTAAAGTCGCCCGCATCACCAATTACTACAATCTGGGCGACTGGATTGCTCAAGTCGATCCGCAGGCCTAAACGCCCTGTAACCGGCGCATTGCCGCTACCGGCCATTTAGCTTAGAATCCGGAACTTAACGTTTCGGATTTGCTTTGAAAATAACTAGAAACAGAGGAGAGCAACAATGGGCGAAATACAAAAAGCGATGATCGCTGTGGTGGGTGTGTTCGTGGTCGGTTTCATTCTGGTGGGCGCCAGCAAGGAGCAAAGCAACGAAGAGAAGGAAGCCGCGTCGCAGATCCGATCCTTGGTGGCCATGCAGGAAATGGCCAACCAAAAATGCCCGAAATTGATTCAAAACAAGACCGGTACCCAAGTGTATTTCCCGTCCAAAACCGACACGGATAAAGCAACTTACGTGACGATGGAATGGGTCGGCGAGCCGGGCTCCAACTTTAAAACCGCATCCTGCACGCTGCATTTGTCGCTGGGCGGCGTATCGAAGTTGATCATCGACGATAAAGTTCTGATCGACAAGAAAATTTAAGTGCGGACGGCGTTTATGCGGTTATGCGTAAACGCCGTTTCCGTATCGGCCGGTTCCGCGTGGTTTTTGCCGAAGCGGGGCCGTCTTACAACTTGCAAGCTGCTAATTTGCTAGCCTTTCGCCCCTTTTCCAGTCCCGCGGGTTCGGCCGGAGCGATCCGGATTAACCGAATTGTCGCGCATTTCGTCCAAAATACGGGCGACGTTAGCCTGATCCTTGCTGCTGCAGCCGAGTTCTTACGTAGTCCCGTTCGTAATTTAAGAGGTGAATCGATATGGCGGATAACACCGTCCACAAAGGTATTTTAAAAACCTGGAAAGACGATAGAGGTTTTGGCTTTATTCAGCCGGATGGCGGCGATAAGGATATTTTTATTCATATTTCTTCGCTGAAAGGCATGGCTCGGCGGCCGCAACGCGGCGATGTGATCGTTTACCGCGTGGCTCGCGAAGCCGACGGTAAATTGAAGGCGGTTGACGCCAGCATCGAAGGCGTTGCCTATCAGGCTGCATCTTCCAAGCCCGTTAAATTCTGGCGTTGGCTGGTTGCGTTGTTGCTGGGGTTGATCAGCGCCGCGGCCGCCGCCTATTTCTACCGGTAACCCGGCCTGTCGGCGCATTACCGCACTATTTACAGGATTCCAGGGATTACAGATGGATTGGCTACATTATCTGCTCGACGTTTTGTTACACATTGATAAACATCTGGCCGAATTGATCGGCGAATACGGTGCAGTCACCTACGCGATCTTGTTTGCCGTGATCTTTGTCGAAACCGGTTTCGTGGTGATGCCGTTTCTGCCGGGCGATTCGCTGCTGTTTGCCGCCGGAGCCTTTGTCGCGGTCGATGCGCTGAATCTGCCGATGCTGCTCGGCATCATGAGCGTTGCCGCGGTCCTGGGTGACACGGTGAATTATTGGATCGGGCGTAGCGTCGGTAAACGTGCCTACTCGTTGAGTTGGGTCAATCGGCAACATCTGGAGCGGGCGCAGACCTTTTACGAAACTTACGGCGCGAAGACGATTGTGTTGGCGCGTTTCGTGCCGATCGTCCGCACCTTTGCCCCGTTCGTCGCCGGCATCGGCCGCATGCCGTACGGCTATTTCTTCCTTTACAACGTCGTGGGTGGCTTGGCCTGGGTCTTGATTTGCGTGTTTGCCGGCTATTTTTTCGGCAACATTCCAATCATCAAACAAAATTTCGAACTGGCGATCCTGGCGATCGTGCTGATGTCGATCACGCCTATCGCCGTCGAACTTTTGAAAGCGCGTAAGCATCCCGAAAATTGAATTCAGCGGAGAACCGACGTGGAGATGAGCGATTCGCAGAAGTGGTTGGTATTGGCCTTCGTTGCCGGATTCGGCGGCTTGCTGTATTTGCTGGCTCCGGTATTGATGCCGTTTGCGGTCGCGGCGATTCTGGCGTATCTGGGCGATCCTTTGGTCGATCGTTTGGAAACCCTGCAATTGCGCGGCTGGCGCCTCAATCGCACCCTGGCGGTGATCGTGGTGTTTTCCGGCATCATCTTTACCATCGCCGCCTTGCTGGTCGTGATTATTCCGGCGCTCGAATACCAGATCGGCGAGTTCATCGATAAACTGCCGTCCTACTTGAATTGGGTCAACAAAGCGGTCATACCCGATCTGCAGAAGTACTTCGGCCACAGCATCCGCCCGCTGCGCGAAGAGCAATTGCTGAATATGATCCGGAATCACTGGCAAAACGGCGGTGTCGGCGAAAACCTGCTCGAATCGGTGTCGCATTCCGGCGCGGTGTTGATCGGTTGGGTCATGAATCTGGTGTTGATTCCGGTCATCACCTTTTATTTGCTGCGCGACTGGGATGAACTGGTCAGAAGAATCCACGATTTGTTTCCGCGCCGTGCAGCCGGGACCGTGGCGAAACTGGCCGCGGAAGCCGACGACGTGCTGGGAGCGTTCATGCGCGGCCAGTTTTACGTGATGCTGGCTTTGGGCGGCATCTATAGCTTTGGGTTGTGGTTGGTCGATCTGGAATTAGCCCTGGTCATCGGCATGATGGCCGGGTTGGTCAGTTTCGTACCCTATATGGGAGCGATCACCGGCATCGTGTTTGCCTGCATTTCGGCTTTGCTGCAATTTCAGGATGCAATGCATTTGCTTCCGGTCCTGATCGTGTTCGCCGTCGGCCAAAGCATCGAAGGCATGTTGCTGACGCCGTGGCTGGTCGGCAACAAGATCGGCCTGCACCCGGTCGCGGTGATGTTTGCGGTGATGGCCGGCGGCCGTTTGTTCGGGTTTTTGGGGGTGTTGCTGGCTCTGCCGGTGGCATCGGTGGTGATGGTGCTGTTACGCCACATCCACGAGCGTTATACCTTCAGCGGTTTCTACAGCAACGGTTAGCCGCTTTGCGCTTCCGGCCGGCGTTCGCGATATTCTGCTTGGCGGCGGCGTTGCCGGCCGCTGCCGGCGACCTGCGCCGCGAGCAGGATTATGCCGAACAAATTCAACGCCAATTGGCAGTGGGACGCGTGGTTTGGCTGCAGAGTTCGAACCAGCCTGTTCTTGGGCTCTATACCGATGCCGAAAAAACCGACAACCGTAGCGCGGTAATCGTGTTGCACGACATGGGCGGCCATCCGGACCAGCGCCCGGTGATTCGCGGATTGCGCGCCGCCTTGCCGAAACACGGTTGGGCGACCTTATCGTTACAAATGCCGCTGCAGGAGATCGGCGCGAACCTCGACGATTACCTTGTACTGTTCGACGACGCGGCGGCACGCATCGATGCCGCGGTGGCCTATTTGCAGCAAGGCGGTGCCAAACGCATCGCCGTCGTCGGTTACGGCGTCGGCGCGGCAATGGCGCTGTATCGGCTCAGCGCCAAACCGGACGGTATCATGGCGTTCGCGGCTATTAGTCTGCCGATCGGCGATAATCGTTTACCACAGGCGCAAAGCCTGGAGCAAATCAAAAACATTGGCCTGCCGTTTCTGGATGTCTACGCTGAATTCGACGTCGCGGCGGTGGTCGATAGCGCCTGGCAACGGCGCATGGCCGCAAAGGATAATCCGGTGTACCGGCAAATCCGGATGGAAGGCGAAGGGCACGCATACCAACACGACGACAATCTGCTGATAAAGCGGGTTTACGCTTGGCTGACACTGACCGCCAACGAAAAATAATCATAACCACCACAGGGGGAAAACCGATGCTATTTAACGATGAACTGGTTGCGGAAATCCGGTTTCTATCGCTGTTCAATTTGGCCAGCGCACAGGAAGGGGTCAAGGTGCACGGCAATGCTGATCCGGCATTGATCGAAGCGGCCCGGCGCTTATTCGATAAAGGCTTGATTTCGCAGGCCGACGGCGGCTATTTGACCGACTTGGGAATAGAAGCTGCCGAACATGTCCAGCGGGCCTTGGCCGTATTGGCAACAGCGCCTTAAAGGCCCAATTCGAACAGCCATATCAGCGAGACGAAGCCGACCAGCGCTACCAATACGCTCAAGGCGATGAAACGTAGCGGCCGGGCCAGATTGTGACGCCAGAACCCGGCGGCTTCGCCGCTGTTTTTCAGGGCCTGGTAATGTGCACGTTGAGTCAGAGCGCGTTTGGTTTGATAGTGTTCGAACAAGTCATCAGCCAGTTGCCGATCCTGGTCGCGGTATAGCCAGATCGCCGGCAACGAGGTACCCCAGGTGCCGGCCGAGGTCTCGTAAAAGTCGATGTCGTTATCGATCAGCAATTGTCGGACGTCCTCGATTTCATCGGCCGGAACGCCGCGTAACGAAAAAAATAATATCGCCATAGCCGCAGAGTTTAAGTTGGGAGGGACTATTATAAGCCAGCAGCCCACGTTAGCCGCTCGGCCGCTCAATAGCCGCGGCCACTTGGCGTAAGCGCAAATCATCCGTTCGATAGCCACTAATCATGCAAACAGTCATTGTCTTTTTCAGGGATGCCGGCGCCGACGCCGAAGTCGATCACTTGGAGCGCCAGATCATCGGCCAAGGCTACATTTGTCAGCCGGCTACCAGCGATGCGGAAGTGTTGGCCTTGGTCGAATCGCAACCGATCGATTTGTTGATCGTGGCTTGCCGCCATTGGCATTGGCAGGCATTGGCGGAGGTGCGCGAGGCTGCAGACAACTATTTGCCTATCGTGTTAATCAGCGAGTCGATTAGCGATACCTTGTTGGAGCGTTGCGCCACGGTTGATATCGATACGGTATTGTGTCGGCCGGTAAACTTCGGTTTGTTATTGTTCAAGATTCGGTCATCGTTACGTTTGAGCGAATTGTACCGGCGCGAACGGGAGCAGAAAAACCGGTTATTGGACTATTGGCAGATGTCCGATCTCGAGCAAGAGGTTGCAGCCAAATTGTTCAACAGCGTACTGAAAGCCGATTTTCTGGAAACCGACGCGGTTAGTGTGTCGATGTCGCCGATGGCCTTGTTCAACGGCGATTTGGTATTGGTGGCGAAAACGCCGGAAAACCATTTGCACCTGTTGCTGGGCGATTTTACCGGCCACGGCTTGGCGGCGTCGATAGCGGCGACGCCGCTGGCGGACATCTTTTACGGGATGACCCGGAAAGGCTTCGACATCAGCGAGATCGTGGTGGAGGTCAACACCAAGCTTCACCGGATGCTGCCGGCTAACCGGTTCTTGGCGGCGACTCTGGTGGCGTTGTACCCCGAAGATTCGATGTTAAAAACCATTACTTGCGGTTTGCCGGACCACTACCTGGTCCACCGAGTCGATAAAAGCTATCGGGCCATCCGTTCCTCCAATATTCCGCTGGGGATTCAGGCCGTTATCGAGCCCGATGTCCAACTGCATCGCGTCGGCGAGCATGAAAGTTTGTATTTGCTGACCGACGGTGTGTTCGAGGCGGAGAATGCAAGCGACGAGTTGTTCGGCGCCGAGCGCGTGTTGCAGGCGATTCTGGAGAGCCGGGACAGCGACTTCGACATATTACAACGCCGGCTGGCGGAACATACCGGCGGAGCCGAGCGCAAAGACGACAACACGATGGTGGTGTTGCGTTGCGCGGTCGATAGCGTGCCGTGGGCCGGCAGTCAGGTCCAGGCCGCCGGGCATAAATTAGCGGCGATGACCTGGAAACAGATGATGGAATTCGACATCGACAGCCTGCGTTGTACCAACCCGGTGCCGGTGATCGTAAACACCTTGACTGAATTGCAAGGCCTGCAGCGCCATCGCCAAGCGATATTTCTGATCGTGACCGAATTGTTCGCCAATGCCCTGGATCATGGCGTGCTGAAGTTGGATTCCGCCGAGAAAACTACCCCGGAAGGCTTCCTGCGGTTTTACGAATTGAAACAACAGCGCCTACAAATGCTAAGCGAGGGCAAAATCCGTTTGTTTTTCTCCCATCATCCCACCGAGACCGGCGGGCGGTTGATCGTCAAGGTCGCCGACAGCGGCAGCGGATTCGACTGGCGCCGCCACCGCACCGATTTACAACACAATGCCGGCTATAGCGGACGCGGTATTGCACTTCTGGAAAAACTCTGCAGCAGCGTGACCTACCACGGACGCGGCAACCGGGTCACAGTTGCGTTCGATTGGCAGGCCTGACTAAGGCCTGTCAGCTTTGGCAGCGGCTACAGTAGTAGCTGGCGCGCTGGCCGATTTTCGAATGTTGTATGGGTTCGGCGCAGGTCCGGCAAGGTGCGCCGTCGCGGCCGTAGACGGCCAATGCCTGTTTGAAGTAGCCGGGTTTGCCCTCGGCATTGATAAAGTCGCGCAAGGTGGTGCCGCCCTGTTCGATGGCCTGGCCCAGCACGGTCTTGATCGCCGCCGCCAGACGTTCGAATTCGGCCCGTTGCAAACTTCCGGAGGCACGGGTAGGCAACACGCCGGCCAGAAACAACGACTCGCTGGCGTAGATATTGCCGACTCCGACCACGATATGGCTGTCCATGATCAGGCTTTTGATGCACGCCGTCCGTTGGCCGGCGCGGCGTTGCAGGTATTCCGCATCGAAGTCGGCCGACAATGGCTCCGGCCCGAGCTCTGCCAGCAGCGGATGCTGCAGCGGATCGGCGGAAGTCCACAGTGCCGCACCGAATTTGCGCTGGTCGTTGAAGCGCAGCACGGTATCGTCGGCAAACACGAAATCGAGATGGTCATGTTTGCCCGGAATCTGAAGCGGATTGGTGATTCGCAAATTGCCGGACATGCCCAGATGCAGAATCAGCGTTCCGGTCTCCGCGCCCAGTAGCAAGTATTTGCCGCGGCGCTCGACCGCATTCAGGCGCTGGCCGGCCAGAACCGCCGGCAGGTCGACAGGAACCGGCCAGCGCAAGCGTGATTCTCGTACCGCTACCGTTTTAAACGTTTTGCCCAGAATGTGCGGCGCGATACCGCGCCGACTGGTTTCGACCTCGGGTAATTCCGGCATGGTGCTGCGTTAGATTTGCGTTAACAGGAACTCGGCTTCGTGGCGAATTTTCTGCCGCGCCAATAGCAGCTTCCAGCGGCTACCGCCGCATTGGCGCCACAGGTGGGCTGAGCGGATACCGGACAGCAGTACCGCGCGAATTTTATTGACCGTGCCTTGGCTGCCCAGATGCTGCGGATCGCCCTGGACCATGATCCGCGGTTGCAGCGTGCTGATGGTGCTGTGGTAGACGTCGGCCAGATTTGCCAGTACGTTTTCATGCAATACGCCGAAATGTTCGGCCTGGGCCTGAGCCCGACCGATGCCGGTCCGGATGCTATCCAACATGTCCGGCTTGCCGGCCAGCCGCTTTTGCAGGTAGACCAGTTGTGCGGCGTAACGGGCTTGTTCCGGATTGGCTGATGCCCGGCTACCCAACTGGGTCTGCAATTGTTCCAAGCCGTGGCGGATGCCGGCCAGGCCGCCGTAGACGTCGGCGACGCTATCCGAGTCGATTTTCAACAGACTGCCGATGCTGGCTTCCAAGGCCCCGCTTTGGCAGGCACCGGCCGTTGCCAGTTGCTGTACCAGAGAACAGGCTTGGGCGATGCCGGCCAGCGCGATGGTCTGGTTGGTGATCGTGGACAGTGACATATCAATTGCAGGCGTTGGCCAGACAATCCGGCGCAACCGGCCGGCCGGAGCGGATCCAGGACTGGATGCCGTTATTCAAATGATAAACCTTGGGCATGCCGGGCTGTTCGCTGAGCATTTTGCCGATTTTGGCGCTACGGTTGCCGGAACGGCACACCAGAATCACCGGTTGGTCGGGCGAGGTTTTCAATTTCTCCAGATCGGCCAGCCATTTTTGCTGGTCGAATTTGCCGTCGGCATCGAACGATTGCAGCTTGTGGCTGCCCGGAATCAGGCCGGTAGCCTGCCATTCCTGCGGCGTGCGGATATCCACCACCAGCGCGTTTTGGTTTTGTTGCATCGTACCAAGTTGTTCGGTGTCGAGTTCGCCGAGTTCTGCGGCTTGCAAGCTGGCGGACAATAATCCGGCCAGCAAGAAAAAGGGTAGTTTTCGTTTCATAGTCTATCCATACCAGTCAATGAAGTGTTATGCGGACAGTAACGGCGAGATGTGGGTCGCCCACCAGTCGATGCTTTCCAAATAGATATTGGCGATGCGCTCCGGCGCAATGTTGCGGTAGTTATTTAGCCCCGTTTCCCAGCGCTCGTAGGCGATACAGAATTTTAAGGTTTCGCCGGCAGGGCCGCGATGGTGGAGCACGGCGTCGTTTATGTCCTGCGCCAGCGGCAAGTGTTCCAGCAATTTCGGCAACGGCGAATCCATCAGACTGTCCAGGCCCGACAGCATGCCGATCAGGAAGTAATGCTCGCCGTCATCCTTAACTTCCCGCGCGAGCAGTTCGCACATTTTGGCCCGGATCAGTACGTTTTGCAGTACCGAGGAAGGTTTGTCCGACAGGGTCGATAAAGTCAGGATATTGAGCCAACGCTTGATTTCGACCAAGCCCAAACAGACTACCGCATGTTGTATCGATTCTATTTTGTACGGCAACGCAAAAAACGCTGAATTCAGGTAGTGCAGTAGCTTGAAGCTCATGCTGACGTCTTGCGAGACGATCCCGCTGATCTCGACAAAACTGGCCTCGGGTTTGTTGACTGTGGCTAGTAACTGCAGTGCCGTGGTCTGGCTGGCGCCGATGCGTTTGCCTTCAACGATGTTGGGCTTGCTGAAGAAAAAACCCTGAAATAACTCGCAGCCCCAATCGCGCAGGGTTTCGAACTGCTGATGGGTTTCGACCTTTTCTGCCAGGAGTTTTAATTTATAAGGGGCGAGTTGGTCTATCAGTTTGCGGGTGGCGTCCAGCGTGTCTGCCATGATGTCGATCTTGACGATGTCGGCGAATTCCAGCAGCGGCAACCACTCCGGCGCCAGCACGAAATCGTCCAGCGCCAGCGTGTAACCGAGTTGGGACAGCTCCTTCAAGTTGGCGACGATCTCGGCGTCGACGGTCACGCTTTCCAGTACCTCGACCACGATGCGGTCTTTCGGCAGATGCAGCGGCACTTTATCCAGAATGTTTTGGGTCGTGAAGTTGATGAAGGCTTTATGCGGCCCGACCAGTTGGTTTAGGCCGATCTCCAGCAAAGTATCGCTGATGACTTGTTTGGTGGCGTTGGCGGCCCCATCTTTCAGGTTAAGGTCGAAATCGGTGCCGCGGAACAGAATTTCGTAAGCGAAGGTATTCAATTGCCGGTCCAGTATTTGCTGCCGGCCAATTAGAAAATCTGTCATTTATTTACGGGCTCCCGATCATTGCACTATGATGCTGCTACGCCCCGCCTTATAACATGTAAGCCGAGATTTAGTCGAGTTCAGGCGCGGCGCATCTCTAACAACCCTAGGAGGAACAATGTCCGAATCAGCAACGCTAACGGTTACCGGCATGAAATGCGGCGGTTGCGAAAATAGTATCGTCAGCAAAGTGTCGGCGCTGGCCGGAGTCAAATCGGTCAAGGCATCGCACTTGGATAAGCAGGTCGGCGTCGAATTCGACCCGGCTCAGATCAGTCTCGACGAGATCGAAGACACCATCGTCGACGCCGGCTTCAAAGTAGAATAATTTTTCGCCGGCAGCCGGCGGTGCTGCCGACATTCGAGGAGGCAGGATGACAGATGCCCAACAGATAGAAAGCGGCGACGTCCAAGAGATTAGGCTGTCGATTCTCGGCATGCGTTGCGCCGGTTGCGTCAGTGCGGTCGAAACCGCTTTGCAGTCGGTGCCCGGAGTCGCATCGGTCGCAGTTAACTTCGCCGACCATTCGGCAACCGTGCTTGGCGATCCCGACCGGCAGATCATGAAACAGGCTTTGAAGGACGCCGGTTACGACGCCGCGGTGATGGAAGGTCTGGAAGATCCGGCGGAAGAGGAAGCCCAGGAAGAGCTGCGTTACCGCGATTTGATGCGCAAGGCGGCTGTCGCCGGCGCGTTGGGGTTGCCGTTGATGTTGGGCGCCCATATCGATCTGTTCCCGGCGATGGGCACGCCTTCCGGCACGCTGTTCTGGTCCGAAGTTGCGTTATTGACCTTGGCGGTGTTGTATTACTCCGGCGGCCATTTTTTTCATAGCGCGCTGAAATTGCTGGCTGTGAAGCAGGCCAACATGGATACCTTGATTGCATTGGGTACCGGCTCCGCCTGGTTTTATTCCTGCATCGTCATCGACTATTCCGCGCAATTGCCGTCGCTGTCGGCGCACGCTTATTTCGAAGCCTCGGCCGTGATTCTGGCCTTCATCAATCTCGGCAGCGCCCTGGAAACCCGGGCCCGCGGCAAGACTTCGGCGGCGATCAGAGCCTTGATCGGCCTACAGCCGCGCACCGCCAGAGTCGTGCGCGACGGTCGCGAGATCGACGTACCGATTGAGGAAGTCGGTCTTGGCGAGACCTTGCGGGTGCGGCCGGGGGAAAAGATCGCGGTCGACGGCACGGTGGCGGAAGGTCATTCCAGCGTCGACGAATCGATGCTCACCGGCGAATCGATGCCGGTCGAGAAAAATGTCGGCGACAGCGTCGCCGCCGGGTCGATCAACGGCCAGGGCAGTTTTTTGTTCACGGCCACCCATATCGGCCGCGACACGGCGCTGGCGCATATCATTCAAAGCGTGCGCCAGGCGCAAAACAGCAAGCCCGCCATCGCCAAACTGGCCGACAGAATTTCGGCCGTGTTCGTGCCGACGGTGGTTGCAATTTCTGTTCTCACCTTTCTTATCTGGCTGGCGATTGGTCCCGATCCTGCCTTCGGTTATGCCTTTGTTACTTCCATGACAGTTTTGGTAATCGCCTGCCCTTGCGCGTTGGGTTTGGCAACGCCGATCTCGGTCATGGTCGCGGTCGGTCGGGCGGCGCAAACCGGGATTTTAATCCGTAAGGGCGAGGCGCTACAGACGGCCGGCAAACTGACTTGCCTGATACTGGACAAAACCGGCACGGTAACCGCCGGCAAGCCGGCCTTGGCCGAAGTGTTGGGATTCGGCGATTACGACGAAACTCAGGTGTTGCAACTCGCGGCCAGTCTGGAATCCGGTTCCGAGCACCCGCTGGCGGCGGCGATTTTGGCTGCGGCCGAACAGCGTTCGTTGGCTTTGGACAAAGTCAGACGCTTCCAGGCTGTGGCGGGACACGGCGTCATCGGCCGGATCGGCGAGCGGCAATGCCTGTTCGGCAACGCCGCATTAATGGCCGAACATGGGGTCGATACCAGTGTGTGTCGGGATAAGCTGGCGGAATTGGCCGGAAAAGGCCAGACGCCGATGATGTTGGCGGTCGAACAGGCCATAGTCGGCGTGGTTTCGGTAGCCGACCCGATCAAGCCCGACTCGGCTGAAGCCGTGCGGGAATTGCAAGGCCGCGGCGTCCGGGTGTTGATGGTGACCGGCGACAACGAAATCACGGCCAAGGCCATCGCCGCCCAGGCCGGTATTACCGAATTCCGCGCCCAGGTGTTGCCGACCGACAAAGCCGCAACGGTCAAAGCACTGCAGCAGCAGGGCGAGTTGGTCGGCATGGTCGGCGACGGTATCAACGATGCGCCGGCCCTGGCCCAGGCCAATGTCGGCTTTGCGATGGGCGCCGGTACCGACGTGGCGATCGAAAGTGCCGACATCGTCTTGCTGCAAGGTTCCTTGCTGAAAATTCCGGAGGCGATCGCGCTGTCGCAATTGACGGTCGCCAACATCCAGCAGAACCTGTTCGGCGCCTTTGTCTACAACACCATCGGCATCCCGGTCGCGGCCGGCTTGTTGTATCCGCTGTTCGGCATTTTGCTGAATCCGATGATCGCCGGTGCGGCGATGGCGATGTCGTCGGTAACCGTGGTCAGCAACGCCAACCGGTTGCGCTGGATCAAGTTGGATAGCGCCGCTAAGCGCCGATAAAACCTTGTTCCCGCGGCGTTGCGGCCGCGGGGGCTCTTACAATCTGAATTGGGAAATGGTTTTTTGCAGGTTACCGGCGATAGCCTGCAAATGATGAGCTTCGCGCGCGGTTTGTTCGGCGTCGGCCGTATTGTTGACGGTGGCTTCGTTGATAGCGACCACATTCTGATTGATGTGCTCAACCACAATTTTTTGTTCCTTTACCGCATCGGAAATATGCGTGTTCATTTCCGAGATGCGCTCAACCATCGCCGAGATTTCGTCCAACACTGCCCCTGTGCTTTCGATCACCGCCACGGTTTCCTTGGTTTGGGTTTGGCTTTCCGTCATGGCTTTGACTGCTTGGCGCGAGCCTTGTTGCAGCTTCTCGATCATGGCCTGGATTTCGTGGGTCGACTCCTGGGTGCGGCTGGCCAGCGTGCGGACTTCGTCAGCCACCACGGCAAAGCCGCGACCTTGCTCGCCGGCGCGCGCCGCTTCGATGGCGGCGTTCAGGGCGAGTAGATTGGTCTGGTCGGCAATGCTTTGAATCACGTCCAGGACCGAGCTGACGTTGACGCAATCGTTTTCGACGCTACCGATCACCTGGCTGGCGCGATCGATGTTTTGCGAAAGTTCGTGAATCGAGCGTACGGTACTGGTTACGACTGCTTTACCGTCGTTGGCGGCCTGACTGCTTTGGCGTGCGGTTTGCGCCGCATCGGCCGTATTGTTCGAAACGCCGGTGACTGTCGCAGACAATTCGGTCACTGTGGTTGCGACTTGGTTGGCTCCCATTTGCGATTTGAAAATATCTTGTTGTACCCGTTCCGACATTTGGCTGAGCCGGCTCGACGAGACGGTCAACTGCTCTGATTCCGTCGCTACTTGCTGCATCAAGCCTTGCAGCATGCTGAGAAATTCGTTGAACAGTCTGACGATACTACCGATTTCGTCGCCGCCCTCGTGCGGAATCCGCCGGGTCAAGTCGCCGCCGCCTTGTTTCATGTCCCGCAGGGATTTTTGCAGCGCATTCAGCGGCGGTTCGATTTTGAAATACAGCAGCGCCAAACAGATGACCACGAACAATAACAGCGCGATCGAAAAGGCGATGCGCGAAACGCTGTAGTCATGCAACGACGAACTCAATACTTGTTTGGCCTGAGCTAGTTCGCGGTCCAGTTGCTCGGTCAAGATCGAGAGCTCCGACGTCAGGCTGGCCGCCGTATCGTCCAGGCCGGTGCCGGGCGCTTTCATGGTCACCGTGCCGGCTTCGTTACCGAGTTTGATGTAGTCCCAACCCATTTTTACGCCGGCGGCGTGCATGGTCCTGATTTTGGTTTTCAGTTCGTCCAGTTTCGATTGCAGGTTCGGTTGCAGTTTGGCCGCGGCATCCAGATTTTTGAGCGCATCGGCCAGATTCTGTTCGGCTTCGGCGAAACCGTCTTCGGTATGCGTGGCGCCGACGTCGGTCAAAAATTGTTGAATTTGTACCACGTGAAAACGGACATGGGCCAGCGCATCGGAGGTGTCTTGTTTTTGGGTGGCGTCGGCGAGGCTGGCGTCGATGCTGGAGAAGGCGTGCCAGAGCGATGCTGCGAACAACAGGTTGGCGGCAAATAAGGAGGATGCGATATAAATCAGCGCGCTTTTGATTGTCAGGTCTTTGCTCATAGAGTTGGGTGGGTTATTTATCGAGTTTTTCCAATGCCGCCGCCAGATTGGCCAGCGCGGCAATCGTTTCGTGTTGGGTCGTGGACAAGTCGTTGCCGTTGTTCAACGCGCACAAGCCGATCTGCCGGTTCAGTTCGGCGATCAGACGCTGGCGCTGGTCGCGGCGGTCGCGCAATTTGCCGACCATCGCCGCAAACGACGCGGCCAGTTCCTGCAGCTGGTCGTGTTCGCGCAGATGGGTGACGGTATCCAGGTTTCCGTCGCCCACTTCCCGGCACAGGGTTTCGAAGCGGTACAACGGACCGGCGATCTTGTGCGAGCCGTACAGCACGCCGGCTACGGCAATTGCGCCGGCCGTGACGATGGAGACGACATTGCCGATCATGATCGATATTCCCAAACGCTCCGTCGCATTGACGATATTGGCGTGAGCGGACTGTGCCTGGGCTTGCAGATCGCCGCCGGTCATCCAGTAAATCAGCAGCGCCGAGCACAGGCCGGACAAAAGAATCAGGGCGAAGGCGCCGAGAATGAAGCGGCCCTGGAACTCTTTTTTAATGAAAATTTGCCGACGGGGTACGGTGTTGTTCATGGTTGAGCCTTAGTTGACGTTGTGACAGGTTAAACAGAGCTCGCCGTCGCTGTTGTTACGGCGCAGTAAGAAACTTTTGCGCAAGCGCTCGGAATTCATCAATTTGTCCATGAAACTGTGGCTGGCCTGCGGCCGGTCGCTATCTAACTTGCCATGGGTGTAGTGGCAGGTCAGGCAGGTGATGTCGTTTTCCTCGTTTAACGGCAAATCCGCCGGCACCGGAAAATCGATGTTCAGACCCACTTTGTGGCCCTGGTTGGGGTTATGGCAGGACGCGCACATCGCCACGCCGTCGAGTTTGAAGGCGCTTTGATCGATAGTGATGTTTTTGCTGTGCAATATGTTGTCGTCTTTCAGCTCCGGAACCGACAAGTGACAGCTGCTGCAATCGGATTGCATGTTTTGTTTGGCGATGACATGAGGATTTTCGCCAGCCGTGTGTGCGGCGTGAGTATAAAACAGCAAGCCGGAGCAACTGGCCAGTGCCAATAGCAGTGAAGTTATTCGTTTTTTCATAGCTAGAACGACATCACGATTTGAGCAATACCGAGTTTCCGGTCGAAGTAGCGTTCCGCCGTTTCGGTGCCAAGCGAATCGTCGTATTCGAACTTGACCTGCAAGTGGTCGCTGAATTTGTAATTGAAGCCCAGGCTGAGCATCGAAATATCGTTGATGGCGACGGTACTGCCGTCAAAGTCCAGGCCCAGATTCTGCGAAGGCTGCCAACGGCTGTAGCGGGCGAAGGCAATGATCGGCATCTTAGCCAGACTTGCCAAATCCACGGTGAAGGTGGAGTGGTAACCCAACTGGTGGCCCTTGCCGAACGGACTATTATTCGGGCCGACGACGATAATCGGATTGCCGTCCCCGTCCTGGTCCAGAAACACTTGTTGGTGCGCATTCAACAGCATGAACTCGTTCTGCAAGCGCCAGATGCCGTAGCCGATGGCTAAATCGGCGCCGTACACGGTATTGCGGATCCGGTTTTCGCCGTCCAGTTCGCTCAAATGCGAGATGCCGAATTCGATACCTTCCGGATTGCTGCTATGGATTTTGTAGGCGTTTTGCCCCAGGCTCAAGCCGAGACGGCCGCCGATGGTATGACCGTCGTTGGCGTACAAGGCATCGGTCCAAAATACGGAGTAATTGAACCAGTCGAAATTGCCGTAGGAACGCAAGCCGTCGGCGTTGTACCCGCCCAGTTGCATGCGCGAAGTGGTCAACGGCGCCGTGACCGTGACCCGGTCCTTGTTGGCGAAGTATTGGTAATCGCTGCCGAACGGCAAGTCGAAACGGCCGGCCTGGATATGCAAGCCTTTGTTGTTGAAAATCCGGCCGCGCGGCGGAATGCGGTCGTTGAACAGATGGTAGTCGACCAAGGCGACGGCAATGCCGGCCGTGGTACTGCCGCCGCTCAATGCACCTGGACCGCTGTTGCCGCAAAACACCGCTCCCGGTGCGCCGTAGTCGGCATTGGACGAGTTGCCGCACAGTACCAAGGCCGAGCTGGCACCGAAATGGTCGTCGTGGACGTAGTCAAGATCCAGCTCCACCGAGCCGACGCTGAAAGTCTGGTCGGTGGAGTTGCCGGTTTTGGCGTTGATGTCGAAGAAGCCGCTCATGACCAGGCCGTTGGCTTCGGCGGCTTCTTTCAGCTCGGCCACCTTTTTGTCCAGCGCTTTCAGTTTGCTGTCTACCGTCGGCTCCGGCTTGGCATTGGCTGCGGTTTTTTCCGGAACCGCTGCCGGCGCGGCTGGCGGCAAAGCGGCAACGGTAGGCGCGCGTTCTTGTTCCAGTTGCCGGATGCGAGCTTCGAGTTGTTCGATCTTCCGGTCCTTGTCCTGCAACATGGTTTGGACGATCTTGCGGATATGCTCGTCGTCTGCCGTTGCGGCATGGCAATCGGGTTGTGCTCCCAAAGCCAGTGCGGTCAATATAGATAGATATCGTCTTTGGGGCATCGGTTTTCGAAATGTAAGATAAAGACTACTTCTGCAATTGCTAAGGCCAAAGTTAGACATATTTGCCGGGAATACAAGCAAGCGGGCGCAGTTTGGCAAGCGGCTTATTCGCGCTCAATTCTGGTGATACAATGGCCGGCTTTTTATGCCCGGCGGAGTGTGGTAATTGGCCGGGAAACCGCGAATCGTGCTTAGGTCGTCTATGAGTAAATTGAAATGTGCCGTGATCGGCGCCGGATATTTGGGGAAGTTTCATGCGGAAAAATATGCGTCGTTAAAAAATTGCGAACTGGTGGCGGTGGTCGACATCAACGAAGACGCTGCGCGGCAGGTCGCCGAAAAACACGGCACCCAGGCCTTGACCGATTACCAATCCCTGCTCGGCCAGATCGATGCCGTCAGCATCGTGGTGCCCACCAGTTACCACCACAGCGTATCCAAGGATTTTCTGCTCGCCGGTACTCACGTGCTGGTGGAAAAGCCGATAACGGTGACCGTTGAAGAAGCTGACGAATTGATCGCCATCGCCCAGGAAAAGAACGTCATTTTGCAGGTCGGCCATCTGGAGCGCTTCAACCCGGCGGTGCGGGGACTGGAGACCTTGGACGAAAAACCGCTGTTCATAGAATCGCACCGCTTGTCGCCGTTCAACCCCCGCGCCAACGACGTCAGCGTGGTGCTGGACCTGATGATTCACGATATCGACATCATCCTGGCCCTGGTCAATTCCGAGATCGAAAAAATCGACGCCAGCGGCACTGCGGTATTGACCCAGGGTACCGATATCGCCAACGCCCGCATCACCTTTAAAAACGGCTGTGTCGCCAACGTCACCGCCAGCCGGATCAGCATGAAAATGGAACGCAAGATGCGCATGTTCCGACCCAGTTCCTACGTCTCGGTCGATTTTCAGAATCGGGTGCTGGTCAAGCATAAAACCGGCGACAAGGAGATGTTTCCCGGCATTCCGGAAATCGTTACCGAGGAACTGACTTTCGAGAGCGGCGACGCGCTTCTGGAAGAAATCAAACATTTTGTCAATTGCATCCAAACCGGCGAGAATCCGCTGGTTCCCGGCGAAGCCGGCCGCAAGGCGCTGGCGACCGCGATTGAAATCACCAAGTTTTTAACCCATCGCTAAAGGGCGGCCACTATGATCCCGATGGTCAATTTGCAAGCGCAGTACGCGGAAATTCAAGATGAAATTGTCGGCGGTTTCAGCGAAACCCTGAACAATTGCGCATTCATTCTGGGGCCGAACGTACAGGCGTTCGAGAAAGAGGCTGCCGAGTATTTGGGCGTCAAACACGCCATCGGTTGCGCCTCCGGCACCGACGCCTTGCATCTGGCCTTGTTGGCGGAAGGCATCGGCGCCGGCGACGAAGTCATCACCAGCGCCTTTACCTTCATCGCCACGGCCGAAGCGATCAAATACGTGGGCGCGACACCGGTGTTCGTCGATATCGATCCGGGCAGCTTCAACATCACACCGGAAAACATCGAAAAAGCCATCACCGCCAAAACCAGGGCGGTGATGCCGGTACACCTGTTCGGCCAGCCGGCCGACTTGCCGGCGATCAAAGCCATTTGCGACAAGCATGGTTTGAAACTGATCGAAGACTGCGCCCAGTCTTTCGGTGCCACGGTTTACAACAAGCAGACCGGCAGTTTCGGCAATGCTGCCGGTTTCAGCTTTTTTCCGAGCAAAAATCTGGGCTGCTTCGGCGACGGCGGCCTGGTCACCACCGATTCCGACGCGACCGCGGCCAAGGTCAAACAATACCGCAACCACGGCTCGGAAGTGCGTTATTACCATGATGTGATCGGTTACAACAGCCGGCTGGACGAGTTGCAGGCCGTGGTGTTGCGCGCCAAGTTAAAACGCATCGACCAATACAACGCCGCCCGCCGCCACGCCGCGCATTTGTACTCCGAACTGCTGGCCGGTTTGCCGCTGACCACCCCTTATGAGGACGGTATCGGCGTGCACGTTTACCATCAATACACTTTGTTGTGCGATCGCCGCGACGAAGTCATGAAAGCCTTGCAGGAGCAACAGATTGCCAGCGCGATTTACTATCCGGTGCCGCTGCATCAACAAAACGTGTTCAAGGCCGAATGCGCCGGCGTGTCGTTGCCGGTGACCGAATCGGTCGCGGCGCGCTGCATGTCGTTGCCGATCTGCGCCAACCTGAGTGACGACAACGTGCATAAAATCGCCGGTGTCATCCGCGGCGTACTCTCCGCCTAAATCAATCTTATCCAGGCAGGCTTGGTTGCAACCGGGTCTGCCGTCTTATCCGTTCGATGAATAGTCCGCAGCCACCCTATACGCTGTTGTTCAGCGCCGGCGAAGCGTCCGGCGACCGCCACGCCGCCAATATGTTTTTGGAAATGAAACAACGTTACCCGGCGCTTGTCGGCATCGGCATGGGTGGCACCAAAATGCGCGAGGCCGGGATCGATGTGCGCTACGATTCGGCCGGTATCGGCGTGATCGGCTTGGTCGAGGTTTTGAAACACTACGGCGAAATACGGCGCGCCTTGCGGCTGATGCAACAGATCGTGGCCCGGGAAAAACCGGATTTGCTGGTTTGCGTCGATTACAAGGAATTCAATCTGAAATTGGCGCGGTTCGCCAAGCGGCAGGGCATCAAAGTCCTGTTTTACGTCAGTCCGCAGGTCTGGGCCTGGCGGCAGGGGCGGGTCAAAACCTACGGTAAGGCCATCGATATGATGGCGGTGATTTTCCCGTTCGAAACTCGATATTACGAAGCGGAAAAACGTGCCGGTCCGCTACGTCGGCCATCCTTCCGTCGATAAAGTGCATCCGCAACGTAGTAAATCCGAAGACTTCGAGCTGTTCGGCCTGGATCCGGCGCGGCCGGTGGTCGGGATCTTGCCCGGCAGCCGGGGCAACGAGATCAAACGCATGTTGCCGGTGATGCTCGAAGCCGCCGAAAAACTGGCTGCAGTTCGGCCGCAGCTGCAATTTATTTTGCCGCAGGCGGATTCGATCGAAGATAGCGTGCTGGCCGAGCATTTGCAGCGGACCATCTTGTCGGTGCACGTCGTCAAGAGCCAGCCTTACGACGCCATTCAATGCTGCGACGCGGTAATGACCACCTCCGGCACCGCCTCGCTGGAAATCGCATTGTTGCAAGTACCTATGGTAATCGTCTACCGGCTGGCGGCGTTTAGCTATTGGCTGGGCAAACGGCTGGTGAAAATCCCATTCATCGGCCTGCCCAACATCATCGCCGGCAAGGGTATTGTCCGCGAATTGATTCAGGAACAATTGACCGCCGACAACCTGGCTGCAGAAATTGGGCGGCTATTGGACAATACTGCTTACCGCGAGGGCTGCATTGCCGAATTGGGCGAGGTCAAACGCCAACTCGGCTGCGGCGGCGGTTCGCGCAACATGGCCGAGCTGGCCTTGGAAATGCTGCGCGGCCGCTAATTCGGCGTTCTATTCGGCAGCAGCCGGCGGCCGCATGCCGCGCAACGCATAAAACTCGTCGGCGAATTCAGCGAAGCGGCCGGCTTCGATTGCGGCGCGGATGCCGGCCATCAACTCCAGGTAATAATGCAGGTTGTGGATCGTGTTCAGCCGCGAACCGAGCATTTCCTTGCATTTGTCCAAATGCTTCAAATACGAGCGCGAATAATTGCGGCAGGTGTAGCAGCTGCAGTTTTCGTCCAGCGGCCGGGTGTCGAACTGGTACTGCTGGTTGCGGATTTTGATTACGCCGTGGCGGGTGAACAGATGGCCGTTACGGGCGTTGCGGGTCGGCATTACGCAATCGAACATGTCGATGCCGCGCCGCACCGACTCGACCAAATCCTCCGGCGTGCCGACGCCCATCAGGTAGCGCGGTTTGTCGGCCGGCATTTTCTGATGAATCGCATCCAGCGTTGCCAGCATTTCGTGTTTGGGTTCCCCGACCGACAAGCCGCCGATCGCGTAGCCGTCGAAACCGATGCCGGTCAGTCCGGCGATCGACTCTTCCCGCAATTGCGGATACATGCCGCCCTGGACGATGCCGAACAAGGCCGAATCGTTGCCCTCATGAGCGCGTTTGCTGCGTTCGGCCCAGCGTAGCGACAGCCGCATCGAGTCGGCCGCTTCCTGAAACGTGGCCGGGTAGGGCGTGCACTCGTCGAAAATCATGACGATGTCCGAGCCCAGATCACGCTGCACCTGCATCGACTCTTCGGGGCCCATGAAAATCTTGCTGCCGTTGACCGGCGATTTGAAGGTCACGCCTTGCTCGCTGATCTTGCGCAACGCGCCCAAGCTGAACACCTGAAAACCGCCGGAATCGGTCAGAATCGGTTTTTGCCAGCGCATGAAATCGTGCAGATCGCCGTGGGCTTTCATCACGTCCATGCCCGGACGCAGCAGCAAATGAAAGGTATTGCCCAGAATGATTTGCGCCCCCAGAGTCTCGAGATCTTCCGGCGTCAGCGACTTGACCGCGCCGTAAGTGCCTACCGGCATAAAAATCGGCGTTTCTACCACGCCCCGGGCAAACGCCAATTGGCCGCGACGGGCAAAACCGTCGGCGGATTTCAAGGTAAATTGCATGTCGTAATCGCGTATCCGCAAAAAGCCGGCAATTATCCGGCCTTTTCCGTTGTCAGGCCAGACGAAACTGTCTAACGGCTTGCGGAAAATAAGCTAAAGTAATTAGGTGGCGTTCACTGCTGACAAAGCCGCCCTGGATGGAGGCGGTAAAGTTTGCGAAGGGTTCGCGTTTTTCGCCGCGCCGACTCCGGGAATGTACATCTTCGAATCAGAGAGAAATTTCGACAGTCTTCCCGAGTATTGTCTCGTAACAGGTTTGATTTTCGGCAGCGTTGCCGATCCGTTACTTCGTGAAGAGCGCTCTATGCATAATAAAAAAATACAGACCATATTAGTCGTCGACGATTCCCCGGAAAACGTCATCGTGCTTAGCGAATTGTTGCAGCCGCAATACCGGGTCAGAGTGGCGACTTCGGGGCCGCGCGCGTTGCAAGTGGTCGCTACCACACCGCATCCGGATCTGATCCTATTGGACGTGATGATGCCGGAGATGGACGGCTACCAAGTGTTCGAGAATCTGCGCGCCGAGCCGGCGACGAGTCAGATCCCGGTGATTTTCGTCACGGCGATGGACAGTATGGAATCGGAACTGCGCGGCTTGGATGCCGGCGCGGTGGATTACATCACCAAGCCGATATTACCGCAGATCGTGTTGGCGCGGGTGCGTACCCAGTTGGAATTGAAACAGGCCCGCGACTGGCTCAGCGATCAGAACGTCTATCTGGAAGCAGAGGTGACCAGACGGATGCGGGAAAACGAATTGATACAAAAGACCGCCATCAGGGCGTTGGCCCATTTGGCGGAAATCCGCGATCCGGAAACCGGAAACCACATCCTCCGCACCCAGGCCTATGTCCAGCATCTGGCCGAATCCTTGCAAAGCCACCCGCGCTTTGCCGGAGTCCTGAGCGACCACTACGTCGATTTGCTGGCCCGGTCGGCCCCGCTACACGATATCGGCAAAGTCGGCATTCCGGACGTGATCTTACATAAACCGGGGCCGTTGACAGTCGACGAGTGGAAAATCATGAAAACTCACGCCAAATTAGGCAGCGATGCGATCGAAATGGCGGAACGCGACGCCACCCCCAATGTGGAATTCCTGGTGCTGGCCAAGGAAATCGCCCACTGGCACCATGAACAATGGGACGGCAGCGGTTATCCCGACGGTCTGGCGGGGGACGATATTCCGGTCTCGGCCCGCATCATGGCGATCGCCGACGTATTCGATTCCCTGATCTCCCGCCGAGTCTACAAGCCGCCGTTGCCGCCGGCGGATGCCAAAATCATCATTGCCGAAGGCAGTGGCCGCCATTTCGACCCGGACATGGCCGAGGTATTCCTGGAGGACTTCGATTTCTATTGCGAAATCGCCCGCCGCAACCCTGACGGTCCGGAGAGGTAGCGGTATGAACACGGCACCGAGCGTATTGCTGGTCGAAGACGAAGAGATCATATCCATAGTGATCGAAAGCATATTGCAGACCCGAGGTTATCGGATAGACCTTTGCAGTAACGGCATGCATGCCTGGGAAAAGTTGCAAGCCGATCCGGCTGCCTACGATCTGGTATTGCTGGATTGGGGCTTGCCTAGCCTGAACGGCATCGAGTTGTTGAATTTGATTAAAAGCGACCGGGTGTTGGCTGACATCCCGGTGATCATCGAAACCGCCCGTAGCGATAAAAACAGTATTCAGCAGGGCTTGAGCCAGGGCGCTTATTACTATCTGACCAAGCCCTTTCAGCCCGAGGTGTTGCTGGCCGTTGTCGATGCCGCGTTGGAGCAGCGTAGCGAGTTGCGCGAAATGGTGGAAAACCTGCGCAGCGCGGAACGGCCGTTGGTATTGATGCGCGAAGGCCGGTTCAGCTTCCAGACCTTGGAAGACGCCCGGGTGTTGGCGACTCATCTGGCCAGAATCTGCCCGGAGCCAGAGCGAGCGGTGCAGGGCTTGCAAGAGCTGCTGATCAATGCCGTCGAACACGGCAACCTCGGAATTTCCTACGCCGAAAAAGGCCGTTTCGTATTGGCGGGAACCTGGACCGAAGAAATCGACCGCAGGCTGCAATTGCCCGAGTATCGGCAACTTTTCGCCGAGGTCTGCTTCCTGCGCGGCGACGACGAATTGCGCTTCACCATCACCGATCAAGGCAGCGGCTTCGATTGCTCGGGATACCTGGACTTTTCTCCGGAACGGGCTTTCGATATCCACGGCCGCGGCATCGCGATGGCGCGGCATTTGAGTTTCGACAGTCTGGAATATGTCGGAAACGGCAATACCGCCATCGCCCGTTTCAAGTTATGAGGATGCATCGGTACGTTTCGACCGGTTAAAACCAATGCTGCCCCGTTCCAGTCGCCTTGTTGTACGGTTTGCTTCGCGCGCGGAGGCGGCCGGCACCGCGCAATTTTTCGGGCCGGTCCGCTGCTCTCTTCCCTTCGGTTACCGCGCGAATTCCCATGTCCAGCCTCAAACGTAGCCGGACGATCATCCCTTATCTCTTTGCCGTGGCAGCAGTTGCGGCGGTGTTTGCAGTGAGCCAGGGTTTTCCCGCCACCGGGCAGACGCCAGCCAGTTTGCTGTGGCTGATGTTGCCGATCATTTCCTGCGCGCTGTTTTGCGGGCCGGGGCCGGGTGTGGTTGCAACACTGGCGGCCGCAGCCGTTATGGTAACGGGGGCGGCGGCGGGCGAAGCCGGCCTTTCCTTCTGGCTTTTTCTGGCGAATGCGGTGTTGGTTTGCTGGGCAGGCTTGCTGCTGCAACGGCGCCGCAACCGGGAGCTGCAAAAAGCCAGAGCCGAGGCGGCCAATTTGGTGGACGAAGCCTTGATGGCACAGCAGCGGGCGGAGCTGGCCAGCATTGCTCTGCGCGAGAGCGAGCAACGGCTGCGGATGGCGCAAGAGGGGGCGCACGTCGGTATCTGGGATTGGGACGTGGTCAACGACGTGTGCCATTGGTCGCCGGAATGCACCCGGCTTTACGGGCTGGAACCGGGCGACTTACGCAGCAATGCCGATTGGCTGCTGCGGGTGCATCCCGAGGATCAGCCGTTGATCGAGGCGCAATGGCGGGAGCGGGTGATGCAACATCTGCCGATCGACATCGAGTTCCGGTTTTTGCACCGTTCCGGCGAAATCCGCTGGATGGTCAGCCGCGGCCAGGCTCAGTACGACGCGGACGGCAAGCCGATCCGCTTGTTCGGCGTCAATCTTGACATTACCGAACGTAAAACGGCGGAGCAAGACTTGATGAAACTGGCTCAGGTCGTCGAACAGAATCCGTCCGGCATCATCGTCACCAACGCCGACGGTAAAATCGAGTACGTCAATCAAGCTTTTCTGGCTCAAACCGGTTACAAGCGCGAAGACGTCTTGGGCGCCAACCCGCGGTTCTTACAATCCGGGAAAACCCCGCGGGCGGTATTCCGGGAAATGTGGCGAACGCTGCAAGAAGGCCGGGTTTGGAAAGGCGAATTCATCAACCGCGACAGACGCGGCCGGGAATACACCGAGTTTGTCAGCGTGATACCGATCCGCCAACCCGACGGCCGCGTCAGCCATTTTGTCTCGGTGCAGGAAGACATCACCGAAAAAAAACGGATCGGCGCGGAATTGGACCGGCATCGCCATCACCTGGAAGAATTGGTGGCCAGCCGCACTGCCGAGTTGGCGGCGGCCAGGGCGCAGGCGGACGCGGCCAACCAGGCCAAGACTGCGTTTTTGGCCAACATGAGTCACGAGATCCGCACGCCGATGAATGCGATCATCGGTCTGACTTATCTATTGCGGCAAAGCCGCGTCGACGCCGAGCAGATCGACCGTTTGGATAAAATCGATAATGCGGCCCAGCATCTGTTAGCGGTAATCAACGACATCCTGGATTTGTCCAAAATCGAAGCCGGCCGCTTGGAATTGGAACACACCGATTTTTCGCTGCCGGCGCTGCTGGACCATGTGCGCTCGCTCATCGCCGATCAGGCCCGGCTCAAAGGTGTGAAGCTTGTGATCGATCAGGATGGCGTGCCGCAGTGGTTGCGCGGCGACCCGACCCGGTTGCGGCAGGCCATGTTGAATTACGCCAGTAATGCCGTGAAATTTACCGAGCGCGGCGAGATCCGGCTGCTGGCCGAGTTGTTGGCGGAAGACGCGGACGGTTTGACTTTGCGTTTTGCGGTCGAGGATTCCGGCATCGGGATCGCGGCGGACAAAATGCCGATGTTATTCGAAACCTTTGCCCAGGCCGACGTCACGACCACCCGCAAATTCGGCGGTACCGGCCTCGGGCTGGCCATTACCCGGCGTCTGGCGTGGATGATGGGCGGAGAAGCCGGTGCCGACAGCTGCGCCGGACAGGGCAGCCGGTTTTGGTTTACGGCTCGCTTGCAGCGCGGACACGGGGAGGGCGAATGTAGCGTCGCCAAACCCAGTGGCGCGGAAGACGCCTTGAAGCTCCAGCATCCGGGGGCCCGTATTCTGTTGGTGGAAGACAATCCTATCAATCGCGAAGTCGCACTGGAATTGCTGAACGGGATGGGCCTGGCCGTGACTACGGCCGAGAACGGCCGGGTTGCGGTCGATAAAGTCTTTGCCGACCGGTTCGATTTGGTGTTGATGGACGTGCAAATGCCGACAATGGACGGCTTGGAAGCGACCCGACTGATCCGGGAGCGGGCGGAATTTGCCAAGTTGCCGATCTTGGCGATGACGGCAAACGTGTTCGATGAAGACCGGCAGGAATGTCTGGCCGCGGGTATGAACGGATTCGTGGTCAAGCCGGTGGTTCCCGACGACTTGTATCGGGCGTTGTTGGACTGGCTCGGGCGAGGTGTTACCCCGGCGCCGGCTGCCGAGCTGCCGTCTGCCGGATGCTCGGCGGACGCCAAGCGATCGGAAGCGCCGATTGCGATTGCCGGTTTGAACAGTCTGCAAGGTCTGGCCGTCGTCAGAGGAGACGGGGCAAAATACCGGCGGCTGTTGCGGATGTTCCGAGACGCTCATCGCGACGATACGAAACGGATAGTCGATGCGCTGCTGGAGCAACGCCGGGCCGAAGCCCGGGCCTTGGCCCATGCCTTGAAAGGCGTCGCCGCTACACTGGGGGCCTTTGGCGTAGCCGCCGCGGCCGCCAGACTGGATCAGGCCTTGCATGAGGAAACCGAGCTGGCCGGCTGCCTGGATTTGGTGCGACTATGCGAAGAGGAACTGAGTCCGTTGTTGGCGGGAATCGAGGCCATGGGCGAAGCCGAGACGATTGCCGACGCAGATGCCGCTACCGACGTTCGCGCCGACGCCGCGATTGCCGAATTGCAGAATCTGCTGGGCGAGGACAACGCGCTGGCCTGCCGTCTGGCCAAAAAGTACGCCGCAACCTTGGCCGCGGTGTTGGGGCAGGATTACGCCGAATTTAGCCGGCAAATCGACGGCTTCAATTTCGTAGCGGCGTTGGCATTGCTGAATAAGGCGACCGGAAATTCCGGCCTGGGCGGGGAATCCGGCCCGCTGTAACTGCGGTAATCCGGCGGCCGGGCGGGCCATAACGCCTGTTTTAACACGCGTCGGTCAGGGGAGCTGAAACGGTCGACCGCCCTTGATGGCGGGCTGGTCGAACCGCAAGCCGGCTGAGTGCGTTGCGAGTGCGGTTAAATCTGCGATTGCAGATAGTTTTCCAAACCGACCATTTCGATCAAACCCAGTTGTTTTTCCAGCCAGTGGGCGTGGTCGATTTCGGTATCGTCCAGCATCACTTTCAAAATTTCCCGGGTCTGGTAGTCGCGGACGCTTTCGCAATAGGCCATGACCTTACGCAAATCGGCCACCACTTTTAACTCGACCGCCAGATCGTTTTTCAACATGTCCGGCACCGTGGCGCCCACCGCCAGCGGTTCGCGTTTCGATAAATCCGGCGTGCCTTCCAGAAACAGAATCCGCTTGATCAGCGCGTCGGCGTGGTTGGTTTCGTCCTGGACTTCGTGGTTGATGCGTTCGTACAGCTTTTCCAGGCCCCAGTTTTGGTACATCCGCGAATGGATGAAATATTGGTCGATGGCCGTCAATTCGCCGGCCAGTAATTCGTTCAAGTAGCTAATGACTTGTTTGTCGCCTTGCATGGTCTGCCTCCCGCTGAATGTCTGCAATTACGCTGCCTGCTATGGTAATACAAATAACCTAGCCCCGTATCCGGTTTTCGTCGTAAAACCCGCCCGCAGCGCCGGGTTGGGCGGGATCAGCGCTAGATCCTCGTGCCGGTTTCCGTGCCGAAAGCTTTGCTCAGATCTTCCGCTAACGCGTCGGTATTCCCGTCGGCGATGAATACCAGGCGCCCGTAGTGGTCGCCGTCATCGCGCGCTGGCAACACCTGGGGCGGATACAAGCGCTCCCCGGCCGCCTGCACCGCAACCGGCTCCGCACGGTCGGCGAGATAAACCACGCCTTTGATACGCAGCAATTCGGGGTGGCCGGCGAGCAGTGAACTGAGGATGGATGCCAACCTTGACCAGGCCGGCGCAGCTGCCAAGGCCACGGACAGGCTGTTGAAGCCGTGCGCAATCGGCGCGGCGCCCGGTAAACGCCGCAATTGCGGCGTGTCCAGGCCGAGTATCTCCGCCGGAAGGTCCGTACCCGGTTGCAAGGTCAGAGTCGGCGTCGCCGGGGCCAATGTACGCAGGCGTTGCGCCAACGCATCTCGTTGCCCGGCAGCGGCCAGATCGGCATGCGTCAGCAGCAATCGGTCCGCCCATGCGACCTGGGCCGCGGCTTCCGGAAAACGTTCGATTTGTTGGATCGCCGACGGGATCGCCAGCGTCGCCAGCACAGCCTGCAGCCGGTAACGGCCGGCCAGCCAGCGCTCGCGCAACAGGGTATCCAGAATCGGCGCCGGGCTGGCGACGCCGCTGGTTTCGATCACGACGCGGGCGAACGGTTTGTCTGGCGCGGCGTCCCAGGCCATCCGTAAATTTTTCAAGGTTGGCGCCAGCGCGCCTTTTACCTGGCAGCACAAACAGCCGCCGGACAGCACCGTCAGCGGCGTGTCCTGGCGTTGCAGCAAATCCTGGTCGACCGGCTCGGCGCCGAATTCGTTGATCACCACCGCGGTGTTGATACCGTCTGCCAGCAAGCGGTTCAGCAAGGTCGTCTTGCCGCTGCCGAGGAAGCCGGTAATCAACACGACCGGGATTTTGGGAAGAGGGGCGTTGGTTGCAGGTTTAAGCAAATCGTTTGGGTTCCGAGGTTGGTGACTTAGTCACTGAGTCAGTGGCCGGCCGGCGTTACATTGTAACCGCCTTGCGGCCGGCTGAGCCGGTCGAATAGGGCAACTCTAACAACAAGACGGTAGGTATCGGTTATGAAAGAACTCATTTTCGGTTTTGCTTCGAACATCCTGCAGATGAATCTGCGCGATCCGCACGACATCCCGTTTGCATTGCCGCTGATGCTGGCGGCGGGCTTGGGCTTTATCCTCGGCTTCATTTTTATCCAGTTGGTCGGTAACGAGCAGCGCCAACAGCGCGACGACTAATCGCCGGCGGACAGCATGTCGCGTAACGCGGCGGCGTCGACGATTTCGATGCTGCCGCGGCTTAAATTCAGCCAGCCCAGGCTTTCGAAACGCTTCAAATGCCTGGACACCACTTCCCGCACCGAGCCCAATTCCAGCGCCAGTTCCTGGTGGGTTTTCCGGATCGGATTAGTCTTTTCCGCCAACAGCGTTTGCGCCAGCCGCTGGTCGATACTGGCGAAACTCAAGGCCGCCATGCGTTTGATCACGTCGGCCAGACGCCCCGAAAAATTGCGAAATACGAACTCGCGGAAAAACGCCGATTGCTGCAAACAGCGGTGGAATACGTGGGCCGGAATCGCGAACGCGCTGATGTCGGATTCGGTATAACCCTCCGCCGGATAAGCGCTATCGCCGAGCAGGCAGGAGGTGGTCAGCACACAGGAATCGCCCGGCAACACCCGGTACAACAACACCTCGCGGCCGTCCGCCGACAAAATCTGCGCCTTGACGCTGCCGGACAGCAGCAATAAATAATTCTCGCAAGCCTGGCCCGGATAAAACACCTGCTGCCCGGCCGGTACCGTCACCAGCGTCGCCGCCGCCATCAATTGCGCCACCACCGCGTCGCCACAGCAGGCGAATTCCGGGAACTGGTCTTTCCAGGCGTTGGCGTGTTTGAGCATGGGGGTGTCGGGTGGTTATTGCATTTTGGGATTATACGGTGTCTGGGGTAGCCGATGGAGTTTGGTAGTTTGGCGAGATTTAACCGGGGATGGAGATGTTTGTTAGAATGGGCCGGGTTGTATTTCAGCTCGGAATGAGTGATATACGGAACTTTTTGATTACTAGTTAGGTAGGTGGGCAACCCCACAGTGGAGAATTAACATGAACAGCGTCAACAAAGCTTTATTAATCTGTTCGACAATGATGGTTGCGCAGACTGCCTACGGGGCAATTATTCCGTTAGGTTCCCAATCTATATCCATGCGGGTTAATGCTTATCACAACAGTGACTCCAGTTCCCAATCGGGAACTGGAAGTCTGGGTATTGCAGACAGTGTTTTTGCAGGGGATGAAGTTGTTGAACGTAATCGGTACGGAGACACTATTCATTCAGTAAAGTTGACCGCAGACGCATTTGCTTTTGCTAGTCGTCTATCGATTGGCGCGTCGGCAAATGTCCATGTGACAGCTGCAAATGGCGTAACTGGTTTCTATGGAACGGGTGGTACTGCATTTAGTCAAGCCAGTCTTACTCGGTATTTTGAAGTAAATGCCCCAGGATTAACTGGTCAATATGGAACTATGGTTGTTCCTCTTTTAGTGTCCGGTAATATTCTGACGGGCGGGGCTTCTCAATTTGGTACAGCTGATAACCGTGCCTATGCACTTTTATGGGCAACGGGGCTTGCGGCAGATAACAACTGTAGGTCAGCTGCTGGTGCTTGTAACGAAGTAAGCAATTACGGTGGGCAATCATCCGCTTACGCAACAATACCAGGGACGCTCACCTTATCCATACCGGTTCGATTTGGATATGTTAATAACTTTAGCATGGAACTATGGGCTTCAGCAGATGCTACCGCAGTCGCGGAAAGCTATAGCACTGTAGGCTCGCTGGCGGAAGTAAATTTTCACCATACGGTTAATTGGGGCGGGATTTCAAACATATTGGACAGCAATGGTCATGTTGTAAAGGGATGGGCCATCCAGTCTGAGCCCGGCATAGATCTTACGGCCCCGGTACCGGTTCCTGCTTCAATTTTCCTTTTTCTCTCTGGCTTGGGCTTGTTGGGTCTGAAACCCGTAAGGTGGAACGCGCCAGCGGTTCAGCTGAATTAGGAATAACGTATTTGCCTAATCGGGTAAGGGCGAGTTTCTCTCTCGCCCTCCCCACTCCACCTAGGACCATAGGATGTGCTGAACAACGTGAAGCGCATCGATAGAGTAGAAAGGCGTCCGCTCGTTTTAAACGCTTTTTGTTTTAATGGTTTCTCTGCAGCGAAGGCTAGTTTAAATGTCGGGTTTCGGCCCGAAAGCCGAGTTTCTTTTTTTGCTTGGCCAAAAGAAAGAAACCAAAACGCGAAGAGCCGGACAGGCCGCTCACTTCCACGTTGGGTACACGAGGAGAAATCGTTGTAATGCCTACAATTTCAATGTTCTACGGCATCCTTATTCGAATGTTTTTCTATGACACGGATAAGCACAACATGCCGCATATTCATGCAGAATATCAAGGGCAAGTAGCCGTTTACTCGATTCTCGATGGAACCGTCTTGGCCGGTGAACTTCCAGCGAAAAGACACAAGTTAGTTGTTGCATGGATTGAAATACACCAAGAGGATTTGCTGGCCGATTGGCAATTGGCTGTCAATGGCAAAAAACCATTTCCAATTCGAGGGCTTGACCAATGAATATCTCTGAGATAATCGCTAAAGAAAACTACACGCTGTACATCAAGGCCGAAGATGGCAAAACTGGTTTATTCGATGTAAAGCCCTATCTTGAATCCGAAGCTTTCGCTCCATTGAAAGATAAAGCCGAGTTTGAACGAATTCATAACGGTAAGTACTTTATTGAATGGGATTGCGGTGCAGACCTTTCCGCAGACACTATTCAATCACGTTGGGTAATCATCCATACTGATCACGCCCAACAAAATGCTCCAGTGAACTCCGTTGACGCCCCGTTGAGCTAATCGCTAAGCCCTGTAGGCCGGAATAAGCGAAGCGTTTCCGGCAAGTTTTTAAATTTGCCAGATACGCCGTGCTCGTGGATTTCGCCGGAAACGCTGCGCTTATTCCGGCCTACAATGTTTGGAATGATTTACCCCCTCCGGAAGCTCGGAAAGGCCGATGAGCGATTATCGACGCGTTTACATACCCGGTGGCTGCTATTTTTTCACGGTGGTGACTTACCGGCGGCAACCGATTTTTGCTGACGAGCGAAATGTGGCATGGCTTCGGCAAGCGTTTAAAATTGTGAAGGCCAAGCGGCCGTTCGAGTTAACTGCTGCGGTCGTCTTGCCGGACCACTTACACAGTATTTGGCAATTACCGGACGGCGATGCCGATTATTCGACACGCTGGCAAATGGTTAAAACCGCCTTCTCTCGCCAGCTCTCGGTTCCGGTCAGAAGCGATGGCACCAAAACGGTCTGGCAGCCGCGTTTTTTCGAACATTGCATCCGCGACGAAGCCGATTTTCATCGCCACCTGGATTACATTCACTACAATCCGGTCAAGCACGGATTGGCAGATGCGCCGGCGAGTTGGCCGCACAGTTCCTTCCGTCATTTCGTCGCCAGCGGTTGGTATCCGCTAAATTGGGGCGATGGTGGTATCCCCGCTAGCGCGGATTTCGACCGCGAATAACCGGCTGCCGCCACGCCCTAGCGATTCCCGTCGACCAAAACCCATTGAAATCATGCCAACCCAAATACTCAAAACCAGCCTTGCCATTCTGTTGTTGGCCGTTTCCATAGCCGATCCGGTTCAGGCCGAAGACCCAGTCTTGGCCAAGCTGTTTGCCGAGCAAGGCCTGGATGGCAGTGTCGTGATTTCCTCGGTTCGGACCGGCCGGACTTTTGTTCACAACGACGCCCGCGCCAACCGGCGCTTGCCGGTCGCATCGACCTTTAAAATCCTGAACACGCTGATTGCGCTGCAGGAACGGGCGATTGCCGGCAAGGACGACACTTTGCACTGGGATGGACAAATCCGCGATGTTCCGGACTGGAACCGCGACCAGACTTTGGCCTCGGCGTTCAAGGTGTCCTGCGTTTGGTGTTACCAGGACTTGGCGCGGCGGGTCGGTGCCGATGCCTATCGCCACTATTTGCGGCAAACCGAATATGGCGAATTGCGCGAGCCGTTCGGGTTGAGCGAGTTCTGGCTGGACGGCTCGTTACGGATCAGCGCAGCGGAACAGCTGGAATTTCTGCGCAAACTGGTTCGGCGCTCGCTGCCGTTCGATGGATTTGCTTACGACACCTTGCGCGAGATCATGCTGGCCGAGCAAACTCCGGATTATGCGTTGTGGGCCAAAACCGGCTGGGCGGCGCGCGTCGATCCGCAAGTCGGATGGTACGTCGGTTACGTCGAGAGCCGCGGCGAGGTCTGGCTGTTTGCGCTTAACATCGATTTGCGCGGCAAGGACGATTTGGCGCTCCGGCCAAAGCTGGCCCGCGCGGCTCTGGCAGCCAAGGGTATCATCGACTAGCCATCCACCCAGCGGTTACGCGTGGCCGGGTATCCAACCTTTCGCCGCTGAAAACGAGCCCGTCGGTGCATGCCGAAGTTCCTAAACAGCGGCTGCACCGACGATTGACACTAGACTGCTTTCACCGCATGCTTGGCGCCGCTGCTTTGGGCCGTTATGGTTGGCGTTCTCGGAACAACCCGGCGGACCGAGCAAACAGCCCATTGGATAAAATAACGAGAAGAGGACTTTCATGTCGATACGTAAACACGTGCCGATCGAACACGCCGAATGGTCGGTGCAGCCGCCGGCCGATTGGGTGCAACAGCGTTCCGTGGATTGGGCCTGGCGGCCCGGCGAGGGCCACGGCTTCGGTTATTTACTGATCGACGAACAACACCACGTGGCCAGCCAGGCCATTTTTGCGCGCACCGTCAAGCTGCTGGCTTCGCTGTCGGCGGTGCAGACCCAAAGCCAGGTGGTGGTCGAGTTCGATCCGGCCGCCCAGCGATTGCAACTTCATGAGCTGGCGATCTGGCGCATGGCCGCCGACGGCGCCTGGCAAAAGCGCGAGCCGGTGGCCAAAGAGGCGTTTCTGCTCAGGCAGCGCGAGCAGCAATTTGAACAGCAAATGCTGAAAGGCTATGTCTCGCTGGTGGCGTTGCTGGAAGACGTGCGGATCGGTGACGTGATCGACTTGTCCTGGACCCTGTCGCCGCGGGAACCGCTGCCGGGCCTGCGTTTCACGGCCCTGCATTTCCTGGCCTGGAGCGTGCCGGTGGCGACTTATTATCTGGCCTTGACGGCGTATTTCGGCCAGGACCTGCGCTGGCGCTTGCTGGTGCCGGACGCGGTTGCGGCGCCGGCCGAGACGGTGGCAGCGGATCGCGTCACCTGGCAATTCGAGCGGCCGCCGCTGTTTCAGGCCGAAGGCAACGTGCCGGGTGGGCATTGGCCGTTTCCTGTATTGGAAGCCACCGTCTGGCAGACCTGGGGCCAAGTTTCGGCCTTTTTCGCCGAACTTTGGGCTGACGCTGCAACCGAGGATTCGGCGAGTATCGCTGCGGAAGCCGAGCGATTAGCCGCCGGAAAAACCGCTGCCGACGCCGCGCTGGCCGCGTTGCACTTCGTCCAAAACGAGATCCGCTATTTGAGCGTCGATTTCGGCCACGGCGCCGGCATGTTGCCGAACGGCGCCGGCACGGTGTTGAGGCGGAGATTCGGCGACTGCAAGGATAAATCGATCTTGTTGGTGGCCTTGCTGCGCGAGCTGGGCGTCGCGGCACGGCCGGTATTGGTCGCCAGCACATGGCGCGACGGCATCAAACGCTTGATGCCGTCCACGGCCTGTTTCAACCACGTTATCGTCATGTTCGATCTGGACGGCCAACGTTATTTCGCCGATCCGACCGTGGTCGGCCAGGGCGGCGATCTGGCAAACCTGAGCGTGCCGCCGTTCGCGGCCGGCCTGGAAATCGATCAGGCAACGGCGGGTTTACTCGACTTGCCGCCAGCGGCGCTCGCCGAATTGACCTTGACCGAAACCTTCATACTGGATCGGCGCGGGGTTAACGGTGCCGTCGAGCAAGTGCTGGAGGCCAGCGGCTGGCTGGCCGACGACATTCGCGCGGCAATCCTTAACCAAGGCCAACGCCAATTTGCCAAACATCGGGCCGACGCCTTGCAGCAAAATTTCCCGGCACTGCAACCGAATCCGGACAGCCTGCAGCTCGACGACGACAGCGACGGCAATCGCATCGCATTACGCAGCCGCCACGGCTTGCCGACCTGGGGCCAGGCCGGACGCAAACCGCCCGACTTTTTCAGTTACGGCGCCCACGGCCTGTTTTTGGCGGTGGAAACCATCGATCCGCACCAGCAGCGCGCACAGCCTTTCCAATTGCGCCATCCGCTGCGGGTCTGCCACAGCGTCGTCGTCCGCGGCAAAACGGTGAAGAAGCAGAAACCCGGCGCATTCCGCCACGAAGGGCCGGGCTTTCGTTATCGGGTCGATATCCGGTCGCGCCGGCGCGAAGTCCGCTTCGATTACCGTTGGGAAAGTACCGCCGCGGAAATCGCCGCCGAACAATGGCCGGGCTACTGCCAGCAACGCGCCGTCGCGCTGGAACGGGCCGGCGCTTTGGTGCATACCCCGGCTTTCAAACCGCTGACTGCCGCGCTGAGCTTTTTTCCGGTTCTCGCCGTGGTCGGCGGCTTGGCGGCCGGCTGGCTCGGTAATGCCGGGAATAACAGTATCGTTCGCGAGGCCGGCGGTATCGAAGCGGCGGGTTCAAAAGCTTTCGAACATATCAAACGCAGCGAATTCACCCAGGGTTACGCCTTGGCTGCCGCCGTTCAGCCCAATTACCGCAACAATTTCGATTTTCAGATCATGTTTAGCGAAGCCGCACTCCGCACCGGCCATTTCGCCGAAGCCGAGCAGGCGCTGGAACAGGCACGCAGCCTGCGGGCTGGCGACATCCTGCCGGAGCAATTGCAGGCGGCGTTATTCGAGGCGCGCGGCCAATTGCCGCAAGCGCTGGAATTGCTGAAACGGTTGGCAAGCCAGGCCGGCGCGCCGGAACGGGTATACGCCGATTTGGCGCGTATCTCGGAGCGGATGGGTGAATTCGGCGGCGCGCGGACTGCCTGGGAAACCGTGTTGGCGCGGCATCCGGCGGAGCCCGAGGCTTTGTATAGTCTGGCGCGGCTGATGTGGCTGGCCGGCGAGCGGGAGCGCGCGGATAGCCTGATTACCGGCGTGATTGCCGCGCAACCCGTGTCCAGCGCGGCGCTGGAGAGCGCCTTGGCGCGCTATTTTTCAGTAACCGGCCGGCCCGAACGCGCCATCGACCCGGCCCGCCGCGCCGCCGAACGCGAACCGGGCGACCCGTATTTGGCCTACAAGCATGTCAGGGCGCTGATCGAAAGCCGCCGTTACGACGAGGCCTTGACGGTTGCGATCGGCGTCAGCGAAAAATTCCCGAAACAGCCTATGGCCGCCGCGGCCTTGGCTACCGCCGCGGCGATGGCCAACGACAACCTGCGCGCCGAACCGGCGTTTAAAGAATGGGTGGAGCTGGCGCCGGACAATCCGGATGCGGTGTCGAGCTACGGCTTTTTCCTGCATCGCCTCGGCCGCGACCTCGAGTCGCAAACCGTGCTGGAGCAGGCAACCCGCAAATTTCCGTCCCACGGTAACCTGTGGCTGAATTACGCGGTAACCCTGGAAGCCCTGGGCGACCCCGCCGCCGCCCAAGCCCGCCAACAAGCCGCCCGCCTGATGACCGACGAACAGCGGGCGACCTTGGTGAGGTGATGGGAGTGTAGTGTTGATTTAACAAACGCACGTCATCCCGGCGGGGAATGCCGGAGGCTAGTTGCCAAGGATGGCGAGATTTTCCATATCCCTGCCGGAATGGTACCCAACTTACGGTGGGGGGCTACCGCGCGATGCTTAACTTTGCCGGTGAGTTAGACCTTGCCGGAAACACTGGTGCTTGTTCGGGCACACACTGCCACGTAACGAATTGTCAAACTATATGACATGCGAAGTTGCCAAAGTACTTTTTAAGCGATCTTGTTAATTCTTCACGGCATTCGCCTTTAGCCAACCGAACAACCAACTCAGGGAGGCTTCCGTTAGCAAGACCAAGTGCTGAACTTGCCTGAGAAGATAGTGACTTGCGGTTGTACAGTGTCAAGAGTCCTTGAAAGTCGTTTGTCGATAAAACCTTATTTAATTCCGCAAGAGATTGAGAATAGATGGCCTCTACGTCTATGCCATTAGCAAGCGACTGTAACGCTTCCGCTAAAGCCGCAGAGCCCTTTGCCTTTTCATCAAACATGCTGAGTTGATATTTGATTTCACTCGCGGCGCGAAGTGAAGCCTGATTTTCTAATTCCTGATTTAACCTAGAGAATATCTCTGAAGAAACCGCCCTGAAGTCGGAATCTACATCGCGCGCAAGACGTTTGCTAACTACCTCTAAAACTTCTTTGGTACAAAATAAATTCTCTACTTCCGCTACCAAGAGGACGAAGATCGAGTCTTGTTCCAACTTCTGAATTTCCGCAGGGACTCGTCGGTCTCGATCAATAATTCCAAAAACATTTAGATGGTGAAGCTGGGGATTTGCTTTTAAAGCCTTAACGGATTGAATTACCTGACTGCAACTGCCTACCGGTATTACTAGGAAATTACTTAGGATTGCTCCATAAAGGGCAGTGTCAAAGCTACCGGAGATACCTTCGACAAAAAGGATGGGTTTTCTGCTACCCAATACCTCTAAGAGTAATTCCTCCGGGATATTTTCATCTGGCTTTATCAATTCCCAATCCCAATGATCGCCATCAAAAGACTTTAACCACACCTTTGTCGACTCCTCCATGGCGGAGGCAAAATCTACATCGTGAGTCAGATATATGAAAGAGCAGTCAGGCCTGGATTGTTCTATCTGATCCCATAATGGTGCTTGAATTGATTTATGGAGATGTAGCTCTGGTTCGTCAACAATGATTATTGCCTTTTGCGGTGCAGCCAAACATTGGCCTATAAGATAAAATATAACTCTTTCTCCATCGCTCATTTCTGATGAGTTATAAAACCTCTCCTGTTCACCTTTTGTTTTTGTTTGAATCGAGAGTCCTCTGATATTAAGTTCCCTGTGGGGGAGTATTTTTTCCCAAATTTCCTTTACCACATCCAATTTTGTAATTGGCGGTTCTACTCTGGCCGTTGTTAGTCTCGAAGCGTTGAGGTATTTTGCACTCTCTTCGGTGTGATCTGAAAAAAGAAACACCATCAACTGGTGATAATCATCAAGAAGGCCAACTGCTGGTTTGTTTCGCCATCTATGCCCGTGTTTGTATGCAGCGAAATTATTTTCGGCTAAAGCGCGTTCGTTTCCTGTCCATAATTCCGACCTTGCCAAGTCTATAGATTTAGGTGTCGTTGAATCTGGCATTGCTAGTGATTTCTGAGCTGAAATGCGATGAACTATATTCTGATATTGTGGGGAAAACTCTATCTGTGTTCCCAGCCTAGTTTTGCCTGCGCCATTTGCGCCTACGACCATTATGCTTTTTGCGAACTCGATTAGAGATTTTCCGCTTCTGTTTTGTGGGAAGGAAATTTGTTTTTTCATTATTTATTAATTACCCGAAAATGGTTTGAATAACATGGCCAAAAATAGATGGTTAACGGAATATTTTTTGGTAAATTGGTATCTACAGTAAGATTATTTAGTAAATGTGATATTTATATTTAGATATGTCGTTTTTGAACCGGTAAAAATCTACGGGATGCTTCCAGTCTAAGCGGACTTATAATCCATGGCCTGGGAAATTTCTCTCCCATTCGTCTTCAATTGATACTAACCAGATTTTTTGAATCAGTATAACCAATGAACACATCCGACAAGCCTGAGATACCGCCTGACGCCCTCGCTATCCTCGAATGCCTACGCCAAACCGCCGAACAAACCTTGGAACGCAAACGTCGCTTGGGTCATTATGCGGTGATTTGGCAGGACGGCCGGACGGTGTTGGTTGGGGACGACGCTCCTGAATCCGATACGGATGGCGATCCGAGCTTGTAGTATTGCCGGCGGATTTCGCTAACGCCCCGTTCAATTAGCCGCGTCAATTCCAGTCAGGCAAACGCCCGGCCATATCCGCTTTGCGGGCGATCAGTTTTTCCGCCAGGTTGAGCGTGCCGCCGTGGTCTAGGACGGTTTGGCATATCGATTCGTCTGAAATCCCCGTCACCACCCGGATAGCGGCGGCGATGTCGGCCGGGGTCATGCTGCCGAACAGGGCGACGGCGTGCGGGTTGCCGCTGTCCTGTCGTAATTGATCGATTTCGTCGACCCGGTCGCCGAAGGCTTTGCCTTTTGGGTCGCCTTGGGCGCGGAAGGCCAGTGCACCGCCCAGGTCCAGCGTCAGCACTCGGCCGGCGGCCACGCCCTGGTTGTCGCCGTGGTAGCCGGCGGCGTCCCAGTTGGCGGTCCAGGCGTGGACGCCGAACCAGCGTTGCGCCTGACTGCGCTCGCCGGCATCGAGATGGGCGACGCAGGTCTTGGCGAGTGCGAGCCACTCGGTGGCAATCTGGTCCGGTGCTCGTGTGGCGACGTAAGTCAAAGTCGGCGCGCCGGCCAGTTGATAGAGCTGGGCGGCGAGCCATTCGTTGCGGGCGTGGGCCGGGGACTCCAGGGTTTTGACGTAGTAACGCTTGCCGGCTGGGTCTTGAAAGATGCCGGCCGGGTTGCTGCCCAGTTGTCCGCTCACTCGCTGCAGCGCGGCGGTGTCGATGGCCGGCAAATCCCTGCTAATCGCCATGCGCCGGCTCAGGGAATGGGCAGGGTGCGGCGGACCACGGCCAGTTGCGCCGGGGTTTCGATGGCGCCTTTACGCGCGCCGCGCACGGTTTGAATCGCAGCGTCCGGCGGCATGCCCAGTTCCGCCAGCAGGCGGGCGGCGATCATGCCGGCCCGGCCCAGGCCGCCCTTGCAGTGCACCAGCACGTCGCCGCCGCTGCGCAACAGGTCGCGGATGTCCCGGCCGTGGCTTGCCCATTGCTGTTCGAAATCGTGGCTGGGTACCGAAAAGTCGGCGATCGGCAGATGCCGCCAGTCGATGCCGCGGCGTTTGATTTCGTGGCCCAATTGCGGCACCTTCAGGGCGATCAATTCCGCCGGTTCGACCAGCGTCAGCACCAGCTTGGCGCCCCAGGCGGCGATGGCGTCCAGATCGATGCCCAGGTCGCGCTCCCAGGCGCCGGTATGGGCGAAACGGTCGTGTTTGCCGGGACAAAAGGTAATGCCGATCCGGCCATGGGCCGGGCTGGCCCGCACTTCGGCGATTTGTAAAGGGTGGCTATGGCTGGTGCGCACGGTGGTCATGTTCGGTCCTGACGAGTTAACGACGCTCTGGCTGCGAGTTTAGCATGGCGCCGGGCCGGCGCTCGCGGTCGCCCGTTCACAGGGGTGTGGAATCTGTTATACGCCATCCTTGGCGGTATTTTTCCAGCCGGGCTGACTAACCTAAGAGCATTGGCTTTAAACCTTCATGCGCTCCGGTGGTGGTTCCGTCAAGCCGGTATTTGGCAAGATTCCAACGCGGCCAACATGTCTTCCCGCGGCAAATTGCGGCCGATGAAAACCAGATTCGATTCTTTGTTTTCGTCGGGCTGCCAAGGGCTGCCGAAGCTTTCGGTCATCAGCATGTGCACGCCTTGGTAGATGACTTTTTTGTCGCAGCCGGCAATGTTCAAAATGCCTTTGTAGCGTAGCAGGTCGTTGCCGTAGTCGCGCACCATGATGTCCAGAAAGGCCAGGATGCGCGCGGCGTCCAGTTCGCGCGCGGTGCGGAACACGAACGAACTGATGTCGTCTTCGTGTTCGTGGCTGACGTCTTCCAGAAAATCCGGTTCGACTTTCAAAATGTCGTCCAGGTTGAAGCCGTCGATGTCGAGGATGTCGTGCAGCTCGGTGGCGCCGAAATGCACGCGCTTGATCGGCGCCCTGGGGTTCATCGCCCGCAAGCGGGTTTCCAGATCGGCAACCACTTCGGCTTCCTGCAAATCGGTTTTGGACAACAGGATGCGGTCGGCAAAGCCGACCTGTTCCTGGGCTTCGTGGTGTTCCTGCAATTGTTGATGAGCATGCACCGCATCGACCACGGTGACGATGGCATCCAATTTATAGTTTTCGGCGATGTCCGCTTCGATGAAGAAAGTCTGCGCCACCGGTGCCGGATCGGCCAAACCGGTGGTTTCGATGATGACCCGCTCGAAGTGAATGTCGCCGGTTTCACGCCGCTCTGACAATTCGCCGAGGATGCGCACCAAGTCACCGCGTACGGTGCAGCAGATGCAGCCGTTGTTCATGGTCACGATTTGCTCGTCGGCTTGTACCAGCAGTTCGTTGTCGATACCGGTTTCGCCGAATTCGTTTTCGATCACGGCGATACGGCGGCCGTGGTGTTCGGTGAGGATGCGGTTCAGCAGCGTGGTTTTGCCGGCGCCGAGAAAGCCGGTGAGGATGGTGACCGGCACCGGGTAGTTCAATTTGGCTGTAGCGGACATCGGTAGTCTCCGTTCAAGGGGCGTGGTTAACGGCGGGTCGGGTAGCACAGGCGCAGGGTGCAGCGGGCTTGGGCCAGCTTGCCGTCCTGGACGTTGATGGTGCCGTTGCCGTCCAGGTCGCGGACGTCGTTGGCGGTCGCCTGCGGGCTTTTACTGGCTGCGGCCAGAATCAGCGCGATGTCGATCCGGTCGATATCGCCGTCCAGATCGATGTCGCCCAAGGCCGGCACGCTGAAGGTGACTTCGTCATAGCCGGGATTGGCGCCGTCGCTTACCGTCAGTTTGAAGGTGTAATTGCCGGTTTTAAGCGGCAGGAAGCTCGGCGTCGCGGTCGCGGCACCAACCAGGGTCACGGCCGGGCCTTGAGTTTGCTGCCAGGCGTAGCTGAGCGGACTCGGGCCGGGTTGCGGATCGCTGCTGGCGCTGCCGTTCAGGCCGACGCTGCTGTTCAGGCGGATCACCCGATCGGCGCCGGCATTGGCTTTTGGCAGTAATTGCGGCGGCGGAGGCGGCGGCAGGGTGTCGACCAGATCGAGCAGGGCGGCGGAATAGTCGGCGGCGCTCAGGCCGGCGTTGAACAGCACGTAAAACGGTTCGGAGGCCTGGCTGCGCTGGTTGGAGGTGACTTGTAGCTCCACCAAATAGGCGCCGACCGGGCCGCCGGCCACGCCGATCGCGCTTTCCAGAAAGAAGTTTAAATGCGTGTGCAGGCTGCCCTGGTTATTGGCGGCGTCGACGATCATTTCGGCTTTGCCGCCGATGCCGGTACCGGTAAAGAAGGTGAAGCTTTCCTGGCCGCTGCCGGGTGTGAAACAGAACAGTTGGCCGCCGCATTGGTTGTAATCGGTGATGACCGTGGCCGGATCGATACCGCCGGCCAATTTGATGCGGACGTTGCCGGGCGCGTCGGCCCAGGCGCCGGCGGCAGTGCTCCAGTAGCGCAATTTGCCGATGGCCCGGTAGCGCACCAGTTCGGCCGGATTCAACATGTTTTGCACGGCTTGGAAGCCGGGATTGGGGGTTTTGTTCGGGCCGCCGGAAAAGTCGCGGAAATCGCTCAAAAACACCATTTGGCCGGTGGCACCTTCGATCGGTAGCGTGTTCGGCGGCAAGTTCAGGCCGGCGACCAGTTGCGCCAGATCGCAGCCGACCGCGCCCGGCGTGCGGCAGAAGCCGGCTTGCATCGCATTGCCGTCGCCCCAGATTTCCACGTCCAGATGCACCGCTTGTGCCGGCGCGGACAAAGCGAGCAGCAAGGGCAGAGCGGGGAGCCATGGGCGGGTGGTTAAGAATGATCGCTGTATCGAAGCTGGCATGGGTTTAACTCCTGGATGGCGGTAGGGTTGACTGAAACAAGGGTGTTGTCGCTAGAACGTGGCGCGGAAGCCGAGCACGACGCTGCGGCCCGGCTCCGGCGCGAAGTTGCGTAAAAACGAGACCGAGCTGCGGATTTCTTCGTTGAGCAGGTTGTTGGCTTTGGCGAACAGCCACAGATCCAGCGGCTCCAGGCCGCGCCAGTGGTAATCGGCGGAGGCGTTGAGCAAGTGGTAGCCTGGGGTGGCGGTCTCGTCGTTGCCCGGCCGGTTTTGCATTTGGCCTCTGGTGTAACGTAGTGCTGCATTCCAGCGCTGGTCGCCGAAGCCGATTTCCGCGCCCAGCCGCAGCGGCGGCAGGCGCGGCACGTCATCATCGACAAATCGGCCGCGGACGAAATCGGAGAACAGGGTCAGCTTCAATTGGCCGAAGCGGGTATCGGCCAGGGTGGTCTGGGCTTCGGCTTCGTACCCCAGGAATAAGGCGTCGCGCTGGTTGTAGGCGTAGACCGGCAGACACTCGATCAGGTTGACGCAGGCCGGGTAGAACTGGGCTTCGTGGTAATTGTAAAAAACCTCGGGCTGGCGCTTCTGGTAAATATAATTTTCGGTCCAGTTGGCGTAGGCGTTGAATTTTGCCGCCAGCCTTTGGCTATGCCAATCCAGGCCCAGGTCGGCCAGATTAGAGGTCTCGTTGCCGAGACGCACATTGCCGATCTCGAAGTTGCGGGTCGACAAGTGCGGGCCCAGCGCCAGCAATTCCTGGATATCGGGCGAGCGCTTGGAGCGGCTCAAGGACAGGCTCAGCGTGGCTTCTGTCGTGGCTTGCCAACTGGTGGTCAGCGAGACCGAGTCGGCGCGGAAATTCAAAGAGTCCGGCAAGGTCACGGCCGAGTAGATCGGCACTTGTCCCGGTGGAGCCGGAAAGGCCAGTTGCGTCGCCGTTGGATTGATACGGCTGCGTTCGGTACGCAAACCCAGTTCGAATTGCCACTCGCCGAATTTCAGTTTTTGCAGGCTGAACAGGCCCAGCGTGTCGCCGTTGGTGGGCGGGACGAAGGTTTCTACGCCCAGCGCCGAAAAATAGCGATCCTGCCATTGGGCGCCGAGGGTGCCGGACCAGGGTTCCAGAAAATGGTGTTCGATCTCGAAGCGGCCCTCGCCAACCTGATTGTTGAAAGTGGTAAACGGCAGTCGGCCTTCCCATTCGGTGTGAATGTAGTCGACCAGACCGTAGCGGAATGCGGCTTTGTCGATGCCGCGTACCGGCTCGTACCATTCGCTTTTGAAGTCGTAGCGGGTCTGGCGCATGTCGATCCGAATGTCAGGGTTCAGGGCTTCCATGCTGAGAATGTCGGCGAACTGCTCCAGCAAGGCCGGGTCGATGTCCGGCAGGATCAGTTCCAGACCGTCCAGGCTGCTCGCGTCGACGCCGTGGCTGCCTTTCGGGATGCCGTAGCGGTTGGTGAAGTGGCCGACCGACATGCCGGCCATGCCGTGATCGCCCAGCCAGGAGGCACCCAGAAAACCGCCGACGCTCTCGCTGTCGGTATTGGGGATGGTGCCGCGGGCGTTCAGAATCTTGCTCAGGCCGAATTGTTCGCGGACCGCGTCGGCGGCGATGGCTTCGCCGGGAATTTCGGTGTCGTTGCGGTTGCGGTGAAAACCGCCGATTTTGAACGCGAGCTGGTCCCGGCCCAAATCCAGTTTGAAGCCGGCGTTGGTGCCGTCGGCGTTGGTATCGAAGCGCTGTTCCAGCGCGCCTTGCAGCAAGCGTTCCGGTACCCGCTCGGGGATGCGGTTGTCCTTGACGTTGACCATGCCGCCGATGGCGTTGCCGCCGTAGCGGATGGTGTCGGCGCCGCGCGCGACCTCGATTTGTTCGGCGAACAGCGGCTCGATGGCGCTGGCGTGGTCGGGGCTGAGAAACGATGCGTCGTGGCTGCCGATGCCGTCCTGCATGATTCTGACCCGCGAACCGGTCAGGCCGCGAATCACCGGCAGGCCGACGCCGGGGCCGAACGAGGCGTTGGCCACGCCCATTTGGTTTTGCAGGGTTTGGCCCAGATTGTCGGCTTGCTGCAATTTGAGCGCGTCGCCTTTAATCGAGCTGAAGCTGGGCGTGATGCGTTGTTTGGGGGCGTCGGCAGTGACTTCTAATGCCTCCAATTCCGTTTCCGGTTCTGCCGCAGCGGCCGAGACCGGATCCGGTGTGTCCGTTGCCGCGGCCGGCAATGCAGCGGATGCCGCCAGCCACAGTAGTCCTAAAGCGTGTGCTTTCATCGAGATTGTTGCATTGTTCCATGTCGCAAACGCGTTGCCGGGCTTGCATAGCCCGACAACGCTGCTGCGTGTTTGCTTGGTTCACGCGGCCGATTTGCGGCGGCCGAAACCCACCAGGCCGGCGATTGCCGGAGCGAACAGCCAAGCCGCGCCGGGCAGAGGTACTGCTGCGGCAGCCGATACGGCCGTTTCGAAGGCGTCGTGCGCCAGTCCGCGGTTGAATACGATATGGAACGGTGTGGATGCGGCCGAGACCGGTGTGGTGCTGTTCGGGAGCGTTTCGAACAATTGCAGGGTGATCCAGTAGGCGCCGACGCTGCCTCCCAGGGCATTGGAAGCGTTGCGGATGGCCATGTCCAGGTGTTCGTGGATGTCGCCGGTATTGCCGAATTGGCCGATCACGCCGGGGCCGTTTTGCACGCCGGATGTGGTGAACGTGGTGACGTTACCCAAGGCATCGGAGACTTCGATATGCTCGCCGTTAGGTGCCGAGTTCGACCAGATACTGCCGTCCCAGACTTTCAAATTGCCCAGGCCGCTAAACCATAACCAGTTGCCGGCACCGAAGGCGCCCAATGCGGTGTTGGCGTCGTAGCCCGGATCGTCGGTGCGGTAAAGTCCGCCCGACAAATCGCCGAAATCGGCTTCGAACCAATCGCCGTTGACGAAGATTTGACCATTGGCTTTCCAGGGCTGAATGTCGCCGTCGTGTTGGTCGGCGGCCGAAGCCGCGGTTAAATTCAAGCTCAAACCCAGTGCCAAAATTGGTGCTATCCATTGATTACGCATGAACGATCTCCTTAAAACAAAAATAAAAACCTGACAAAAAATACGAGGAAGTGTGAGGTGTCTCACGATGCAACAATATAACATTACTGATATGCGATGCAATCGGGAATTTGCTTTAATTCATCTTGTGCTTTGCCGAATTCAGTATTAGCAAACCATAAACCGATATGTCGCGGCAGCGGCCATAGCCGTGGTCCTTAGCGCTAAGGATGGGTTAGTCGTTCGATGCGGGCATACGCGGAATGGTTGTGTATCGACTCGAAGTTTTCCGATTCCACGGTGTAGGCGTTGATGCGCGGGTCGGCGTCCAGTCGGGCGGCGACGTCGCGCACCATATCTTCGACGAATTTGGGGTGGTCGTAGGCGTATTCGGTGACGTATTTTTCGTCCGGTCGTTTCAGCAAGCCGTAGATTGGCGACGAGGCTTCGGCTTCGACCAGCGCAATCAACTCTTCAAGCCAGATAAATTCGCTGGCCGCCACGGTAATCGTCACATGCGACCGCTGGTTGTGGGCGCCGCGCTCGGAAATTTCCTTGGAACAGGGGCACAGGCTGGTGACCGGCACTACGATTTTGACTTTGATCCGGCAGCCGTTGCTGTCGATTTCGCCGATGAAGCTGACCTGATAATCCAACAGACTGCGTACGCCGCTGACCGGCGCGGCTTTTTCGACGAAGTACGGAAAGCGCATGTCGATATAGCCGGATTCGGCTTCCAGTCGCTGTAGCATTTCCTGCAACATGACCGGAAACGAGGCAATGCTGATCTCCCGGTCGTGGCTATTCAAAATTTCCACGAAGCGCGACATGTGGGTGCCCTTGAAGTCGTGCGGCAGATTCACGTACATATCAAAACGAGCCACGGTATGTTGTTCGCCGCAGCTCCGGTCTTTGACCCGCACCGGATGCAGGATGTCTTTGATGCCGACTTTGTCGATGGCGATGCGGCGACTGTCGGCACGGGCTTGGATGTCTTCGATGGGGATCATGGGTTTTAATGGCTGTTACGGTTCTGTGGCGTTTTGTAGGCTGGGTAGAGCGAAGCGAAACTCAGCGGATAGGCTTTCAATGCTGGGTTTCGTTTCACTCTCTCCAGCCTGCATTCGATATTGTCAGTCATGCACCTTAAACCTGGGCCGTTCGCCGAAGTCGGCGTCGTTGACCGCGTATTGGCCGAGTTTCAGGCTGTAGAAGCGATCGAAGTGGTGTTTGACGGTGCGGGCGATGCCGGCGTCGTAGACCGGGGCGACGGTTTGCGCCAAGCCGGCCGGGCGGTCGAGAATCTGGCCGTCCTTCACCACCAGCTGGCCGTTTTTGAACAGCAAGGCCGCGTCGGCGAAGACGGCCCGGTAGTCGGGACGAGCGCCAGCGTGCTGGCCCGGATCGTACACGGCAACGTCGGCCACGGCGCCGGGGGCGAGATGGCCGCGATCGTTGAGCCCCAACAATTTGGCGGCGGCGGAGCGGGTCATGGTTGCAACTTCGCTCAGGCTCAATTCGCGTTTCAGGCCCGGCAACAAGGTGAGCGCCAGCGCTTCCTGATTCAAGTGTGCCATGCATTCTTGCCGGTAGTCGGCGTCCATCAGCAAGCGCAGCAGTTCCGGATAGGCTGTAAATGGCGCGCCGTTGGGGTGGTCGGTGGTGAAGAACAGGCGCTCCGGCGCCTCGGCCAGTAAAAATAGTTCCAGGCCAATCGCCCATTGCAGGGTGTTGACGAAGCTAGCTTGGCGGTAGCGGTACGGCACCACGCCGCCCGAGCCTTCGCATTCGGCGTCCCACATCACGTATTTACCGGGGCTGGCGTCGGCGTGACGGCTGTATTGGGCGATAACGTCGCCGGAAATGGTCACCGTTTGGCCGAACAACACTTGGCCGACGTCCATGGTGATGTTGGGGTGGCGGTTGAAGGCCTCCAGCAGCTTGGCTGCCGCCGAGGAAAAGCCTTTGGCGCCTTCCGTGCCGTAAGCGTAAAACTGGACGTGGGCCAGATGCATCGGTAGGCCTTGCGCGGCTTCCATGGTCGCGACGATGGTATCGACGTTGCCGGGAATGCCCAGGTTGTTGCAGTGAACGTGCGGTGGGTGCGGCACGCCGAGCTGATGCACGGCCGTTTGCAGGGTTTGCAAAATCTGCCGTGAGCTGACGCCGTAATCCGGCACGATATCGTCCAAACCGAACTGGCGGACGTTGCTTTTAAAGGCGTTGGCGCCGCCGGCGTTGATGATTTTCAGACCCAGGGCGCGGGTGGCGTTCAAAGTCCAGGCCACGTAATCGTTGATCTGGTTCTGGCCGGCCTTGGCCCGCATCAAGCGCAGCAGTAAATCGTCATTACCGAGTATCGCCAGCGCGGCGGTGTCCAGAATCGGAATATCGGCCATTTGCAGGTGTACGTCCAAGGCGCCGACCGGCAGCATCGCCGGCTCGACCACGGTGGTGTAGCCCATGCGGGCGTAGCGGTAGCCGGTGTCGGTGCTGGACCATTTGGCGGTGGAAAAAGGGTGATTCAGCCGACGCGCCATATGGTTGCGGTGCTGCTCCGGCAGCAACAGCCGGGCGGTGTTGACGTTACCGCCGGCGATGTGGCTGTGGATGTCGATGGCTCCGGCCATCACGATCTTGTCTGTCGCGTCGTAAACTGCGTCGAGACGGGCATCCGGGCCGGGATCGGCGACGATCACGCCGTCGCGGATGAACAGGTCGCCGGCTTGGCCGTGCAGGTTTTGGCTGGGGTCGTAAATCGATCCATTGTGGAGTTTGATCAGCATGTGGGGGTACGCACCAGTGGCATTAAGTTAAGGCTTAACCATTCGTCCTTCGACAAACTCGGGATGAACGGTTAAGCCTGGCGACATTGGGGGATACGCATCGCGTAACATGTTCAAGGTTACGGATGAATTGATGGTCAAAGGCTACGGACGCATAGCCTACGCTTTACAACATATCCAAGGTCAACAACAGCCGGCGCGGCTGCACCGCGGTCGGGGCCGGCGAGCGGTGCACCAGGCCGTGGCCCTCGTTGCCTTCCCAATGTTCGCCCTTCATCAGGCCCACCGCATAGGCCGGCATTTGCTGAATCGCGGTCGGATCGGCAATCAGGCCGGAGCAGTCGTCGGGCTGGCCGCAAGCGCCCATGCCCAGCTTGGTGCGGTCAACGGCGTATTCGGGCAGCCATTCGGTGCCGATGCCGCCGTAGCTACAAATCAGCCGGGCCGGCACTCTATCGACGTGAAACCGCGGACACATGGCCTTGTCCAGGGTGCGCAGGCGCAGGCCGGCCTCGCGCTGGCCGAACAGTTCGCAGAAGGCGGCGGTCAGCAGTCGCAGGTCGTCCAGCCAGGCTCGGTAACCGGACAATTGCGCCGCTTGCGGCCAGAGCCGGTCGAAGTCGTAATGTTCGGGATCGACCAGGGCACTGAGCTCCACGCCGACCTTACCGGTCAGCGCGGCATATACGAAGGTCTCGATGTCGCGCGGCAGCGGCCGCTCGATCAGACACAGGTTGACGTCGTCCTCGTAAATCCGCGCCAAATCGGCGAAGCGGTTGGAAATCACGGTTTTGGTGGCGGGACGTATCGCCAGCGACCGGAATGGGCCGGAAAATATCGCCGGCGCGGCGGCAGGCTGGGCAAGAGGCACGCGAGAAAACATGGGAGCTCCTTAAGGGGTTAACAGGGATTGTTCGAACAGGACGATGCCTTGCATGAAGGCAATGCCGAGCGCGAACGAGGCGCTTTGGCCGCCGAGATGGCGGAAGCTGGAACGCTCGTGCAACACCGGGATCAGATCCGAAGCGGCGATGTAGATAAAGCCGCCGGCGGCCACCGGCAGCAACACCAGCAAGGACGATTCGGCGACTTGGCTGAGCAGCAGTGTGAACAAGGCACCCGGCAGTACGCTCAGCGAGCAGTAGAAGTTGTACAGCACCGCTTGCCGGGGCCGGTAGCCGCCGCGCAGCAAGGCGCCGACATCGCCGAGTTCCTGCGGCACTTCGTGGGCGACGATGGCCAGCGTGGTGGTCCATCCCAATATCGGGTCGGCTAAAAAGCTGCCGGCGATCAAAATGCCGTCCACGAAGTTGTGGATGGCGTCGCCGATCAGGTTCATTTTCGCCAGCGGTAAAATCTCGGCGCCGGGCCGGGTATCGACGTTGTGGTCGTGGCGCCAGCGCACCAGTTTTTCCAGCACGAAAAAGCCGAACACGCCGACCAGCACGGTCAAACACACGTCGCTGACCGAGCCGTGGCGGGCGACCGCATCCGGAATCAGATGAATGAAGGCGTCGCCGAGCAACACGCCGACCGCCAGCGCCACCAGAAACGGTACGATGCGTTTCAAGGTTTCCGCGGGCAGCCATAGCGCGAAGGCGCTGGACAACGAGCACAAGCTGACGGCGAGACTGGCGGCGATGGTGGCGAGATAAATAGTCATGGCGGCGTTACTCCTGGCGCGGTAAGGATCGGTATTCGCGATGTGTGCCGTAGACGAAATGAGCGAAACGGTCGGGCAGGATATGTGAAACAAAATGGGCTAACAGGATGCCGAGCACGAGCAAAAATGCGCCGGACAGTGCCCGTTTCGCCGTTTTTTCACTCTGCAAAGCCATGGTTATGCCCAGGATGGCCAGCACTTCCAGCCCAATTAGATGCAGGTAAGTGTCGGTATCGACCATGTTCTAATCCATCGCGTGTCGAGATAATCAGCCGAGAATGCCGCCGTCGCGATGCGACGGCGGCAAGTCGGTGCCAGCAAGCGAACAGGAGAATCCGCTGCCGCTGCTGGCCGACGCCGTAATCTCACCCTTGGGTAAGCTAACACGGCGTTGCATCGGGACTATGCCGACAGCGGCTTAGCTTTGCGTTTCAATCCCAGCAATCCGATCAGGCCGGAGCCGAACAGCCAGGCTGCGGCCGGCACCGGCACTGCTACCGGGGCGAAGTCGAAATAGAAACGGCCGGAATTGATGCTGGCGTCATTCAGGCCGACCAGACGAAATTCCGCCGTATAAGTGCCGGCCGGAACGTTGGCGGCAGTCCAGAAGATCGGCGCGAAGCCATCGTCGAGAAAGCTATCCAGGCTGATGGTGTCGCCGTTGGCAAACAGATTGGCGGTTTGGTGGTCGCCGACGAACAAACCGGCGGTGGCGGAAATCAGTTGCAAGCCGATAGCAGTATTGCCCAACAAGGTCGACCAGCGGTTGCCGCTGCTGCTGAACAGGATTTGTTCTTCGCTGCCGGTTTCGTGTCCGGCCAAACTGTCTACCCTGGCGAAGGTCAGGTTACCGTAGTCTTCCGACGAATTGTTTTGGGACGTAAGTTTGCCGCTATACAGGCTGCCGCTGCCCCAATTCAGCGCCAATGGCGCATCCAGCGAGGAAATTTCCGGAACGCGGTTGTTGGTATTGGTGTCGTTGGTCGTTGGCGATCCTGCCGGGCCACTGTATGCGTAGGCGCCGATGCCGTGGTAGTGGTCGCCGTGGTTTAACAGCAAGGTCAGATTGCCGTAATTGGGATTGGCAAGACCGTTGTAAGTACCCGAGGTGATGCCAGCTCTGCCGTCGATGCCGATGTAATAGCCGGCCAGACCGCTTTCGTGAGCTTGAGACTGAGCGGATACAGTCAACCCCATGCCAATCAGGGCGACCGATAACAGTTGGTTTTTTTTCATGGTATTGCCCTCCAAGGCAAAAGTCGGAAAAGTAGGCCGGCGCAGCGGATTGCATCGCCGGCGGGTGAAACCGTTACATTGCGCGTCATTCCGCGAACCAAAGCGGAAACGGATCTGCGTATTGGCGCCAAGCCGACGGTCCTGCCGCCAATTCCGCGTCGTTTAGCAGGCAGGCATCGAGTTCGCGACAGACTTGTTCGGCATCGACGTTTTGGCCGATGAACACCAGCTCCTGGCGGCAATCGCCATAGGGTTCTTGCCAATGTTCGCGAATGTCTTCCAGGTACTCTTCCGGCCATTGATCCTCCGGCACCGACGCCCACCAGCGCCCGGCCAGACCGTGGCGCATGATGCCGCCGGCTTGCGACCAGTTGCCGGCGTGCTCGGGTCTGGAAGCCAGCCAAAAAAAGCCTTTGGAGCGCAGTAGGGTGCCGTTTTCCCACTCGCCTTCGTGCAAATGCCGGTAAAAGCGTGTTGGGTGGAAAGGGCGGCGGGCAGAGTACACAAAGCTGCTGATGCCGTATTCTTCCGTCTCGGGAACATGCTCGCCGCGCAATTCCTTGAGCCAGCCGGGTGCCTGTTCGGCTTTTTCAAAATCGAATAGCCCGGTATTCAATACTTTGCCGAGGTCGACTTGACCCATGACTATCGGCACGATTTCGGCGTCGGGATTCAGGCTGTGCAAGATGGCCTTGAGGTTGACGATTTCGTCACTGCTGATCAGATCGATCTTGGAAATCAGGATCACGTTGGCGAATTCGATTTGATCGACCAGCAGGTCGGCGACATTGCGCTCGTCGTCTTCGCCCAAAGCCTCGCCGGCTTCCTTCAGACTCAGGGCTTCCTGGTAGTTGCGCATGAAGTTGACCGCGTCTACCACGGTTACCATGGTATCCAGTCGGGCGATGTCGGCCAGGCTGGCGCCGGTTTCGTCGCGAAAGGTGAAGGTTTCGGCGATCGGCAGCGGCTCGGCGATGCCGGTGGATTCGATCACCAAATAATCAAAGTGGCCGTCCCTGGCCAGGTTGCCGACCTCAATCAGCAAGTCCTCTCGCAGGGTGCAGCAAATACACCCGTTGCTCATTTCGACTAGTTTTTCCTGGCCACGATTCAGTTGCACCTCGTTTTTGACCAGCGCGGCGTCGATGTTGACTTCGCTCATGTCGTTGACGATCACAGCCACCCGCCGGTTTTCGCGGTTATTGAGAATATGATTCAGCAGCGTGGTTTTGCCGGCGCCGAGAAAGCCGGACAACACGGTGACAGGTAATTTGGATGCGGCGGATGGATTCGGTGTCATGGGTGTAGATGTTATATTATAACAATTGGAATTTCAAAAAAAGGCGCGTTTTCCGGCGCGCCTTTGTTAACGGGCTTGGATTTAATAGCTCAACCGAAACCCAACTTCGGCGCCGCGTCCCGCTTCCGGCGCGAAATTGCGCAGGTACGAAGTGGCGTTGCGGATGTTTTGGTCCAGCAGGTTGTTGCCTTTGGCGAACACCATCAGTTTGGCGTCGCTGGCGGCTTTGATCTGGTAATTGACGCCGACATTGAGCAGATAGTAACCGGCAGTCGAGGTCTCGAACTCGCCGACATGGGTTTGGTCGTCGGCCCGAGTCAGGCGCAGGTAGCTGGAGAGTTTGTCCCGGTTGTAGTCCAGCTGCAGGCCGTAACGCAGCGGCGGCATGCGCGGCACGTCGCCGCCATTCACGAATTGGCCGCGGGTGTAATCGCTGAACAAGCTCAGTTCCAGCAGACCGAGGTAGTTTTCCATCATAGGAAAAATCAGCTTGGCTTCATAGCCTTTGAAAATGGCGTCCTGCTGGCTGCTTTGCACGACGGGTTTGCAATCGACGGCGCAAGGGTTGCCGTCTTCGTCGACGAATTCGCCGGTACGGCGTTGGTAAATGTAATCGCTGGCCCAGTTGTGGAACAAATCGAGTTCGGCGCGCATCCAGTCGCTTTTAAAGCGGTAACCGAGATCCAAATTATAGGAAGTTTCTTCCTTCAAACTTAGGCGACCCATTTCAAAGCTGCGGGTGGCGTCGTGGTAACCGTTGGCTAGCAATTCCTGGACATTCGGCGCCCGCGACGAGCGGGTTATTGCCAGATTCACACTATTGCGGCTATCCAATTTCCACAAGGCCGACATCGAAGCGCTGACCGGTGTGTAACTCAGAGGCGTGAAGCCGTCCGGGTGGATGTCGGTTTGCTCGACGCGGGTGCCCAATTGGTAGGTGACCGGGCCAAGGTCGAAGGCTTCGACGCCGAACACGCCGTAGCTATAGGTGTCGGAACGCGGCACGATGCTGGCTCCGGTCAGTTTTTCGATGGCATTGAAGTCGCTGACCTGAGCTTGAAAACCCACGGCGCCGCGTAACGGGCCGATGTCGTGATGATTCAATTCGATTCGGCCTTCGTAGCTTTTGTTGGTGAAAAAGGCGCCGGGTTCGCCGTTCGCCACTTCGGTATGTTGGTAATCGGTGTAACCAAGGCGGGTGCGCAGGCTTTTGGCGAACGGCAGCGGGTTGTTCAGCTCGCTTTTGAAATCGTATTTGTTTTGCCGCATTGCGATTCTTACGGTTTCTTCGCCGGTGCCGTCCGGTGCGATGCCGTAGGTATTATTTAGGTTGTTGATCGAAACCCCGGCAAAACCGAAGTCGTCTACCCACGACAAACCTGCCGAGCCGCTGATCGCTTCGGCGCCGGTGTTGTTTAAATAGCCGCGCGGATTGTCGACGACTGCTAACGATGGATCCGTAATTCCTACCTTGGCGGTATCGATGCCCTGGCCACCAATGTCCATGTTGTTGCGGTGGCGATAAAAGCCGTCCACGTGGTAGGCGATGTGATCCTTGCTGCCTTCGACCTTCATCGTGGTGCTGGTTTCGTCGCTGGTCGAGTCGAAGCGTTGTTCAAGTGCCGCGTTCAAAGCTTTATCGAACGCTCTGCCCGGAATCCGGTTGTCGATGACGTTGACCACGCCGCCGATCGCGCCGCTGCCGTAGAGCAAGGTCGCCGGGCCGCGCAAGACTTCAATGCGTTCGGCCAGCAGAGGTTCGACGCTGGTGGCGTGGTCCGGGCTGATGGCCGAGACGTCGTTGGCGCCGATGCCGTTATTCAATACCCGCACCCGCGGGCCGGCCTGGCCGCGGATGACCGGTGTGCCGACGCCGGGGCCGAAGGATTGGCTGGAAATGCCCAACTCGTTTTTTAATGTATCACCGATGCTGTGACCGGTTTTCAGACGCAATTCGTCGTCGCTCAACACGGTGACCGGAGAACTGGCGTCGGCTTTGCTGACCGGCAGCGGTGCCGTGACGATGATTTCGTCCAGCTTGTTGTCCGTTTGGGTTTCTGCGTGCAGCAGGCTGGCGGGTAGCAGCAACAGAAAGGGCGACAATTTATTCATAACCAGAGTTGGACCAGGAAAGCGGGTCAAAAATGTTATATTGTTGCCATTGATTTTGCAACACTATAACAAAGCCACTTGCTGCGAAGTTTGAGTCTGTATGCCTCCGGCGCTTCAGGCAGATCAGGTCGGCGCTGTCTAAGCAGTCCGGCTATACAATGTCATTCCGTTATCGGCGCCGCGGAGGCTGGCGATTGAACGGCCACGGCCAGGGTATTGGCTGATTTCGCCACACACTCCGCCGTTTGCAAGGCGATTTCAAGTTCTTCGTTGGTCGCGATCACCATGACCGCAATCTCGGAGTCCGGCGGACTGACGATTGCGGCGGGTTTGGCCGGCGCGGCGTTCAGCGCCGGATCGACGGCGATGCCTAGGGCCGTCAGGCCGGCGCAGCAAGTCTGGCGCAGCCAGGCGTCGTTCTCGCCGATGCCGCCGGTGAATACCAGCGCATCGACCCGGCCCAGCACCGCGTAATAAGCGCCGATGTATTTCTTGATGCGGTAGGCGTACATCGCCAATGCCAGCTTGGCCGAGTCGTCGCCCGCTTCGGCGTTGGCATGGATCGCCCGCATGTCGTTTTCGCCGCAAACGCCGAGGCAACCGCTGGCTTTGTTGTAAAGCTGGTCGATCGCATCCAGTTCCATGCCCAGCGTGCGTGCCAGATAAAAGGCGATGGCCGGGTCGATGTCGCCGCAGCGGCTGCCCATCATCAAGCCTTCCAACGGCGTCATGCCCATCGAGGTATCGACGCTGATGCCGCCGGCAATTGCGGCAACGCTGGCGCCGTTGCCCAGGTGCAAGGTAATCAGATGGGTCTCCGACAACGGTTTGCCCAGGCAATTGGCCGCCTGTTTGGCAATGTAGGCGTGCGAGGTGCCGTGGAAGCCGTAGCGGCGCACGCCGTACTCGGTGTACAAACGGCCGGGTAAGGGGTAGCGGTAGGCGTAGTCCGGCAGCGTCTGGTGAAAGGCGGTATCGAACACCGCAACTTGCGGCACCGTGTCCAATAGCTGCAAGGTTGCTTCGATTCCCAGCAGGTTGGCGGGATTGTGCAGCGGTGCCAACGGACTGGCCGCTGCGATGTGGGCGATGACCTGACGGTCGATCAACGCCGGTTCGCGAAAGAATTCGCCGCCGTGGACGACGCGGTGGCCGACGGCGGCCAGTTCCCTCAAATCCGGTAGTACCGTTTCGGTTAACAGAGCGAATAGTGCTTGCAGCGCATCGCGGTGGTGATCGCAGCTCACTGGCTGTTGCAGTGGATCCGATGCGCCGATGCGATAGCGGTGGCTGGCGCCGGCTGCGCCGATGCGCTCTATCAAGCCGCTTAGCAATGCGGTTTGCCCGGCCATGTCGAACAGGCTGTATTTCAGCGACGAACTGCCAGCGTTTAGAACCAGAATTTTCATTTGGAGTCGATCACCCGTTTTTGCGGCGGAGGCGGCGAGTAGCGCTTATCCAAATCCCGGTCGATTTTCAAGGTCAAGCTCTCTACCGCTTTGCCGGTCAGACCGACATTCGGGCCTTTGGATTCGGTGATGTAATCGCCGATCAAACGGCCGTCGCTTACCCGTATCAGATGCGCCATCAGGTAGGCGAACAGAAAGCTGGGCTTATGCAGGCGACCGACCACAATGTAATCGGCATCGAAGCCCTTGCCCAGGGTCGCCGCGGCGTCGGCGTGGTCGAACAAGTAACCGACGCCGCTGTCCGCCGCTTTCCTCGATTCGGCCGGAATCTCGACGATTTGGTAACCGGCCGATTGTAACTCCTTGGCCAGTAACGGCTTGATCGAGGCGGTGCGGGCGATTTCGGCCGGGATGCCGGGCGCCAGCGTCAGGTCTTTTAACTCGAAATCGAGCACGGCGACTCGGGTTTCCGCTTCGGCCAGGGGGGCGGCCAACGCCAGCAACAGGGCAAAACAGCTGCGAATTATGGACATGATTTACCGCCCTCCTGAGCCTGAATTGCCGTGATAATCACGGTGTTGACGATGTCGGTGACGGTGCAGCCCCGGCTCAGGTCATTGACCGGCTTGTTCAGGCCTTGCAGAATCGGGCCGACCGCAATCGCGCCGGACGAGCGCTGCACCGCTTTGTAGGTATTGTTGCCGGTATTCAAGTCCGGGAAGATGAATACCGTGGCGCGGCCGGCGACCTGGCTGTCCGGCAATTTGGTTTTGGCGACGCTGGCGTCCACGGCGGCGTCATATTGCATCGGGCCTTCCAGCAGCAAATCCGGGCGTAACGCCTTGGCGATTTTCACCGCTTCGCGCACCTTGTCCACCGCTTCGCCCTTACCGGATTCGCCGGTCGAGTAGGACAGCATCGCGATGCGCGGTTCGATATTGAATATGCGCGCGGTTTCGGCGGCGTTGATCGCGATGTCCGCCAGTTGCGCGGCGTCCGGATTGGGAATCACCGCGCAGTCGCCGTAGACCAGTACCCGGTCCTCCAGACACATGAAAAAGATGCTGGAGACGATGGACGCACCGGGTTTGGTTTTAATAATCTCGAACGCCGGCCGGATCGTGTGTTGGGTGGAATGCACCGCGCCGGAGACCATGCCGTCGGCGTAACCCAGATGAATCATCAAGGTGCCGAAATAGCTGGGGTCGGCCATCAAGTCGTAAGCGGTGTCGTACAAGATGCATTTGTGTTTGCGCGCCTGGTAATAGGTTTCGGCAAACAACGGCCGCAGTTCGGAGCTGACCGGGTCGATGATGTTGACCGCATCCAGCTTTAACGCCATGCTCTGGATTTTTTGCCGAATCTCGCTCTCATTGCCCAGCAGCGTGATTTTAGCCACGTCACGTAACAGCAGAATTTCGGCGGCTAATAGAATCCGCTCCTCGTTGCCTTCCGGCAGCACGATGTGTTGCTTGCGGGCTTTGGCCCGTTGCAGCATGTCGTATTCGAACATCAGCGGCGTGGTTTTGTGGCCGACTTTGCTGCACAACCGCAGCCGCAGCTCGACCATGTTGATGTTGCTTTCGATCAGGCCCAAGGCCGCGGCGATCTTGCGCTCATCCTGCGAATGCAAGCTGGCCGGTACCTGGCTGACTTGCATCGCCGTGGTAAAGGTATCGGAATCGACCGCCAGCACTGCGAACGGGATGCCGCCCAGGCCGTCGATCAGTTTTTGCACTTGCGGCGGCGGTTGCTGGTGGCCGGTCAGAATCAAGCCGGCGATCTGCGGATAGCTGGCCGAACTGTAGGCCATGATGCTGGCCAACAGGATGTCGGAACGATCGCCCGGGGTGATGATCAGATCGCCGGTTTCGACGTAATCCAGAAAATCCGGAATCAGCATCGCCGCAACCTTGTAGTGGTAGACTTCGCGACTCATCGTCGCGGCCTCGCCGCACAGTACTCTAGCGCCCAGGGCTTTGGCGATGTTGCCGACGCTGGGTTTTTCCAACGAGGCTTCGGCCGGGACCAGGTAAATCGGGAAATCCTTGGCAGAGTTCAGGTCGTGGCGCAGGCCGGCCAATTGGTTACCGGCTACGCCCATCACGACGCTGGCTAGCAGCTCGCAATCGTTCTCGTGCAAGGAGTGTTTCAAACTGGCGATGCTGCTCAGCAGTTGTTCGTTACTGCGGTTTTGGCCTTGAATCACCGGCATGATCAAGCAGCCCAGGTTATTGGCGACGTCGGCGTTGAAGTCGAATTCGAATACCGCATTGCCGTGGCTGTAATCGGAGCCGACGCACAGTACGTGCAGGCATTGCCGCTTCAAGGCCCGGAATTTGCCGAGAATGGTTTTGACCAGTTCGTCGTATTGTTCGCTGGCCAGCAATTCGCGGGCTTCGGCGCTGGTACAGCCGTACATCGCGGTGTGCGGTACGTTGACCGGGTAGCGGTGGCTGATGAACTGGATTAAATCGTCCTTATCCGGCGTGCTGTGGATAATCGGCCGGAAGAAGCCGATATTGTCGGCCAGGCCGGACAGCATTTCCATCATCGCCAGCATCACCAGCGTTTTGCCGTTACCTTCGTCGAGGCTGGCGATGTAAATGTCTTGGGCAAAACAGGCGGCGTCGGTCGTGGAATTCATGGTCGTTGCGGATGGCTGTTTACGCTAAAGTCTAAACCAGTACGGCGATGGCGTCAGAAACTTTACCCGCTTACTCGATTGCAGGCCTAGTAGTAATTTCCGCGAGCGGGCGCGGTTTGTTCGATACTCGAAATTAATCTCGATTAATCTGCAAGCTTGGCTTTAGTGGCTATACTACTAGCCGGGCGCAGGGAATTACCAACCAACAGCGATGGCGAAATTTACCGTTTACTTCAAAGATAAAGCAATCCACACAGGCGTTTTTGATTCCGGCATCGTCCGTATCGGCCGTGACGAAACCAACGATTTGGTGGTGGATAGCTTGGCGGTGGCGCCGGCGCATGCCGTGGTCGTGATCAAAAACGGCAGTTGCGTGATGAAGCAAATGAACGAGAAGTTTCCGCTGGTGGTGAACAATCAGCCGACCAAGGAATGTCATTTGCAAAACAACGACATCATCAACATCGGCAAACACTACATCGTTTACCACACGATAGACGAGTTTCCGGAAACAGTGCTGGTCAGTTCGTTGGGGAATTCGACCGATGCCGATCTTCAGGCCTTGAACGAAAAACTCGAGGAAACGGTAAAAACGCCCGACGCCAGCCTGCAAGTTCTGAACGGAGTCCATATCGGCCGTATCTTGCCTTTAAAAAAAGCCATGACCCGGCTCGGTCACGAGGGGGCTGGCATTGTCGTCATCGCCCGGCGCAAGGATGGCTACTATTTGTCGGCCTTGCAGGGTCACGACGGGCTTGCGGTGAACAATGAGCCTTTGGGCGATCGTACCGTGCATTTGCAAAACAACGACGTGGTCGTGGTCGACCATACTTCCATGCAATTTTTCCTGGATTAGGCGCATGAGCGAAAAAACCGAAGAAAAACGCCGCTTTCACCGAATTTTCTATCATGCCGACGCCCAAGTGGCAGCGACCGGCGGCCAGTCTCAGAGTTGCAAGATTGTCGATTTGTCGTTGCGCGGCTGTCTACTGGAACTGTCTGCGCCGCTGGCCGAGATCAGCGACCAGTCTTACGAGCTGACATTCGAATTGTCGCCGGAAGCCGTGATTCGGATGGAAATCGTGGCAACGCATACGGAAGGCAATCTGGCCGGATTCCGCTGTGCGCATATCGATATCGACAGCATTTCCTTATTACGGCGTCTGGTGGAGTTGAATCTGGGCGACAGCGAACTGCTGGAACGCGAGCTGTCGGCGCTGGGTAATTTTTCCTAAGGTCTGCGGTTACGGTTTAGAACAGTCCCGCCAGCCACAAACGGGCTCTGATGCCCCATTCCGAGGTATAACCGGCCGTGGCGAATACGATGCTGCCGTTCCGGTCGGTGAAAAACAGGGCCGGCACGGCTTTGACGCCGTAACGCTGGCCAATTTCGCCGCCGTTGTCGTTGACGACCGGCCAATTCAAATTCTTGTCCTGCAGATAGCTTTGCAGTTTGGCGTCGTCGCCGGACCGTATCGCGACGGTCGCCAGCGGATGATCTTTGCCGACCTGCGTCACCGAATTTTGCATGCTACGGCAGACCCCGCACCATTCCGCCCAGAAATAAATCAAGGCCGGCCGCTTGCCGAGCGCCTGCAAGGCGGCTTCGCCGTTCAGCGCGGTTTGCGTAATCGACGGTGGTGTGCCGGTGACTAAATCCCGATGCGCCAGAAATTGGCCGCCGAAAATAAACAGCGCGGCGAACAGGTAAAACGCCCATTCCTTTTTCGGCATCACAAACCCCGCATCAAGCTGGCGCCGTGCTGCTTCAGCCACAAGCGGCGCTGGCGGTAATCCGGCACATGTTCGGCCACCAACGCCCAAAACGCGGCGGAGTGGTTTCTGTGGCGGATATGGCACAACTCGTGAACCACTACGTATTCCAAAGCCGCCGGCGGTGCCAGCAGCAACAGCCAATTCAGGTTGATGTCGTTGTCCGGGCCGCAACTACCCCAGCGGCTTTTTTGGGTTTTGATGCGGATGCTGCGCGGGTACAAGCCGTGGCGCGGCGCGTGAATGTCTATGAAGCGTTGCGCCTGCTGGCGGGCCTGGCTTTTCATCCAGCGGATCAAGGCTTGGCGGACCAGTTCGGAATGCTGGTCGGGTGCAATGCCGGCCGGCAATTTGGCGCAAAACCAGGCGTCGTCGTGCAAATCAAAACGCGGGGTTTTGTTGTGGCTGGTTTCGATGCGCAGCGGCAGCAGCCGGCCGAGATAGGGAATGGCGATGCCGTCGCGGTAACTGGCCGGCGCCAATGTCGGTACCTCGCGGGTTTTGGCGGCGACCCGGCGCAACGCCGACTCGATCCAGTCCCGTTGCGCCAGCACGAAGCTGTGAATGTTGCGTTCCGAAACCTTGGGCGGGGCTACCACTTCGATTTGGCCGGCTTTGACCACGATACGGGTATGTTTGGCGCGGCTACTGCGGCGCAGGGTATAACTTGGGGCGTTCAAAAAGGCGATTCCAACATTCTAGACTTGAGTTCGGTCCACAGGCTTAACCGGTCCGAACCGCCGACATGTTGCCCGGAACCCCGGCTTTTGGCAAGCCATAAACCGGTACCGTTGAAGCTATAGACCGGCTGCAGATCGCTGCGTTGCGTGGCCGGCAGAATCGCCGGTTTCAGATTGTCCAGCACCAGCGGCGGCGAGCGCATCGATTCGAAATAGGTCAGTACCATGTGGGCCTGGTTCAGTTCCAAGGCCTTGACGTAAGTGATGCGCAGTTTGCTTTCGTCGACGCCCATTTCCACCAGCGTGAAATATTTGGCGATTGAGTAATCCTCGCAATCGCCGGCCCCCTTGGCCAGAAACTCGGTCGGCGTTGCCCAATAATCGATTTTGTTCCACAGCATAATGTCGTCGACAAACTCGACATTGCGATTGAAGAAATCGTTGACCCGGCGCAATTTCTCGGTATCCGACCAATCTTTGCCGGTTTCGATCAGGTTTTGCCAATCGACGAAGCGCTGCCGGGCTGCAGCGCCGTATTTATTGCCGACTTTGTCCAGCAATTCTTCATCGAAAAACAGGCTGCCGGCCAGGGCGATGCCGCAGCATAGGCTGACGGCAAAAACGGCGAGAGCGGCGAGGTGGGAGCGGCCGGTGTTAACGGCTGGCACCGGCGATGCCTATGCCGCGCAGGGCGGCAAAGTCGGAATCGGCTTGCACGTTTTCGGCCAGCACCGAAATATCCAGCAAAGCCGCCATTTCGGCAATGGTTTGCACGAAAGCGTGGGTTTGCTGCGAGTCGGCGATGCCGTTGCCGATATCCCGCGCCAGCCGGATGTAGTCCGGTTTCAGTTGTTTGATCAACTCGGCCGACATCGATTGGGTTTCGAAGCGTTTGATCATGACTCTGGCGCCGCATTGGTGCACCACCTCGATAAAGGCCTTGTAAGCCTCGATGTCTTTGACTACTGCGTAGGCCGACAAGCTGAACACCAGATATTTGGCCGCGCCGGCATTGCGCTGAATCAAGCGTTCCAGCCAGACCCGGAAGTCGCCGTTCTTGATGGTGCGGGTCGAGACGTTGACGGCAATCGCATGCTCGACGTGGTTATGCAGAATATGGTCGATCACCATGCCGATCACGCCTTTGTCCAGATCGACGATTTTGGCGAATTTTTCGGCAATCGAAATGAACGGGCCGATCGCTACCAGTTCGCCTTGTCGGTCGTGGACCTGAATGAAGGCTTCCTCCATCATCAGCTCGCCGTGTTTCATGCCGTGGATCGGGCCGATGTACCAGATCGAATAAGCGGTGTTGTCCACGCAATCGAACACCAGTTCCTTCCAGGTGGCGATGTCGCGGGCGAAATTGTCGCTGCTGCGGATGAAATAACTGTTGGCGCCGATCAAATGGGCTTGTTCGTAGGCTTCGTGGGCGGCTTCCAACATGCTTTCGCTGGTAGTCAGCGGATTGAACGCTACCACGCCGATATGGGCCAGATCGGCCTTTTGGTATTGCTCGCCCAGTTCGCCCAGGCGGTTGCTCAGCGTTTTAGCCAGCAATTCGATTTGCGGCCGGTCTGCGGTTTTGACCAATAGAGCGAATTCGGCGCCGTAGAAACGGTAGGCTTTGCCGGCGTCGCTACCAGCTGTCGCGGCGACGTGTTCCAGGGTGGCGGCGACGGCTTTGATGAAGCGGTCGACGGCATCGCTATCGAGTTCTTTGACCAATTCCAGCAAACCGTCGATTTTAACCAGCACGATAAACGCTTCGGCTTCTTCCAGGGCCAGGTGCTTGATGTCGGTCTCGAACACCGACTTTTTGTAGAGGCCGGTCAGGTCGTCGCGCAACAGGCTGGCGCCCATGCTGTCCAGCTTGCCGTGCAGCCCGGCGATGGTGGTTTTGATTTTTTGCGACATCGTGTTCATCGACATCGCCACGTTACGCACCTCGCGGGTCCAGGGCAGTTCGGCAATGCTCTCGAACTGGCCGTCGCTGATCTGCCGGGCCAGTTGATCGATCCGCGACAGCGACGCCAAGGTAAAGCGCAAGGTCAGTGCCAGCAGGCCGATCGAAACGATGAACGCCGCCAGCGAATAATAAAAGCCGGATTTGGCTTGTTCGTACAGTTTTAAATAGCCGTAGCCGGAATTGACGGTGACGTAGATCACGCCGCTCAGATTCCAGCCGGAGCTGATCTCGCTTTCGGCGGTCGCGGAAGTCATCGGCAGCAGTTCCATGAACCAGTCCGGCACGCCTGCCACCGCCTTGTCGCTGACCAGCGCCACCAATTCCTTATTTTCGGCGTCGACTAAACGGATTTCCTTGTAATAACCCATGTCGAAAATCGCCTTCATCATGGTCTCGATGACCGGGTCCTTGTCGTTGGCCATGTAGGGGCTCAACGAAAGGCCCAGCGAGGTCGCGGTATCCTGGGCGTGGTTTTTGGATTCGCCTTCCAGATAATCCTTGATGTTATTGACGCTGAGCGCGAAATTGACGCTGAAAATCATCAGGAACAGCGCCGAAATCAGAATTAACAGTTGTTTGGATAACGACATGGCGTTCAGTTTTCCGTGGTTTCTTGGTTGATCATGTGCGTGGCCAGTTGCTGCAAGGCGGTGCGGATGTTTTCGCGCAGCCGGGAATCCATCGTGATTTCGTCCAAGGCCTTGTTCATGCACAGCATCCATTGATCGCGTTCGGCTTCGCCGATCGCAAATGGAAAATGGCGGGCGCGCAGCATCGGATGGCCGAATTCCTCGATAAACAGATTGGGACCGCCCAGCCAGCCCGACATGAATTTGAATAGCTTGTCTTTCGCAGAAGCCAGATTGGGCGAGTGCATTGCCCGGATGCCCTTGGCCTGCGGCAGGATATCCATATAAAAGTAAAATTTGTCCACCAGCCGTCTGATGCCGGTTTCGCCGCCGATCAGGTCGTAAGGCGTCGTGCTCATGCTTGAATTAACCTCGTAGCTGCATTTTGTTTAGGTATACTAGCAGACGGCGCCGACAATGGCGGGAAACTCCGGCCCATTTGCGCGGTCACAGTTTCGTTCGTAACTTTCAAAGGACAATTGACCATGAGATTATCAACTGCAACCACCCGATCGGAAGCCAGTGTACTGGCGACCAACAAGGTCTTGAGAAACACTTACATGTTGTTGGCGATGACGCTGTTGTTCAGCGCGGCGACGGCCGGCTTGTCCATGGCATTGAATCTGCCGCATCCGGGCATGATCGTCAGCATGGTGGGCTATTTCGGTTTGCTGTTTTTGACCACCCGGTTCAGTAACAGCGCCTGGGGCTTGGTGTGGGTATTCGCCCTGACCGGCTTCATGGGCATGACCCTGGGTCCGATTTTGAACATGTACGTCAACGCTTTCAGCAACGGCCACCAATTGATCATGACCGCGTTGGGCGGTACCGGCGTGATCTTTTTGGGCTTGTCCGGCTACGCCTTGACCACCCGTAAGGATTTCAGTTTTATGGCCGGATTCCTGATGGTTGGCGTGCTGGTCGCGTTTTTCGCCGGTTTGGCCGCGGTCCTGTTCTCGGTACCGGCCTTGTCGTTGGCGGTTTCGGCCATGTTCATCCTGTTGATGTCCGGCATGATTTTGTTCCAAACCAGTGAAATCATCCACGGCGGCGAAACCAACTACATTTTGGCGACGGTATCGTTGTACGTATCGATCTACAACCTGTTCGTCAGCTTGCTGCAGTTGTTGGGCGTATTCGGCGGCGACGATTGATGCGCTAGCACCGGACCTGCTCAGGTGGCATAGCCTGGCATAATCGGCAAAAGCCTCCGCCAACCGGCGGGGGCTTTTTTGTGTCTGCGGAGGGTAAACACGATGGGATTCGAAGATCGGGATTATTACCGGGAGCAACTGCGCAAACGGGCGAGCCGGCCGCTTGATGGCGAACCGCGCCAGCAGACTGTCGCATCCGGCCGGCACAGTTCGGCCGGTACGTTGCGGTATCTGCTGATGCCGCTGGCGGCCCTGGCCGGACTTTGGTACGGCGCGGATGCGCTGTTGGCAAAGCAGGCCGCGGCCCGCCACCCGTTACCGGAAATTGTGCTGCCGGCTACGGCGGACGGCGAGGTCGGCGGTATAGGCGCAGTCCGAATCAAGGCCGACAGCCAAGGCCATTTTCGCGGCACCTTGTTGATCAATAACGTGCCGATGCCGTTCATGATCGATACCGGCGCCACCAAAACCTCGATTCCGGAAAAATACGCGCGTGCCGCCGGTTTGCCCGTCGGCGGCGCAGTGCAAGCCGAAACCGCCGGCGGCCGGGTAACCGACTACCAGACTCGCATCGCCAGCCTGAAACTCGGCAATCTGGAATTGCGCGACCTGGACGCCCATATCAACCGCTATCTGGACGAAGTGCTGGTCGGCATGAATACGTTGAAATATTTCCGGATCGAGCAGAGTGGGGATTCTTTGGTGTTGGTGGCGGAGGCGTCGTAAGGTGCGGTTGAGCTATTGGCGTAGGCGTGGTGAGAACCTTCTGTTGGAACACATAGTGCCACGTCACGTGCTTGTCCTCTTGAACTTCGGCCACTGGTTGTAGCCGATGGCAGGATCATTTGAGCGATTCGAGAGAATGAACTCGACTTCTTTCTTATTGACTTCGCTATCTTCTGCCGTTGCTGATTCCCATAGAATCTCTTTTGTAACCGTTAGTATCCGGCGTTGCTCGGGCGTGAAATCCTTTTCAACCAAAGCGCCATTGGCGCTACCAAAGTACGTGAAGGTGCCGGTTAGGTCCTTCCCGATGTATATCTTCCCGTTTGGGTAGGTAATCTTGTAGATGACCTTCGTTCTCATGCGGTAAAGCTCAATATAGACGACAACTGATGTTTCAAAATTCCTCGCACCTGTCGTATGACTGCAGTGGCCGTGTTTTATGAGTACCTAGTGGGTGGAAGCAGGAACCGCCAGTTCAATTCAATCGGGACACAGGATTTTCGTCTTCGCCAAACAACACCCGCTCAACCAGCGCCAAGGCCTCGCGCATGTGTTCGAAGCCGTGCGAGCCGCCCTCGAAGCAAACCACGCGGGCCTTGGTGTGGTACAGGTCGCGGGTGGCGGCCGAGTCCAGAAGTTCGTCGTCTAGGTCCAGCAGTAGCGTCAAATCCAGTTTTTGCCGGTTCGCCGCCAGTTCTTGCTCGAATTTCGGGTACTGGTCGCAGTGGTTTTGCTGCCAGTCGTAAGGTTCGCCGGTTTCGAAATTGGCGGTGACGCCGATGAACTGCGGCAGCAATGTGCTGGGGCTGACGGCGGGGTTGATCATGATCGCTCTGGCGCCGGTCTTATAAGCCAGGTATTCGCTGCTGAAGCCACCCATCGACGAGCCCATGAACACCACGTCGTAACCTTGGTCCAGCAGTTGGTTCCATTCGAACAACAGGTCTTCGATCAGGCCTTGGAAGTCGCGGTAATCCAGGTTCGGCGCGTACAGCATTACGTCGCGTTCGTTACAGAAGGCTTGCAGCACGGCCAGCTTTTCTTTGGCGGTCAAGAGATTGCCGTGCAAATCCAGCGACGCCGAGTTGAAACCGTGCAGGTAGACGATGGCCCGTTTCATGGCTTAATAGCGCTGTTTGATGAAGTCCAAGGCTTTGCCGGCCAGGTCGTCGGAGTCGTGCCACAGGTTGCGCCAGACGCAGAGGGTGTTGGACAGTTTGGGATCGACGATTTCCGACGAAAACGATTCGAAGGTGATCGGGCCGCGGTAATCGATTTGTTTCAACGCGTTGAAGAAACTGGCGAAATCGACGTTGCCGGTACCCAGGTAGCCGCGGTGGCTTTCGCCGATATGCACGTAACCCAGCCGGTCGCCGGCGGCCAATACCGACTTGGCCATGCCGTCTTCCTCGATGTTCATATGGTAGGTGTCCAGATGCAGGAAGGCGTTCGGCCGGTCGACTTCGTCCAGAAACGCCAGGCCTTCCAGGCCGGTATTCATGATGTTGGTTTCGTAGCGGTTTACCACTTCCAGATCGATATTGATGCCTTTGTCGGCGGCATAGTCGGCCAGACGCTGCATCGCCGCCACCGAATTGGCGCGGTTTTCCCTGGATGCCGGGCCGGGATATTTGCCCAGCGCGCAATAGATCACACCGCACAATTCGCTGCCGCCCAATGCGTACAGCACGTCGGTGGCCTTGCGCAACAGTTCGTCGCCTTTGGCGACGATGGCCGGGTCGGTGCTGGTGACGTCGGTCGCGGCCGACAAACCCAACGAGGCGTGGGCGCGCAGATTGTATTCCTGCAACAAATCTTTGGTCAGGGCGACGTCGATTTGCCACGGGTCGAGCAGGGCGATTTCGATGTAGTCGTAACCGGCGCGGGCGGCACCGGCGATGGCTTTGCGGGCGCCTGCTTCGGACCAGTCGCCGGACCAGACCAGGGCGTGGCCGCCGTATTCCAAACGTTTGGGAAATGCCATAGTGGGTCTCCTGTGGTTATCGTTTTATGCTAGCGACGCTCGCGCGCTCAAAGCATCGGCACCAGATCCAACGCAAACATGATGGCGTCTTCTTTGCCGTTCTTGGCCGGATAGTAATTTTTGCGGATGCCGATTTCGCGGAAGCCGCTGCTGCGGTACAGATGAATCGCTCCGGGGTTGCTGGGACGGACTTCCAGAAAGAGGGTTTCGGCGCGGGGGCGGGCGTATTCGATCAAATGTTCCAGCATCTTGCGGCCGACGCCCTGGCGTTGAAACGCCGGGTTGACGCTGATGTTCATGATGTGGGCTTCGCCGGCGGCGACCGAAATGATGGCGTAGCCGGCGATGGTTTCGTCCGGCGCTTCGCAAATCCAGTTGGTGTAGTTCATGGCCCGGAAGCAATCCTTGAACACGCCTTCCGACCAGGGAAATTCGTAATTGATGGTTTCGATCGCCATCACGCCGGGCAGGTCGGCGTGGTCCATTTTGCGCAAGCGCAGCAGGTCGCGCGCCTCCACCGAGTCCGGGAACACTTTGGCGTAAAACTCGCGGTCGGCGTCGTAGACCACGGCTGATTTCAGTTTATGTAACAGTTTCCACATCGTTGTTATTGTTCTAGGGATTGGTAAACGGAGAGCGCGAATTGCAGGTCTTCCCAAGCTTTGGCTTTTTCGGGCAGCGAGCGTAACAGATAAGCCGGGTGGTGCACCACCGTCAGCGGAATGCCTTCCAGTTCGTGGCGCATGCCGCGTAGCCGCGACAGCGGTTGCTGGGTATGCAGCAGGTTTTGTGCGGCGATGCGGCCCACGGCCAGAATCAACTTGGGCTGGATCAGTTCGATCTGGCGTTTCAAAAAGCCGTGGCAGGCAGCGACCTCATCGGCCTGCGGGTCGCGGTTGTTGGGCGGCCGGCATTTCAGCATATTGGCGATATAGACTTGCTCGCGGCGCAGGCCGATGGCGCGGATCATTTCGTTCAACAACTGGCCGGCGCGACCGACGAAGGGTTCGCCTTGCAGGTCTTCGTCGCGGCCGGGCGCTTCGCCGATCAGCAGCCAATCCGCATGTTTGTTGCCGACGCCGAACACGGTCTGGGTGCGGGTTTCGCACAACGAACAAGCACGGCAGATCGAGACCTGGTGTTGCAGGTCTTTCCAGGCGAGGTCGTCGGTATGGGGTTTGGGGTGGTGCGGTGGCGATGAAACTAGAGCGGGTCCGGTCGTCAACTCCAGGCTTATACGAGTTGGCGGCGGAGTGGGAATGGTCTCGCCGCCGGCCGTTGCAGATACGGTGGTTGCTGTAGAGATCGCGGGCGAACCCGGTTGGCTGGATGCGTCAGCGGCCGGATGCTGGGTATCGCGATGCTCAATCCAGCCTACGTTCTGGTGATTGACGGTAGTTTCGTCTTTGGCCGAATGTTCCGCTGTTGGCGCAGCTTTGTTGGCGGGGGAGCCGACGCGGTCGGCTTCGCTTGGCAATGCCCTCCCTACAGGGGGGTAACCGCTTGCTCGGCGACGACGGGCGGATGCCGGGGAACCCAGACATCGATGCCCATCGCCTCCAGATATTGCAAGCGGACCGATTCTTCCATCGTCAGCGGCTAGACATCGCCTTTCTGCGGATGTTGGCGCTGCTCGGGACTTTGCAGCTTGTTGACCGCGTTGATGTAAGCCTTGGCCGAGGCAATGACGATGTCGGTGTCGGCGCCGGAGCCGTTGACGATGCGGCCGGCGTTTTCCAGCCGGATCGTTACTTCACCCTGCGAATCGGTGCCGGTGGTGATGTTGTTCACCGAGTACAAAGCCAGCGTCGCGCCGGTTTTCACCAGGCTTTCAATAGCTTTGAGGCTGGCGTCGACCGCGCCGCCGCCGCTGGCGCTGCCGGTCATTTCCTTGCCGTCTACCAGGATGGTCACGGTGGCGTTCGGCACTTCGCCGGTTTCGGAGCAGACTTTCAGTGCCACCAGTTTGATGTGTTCGTCTTCGGCCTCGAAGCTTTGTTCGGAGATCAAGGCCTGCAGGTCTTCGTCGAAAATCTCGTGTTTCTTGTCGGCCAGTTGTTTGAAACGGTAAAACGCATCGTTCAAATCGGCTTCGCCGGCGAACTCCACGCCCAATTCGGCCATCCGGGTCTTGAAGGCGTTGCGGCCGGAATGCTTGCCCAGCACCATGCGGTTGGTGGTCCAACCCACATCTTCGGCTCGCATGATTTCGTAGGTCTCGCGGTTCTTGAGGACGCCGTCCTGGTGGATGCCGGACTCGTGGGCGAAGGCGTTGGCGCCGACGATAGCCTTGTTCGGCTGCACCGGGAAGCCGGTGATCGACGACACCAGTTTCGAGCAGGTGACGATCTCGCGGGTATCCAGGCGGGTGTCGCATTGAAAGAAGTCCTGGCGGGTACGGATCGCCATCACCACTTCTTCCAGCGAGGCGTTACCTGCGCGTTCGCCCAAACCGTTGATGGTGCATTCGACCTGGCGCGCGCCGTTCATCACCGCCGCCAGCGAGTTGGCCACGGCCAAACCCAAGTCGTTATGGCAATGCACCGAGAAGATGGCCTTGTCCGAGTTCGGTATCCGCTGAATCAAATTGGCGATGGTGGCGCCGAACTGTTGCGGCATGCTGTAACCGACCGTGTCCGGGATGTTCAGAGTAGTGGCGCCGGCGTCGATCACCGCCTCCAAGATCCGGCACAGGAAATCCTCTTCCGAGCGGCCGGCGTCTTCCGGCGAGAACTCGACATTGTCGGTGTACTGGCGGGCGCGTTTGACGGCGCGGACCGCGTACTCGATGACCTGGTCCGGCTGCATGTTCAGCTTCTTCGCCATGTGGATCGGCGAGGTGGCAATGAAGGTGTGAATCCGCGAACTTTTCGCGCCTTTCAAGGCTTCGCCGGCGCGGTCGATGTCCTTGTCCAGCGCCCGCGCCAAGCCGCAGACGGTGCTGTCTTTGATCGCATCGGCGACGGCTTGGACCGCCTCGAAATCGCCCTGGCTGGCGGCCGGGAAGCCGGCCTCGATCACGTCGACTTTCATCCGCTCCAGCGCCCGCGCGATGCGGACTTTTTCGTCGCGGGTCATCGACGCGCCGGGGCTTTGTTCGCCGTCGCGCAAGGTGGTATCGAAAATAATCAATTGGTCTTTCATGAGGGCTCCGTTCATGAAACGTTCGGCCTCGAGCCGAGAATATGGAAAAGGGTGATTTTACTTGATAAAGAAAGATTGCACGCCCCTCAGGGCAGCAGTCTTAGAGGCAGCCCGGACGGCAAGCGGGTGGCAGCCGGCGTGCGGCTTGCTGTGGGTGCGGTAAACATCGGCCGAATCTTCATGCCGCGGCACTATACTGCATTGCCCGGTGGCGCTCAACTGCGGCGGTATCTAAATATCCCTGGTCTTGGCTATCGATGGACCAGGGGCGCTGGCGCCCGCCGTTTTGGCCCGGTCACTGTGAAAAAAATCACCGCCGGACAGTGGTGCGCGCCACCGACAAACACCACTGCCACCATTACCCTTGATCCAAGCCTCAATTCCCGGCTAATGCCAGGCCTGCCAAACCGACCCGGATCGATACCTGGATTTTCGGTGCGAACAAGGGTGGCGGATGACGCCGGAGTGAAGCGAAAACTGCGCTGGTACGAGATACCGTAAGCCGTGACGGCAGGTCGTCACGGAATGGGCCGCCGATAATAACGACCAGAATTTATGATTCTGATTTTTATAGGGGTTTTTCTGCTGGCGCAACTAATGCATTTACTTGATCGAGTTCGATCAACAGCCTCGGGAGAGTGTCATGGAAACTATGCATCAAACTAACGAAATCAACAATTTGCGGATTGTGTTCATCGAAACCTTGAGCCGGCAATTCATTGCCATAACCGGCTGCGGCATTTATGCCTTTTTGAATCCGGTTACGATCAATGAATTGTTTAATCACTATCTGGACAGTAACGTGCCCATCAATGCCTACGCCCGGCAATGCGTCCGTAACGTGGTGGCCTGATTAGCATCAAGCACTTAGGCGCGCGAGGAGAACTCGCCGGTTTCGCTGTTGATCTTGATCAGTTCGCCGGACTCGATGTACTCCGGAATCTGCACTTCCAGGCCGGTGGTAAGTTTGGCGGTCTTGGTCCGCTTGGTGGCGCTGGAGCCTTTCATGGCCGGTGGGGTTTCGACGATTTGCAGCGTTACCGTGGTCGGCAACTGGATGCCCAACGGCGCGTCGTCCATCAGCAACATGATGATGCCGTCCAGACCGTCGGTCAGGTATAAGGTTTGACCTTCCAAATCCTCGGCCGACAGCGCGTATTGGTCGTAGGTCTCGCTGTTCATGAAGTAGTAGGTGTCGCCGTCCTGGTAGGAAAACTGCACGTTGCAGCGCGAACAATCGGCGGCTTTCAGCATGTCGTCGCTTTTAAAGGTTTCGTCCAGCTTCTGCTTGGTTTTCATGTGGTTGAAGCGGACTTTATACAGCGTCGTCGCGCCGCGCGAGGTCGGGTTGCGCACGTCGATGTGTTTGACCACATACGGTTCGCCGTTGATTTCGATCGCGGTTCCCAGTTTCAGTTCGTTGGCTTTCGGCACTGCTTATTCCTCGTTAATTGTATGATTTGAAAGGGGTTGCCACCTGTCGCGGATCAAGCCCTGCAGCGGCTGATATTCGATTTTGTAGCGCATTTTACGACAGTCTTCGATCCAAAAGCCCAGATAAACGTAAGGTAAGCCCCATTGCGCGGCGGTTTCGATTTGCCATAACACGGCATAGACGCCTGGGCTGTAGTCGGCGAACTCGGGATCGAAGAAGGTATAGACCGCCGATAAGCCGTCGTCGACGATATCCACCACCGCAACTGCCGCCAGCCGGCCGCCGATCAGAAATTCGACGAAGCGGGTATCGCACCAGCGGCTGCCCAGAAAATTCAGATAATCATCCGGTTCGATCGGTTCTTTGTGCGGATCGTCGTGGCGAGCCGCCAGATAACGCCGGTACAAGTCGAAATGGCGCGGGTCGAATTCGGCCGGCTTGACGACGCTGCGGGTATCGAGGTTGCGCTTGCGGCAACGCTTTTGCCGGCGGTCCGGCGCGAACGCGGCGACCGGCAGCCGGGTTGGTATGCAAGCCTGGCAACTCGAGCAATAGGGTTTGTAAACGTAGTTGCCGCTGCGGCGGAAGCCGAGCGCGATCAGTTGGGAGTATAGTTGCGGCGTCATTGTTACCGACGGATGCACGAAGCCGGAGCGGGCCTGCCGGTCGGACAGGTAGCCGCACGCGTGTTCGTCGTCCAGCCAAATCGGCAAGCTGCCCATCAGCGCCAGGCCTCGGCTGCGGGGGCTTGCCGACAAAGCTGTTCCAGCAATTCGGCGAAACGTTGGCGCGGAATTTCCTCGGCACCCAGGCTGAGCAGATGTTCGCTGCGTACTTGGCAATCGATCAAACGGTAACCCCAGCCGCTCAGACGTTCGACCAGATTGACGAACGCCACTTTCGAGGCGTCGGTTTCGCGGTGGAACATCGATTCGCCGAAGAAGACCTGGCCGATGGCCAAACCATAGAGGCCGCCGGCCAGCTTACCGTCCAGCCAGGCTTCGCAGCTGTGGGCAATACCGAGATGGTGCAAGGTCAGGTAAGCCCGGCACATGTCTTCGGTGATCCAGGTGCCGCCGCTGTCGCTACGCGGCGCGGCGCAGGCGGCAATTACTTCTTTGAACGCCGTGTCGTAGCGGATCTCGAACCGGCCTTTGCGCAGGGTTTTGGTCAGGCTGCGCGAGACTTGCAAATGCTCCGGAAACAGGACCAGGCGCGGGTCCGGCGACCACCACAGGATGGGCTCGCCGGGGTTGAACCAGGGAAAGGCGCCGTGCCGGTAGGCATTGACGATCCGTTTCGGCGACAGGCAGCCGCCGAAGGCGAGCAGGCCGTTGGGTTCTTTCAGTGCCTTATCTAAAGGCGGAAAAGCCTGTTCGGGTTGGTCGGAGTCGAGTAAGGTGAGTTGCATGCGATAAGCCGCGGCTGTCAGGTACGCGGATTATAGACAATTCGGCCCGGCCGGTCTGCGCCCGGCCGGCTTGAGGCAGGACTTAAGGCGCTTCCAGTTTGTAGCCGAAACCGCGCACTGTTTTCAGCAGTTTTTGTTCGTAATCGTCGTCGATTTTGCGGCGTAACTGGCGGATGTAAACGTCGACCACATTGGTCAGCGGGTCGGCGCTGTAGCCCCAAACTTGCTCCAGTATCCGGGTACGGCTCAAGACCTTGCCGGGCATGCGCATGAAGCATTCCAATAGCGCGAATTCCTTCGGCGTCAGCTCGATCGCGGTATTGCCGCGGCGTACTTCGTGGGTTTCGCCATTCAATACCAGATCGGCGATGCGCAGTTCTTTGGCTTCCGATTTGATGTCGCCGCCGCGGCGGCGTAGCAGTACTTCGATCCGCGCCAGCAATTCCTCGAAAGCAAACGGCTTGGTCATGTAATCGTCGGCGCCGGCGCGCAGACCGGAAACTTTATCCTGCACGGTGTCGCGCGCAGTCAGCATCAATACCGGCGTATCGACGCCGTTACCACGCAGGCGTTCGCAAATCTGGCGACCGTTCATGTCCGGCAGCCCCAGGTCCAGCACGATCACCTGGAACGAACCTTCGCCGCCGAGGGCAATTGCCTCTTGGCCGGTACGAGCCACTTCCACGGAATAGCCTTCCGCCTTCAGGCCGCGCTGGACGAAATCAACGATGCGTTCGTCGTCTTCCACCAGCAGCACGCGCATGTAGCCCATGCCGCTCAAATTACCGGATGATGTGTATTTATCGCTCATGTGTGCTTATTCCTATGTACTGGGTAGCAACGGCAAAGTTACGGTAAAGGTCGAGCCGAGGTTCTCCCGGCTGTCCACCGCAACGCGCCCGCCGTGCGCTTTTGTAATCGATTTTGCCATCGGCAGGCCCAGGCCGGAGCCTTCGTCGCGCGAACTTTGCGCGTTATCGCTACGGAAGTGTCGCTCGAAAATGCGTTCCAAATCTCCGCTGGGAATACCGATCCCCTGGTCGGTAAGGCTGAAACTCGCTTCCTTACCCTGCACCCATAAGGCTACCGAAATATGCCCCCCGGGATTTGAGTAGCGGCACGCATTTTCTCCCAAAATAAATAGCACCTGTCTTAAGCGCTGCTTATCGCCGCGTACCCAGACCGGGTGCTCCGGACCCGAGAACGATACGCTGAGCGAACGCTCCTCGGCCATGACCTGAAAGTCCTCGACCGCATTGCCGACCAGCTCGGCCAGATCGACCTTGCCCCACTCGAATTGGAGATGGGCGGTTTCGGCACGGGCCAGAAACAGCAAATCGTTGACGTATTTACCAAGCTGCATCGCCAGTTCGACGATGCGTTGTAATGCATCCTTGTATTCTTCGGTATGGCGGTCTTCGCCGCGTAAGGTGACTTCGGCCTCGCCGCGGATTACCGTAATCGGTGTCCGCAATTCGTGGCTGATGTCGGCCAAAAACTCGCGGCGGGCCTTGTCCATCCGCTTCAATTCCTCGTTCAACAGATTCAATTCCAAGGTCCGTTCCGCTACCCGCTGCTCCAGTACCGCCCGGCTTTCGCGCAACTTGTTTTGTTGAACTTCAAGTTCTTGCGCCATTTGATTAAAGTGGCTGGCCAGATAAGCGAATTCGTCGCGGGTATAGAGTTTGATCCGGTATTCCAGATTGCCGCTGGCGATTTCGTCGGTACCTTTCATCAGAGCCTGGATCGGCCGGCGGAAGCGACGCATCAACAGGATGCCGGACATCAGGCTGAACAGCGCGGCCGTCACGGACGCCAGGATAGCGGTCAGTCGCGACTGGCGGACCAGGCTTTCCAATTCGCGCTTGGCTTGCTTGGCCTTTTCGCGTTCGGCGTCGATCGCGGCATCGATCAAGGGCTGAAATTTGCCGTCGATTTCTTCTTCGGTAAATTTGGTCAAGGCCTGCACGGCGTTCGCCAGTTTGCCTTGCAGGCGCAAGCGCTCCACCTCTTCGAAGCGGTATTCGCTGGCTTCCAAAAACGCCGTCAAATGGGCGACGCGCTCCAGCTCGGCCGGCTTGTCGACCCAAGTCTCGCCGCCGATCACCGGTTCCTTGACCGCGGTGTCCCTCAGCGCCTGGATCGCTGCTTGCAGCCGCCGCTTGGACGATTCGACGCCGGTTTCCGAATTCGGATTCGCGGTAATCAGCCGATCCATCCGCTGTTTGAAATGGCGGTAGGCTTCCTGCGATAACTGTTCGTAATCGTCGAAGGTTTCGTAAGCGGTCTGGCTGTGCTGGAAGTGCAGGGCCATTTCGTCGGCGCCCAGATACAGGGCCACGCCCAGGCTGAGGACGAAGCCGAACGAAATGAACATGACTATGGCCAGCCGAAACCGAAACATGGTTGCTATTTGGCGTCGCCGGTTTCGTCCAACTGTTTTTCCATGGAACGGATGGCTTCCAGTTTTTCCCGCAGCAGGTGCGATTCGGTTTTTTTCGAACCGGCGGTTTCCTTGGCATCCAGCACGTTCTGCACCGATTTTTGTTTGCGTTCCAATGATCCGACTTTCTTGTTGGTGCTGTTGATCCGCTTCAAGGCTTCGGTATGGATCGCCACCAGTCGGCGGGTGCGGTCATCGGCGTAGCTTTCCGGCGGGATGTCGGCCAATTCGTCCAGGATTTTCGGGATGTCGCCGCAGGCGTCCGACAAAAGGCGGCCGGTCATCAATTGCAGGGTTATGGTCTTGTCCGGGTTTTCCTTATGCCGTTTCGCCAGGCCGCGGCAGGTTTCGCTTCGGCCTTGGCTGTTCATCGCCGCCAGGTTGGCGCCGAAATCCAGCAAATCCTCGAAGTCGGAATGGACGGTCGGCGCAGCGGCGGCCACCGGCGGCCCCTGCCGCACGTTGGAATCGACTTCGGCGCAGCCGGCGAATAATAGGATCAGCGGCGCCGGTAGTAACAGGCGCGGGTTGAAAAACGTCATGGTTGGTTTAGAACTCCCCGTTTAGCGGCAATTGCACCCGGATACGGGCGCCGTGTTGGTCTTGTCGGGCGTCGATGATTTCGACATTGCCCTGGTGGTTGGCGACGTATTCCTTGACGATGGCCAGCCCCAGGCCCGGACCTTCCGGAATGTCCTCGGCCTGCGCCGCCTTGCCGCGGTAGAACGGTTCGAAGGCGTGGGCCCGTTCGTCCAGTGGAATTCCCGGGCCTTCGTCTTCGACTTCCAGCTCCATCTGAGTGCCGGTATCGCGCAGCATGATGCGGATTTCGCCTTTCGGCGGCGAAAATTTCACCGCATTGTCCAGCAGTTGCTCAATGATGCCGCGCAGTTGCGGCGCGTTGCCGGAAATATGCACCGGCCGCAACAACATGCGCATTTCGATCGATTTGGTTGCCAGCGCCGGTTGAAACTCGGCGACCACCGTTTCCAGCAACTCCTTCATATTCAAAGTTTGTTTGCGTTTGGCTTCGCTTTGCGCGCTCAATTTGCTGTAACGCAGCAAGTCGTCCGAAACGGCTTGCAGTTTGTCGATGTTGGCGCCCAGCTTGCGGACGATGTCCTGTTGGCGCAGATTGCCGTCCAGTTCGGCCTCGTCGGCCATTTGTTCGGCGCCATAGCGGATGCCGGCCAGCGGCGCCTCGATTTCGTGGGCGACGTTGTGGATGAATTGCTGCTTCGACGATTCCAGCTCCATCAGCCGGGTGCGCAACCATTCCAGGCGGTTGCCGAGAAACGCCAAATCGGACGGACCGCTGACGGCTACCGGCTCCTTCAGTTCCCCGGCACCCAAACGTCGGATCGAGGAATCCAATTGTCGCATCGAGCGCGAAATCACCAGCAACAGCAGCGCAATTGCGGCTGACGACAAGGCCAACAGCGCGGCGCCTCTGATTAACAAGCCTTGCTCCAGCGATTCCGACATTTGCCGGAGCTCGTTGAATTCATGGTCGACGTGGCTTTCGAACTCGCGCGACAACGTGTATGACGATTCGCGCAGCCCTTGAAACGCTTCGTCCAGCGGCAGTTTCAGGTTGTTGTCGCCCTCCGAGCCGATGATTTGCTGGTAAATCAGGTTTTCCTTTTCCGACAATTCGTTGACCAGCAACGCGATGCGGTTGTCGACCTGCAGTTTCAACAGATCGCTCAATGCCTGTTTGAACGAAGCGCGGACTGTTTCGTAGGACTGGCGTTCGTAAGGTTGGCGCAATTCGGGGTCGGATAGCAGCACGAACAACTTGGCTTTGCGCTCGATATCGGAGGCTCGTTGCAATACCAAGCGGATGGTTTTGGTTTGTTCGAATACTTGCGAATTGACGGTTCGGCCCAAAGCCGAAGTCTGGCGCATGCCGAATGCAGCGTACATCACGGCCAGGAACAGCGGGATCACGGCAATGACAAATCCCAGCACAATCAGGGATTTCAGAGACAGCAGGTTTTTGAATTTCATCCTTGGCGACAGCGTCTGTAAATCCGCAATAGTATAGCTTGGCTGATGAAATTCGTGACGGGGCCTGCAAAAAATCGTATTTGAGTTGCCAGCGGTATTGCGTCGGCCTTGGCGTTTCCCGGTTGTCGGAAAACGATGCGGATTGTCATATGATGCAGTTTACAGGGATGTTTACGATTCCGGGGCTGCCCGGAGTGTTGCTAATCGACAAGGACTTGCATGCTTATTTTTTCATTGGCCGTTCTACGGCAATTCGCCGCCGAGATTTCGCATTATCTGGTGTCTTGGCGAACATTCCCATCCCCCCGTATTCGGGGGTGTCGCGCGGCCATAGTGTTTGTCGCATGGTTGGCAATCGCCGGTGCGCGGCCGGCGACAGCCGATGGCGGCGAGGCGGCAGGGATACCGGTTTCGGCGCTAACCGGTCAGCCGGTCGTGTTACTCGAACTTGGCAGCGCGGCAAGCGCTCCATCCGGCTTAGTGGCGAATGTACTAGCTGTTTCCGGCCAACTGTTGCCAGATTTTCAGCACGGGGTTGCTTGGCAAGTCGAGCCGGAGGCGGTCAACGTATTGCATCCGGGCTTTGGTCAATGGCGGGCGGCGTTTCGCTTCCATTTGACTCAGGCTGTCTCCGGCGATTTTCGGTTTTGGGCACGCTGGCGTCAGGGCGGCGATCCGGCGGTGTGCCGACAGACCTTTGCTATATGGGCCGGGCCGGATGTTAACCATCTGCAACAACGCGGCAGCGTACAACTGACGCCGAAAGGCTGGGAGTACGCCTGGTTGAGCAGTCCGGAACCGATTCAACTCAAGGCTGGCGACCGGGTCATCGAAGTGCGCAACATTGGCGCCGGCCACGATGCCAAAGTGTTCGATGCGTTTTTGCTGGCATCGCCGTGGGCGGAGTTGCCGGTGGCCACGACCGCCAATCAACCGGCGCTACTGCTGGAACTGGGCAAGGCCCCGGCTTTGCTGGATTTGCCGAAACCGGACCATTTGACGGTGGTGCAGGGCACGGCCGAGGCCGGCACCAATACCGGTGCGTTGGCGATCGAGCAGGACGAAGCCTTGTTGTTCCATTCCGGCTTCGGTGACTGGAGCGGCAGCTTCCGTTTTGCGTTGCCTCCGGACAGCAAGCCCGGCCAATACCGGTTGTGGGCGCGTTACAAAAGCGGCGGCGAGGTCTCCCAAGTCGAGCAGCGTTTTAGCGTCAAGGCCGGTGCCAAGCCGGAGGAGTTGGCGAGCCGCGGCGAATTTGCCCTGACCAACACCACGCCGTGGGACTACCAATGGCTGCCCGCCGCCGAGACAGTGACTTTGTTGCCCGGCGATCGCTGGCTGACTCTGGAAAACAGCGGCAAGGCCGACGGCGCCAAGGTGTTCGACGCCTTTTTGCTGCAACTGCAACAGCCGCTAGCCGCGGCGATGACCGGCGAGCAGGCGCAACTGCGCAACCGGTTTTTGGCTTTGACCCGGCCCGACGCCAAAGGTCCGCGGCGTTTAGTGGTGCTGGACGGTAGCGGCGCGCACGGCGAGCCTTTGTTGCGCGGTTTGTCCGCCGATGCGGCAAGAGCACATTATCAAAACATGCCGGTGACTTATTTGATCGGCCAAGCCGCCGAGACGATGGCCCGCAATTTGAATTTGCCGACATTGCCGGCGGCCATCGTCACCGACGATCATCACACTGTGCTGGGCGTGTTGACGCAGCCGGCTGATGCAGCAAGCGTGGCAAAATTTCTAGCCGAGCCGGACCAAATCGGCTGGATGCCGCAACCTGTCGCAATCCCGGCGCCAACGCCAGTGCTGTTAAAAAACGGCATCCCGGCCGCCTGGCTGGTCGGCGGTTTGCAGGACGGTCAAGCCGGTCTGTCGGTATTTGGTTTGGACACGGAAACTATTGCCAGGCCCAATCCCGATCAGTCCTATCTGAGTCTGGCAATGATGGGCGGAAAACTAAGCAAATGGCGGGTGGCGGCGACCGATGCCAACGGTGAAACCACGATTATGGACAGCACCGAACACGCCTACGGCTGGTCGCGCGGCACCGGCTACGCCCAGTTGTATCTGCACGCCGACCGTCCTCTGCAGGCGCAATTGCATCTGCGCCAGTCCGGCATTAAAGCGGCAGCCTGGCTGGACGGGCAGGCATTGCCTCTGACGGATGACGGGCAACCGCCAGGGGGCTTCAAGGCCTCGCTGGGCACTCAAGCTCAAGCCCTGTTGCACGGCTTGACCACAGAAGGCTTGCTGGCCACCGCCAGCGCCGAGCGGCCGCAAGCGCCGCAAGTGGCCGCGTTAAATTTGACGCCGGGTTGGCATAGCTTGCTGGTGAAACTGGTGATGCAACACGATCAGGGCCAGCGCTTTTACTTTGCCGGGTTGTTCAGCGACGCCGGCGGCAAACCGCTGGACGGCTTGCGGACGCAAACCGCCGATCCCGACGCCGATTTGGCCTTAAACCATATCGCCGCCAAACTCAGGCCGGTGATTTTCAATACTGCCCCGGCCAATCTTCCGCATCCCGGTGAGCCGATCAAGCTGAGTATCGATCTGCGCTGGCAGCCGATTTTGGAGGAAGCCAAACTGGAGACGCCGCTGCCGCGCTTCCCGGCCAAATTGCGTCTGTGGTTGGTCGATTACAGCGGTCGGCAAATCGCCGAACGGGAGATTCGCGGCCGTTTTCCCGCCCAGGTCGAAGCCGATTTTGGCCCCCTGACGCAGACCGGTTATTACGCGGTGTATCCGTCTTTGTACACCGAAGACGGCCGGCCGATCATGCACTATCCGGCCGACGGCTTTAGCGTCGTCGCCGGCAACAACGCCCAAAAGCAACGGCTGGTGCAAAAGAAAGTCTGGAACAACGATTACTATGCCTTGGCTGACGGCGACAAAAGTTTCCGCCAAACCGGCGCTTACTTCGATTGGCTGGAGCGGATGGCTATTTTCAGAAGCTTGGGCAGTTATCCGGGCTTCGATCCGCAATACCGGCTATTGTGGGAGCAAGCCAAACAGCGCGGTCTGGACCTGTTTGCCGACTCGGCCGGCGATAGTCATTGGCTGAACGACAAATCTGAAGACGGCCGCCGTTTTATCGATGCTGCCGCCGGTTTTACCCGCTTCTTCAAAGCCAGCAACGAGATCGACATTCGCCACGAGCCGGAATGGCAAAAACTGCGCGAACCTAAGCATTGGCTGGAACGGGCGAAGTCGGAATACCAAATGGCCCATCAAGCCCGCAACGATGCCCATTACCTGGGCGGCAGCCTGGTGCGGCCGGGCGAGGGCGACTGGTTCAAGCAGGTGTTGCAACTGGGTTTGGATAATGTCCAGGATGCCTGGGACGTGCACGCCTACCCGCAACGGCCGCCGCGTTTCGGCGGACCGATCGGCAACGGCGAGTTGGAAGACGAGCGCGGCGTATTGGCGGCTCATGCCAGCCTGGGCAAAACCAATAAATTGCCGTTCTGGCTGGGCGAAACCGGCGCCAAGGCCATGCACGGTTTCAGCGGTCGGCGCTGGCAGGCGGAGCAGGTGGCCAAAATCGTGGCTTGGGTGAATAGTCGCCCTGATTATTTGGGGGTGGCGCTTTGCATCGCCCATGAATACGACCTGGCCTACGGCCGGATCTGGGATTATTCGCTTGGCCATAAACCCGGCGAAGCAGCGCTGTACACCGCCAGCGCGCTGATCGACGGCCTGCCGTACCGGCCGGTCGCTACCCACGACGTCAACGTCCAGGCCGGCTATTTCGGCGAGACCTTGATGGTGTGGCGCGAGCAAGGCGAGGGTGTGTGGCCGGTACAACTCGACTCTGAGCGGCAATGGGTTTTGGTGAATGTGGTCGGGCAGATGCAGAAATTGGCGACCGATGCGTCAGGTATCGCCGGCGTGCCGATTTCGGCTAGCCCGGTGTATGTCCTACCCGAGGCCGTTTACCGTCTTTTAACTGCGGGCTAATGGGATGTGCCGTTGCTGCCGGAATGTTGGAGGCCAACGGGTATCTGTTTGGATACCCGTTGGCGGCGAGTGGAATCGCAAACTAGGCGCGGCGTTAACCGCACCCGTTGCATACTCTGGTGCCTTACCAGGAAAAGCTGCCCGCAACTTGACCGCTACCGTCGTAATTGAAACCGGATTTGACGACGTTGGTGACCGTGAACGCGCAGGTACCGGAGGTGCTGCTCGGCAAAGTCGAACTGCTGATGCTGACGCTGCCGTTGGTAGCCGTGGTTCCGGACGTTTTGCCCGTTACCGCAGTGGAGCCCGAAGTTGTGGCGACCGAACCGCTCCAGCTTCCATATACCGTCGCGCTGGCGACGCCGGACGTGCCGTAGTTGACCGTGACACTGGCCACGCACTGCGACTTGCCCCTGCTCAATAATTTACGCGAGATCTTTGTGCTGCCTACCGTCATGTTCGCCGCGACCGGTGTTTGCGTCACGTTAACCGTTTGCGTCGTGCTGTTTTTCAAGCCGCTATTGTCGGTTACGGTCAAAGTTGCCGTGTAGTTGCCCGGTGTGTTGTAGACGTGGCTTGCGCTGCTGCTACTGCCGCTGCTGCTGCCGTCGCCGTAGTTCCAGTCGTAGCTGACGATGCTGCCGTCCTGGTCGCTGGAGCCAGAGCCGTTGAAGGTGGTGGTCAGCGGCGCATCGCCGCTGGTCGGCAATGCGGAAATTACCGCGGTGGGCGAAACCAGCGTGTTCGAGCTTTTCGGGTAGTTGCCGGTGATTTGATATTGCCCAACGCTGCCGTAGTCGGAGTAGCCGGTCGTCAAGTCGCCGAATCCGACACCTTCCACTTGCAGAAAATATTGGCCGGCAGGCAAGGTCGCGGTTACTGCCGCGGACAGGCTATCCGCCGGATTTGCCGCGCCCACGGTATTGCCGGCGCTGTCGACCAGTTTCATGGAAATATCCAGATTCGGAGCCACCGAACCGGAACCGACGTTGAACTGCACGTTGCCGCCGTCGGTAAAGAAGGTAAACACGTCGACATCGGTATTGCGCTCGATCACGCCGGTTTGCGATACGGCAGCGGCATCGCCCGACAGCGGCGCGGCGCTTGCGGTTGTGCTCGGATAGTCGTCTGCGCGGATCGGAGCGCCGGCCGCGCTGATGACCGCGATATCGTCCTGCAGATTATTGGCGTCGGGATACTCGCCTTTGCTCCACTGCGACACCGGTTTGTAATAGCCGACCCCCATAATCGGCGCCCAACCGGTGGCGCCGCTGCCTTGGCCGGAGTAATAGCCGACGGTCGATGTACCATCGTGATTCAGGTTCAGGTTATGCCCGACTTCGTGCGATACCGCTTCGGCAACATATTTCGGAAAACCGTTGCCTAATTTATCGAAGAACGCCCAGGCGGGTTGGTAACGGTCCGGCGTGGTGGAGGAATAGTATGAGAAAACATTGACATAAGCCACGCCACCGCAGGACTGGCTGCAAAGTTCCGGCATGGAGCGGGTGATCACGGCTCGGGTACCGTACTGGATATCGCTGCTGCTGGTGCGTTGCAGCGCGTCCGCCGTCGGCTCTTGGGTAGTGACGTCCACATCGAACGGCGCATAATCTTCAGCGACGCGTTGCCAAATTTCGCGGATATTACTCAACTCCGCGCTACTGAATGCGCCCGGATTGCCGTCGGTATCGTAGGCCTGAGCAGTCAACGTGCCGCTGTTCCAGGCCGTGTTGCTGGCGACGTGGCCGTTGAAATCCAGATAAATGACCCGGTTCGAGCCGGGTTTACTGTGCAATGCAAACGGATCTGCCGTCGAGGTTGCCAACGATGAAAAGGTCGAAGATTCGGCCGTGGTTGCGTAGGCTTCGTTAGCGGCGCTGTTTCCGCCTTGGGGCGCGGGTACCGGTTTGGTATCGGATTCGACGTAAAGCAAGCGGCCGCCTTGGTCTATCCACGCGGTTTGATCGGTTTGCAGAATGTTTTCCAGGCGTTCGGCGGACATGTCGTAAGCCTGAGCCACCAGCGGCAAGTTACTGCCCAATGCGTCGATGGCGGCTTGGCCGTTCACATTGCCGGGCAGGGTAATCGTCGGAAACGGGGTTTCGGATTCCGCAGTTTGGCTAGCTTGGGTGGCATTGGACAAGGATTTTTGGGCGTTGTCCTTGATGACCGACAAGGGATTGGACTGACCGGAACCGTTCAACCCGGAGACAAAGGCCTGTACCCGGCCGTCAGCGAGCATGGTGAGGCCGTAGTTGTAGCCAACCAATGCCTTTTCCGCGTCTTCGCGTGATGCAAAGTAGATAGTCTCCGTGGGAATGCCGGCTGCGGTGGCCGGTAAGCTTTGGCTGGGGTCGGCGTCTATCGATGCCGTTTGTTCGGACGTTGCGGCGCAACCCAACAACGAGCTGAGTAGCGCGGAAGCGATGAAGGTTTGGTTGTTCATTGATGTATCCCCCTGAAAATTGCTGCACCAGAATCGGCCTGCAGCTTTGGCGAAGTCGCTGTTCGGGAGATATTTAAGAAAATTAAGTCATAATTTTTTGAGAGTTGTTTCTGCCTTTTGGCATCCCGCAAAACCGAGATTCGGCAATGTGACGCTGCACAAAATAACGCCGAATTCGAGGGGCGCTCCCGCAGCACCCCATCTCAATCCATGATCATGGGCTGTTTGGCTATCCGTTCACTGAGCGGGAGCGGCTCATTTCCGGGCCTGCGATTGGGTTGAAGTCGATGACGCTGAACCATTCGGCGCGCTTATCCAACTCTAATTTCCCTCTCATCTGCTCTTAATTAAACCCCCAGGTTTTCTCTCATTTTGCGCCGGTAAGCTTTGTACCCAAGCCGGCACTGCTGCATCGCAAACCCGGCAACAGGTTGAGGATGCCAAGGATGGCGTCCTTAAGTCTTCGGAACTAGACGCAACAGGGGGAACGCCGCTATGCCGCTCGGCTTCGGAAATATCTTCAACGGACTCTTTCGCCAATACGGCCATACCGTGATTCTGCTGTTACGGATCATCGACGTGGCCATGCTGTTAACCGCCGCTTGGGCGGCTCATTTTTTCTGGCTGCGCGAATATACGGTCGACCAGCATTACCGGATCGTAACTGCGTTGGGTGTGCTCGGCGCGATCATTTTCTTCGAGATCGGCCAAGTCTACCGGCCCTGGCGCAACGACGCGATGCGCGGCGAGATCGCCCGCATCGTTAGAGCCTGGCTGCTGGCGCTGCTGGCGGTGGTTTCCATCGTGTTTCTGGTGCGCTTGCATGTCTGGTTCGGTTCCAGTTACCGCTGGATTGCCTCCTGGGGCGTGCTGGGTTTGGTCTGCGTATTGGCTGCGCGCTCGGTGATGTCGCAGGTTTTGCGTTGGCTGCGGTCACGGGGTTGGTCGCAGGGCAAAATCATCATGGTTGGCCTGAATCAAATGGCGGTAGCTGTAGCGCGGCAGTTGAACCATTCGCCCTGGGCCGGTTTGCAGGCGGTGGGTTATGTCGACGACCGCGGCGCTGGCCGGCAGCCGCTGAACGACCATGACCTGCCGTGCCTGGGCAGATTGGCTGACTTGCCGGCCCTGATCGACCGGCACGCTATCGACGAGGTCTGGGTGGCTTATCAAGGCGAATCCCTGACCGAGCGGGCGCAATACCAATTGCGGCATTTGCCGGTCAGCATCCGGCTGGTGATCGATTGCTTTGCCTTCAAACAAAGCAAGTTTCTCAGCCTGAACACCGTGGCCGGCATTCCAACTCTGGATTTTTCGGTGTCGCCGCTGCACGGCGTCAACCGCTACATCAAAGAAGTCGAAGACCGTTTGCTGGCTTTGATTTTACTGGTGCTGATCAGCCCGCTGATGCTGTTGATCGCTGTCGGCGTCAAGTTGAGTTCGCCCGGCCCGGTGTTTTACCGTCAGGTCAGGGTGGGCTGGAACAACCGCAAATTTACCATGCTGAAATTCCGCTCGATGCCGGTGGATGTCGAGTCCAAAACCGGCGCGGTCTGGGCCAAGCCCGGCGAAAACCGGGCCACCCCGTTCGGCAGCTTCCTGCGCAAAACCAGCCTGGACGAGTTGCCGCAATTGATCAACGTTTTGCGCGGCGACATGTCTCTGGTCGGCCCGCGGCCGGAACGGCCGGACTTCGTCGAAGTGTTCAAGGAACAAGTACCCAACTACATGAAAAAACACATGGTCAAGGCCGGCATCACCGGCTGGGCCCAAGTCAACGGCTGGCGCGGCGACACCGACTTGAACCGGCGCATCGAGCACGATTTGTATTACATCCAGAACTGGTCGTTGTGGTTCGATATCGAGATCGCTTTCCGCACCGTGCTGACCGGTTTTATCAACAAAAACGCCTATTAAGGAAACCTGAGCATGTACAGACTGCTTCCCATCCTGTTGACGTTAGCGCTACCGGGCTGTTTTTTGGCGCCGGGCATGGACATGAACACCGACAGTAACGGCTTGACCGAAATCGAGTTGCCGGCCCGAAAGGACGGCCAGTTGGTGAAGGAGAAAGTCCGCGTCATGCCGATCACCGCCGACCTGATCATCGAGAAGGAAGTGGCCCGGCAACAGGCGGTCGGCCAATTGCTGCCGGTGGACAATACCAAGACCAGTTATCGGATCGGACCGCAGGACCGGTTGCAGATTACGGTGTGGGAGCACCCGGAATTGAACGATCCCGGCGGCGAAAAAATTCTGCCGGAGATGGCAGGTAAGGTGGTCGACGACAACGGCGATCTGTATTACCCCTATGTCGGCAATCTTCATGTCGGCGGCAAGACCATTCCGGAAGTGCGCGAAGAGCTGACCCGCGAATTGTCGCGTTTTTTCAAGAAGGTCAAACTCGACATTCGGGTGTTGTCGTTTCAGGCTCACCGGGTGGCGGTGGTCGGCGAGGTCAAGCAACCGGGGGTGTTGGCGATGAACGAAACTCCGCTGACCGTGGCCGAGGCCATCAGCCGCGCCGGCGGCGCCACCAAAGATTCGGACATGAACAGCGTAGCGCTGGCCCGCGACGGCAAACTGTACAAACTGGATGTGCAAGCCCTGTATGAAAAGGGGTTGACCACGCAGAACGTGCTATTGAAAGACGGCGATGTGCTCAATGTCGGCGACCAGAAGGACAGCAAAGTCTACGTGATGGGCGAGGTCGGCCGGCAACAGGCGGTGCAGATAAACAAAGGCCGGATGAGTCTGGCCCAGGCATTGGCCGAGGCCTACGGCGTCGATTTCAACACCTCGCGTCCGGGCGACATTTATGTGGTGCGGGCCGGCGATATGAAACCGGAAATCTTCCAGCTCAATGCCGAATCGCCCGACGCGATGATCCTGGCCGAGCAATTTCCGCTGCAAGCCCACGACACCTTGTTCGTCGGTACTGCCGGCGTTACCCAGTGGTCGCGGGTGTTGAACCAGATTCTGCCCGGATCGTTTACCGCGATCATGTCGCAAGCGGCACTGATGGGCATGTAGTTAAAAAATCGCCCCCGGCTGCTGGTATGCGCAGAGGGGAATCGAATGTTTTCAAGCGAAAAGGTTGTGAAAAGTATGTATCCACCCAATGAAGCCGTTCCGGTGTTACCGTTGCCGAATCCAAACCGCCTGCAAGAGCAGAGCGTCAGCATTCGCGACTACGTGGATTTGCTGATCGAAGGCCGTAAAACCCTATTGATCGCCCTCGCCGCGGTGTTGACCGTGACGCTGGTGTACCTGGTTTTGGCGCCGCGGACCTACAAAGCCGATGCCTTGCTGCGCATCGACAAGAACAAAGCCCTGCTGGCCGCCAATCTGCACGGCGACAACAATCAGACTCCGGCCGAAGCCGAGAGCCCGCGGGCGCAGCGCGAAGTCGAGATTCTGCGTTCACGTTCGGTGCTGGGTAAGGTGGTCGACAATCTGAATCTGGCGATTGAAATCGAGCCCAGTTATTTTCCGCTGATCGGCGAAACCCTGGCCCGTAAACACGATCGCCATGACGGTGTCGCCGGCGCTTGGTGGGGCTTCGGCCGTTGGGCCTGGGGCGGCGAGAAGGCCAAGGTGGCCGCGTTCGAGGTTCCGGACCGTTACTTGGAAAAGGAGTTTACCCTGATCGCACTGGAACACGGCCGCTACCAGATCCTGGCACCGAACGGCGCCGAGTTGTTGACCGGAGAAGTCGGCCAGGTCGTCACGGCCGAAATCGGCGAGAAAACCCCGGTGACGATTAAAATCGAAGTCCTGGACGCCCATCCCGGCACCCATTTCGAGCTGGTGCGGCGCACCGCCTTATCGGCGATCGAAACTTTGCAAAAAGCCTTTGCCGTCAAGGAAGTGTCGAAAGATACCGACATTTTGAGTGTGGAACTGAAAGGCCGCGATCCCGAGCAATTGGCCAAATCGGTCAACGACATCGCCGCGATTTACGTCAACGCCACGGTGAATTGGGAATCGGCCGAAGCCTCGCAAAAATTGGCCTTTCTGGAAAGCCAACTGCCGATCGTCAAAGAGCGCCTGGAAAAAGCCGAGCAGGGCCTGAGCGCCTACCGACAACAGCACGGCGCGGTGGACATTTCCGCCGAGGCCGAGATTCTGTTGAAGCAGGCTTCGGACATGGAAACCCTGAGCATCCAGCTCAAGCAAAAATACGACGAGCAAAGCCAGCGGCTGGAGTCCGAGCATCCCGACATGATGGCTACCAACGCCCAGATCAAGCGGGTGAATGGCAAGTTGGCGGCCTTGGAAAAACGCATCAAGGATTTGCCAAAAACCCAGCAAAATATGGTGAGCCTGTCGCGCGATGTGCAGGTCAATACCGAACTGTACACCTCGTTACTGAACAGCGCCCAGGAGCAACGCATCGCCGCCGCCGGCTCGTTGGGCAACTCGCGGATCGTCGATTTCGCGGTGACGCCGGAAAAACCGTATTGGCCGAAGCCGGGCCTGCTGCTGGCGATCGCCAGCCTGTTGGGCCTGAGCCTGGGATCGGCATGGGTGTTCCTGCGCCACTCGCTGCAGCGCCACGACAATTATCCGGCCTTGCTGGAATACCAGGTCGGGCTGCCGATGTTCGCTGCCATCCCGCATAGCAAGAAACAACGCAAATTGGCCGGTCTGCTCGGCCGCGACAAAGACGGCGGCATCTTGGTCAACGAAGATCCGCTGGATATCTCGGTCGAATCGCTGCGCGGATTGCGCACCACGCTGGAGGCGACGCTGGCCAACCATGAAAGCAAGGTCATCATGGTCAGCAGTCCGGCGCCGGCGATGGGCAAGTCGTTTGTCAGCTCCAACCTGGCGGCACTGCTGGCCAGCATCAAGAAACGGGTGCTGGTGATCGACGCCGACATGCGTAACGGCCGCCTGCACGAAACTTTCGGCATCGGTAAACAGCCCGGTTTGTCCGATCTGTTGGCCGGCCGCGCCAGCCTGGGCGAAGTCATCGTCAGCCTGCCGGAAGTCGGTATCGATCTGATTCCGCGCGGCAACATGGTGCTGAATCCGGCCGAACTGCTGGTGCTGGGCGAACTGGCCGAGACCCTGGAGCAACTGAAAAGCTTTTACAACCACATCGTGATCGACTCGCCGCCGATTCTGGGTGCCACCGACGCCGCGATTCTGGGCAAGCATGCCGACGCCACCTTCCTGGTGGTCAAGGAAGGCCGATATACCGCGCAGGAGCTGGAAGTCAGCGCCCGCCGTTTCCAGCAAGTCGGCATCAAACCGAACGGCTTCATCATCAACGATATGAAGGAAGGCTCGTCCTACTATCCGTACTACGGCTACGCCTACCAACGCGCCGACCAGGAGCCGGCCGCCGCTGCCGGATGGACCGACAAATACCACGCCGTCGGCGATTGGCTGACCAAGCAACTGGAGCGGGACTGGGTACCGGCCGCCGCCGAAACCGACGAGCGGGGTTAAGGCGGCCATGCTGCTGAGGCTGGAAAAAGATCTGCCGCTGCTGCTGTTCGGCTTGGTCTGTACTTCCACCGTCGCCGCGTTACCGCAGGTGCAGTCGGCCTGGGCCGGCATCAAGGAAGTCTACGGCGAACAGGACATGGGCCTGCGCTTGCTGCGCGAAGCGATGCTGGCGCTGCTGGTGTGCTACGCCTGGGCCGAACCGCGTTTGCGCAACGGCATCGTTAGCGGTCCGGTGCTGGCGTTTTTGAGCGTGGTGGCGGCTTACGTTCTGTTCGAAATCGGCTACGCCCTCTATCTGGACTTGCCGTTGGTGGTGCCGCTGACCGGACTCAGGGTGTTCGAATATTTGCCGTTGGCGCTGATCGGCTTCGTCTGCGGTCGGCGCGGCGTTGCCGATTGGGTGATCGGCCGGTTCGCCCGCTGCTTGCGTTACTACCTGGTATTACAGGCCGGGCTGGCCCTGGCCCAGGCATTGTGGGCGCCGCCCTTGTTCGGCGTGTCGATGCTGGGCGGCGGCCGGCCGTTCGGTACCTTCGTCAGCCCGAATCTGTTCGGCGCGGCGATGGCGACTTGCGCGCTGGTATTCGCCGTGGTGCCGGGCATGCGCCGCTGGCTGGCGCTGAGCGTGTTGCTGGCGTTGTTGAGCGGCTCGCGCACCGCATTTCTCAGCGGCTTGCTGGTGGTGTTTTTCCAAATCTATGCCGCGCTGCGACCGCGCGACCGCTGGGCCTTGTGGATGCCGGCGCCGATGTTGGCGGTCGGCGCCTTGATCCTGGCCTCCAGTCCGCTATTAAGCGGCCGCGACGATGCCGATCCGACCGAGGACGGCCGCATTGCCCTGTGGCAACGGGTGTTTGCCAACCACGTGCACGATGCCGCCGATTTGCTGTTCGGTTGGGGCCTGGGTTTGAGTTCCAACACCGTTAACTTGCTGTTCGGCGCCGAACATTTTCCCGGCCAGTTCGATTCTGACAGTTTGTATCTGTTTCTACTGAACGGCTACGGCCTGATCGGTTTGCTGGCCTATCTGGGATTTTTATGGGCAACGACAAGGATGTCAGTCCACCCTGCCAAGGGCTTGGTCGCGATGTTTATTTTCGTCGCCGGTTTGACCTTCAATTTGTGGGAGTACTTTCCGCAGAACGCGGTGCTGATGTTTTTATGGGGGGCGATGCTGGGACACCACCGTCAGCCCGAATCGACGGTGCCGGCGAACCCCGGGCTGCAACCGGCGAGGGTTTATGGTTAAGCGCAGGCTAATCCGGTTGCGGCAATCGCGCTTATGCGGCGATGCATTCTGGGCCTTGTTCGGCCAATTGGCCTCGGCGATCGCGCTGTTGGCGGGGACCCGGCTATTGACCGAGCGGGTGACGCCGGACGTGTTCGGCCAGGTCGCACTGCTGAACGGCTGTGTCGCGCTGGGTGTTGCCGCGTTTTCCTACCCGTTTATCTGCGGCGGCATGCGCTGGCTGCCGGAGTGCGCCGGCCCGGCGCAAAGTGCCCAACTGCAGCGGGCAGTCGCTGGCTTGACCTTGCAGGCGACTTTGTTGGCACTTGGTTTGTTGCTGATCAGTGGCGGCTACTACGCTCACCTGAACCAAACGCAGATGATGCCGTTCTTGTTGGCCGGCGCGTTGCTGGCGGTAACGGTCTGGCGCGAATTCGGCGTGCAACTGGCGATTGGCGGCCGCCGCCAACGTCGGGCCGCGTTATGGCAAACCGGCGACTCAATTTTAAGACCGGTGCTGGCCGTCGCCGCAGTGAGCTATCTGGGCGCGCGAGTGGAGTGGATTCTGGCCGGCTATGCTGCGGCGACGCTGATGTCCAATCTGCTCTGGTGGCGGCCTGATGGCGCCGGCGCAGGCGGGGCGGCAACTCGGGGCAGGGTGCGCCGGTTTGCCGACAAGATTTGGAATTATGCCTGGCCTTTGATTCCGATGGAGCTGGTGTTCTGGCTGAATGGGGTGGGGGACCGTTATGCGATCGCCTACTTCCTCGGCGCCGCCGATGTCGGTTTGTATGCGGCCGGCTACACCCTGGTCAACGAAGCCTTCAACCGCGGCGCGATGGTGTTGCTGAGGACTTTCCAGCCGGCTTATTTTCAAGCGTTTTCCGCCGCCGAGTACCGCCGCGCCCATACGGTGTTGCGGTTATGGACCCGCAGTTTGCTGGCCGGCGGCGGCTTGGGCCTGCTGGCCTTGCCCTGGTTTGGCGACTGGCTGGTGAGCCTGCTGTTGGCCGAGGCCTACCGTCCGGTCGCGGCCCTGTTGCCGGCTATCGGTTGCGGCTGTTTGCTGCATACGTTGGGTACGGTTTGGGCGCAGCCGCTGCTGGCGGAAAAACGCACGCGAGTGTTGCTGAAAGGGCGCTTGTGCGGGGCTCTGGCGGCTATCACTGCCTTACCGGTGCTGATTCTGCAATACGGTTTGCCCGGCGCGGCCTGGGCCAACCCGGTGTATTTCGGCATCGAAGCCTTGGTATTGGCCTGGTTGGCCAAACCTTGGCGGCTGCGCGACGCCGGTCCGCAGCCGGCTGATTCGGCTGCCGCCGACGCGGAGCAGCGGGTGCCGGCCTGATCGGTTTTTTTGACATTAAATCTTTTCGACTTATGGCGGATGCTTGTGAAAACGATGACTTATGCCAGCATGGCTAACCGAACTTACGGCGAACTGTTGCACCATTGCGTCGCCTGCGGCGGAGAACGCATCCGCTTTTGGCGACACAAACACTACCAGTACACGGCCGACGCCGATGCCGAAGAGTTTCGGATTTACCGCTGCCAGGTGTGTGGCACCGGCTTTCTGAATCAGCCGCCGCACCGGGAGTGGTTGCAGCAGATTTATCGACATTCCGGTCAGGCCCTGACCGCCGAGATCGGCTTGGACGAAGTGCTGCGGCGCGAGCAGCTTTATCCGAATTGCAAACTGGACGCGAAACGTATCGCCCACTATGCCGACCGCTACAACAATACCTTGAATTACCGGGCGCTGGATATCGGCTCCGGATTCGGGTTTTATACCCGGGCCTTGCGCCTGCTGGGTTACCGCACGGTCAGCATCAACCCCGGCGCCTACGAAAACAATGTATTCGAACAAATGAACGGCGATTTGCCGTTGCCGGTGATGTTCGAAGACTACCGCAGCGACGAGCTGTTCGGCGTGGTGGTGATGTCGCAGGTGTTGGAGCATTTGCTGGAGCCTGAGCAAGCGTTGCGCAAGGTGGCGGCCTTGTTGGAGACTGGCGGGGTATTGGCCTGCGCAGTGCCGAATTACGCCTCGTTTCTGGTCAAGCTGCTGGGCGCCAACGAAAACGCCTGCCTGTGGGTGCCGGAGCACGTCAATTTCTTTACCGAGCAGGGCTTGCGCACATTGTTCGAACGCAACGGTTTGCAGGTGGTGAAGACCGAGCAGATTACCCGGGTGCCGTTCGATGCCCTATCGCGGCGCTTGGGTGCCAAAGGCCGGCTGGCGGCGGTGCTGAACGGTTTGGTCAAATATGCGCAAATGCCGTTCAACGGCCTGATGAATCTGTTCGGCATGGGGATTTACCTGAACGTCTACGCGGTCAAGACCGCCGCGGGCAAGTGAGGCGTTTATGCTGACCGTGGTGATTCTGGCCTGTAACGAAGCTGCGAACCTGCCGCGCTGTCTGGCGGCGATTCCGGAGCGCTACCCGATCGTGCTGGTCGATTCCGGCAGCAGCGACGATACCGTCGCCATCGCCGAGCGCCGCGGTTGCCTGGTGTTGCATAATCCGTGGCCGGGCTTTGCCGAACAGCGCAATTTTGCGTTGCAGCAGTGCGGCATAGAGACGCCGTGGGTATTGTTCGTCGATGCCGACGAAATTTATCCGCCGCTGTTTTACCAGCAATTCGACGCGGAATGGGCCACCTCGCGCGACATGGATGTGTTGATGGTGCCGTCGCTGCTGTATTTGCGCGGCAAATGCCTGAAACACGCGCCGGGCTATCCGATTTACCATCCGCGTCTGGTGCGGCGGGAGACGGTCGGTTTCGTCCGCAACCATACCGGCCACGGCGAGGCGGTGCTGGACACCTGCCGGGTGGCGGTGACCGATATTCCCTACCAGCATTATTTTTACCACGGCGAGATCGTGGCCTGGATGCACAAACACGTCGGCAAGGCCGCGCAGGAAATCGAGTTGCAACCTACCGCCGGCGCCTTGATGACCGCGCGCGGCCGGATCAGCGTCTGGTTGGGGCGTTCCTGGCTGCGGATCGTGGCGCGGTTTGCTTACCACTATTTGCTGCGCGGCGGTTTTCTGGACGGTGCCGCCGGTCTGGAATTTGCGTTGATGTTTACCTGGTACGAGGCGACGATTTATCTGCAAGCCAAAGCCGGTAAATGGGCGGAGCCGCGGCCGTGACCGTATCCTTGATTCTGGCGACCTTGGGTCGGGACTGGCAGGTCGCCGAGTTCTTGGCTGCGTTGCAAGCGCAAACGCTGCAAGACTTCGAACTGATCGTGATCGACCAGAACCGGGACGGCAAGATCGACGCGATCGTCGAATCGTTTCGGCCAGCGCTGCGCATCGTCCACGTCAAAGTCGATTTCACCGGCAACGCCCGCGCCCGCGATTACGGCATTGGCCTGGCGCAAGGGGCTATCGTGGCCTTTCCGGACGACGATTGCTGCTATGCCGCCGATGTGTTGCAGCGGGTGGTCGCCGAATTCGAACGGCGGCCGCAGTTGGCGATTCTGGTCGGGGCTTCATACGACGCCGACACTCGCGGCTTCAGCATCGGCGTCAACAGCCGCAAAGCCGGTTATTTTTCGCGCCTGAGCATGATGGGAGTGGAGTTTACCCAGTTCTTCGCGCTCGATCGGCTTGATCGCAGCCAGTTTTATCTGGACCACGATTTCGGTATCGGCGCCAAATATGCCGGCGGCGAGGGCTTTGAAATGCTGTACCGGCTACTGCGCGCCGGTGGCAAGGCGTTTTATACACCGGAGATCCGCATCTACCATCCGGACAAGGACCACTACCGCCTGGGCAACGCCCGGATGTTGATGTACTCGACCGGTATCGGTGCCTATATCCGCAAATTCGCCAATCAACGGGATTGGTTCATTGCTTATTACATCGCCAGAAAAATGTTGCTGGCGCCGGTTTTGAAAATGCTGCTGGCGGCGTTGTCCGGCAACCGCGCCAAGCTGGCCTATTGGTATTACAGCCTGGTCGGCGTCTGGCGCGGATTTTTTGCTTACCGCAACAGCGGTTGCCTTTAGTTTGAGGAGAAGAGGATGGATGCGGGAATAATCGCGACGCACGTGCCGCCGGCCAAGGGCTACGGCGGAGTAGCCGTGACTTGCGGCGTATTGACCCAGGCCTGGGCCGAGCGCGGCCATCGCATGGCGCTGGTCGCGTCCGACGAGTCGATTTCCGGCCGCTTGCACGTCGAAGAGGTGCAATTGGGTGATACGGTCGCGGTCCGGCTCTATCGCTGTTACGGCTGGCGCCGCTGGGGCTTCGGTTTGGGGGCGATTCCGGCAATTTGGAATCTATGCCGGCAAGCGCCGCGGGTTTACATTCACGGCATCGCCACCTGGCCGTCGACCTTGGCCGGGGTGTTTTGCCGCCTGCTGCGCAAGCCGTTCATCGTTGCGGTGCACGGCGGTCTGATGCCGGAACACGTCGAGTTGATCAAAAGCCGCAAGCCGCACAAATGGCTGTTTTACCGCTGGCTGACCTTCCCGAGCTTACGCCGGGCGCTGGCGGTGCATTGCACCAGCGATACCGAAGCTGCCGGCGTTAGCGCGGCCTTGGCCGGGCAGGGGCGGATACTGTTGGTGCCGAACGGCATCGACAGCCGGGCGTTCCAGGTCGCGGATTATCCGGCTCGGCCCGGCATGCAGTTATGCTTTCTGGGCCACGTGCAACAGGAGAAAGGCATCAATGGCTTTATTCGTGCCTGGTTGCAATCCCGGCGCAGGGACGACCGGTTAGTCGTAGCCGGCCGTAGCGTCGACGGCGCCTATTTCGACGAGTTTTTGCAACTGGTCGCCGCAGCCGAGGGTGCGATCGAGTACCGGGGCTATTTGGCGGCCGACGAAGTCAAGCTATTGCTGGCGCAAAGTCATTTTCTGGTGCTTCCGTCCGGATTGGAGCAGGCCGGCGGCATGCGCGAGAATTTCGGCAACGTCGTCGCCGAAGCCCTGGCTTGCGGCCGGCCGGCGCTGGTTGCCAAGGGTTTGGCCTGGGATCATCTGCCGCAGATCGGCGCCGGCTGGGTGTTCGAACGCGACCACACTGCCGTTTGCCAGGTATTGCGGGCGGCGCAAGAGACCGACGCCGACGGCTGGCGGCAGATGTCGCAATCCGCGCGGCGCCATGCCGAACAAGCGCTGGATGCCGTGTCGCTGGGCGACCGGGTCTGGCGGGCGTTGACCGAACCGGCCGAACTCGGTCCGGTTGCCGGTTTGGCGGAGCAGCGCACATGAGCAAAGTGGGACTGATCGTGCCGACGCTGAATGCCGGCAAGATGTGGCCGGAATGGTTGCGGGCGCTGGCCGGGCAAAGCCGCAAGCCGGACTATCTGTTGCTGATCGATTCGTCGTCCAGCGACGCGACCGTCGAACTGGCGCGGGCGGCCGGATTTGAAGTGAAAATCATCGCCCGCCAGGACTTCAATCACGGCGGTACCCGCCAATTTGGGGTTGACTATCTGGCGGATGCCGAGATTTTGCTGTTTCTGACCCAGGATGCCTTACTGGCCGATCCGGAGGCCCTGGCCAATTTGCTGGCGGCGTTCGAGAATCCGGAAGTAGGTGCCGCCTACGGCCGGCAATTGCCGCACGTCGGCGCCGGCCCGATCGGCGCTCACGCCCGATTGTTCAATTATCCCGAGCACAGCCAGTTGCGCGGTCTGGCCGACCGCGACCGCTTCGGCATCAAGACCGTATTTATCTCCAATTCTTTTGCCGGCTACCGCCGTAGCGCGCTGGTGCAAGCCGGTGGCTTTCCGCGGCATACGGTGATGAACGAAGATACCTTCGCGGCCGGGAAGATGTTGCTGTGCGGTTGGAAAATAAAATATTGCGCCGACGCCAGGGTGTTTCATTCCCACGATTACGGTTTTGCCGACGAGTTCCGCCGCTATTTCGATATCGGCGTGTTCCATAACCGGGTGCCGTGGTTGCAGCGGACTTTCGGCGGCGCTGCCGGCGAGGGCAGGCGTTTCGTCGTGTCGGAAATCCGCTATTTACTGCGACACGCTCCGGCAATGCTGCCGTCTGCGTTTGTCAGAACCATGTTGAAATGGTCGGGCTATAAAATCGGCCGTTCCTGCCACCGGCGTCTGCCGGCCGGCCTCAACCGCTATTTCAGTTTGCACCGGGCTTACTGGTCGAGTCCGTTTGCCTCATCCATACCGCCGGAAGCGGACTGATTCCGGCAATTCGCCGCAAACCCAGGTCGGACAAGGCCTGCGGCTCTAGTAAATTTCCTGGTCCTGACGGGCTTTTTTGCTTGGAGAATACCGTTTCTTAATCTTTCCTTAATCAAAATTGCAGGATTTCTTTAATCTTAGGCCTGTAGTTTACAAACCGCTATCGCGATTTATCGGCAGAAATACACGCAAATAGCTGAATGGAAAACATTATTCCCCGACACGGCGCATGCGAAAGCCGCTTTGCGGTCAAGACAGAGACGCGTTGTACTAGCGCCTGGAAATAAGGGATTTGATTAATTTTGTTATGGAGTTTCACCTTGATTTCTGAAAAGCATTCTTTCGACAACTGTTTTGAGGTTTTTTTAGCTGATACGCCGGAAAGCAAGCGAATCCACTACCACCTCAGGTATCAAGTTTACTGCGACGAACTCGGATACGAGGATAAGGAACTGTTTCCGCAGCAATTGGAATTCGACGATTGGGACCAGCATGCGGTGCATTTCATTGTCCGCCACCGTTTCACCGGCCAATGGCTGGGTGCATTGCGCGTAGTCAGTCCGCAGGGGCAAACCTTTCCTTTCGCGGAAAAATACGAACAGGACCAGCCGCTGGCCGATGCCCATCATCGCGACTCTATTGAAATTTCCCGCCTTTGCGTACTGCGCGAAGCCCGGCGCTTCGCTCCCCGCTCCCAAGCCGCCGTCGACACCGATCCGGCCAGCAACGTCAAGTACCTCAACACCTTACGCCAGCAAAGCCGCAGCATCATGTGGGGTCTGTACCGCGCTGCGGTCGACTACTCGGCGGAAAACGGCATCAAGCACTGGTTCATACTGGTGGCGCCGGCCTTGGCTTACGCCGTGAAAAAACAGGGTTTCGATATGCGCCAAGTGGCAGAGCCTTGCGAACACCGCGGTTTGCGCACGCCGTATATGCTGGATGTCGACCACATTCTGCAAAATCCGCTGTGGGACGAGGATTACCAAATCGGCTACCGACTTTATTCCGAACTGGAGCAAGGCGAGTTTGCCGTTCGCCAGAGGGCTTAGCGTACTAAAGCCGTCTTCGCGGCAAAATGCGGAGACGGCAGCTTAGGGTGGTGGACCGGCCGCAGTTGTCGCCCGCGGCCGAAGCGGTGGAAGTGAAAAGGATTGCGGGTTTACTCGGCAGCTTACGCCAGAATTTGAGCCAAAAAGCCGACGATATGTTGCCAATGGTCCCGCAAAGCCGGTTCGTCGTAATTTTCGATACGGCCGTCGAGATCAAGGACGATGACATCGCCGCGCGCCATGAACACTGCCGCCAAATCCTCTACCGGGCCAGCCGCCAACGTGCGGGTCATGGCTTCGCACGGGCCGAAGCGGGTCGGCGCCTGGAACGGCATAATATTGATTTCGGTGCCGAGTAAGCCTGGGGGATAACCCGCTTGTTCCAGGTCGAACTCCAAATGCTCGAAACGATAGCGCTGGTGCGGCCGGTGTCGGGCCAAGTCTTGGCGCAATTTTGATCCGATCTCGGCCAACGGCCGATCCCAGTCGTGCACAAACGGCAATGGCATCACGTTCATCGCCGTACAAGGCGTGCGAGCCGCCGCTCCGGACGCGCGCAGCATCGTAGTCAGGCCGAGGACCGCGTCGTCGCCGTGCCCAAATTGGGCCAGATAACCGGCAAATCCGGCAATCAACAATTCCGGCCAGCTCAAATCCAACTCCACGGCTCGGGTCTTGAGACGGGTGACCACCGTATCCGGCAGTACGCCGCCGACTCGGCGGCCGCGGCCGATGCCGCGTATCGGGTTTCGACACAGCGATTTGGGCGCCAATCCCACCAATGTGTCCAGCCAATACTGCCGGTCGGCTTCCCGTGCCGCAGAATTCTGATAGGCGAGGTCTGCGTCGACTACCGCCGCCAGATTGCCGAATTCGGCACTAACCGGACCGTTGCCGGCGACCAGTTCCGCGTAGCGGGCCGCGGTCCGGCGGGCGATCAATTGAAAACCGTAGCCGTCCAACAATAGATGATGGGCTCGATGCAGCCAGACGTAGCGCTCCGCCGCCCGCCGGTAGAGCCGGTGTTCGTAGAGAAAACCGTCTTCCGAGGCGAAGGCTTGGCGGGATTGGCGCGACAGTTCGGCCAGGAACTCGGTTTCGTCCAGATCTTCCGCCGCGACCAGCAGCGGAATCGGTACCGGGGCGATGATGGGCAATTGCCGCGGACCGTCGTCGGTGTCGATCAAACGGAACCGCAGCGAATCGGCTTCGGCCAACGTCGCATGCAGCGCTTCCATGAACAGCGTGGGTTCCAGCGGGCCGCGCAATTCGGTGTATTCGGCGGCATAAAACACGTCGGCATTGCCGGCGAGGTGCTGGCCCAGCAATACGCCGGCTTGGGCCTGGGTCAATGCCAATGGGGGGCTGTCGGGTATCATGAGCCGGCCGCTGCAATGGCCGAGCCACCCTGCCATAAACCGTGCCAGGCCGCCAGCGTCGGCGTCGGCGCCAGATCGCCGAAATCGGCTTGAAGTCCGCGTTGCCGCCAACCTTGCAGCAAGGTCATCAAAGCAATCGAATCCAGGCCCATCAACAACAGGTCGTCGTGATCGCCGAGCCGGTGGGGTTCGATTGCAATCGCCGCCGCCACCTCGTGGCGCAAGGCTTGCAGACTCGGATACGGTGAAGTCAATGCCGTCACGATGTCCTGGCTGCTGCAGACGCTGGCACAACGGCCGGCGGCATAGCGCAATGCGATACCGTGCTCCTCCCTGGAAAAGTCGGCCAGGGCGTCGCCGGCCAGAAACGGCTGAATATCCAGCATGAAGGCTTCCGCCGCCGTCATCAGACAACCGATGTGGGCATATATGCCGCAGATTACCAGTTGGTCCCGCGCCATGGCGCGCAGACGCTGTTCCAGATCGCTGCGCTTGAAGGCACTATAGCGCGATTTCGGCAGGACCTCGTCGCCCGCTTCGGGGACAATCGCATCGGCTATGCGCTCCAATGCCGCTTGCGCGGGCAGCCCAGGGCCCCAAAAATCGGTGAGAAGCGCGCGGTCGGCCGCCGATTGGCCGCCGCGCTGCGCGGTGTACAGGATCGGAACGCCATGGCTGCGGCAGGCGGCGATCAGCCGGATGCAGTTTTCCATAAGGGTAGGGATCGGCGCTAGGGACGGATCGTAGAAGTCGAGAAAGTACTGCTGCATATCGTGTACCAGCAGGACTGCTCGGCTTGGGTCCAAGTGCCATTGCACTTTGGCGGCAGGCAGTTCGGTCGGCATTTCGTAACTTGGGATATTGGGTATGCTCATATCGGGCTCCGGGTCTGTTTGATGGCGAGTTCCCGCAGTTGCGGTTTGGCGATTTTGCCGGGCGCCGTCAGCGGAAATCGGTCGAGAAATTCGATGCGGTCCGGGATTTTGTGGTTGGCGACTCCGCAGCGGTCGCGCAAATGCAGTTTCAGCGTTAGCGCGAGTTGACTCAGATCCTCGGTCGCGTTAGCGTCGGCCAATTCGATGAAGGCGCAACTGCGCTCGCCGAGCCGGGCATCGGGTACCGCCACCAGCGCAGCATTGCGCACCCTGGGATGGCTGAGCAGATAGCTTTCGATTTCCGCGGCGGCGATTTTTTCGCCGCCGCGGTTGATCTGATCCTTGGCGCGGCCCATGACCTGCAGATTCCCGTCCGGCCGGCGTCGCACCAAGTCGCCGGTTCGGAAAAAGCCGTCGGCGCTGAATGCGGTGCGGTTGTATGCCTCGGCGCGCCAATAGCCGCGAATGGTGTAAGGGCCGCGGGTCAGCAGGTGTCCGGTGGCGCCTTCCGCCACGTCCCGGTCGGCATCGTCGACGATGCGGATTTCGTCGTCCGGCGAGATCGGCCGGCCCTGGCTCTCCAGCACGACCGACGCCGGATCGGTCAGCCGGGTGTAATTGACCAGGCCCTCGGCCATGCCGAATACCTGTTGCAACCGGCACCCGAATACCGGTTCGACTCTGGCTGCCAGTTCGGGGGCCAGGCTGGCGCCGCCGACCTGCACCAGACGCAGGCTGATCAGGACTGGGCGGGTGCGTTCGACATAGTCCAGCCAGGCCAGCAGCAAAGACGGTACCAAGGCCACGTGGCTGACTGCCTCGGCGGCGATGGCGGCGCAAGCGGCTTCCGGCTCCGGCCGGCGCAGCAGGACGATACGGCCGCCGCTCTGCAAAGTGCCCAAGGTGCCGGGCGAGCTCAACGGGAAATTGTGGGCTACCGGCAATGCGGCCAGATAAACCGTATCGGCAGTAAAGTCGCAGATTTCGACGCTGGCGCGCACGCTATAGAGATAATCGTCGTGGGTGCGCGGAATCAGTTTCGGGGTGCCGGTACTGCCCCCGGACAGTTGCAGCAGGGCAATGTCGCCGGCTACCGGTGCCGCCAGCGTTCGCGGCTCGGCGTCCAGCGCGTCCAGCGGTGTGAATTCTGCGGCTGCGCCCACGACGATGACTTGGCGCAAGCTGGGCGCCACAGCCAAGATTTCCCGCGCCAGGACCCGGTAATCGAAACCGTCGTGGCGGTCCGGAATCACATAGGCGACGGCGTCCGCGTCCCGGCAAAATGCGCCGATTTCGGCGCGGCGGTGGCCGGGCAATGCCATCACCGGAATCAGGCCCATCCGGAAACAGGCGAAGCAGACCGTGAAAAACTCGGCGATATTGGGTAGTTGCACCACCAGGCGTTCTCCGGCGCGCAGACCTGATTGGACAAAGCCGGCGGCCAGTCTGTCCGCTGCTTCGTCTAAGTCGCGATAGGACCAGCGGCGGCTGCCGCAGGCCAGCGCGGTGCGGTCGCCGTGGCGCTGTGCCAGCTCCCGCAGGAAGGCCCCCAAGGTCTGGCCGCGCCACCAGCCGCGCGCGCGGTAGCGGGCGGCGAGCCGGTCCGGCCAAGGCACGAAGTCGGCGTCGGTCATGGTCGGCTCCCGTGCAAAGCGTCGAGCAGAGTCCGAAATTTTGCCGAGGTTTCGTCGACTTCCTGCCAGGGTTGCGAATCAGGAACGATGCCGGCACCGGCGTAGAGATTGGCGCGGTTGGCTTCGATTTCCGCGCAGCGGATCGTTACCGCCCATTCGCCGTCGCCGTTGGCGGCGCACCAACCCACCAAGCCGGTAAACAGGCCGCGGTCGAAACATTCCAAACGGGCTATCGCCTGGCGGGCCAGCTCGCGCGGCTCGCCGCAAACGGCCGGTGTCGGGTGCAAGGCACGCGCCAGGGTCAATGAACTCGATTCGCGGTCGCGCAGTACCCCGCGAATCCGCGTCGAAAGGTGCCAAACCCGGGCGGTTGCAATCAATTCCGGTATCGGCGGTACTTCGAGAGCGGAGCAAAAAGGACCGAGAGCGTCGGCGACCGCTTCGACTACCAGCGCATGCTCGTGACGATCCTTGGCCGAGTGCAACAGTCTGCGGGAGTGGCTCAGATCCTCGCCGGGATCGCGACTGCGCGGTGCGGTACCGGCAATCGGATTAGCCTCCAGATTGATGCCGCGGCGCCGCAGCAATAATTCCGGACTGGCGCCGATCAGGCGGCGGATGCTGCGGGTCTCCGACTGCAGATTCAGCGCGAAGGTGTAACCGGATAGGTTATTGGCGGCCAGGTTGCGCAACAGCCGGGCTTGGTCGATGTCGTGTTCGCCGACGACTTCCAGCATCCGCGACAGGACCACTTTTTTGAGTCCGGATTGCCGCATCATGCCGAGAGCTTGTGCCACCCCTTGTGCGTAGCGTTCCCGGGACGGCCGTTCTTGGGTCGCCGCACCGCCGACTGCCGGCCCCGCAGGTGGCGCGCCACGCCGCTCCAGGCGTCCGGCCAGCTCCAGACGTTCCGGAATGAACAACACTGCCGGCGCATCCGCTGCAAACGGCAGCGCGCCGACGGCAATGCTTGAGGCGTCGCCGTGCTCGCGGTTGAGGGCAAACAGGCGTTGCAAGGCGTCCTCCATGGATTGATCGGCGCCGGTATGCAACTGATCGCGGACGCCGATGCCGTGTAGTGTCAGTTCCGGCGTGGCCATAAAAAAACTGGAAGCGGTGCCGAAGCGGCTTAGCAGAGTGCCGGCGTCCGGTGTTACGCCAGCCTCGGTCAGCGCGGCATTGGAACTTGGAGTGGCGTGCTGGGTGTCGGTAAACATGGCGGTCAAAACTCCAGTCGGGCGGAAATGACGGCGCTACGGCCGGGGTTTTGTAGCGGGGTGATAAAGCCGACCGCACTGCCGGCGGTGTAGCGGTCTACGTATTCCTCATCGGTCAGGTTGTTGGCCTCGGCACGCAGCGTCAGACCCCGGTAAAACCGGGGTTGCCATTGGGCGAATAGGTTATAGACGTGGTAACCCTCCAAATCTCGGTTGCCTGACTCCGGTGCGTAGCGGTATTTCAAGGCGATTTCCGAGCTGACACCGGCTTTTACCCCTAATTCGGGCCAAGCATAGGCGGCGTGCAATTTGATAATTTCGCCGACCGGGGAACCCAGATAGAAGGCTAAGGTACCTAGCTGCGAATCATCGTAAGTGACCTCGGTGTTGGTGTAATGGGCGCCGAAATCAGCATCCGCCAGTTGGTAAGCGGCACCGAGGTTAAAGCCTTCGGTTTTCACCGCCTGGCCGTTGATGCGCGTGAAACTGTCTTCGCCTTCGAGATAGGCTGGCGTATTTTGGATGCGGGTTGAAAACACTTCGCCGTCCAACTTAATCCCGGCAACGACGTAACTCACTCCGGCTTTGGCATTGGTGGCGCGTTGCGCGGCAACGCCGGCGGAATAGTTTGCGTAGGGCATCGTGTGAAATATCGCCGCTTCCGCGAGCTGGATGCCGCCGAAGACATAGGAATAACTGCCGCTCAAGGTCAGATCGGGCAGCGGAGTGATGCCGAGCGCGACATTGGGGCTGGCGCCGGTACTTTCAAAGTGTTTGTGGTCGACCGAATCGAATTCCTGCGAATCGATACGCAGACCGCCGGATAGTTTCAGCCAGTCCAGCGGCTGGCTGCGCAGTTGGGCAAATCCGCCCAGATTGCGGGCGGTTTCGGTAAACATAGCGTCCCGGAAGTTATCGGTCTGAGCGTGGTCGTTGTAAAAATCCATGCCGGCGGTGATTTCGCCGAGCGGGGTAGCGAATCGATTTTGGGCGGTGGCGCCGAAGCTCTCGATGGCAGAGTCGAAATATCCGGGCCGGAATCCGCCGTTGGCGTTGGGACGCGACAGGGCGGTATCGTTGTAATAGAACCGGATTTCCGGATCGTAAAATTTACCGGGTTGACGGTTGCTGTATTTGAAGTTGGCGGTACTGCGTTTGAAGATGTTTTCGGACAATAAGGTACGTCCGCGCACGGCGGCAAAATTGGCCCGGAACGGTCGAATCTCGTCGTCGGCCAGATGTTGGGCCGACGCTTCGAAGCGGTGGCCGCCAGCCGCCGTATAAGCGACTTTACCCAAGGCGCTGAGCAGATTGGTGCCGGTGCCTGGCACCGGGTCGCCATTGCCGGCGTCGTAATTGCCGCCTTCGGCATGGGAGGCATAACCCAAGGCTTCGACGCCTTGGCTGCGCCCGTAGGCCGCGCCGGATTTGGTAAAGGTATCCAAATTACTGGCGAAGCCGCCGCAAAGAAATGCGCCGTAATCTCTGCCGGGGGTCAACAGGTCGTCGACGTCCTTGGTCTCGTACCGCAGCGAACCGCCTAGCGCCGCCGGACCGGCGTCGGCCGCGGAGACACCGGCGTCTACAGTCACGGCCTTTAACATGCCGGGATCGAGCAGCAGGTTGGCGTTGTGGTGCCAAAGATTATTCGATTGTCTGGCACCGTCTATCTGCACGTTGAGGTTGGTTTCCTCGATCCCGTTAACGTAAACCTTTTGCGCGCTTTGGGTGGGGCCGCCGACGCCGACCGAAATGTTTTTCTCGAACACGTCTTTGATCGATGTCGACGGTGTGTCCTCGACCTGCTCGGTCGCCGGCTTCGATTTGGCTCGCTTCTCCGTGACTTTGACGGTTTCCATCACTATTGATCGATCGGAGTCAGCTTCGGCTGCGTTCGCCTGCGGCTGGTGCGCCGCAATCAATGCAAGTGCGGTTAACTGGAGGGGATTTCTAGCGCAAAAAAATGGGTGAGTTTTCATGGTTCGCCGTAAATAAGAATGATTTACATTAACGTTTGGTGTTTGCTATTATCCGGTCCAAAGCCGGTTTGCGCGTTTGCGGCGGAAGCAGATTGCTTTGCGGGCCGCTCAGACGGCGTCTTAGCCTGGATTTACATGGAATTAATCGGAAAATGCCTATGAATCGAACTCAGCCCATTGTTTCGCCCAAAATCGACTGTTCCGACTTGATCAGACCGGGTGTGGCCGAGCCGGGCGGCGCGGTCGCCGCCGAGGCTACCGGTGGGGCGCCGGTGGTCAGCGGCCGATTCCGGGAATTGCAATTGCGGCCGGACTTGTCGCTGTATGCGGCCGATGTCAGGGACGAGCTGGATTTGGAAGTCAACGACGTGTTGCAGCCGGGCTTGTTGTTGGTACTGCCGCTGAACGGCGAGGCCGATGTCTCGTATGGTGGTCGGCGCTTTCAGTTGGGCGGCCGTGGCGGAAGCGGTGGCCGGGAAGGTTTGATCCTCGGCTTGACGCGGCGGGAACAATTTATTCGGCGATTGCGGCCGGGCGCGCGCAGGCGGGTGGTGAGTCTGGCATTGGGCCAGCGCTGGTTGGCGGATCACGAAGACGTTTTGGCTGGCCATCCGGGGTTGGCGCGTTTACGCGGCACGCATCTTGCCGTGCAGCAATGGCGCTTGTCGGCGCGGTTGCAGGCCTTGGCGGGCAGCCTGTTCGAGTTGTTCGGGTCGACCGCACCGCTGATGAATTTATCGTTGGAGAGTCGTTGCCTGGACATCGCCGCGGAGGCTCTGGCCGCCTTATCCAGCGTAGACACCCGCGAGTCTTCGGGATTGCGGCCGCGCGAGCGGCGGCGCTTGGCCGAATTCCGTGCATTTCTCGATAGCGGCGAAGGCGACGGCTGGTCGATGCAGGCGTTGGCCGACCGGATTGGGATGAGTCCCAGTACCTTGCAACGCTATTTTCGGCAATACACCGGTTCCAGCGTATTTGCATACCAGCGCCGCCGCTTGCTGGAAGAAGCGCGTCGCGTATTGGAGCGCGACGGGGTCAGCGTCGGCGAAGCAGCACACATCGCCGGCTATACCAATGCCGCGAATTTTGCCACGGCATTTCGTCGCCAGTTCGGCGTCGCGCCCAGCGAATTACTGTTGCGGAGCCGGCCGGGTTTTGCGTAACGAGCGGAAGGATTTGCGCGGCGGTCAATCCGCCGGATGCGCGGCGTGTCGGCCGGTTGCGGCCCGTATAATCCGTGGCCGCACTCCACTCACAACACCAGAAGGCGCATGACCATGTCCGATTCAGAACATAACCGACATCGCCGCCTTCGGCAACTGACAGTGCGGGAGACCTTCAGTCTGGGCAGGAATCTGCGCCGCATCCGGTTTCAGGCCACGGAACCGCAAGACTTGGCCGATGCCGGCCCGGGCGCCCACCTCAAGTTGTTGCTGCCGGCTATCGCGGGCGATACGCCGCTCTCGGCTCAATCGGCCAACTGCGATCCGGCATTTTCCGCCGAAAACAACCCGATAGCGCGGACCTATAGCCTGCGCCGCGCCGATCCGCGCCGGCGCACGCTGGATATCGATTTCGTCATTCACGGCGCGGGTCCGGGCTCGCGCTGGGCAAGCCGTGCCGAAATCGGCCACAGCGTCGGTTTGGTCGGCGTCGGCGGACCCCGCTTATTTCGACCGGAGGCCGAGTTTCATCTGTTGGCCGGCGATTTGTCGGCGTTACCGGCAATCGCCGCGGTACTCGAAGCCTTGCCGGATTCGGCCGTGGGTGCGGCATTGATCGAGATCGCCGATGTTGCCGACCAATTGAGTTTGCAACATCCGCCCGGACTGACGCCGTATTGGTTGCATTCGCATGCGGCTTCCGGCTTGGCGGCGGCCGTCGGCCGAACCCAGTGGCCGGCCGGAGCCGATGTGTTTGCCACCGTAGCCGGAGAAAACGACGCGGTGTTGGCCATCAGAGCCCATCTGCTGCGGGAGCGCGGCTTGCCGTTGTCTGCGATGTATGCCGTGCCGTACTGGCGGCGGGGCCGTAGCGAAGAACAGTACCACGACGAGCGGCATCGCTCGCTGGAGGCGTGCCGATGAAAACCGCTGCGGCTGGCGCCTTACTGGCGTTGATTTTGGCGCTCGGGGCTTGCGGGCGGGAACAGCAAACCAGCGCACCGCCGGTAACGGCGCGCGAAATCGCCGACGCTTACGGCCGCAAGGTGGCAGTGCCCGCGACCGCGCAACGGGTTGTGGTACTGAGCGAATTGGATTTGGATGCGGCGTTGGCGCTCCAGGTCACTCCGGCGGGAGCCGTCAACGGCCGTGGCAGTGACCGGCCGCCGGCTTATCTGGAAAAATATACCGGTGCGGTAGCCAGCGTCGGCGATTTTGCCCAACCCTCGCTGGACCGGATTGTCGCGCTGCAACCGGATCTGATCCTGGCCGGCGGCCAAAGCGATCCGGCTATGCTGGAGCAATTGGCGGCGATCGCGCCGATGGTGGTCAGTTTTTATCCCGGCGAACCCTGGCAAGACAGCCTGCAGCGGATTGCCGTCGCGTTGGGGCGGCCACAAGCCTGCGAGCCGTTGTTGCAGGCTTACCGGGCGCGGGTCGGCAAGTTGCGCGCGGCGCTGAGCGGGCACCGCGGCGAATCTGTCAGCATCGTTCGCCTGACGCCTAACGGTCCAATGTATATGCTCGGCGAAGCTTTTGCCGGACGGGTATTGGCCGATCTCGATTTGACCAGACCGCCGGCCCAACGCCAAGCGGGCGCCGGACATGGACCGCCATTGAGCCGGGAAATGCTGGCGGATATCGACGGCGATTGGCTATTCATCGGCAACTTTTCGCCCGATCCGCGCGGCGTGGCCGCCTTGCGCGACGAGCCGGCTTTCGCCGAACTGCGCGCCGTCAAAACAGGTCGGGTGCGCGAGGTCGATGCGGCGTTGTGGACGGTCGTTGGCGGGCCGGTGGCGGCGCAAGCGGTACTGGACGATATCGAAGCGGCTTTTGCCGCGCGCGGCAACAGCTTATGAGCATGGCCGTTTACAAAGCTGGAACCGGTTACGCTCTGCTGTTGACGGCGGCACTGGCGTTGGCGTTAGCCACAATGAGCCTGGGCCCCGGGGAAGTGAATTGGCAAGACGGCCTCGACTGGTTGCTGGGCCGCGCGGCGGACGCACATGCCCAATTGGTACTGGTGGACTTGCGCCTGCCGAGGCTGTTGAAGGCCGTGGCGCTCGGTGCGGCACTCGGCGCGGCCGGGGTATTGTTGCAGGCGGCGACCCGCAATCCGCTGGCCGACACCGGTTTGCTGGGCGTGAATAGCGGCGCGGCCTTGGGCGTGGCGGGCGGGATTGCCTGGTTGGGAGAATCGGGACCCGCCGATCAAATCGGCTGGGCGCTGACCGGCGCCTTGGCCGGTTGCGCGCTGGTACTCTTTTTGGCCGGCGCCGGGCGAGGCCGCATGTCGCCGCTACGCATGGTGTTGGCGGGATTGGCCCTTGGGGCTACCTGTCAGAGTGCGACAGCCTGGATTGCGTTGGCCGGTAGCGCCAACTTGGACCGGTTCCGTTTCTGGCTGCTCGGCTCGCTGGCTCACCCGCACGCAGGACTGCTCGCGCCGGGATTGGTTTTGATCGGCCTTGGTTTGTGTGCGGCTGTCGCTCTGGTGCGGCCGCTATCGGCGCTGGTCTTGGGCGACGAACTGGCCAGCGCGCTCGGCTATCGTCCCGCGACTGTCCGGGTTTGCGCCGTCGGCGCCGTTGCGCTGTTGAGCGGTACTTCGGTAGCGCTGGCGGGCCCTATTTCGTTTTTGGGATTACTCGCACCGTATTGCGCTCGAGCGCTGGCCGGCGTCTCGCTAAAAGCCCAACTTGCCTACGCGATTCCGCTGGGCAGCATCGTGATGATGGCGGCCGATTTGGCCGCCCGACTGGCTATCGCACCTTTCGAAGCGCCGGTCGGCGCGGTGCTGGCGTTGATCGGCGCGCCGTTGTTGATCTGGATCGTGCATCGAGAACCTAACCTTGGCTTTAGCCCGCACGGAGCGGAGCGATGATTGCGTTCTCGCGTAGCGGTCTGCCGCTCCTGCTGTTGGCGCTGGCGTACGCCGAGCTGGCAGCGGGCCAGCCGGGTTTGAGTCCGGTGCAATTGCTGGACGGTTTGAGCGGCAACGGACCGGTTTGGCGTACCACTTTGCTCACCCAAATCAGATTGCCGCGCCTGTGTGCGGCATTCGTCGTGGGCCTCGGTTTGGGCGCGGCCGGCGCGTTGTTGCAAGCCTTGGCGCGCAATCGGCTGGCGGGGCCGGACGTACTGGGACTGAACGACGGCGCACTATTGGCATTGGCGCTGAGTTTGGTGCTGAGTCCCGCTGGTTTGCTGGGGCCTTGGTGGTGTGGATTGACCGGAGCGCTGCTGACGGCCGGGTTGGTGGTCTTGGCGGCGGGCGGTGTCGGCAGTCGCGGTTACCGGGTGTTGGTGGTGGGCTTGGGCGTTGCCGGTTTGTTGCGGGCTGGATTCGAGTTTGCATTAGCCACGCTCCCGGTGTTTCATGCCGCGGGTCTCTACGCCATCAGCGTGGGCAGCCTTAGCGGCCGCGGTTGGCCTCAGGTCGGGGTTGCCGCCGTGTTGTTGTTAATGCTGATGGCCGCAAGCTGGCCGTTGGCATTGAAGCTGACACTGTTGGGTTTGCATGACGACAGCATGCGCAGCCTCGGCGTGCGTCCCGGCCGGTTGCGCTTGGCGGTATTGCTGGCGGCGTCCGGACTGGCCGGCGTTGCCGCCAGCATCGGCGGGCCGATCGGATTCGTGGCGATTGCCGCGCCGACCTTGGCGCGGCGCTTGGCCTCGCAGGGGCAAGCGTTATTCTGGACGGCGGCCGCGATCGGCGCCGCATTGGTTGCGAGTGCCGATTTGCTCGGGCGGATATCGGCAGCGGCGGTCGAAATTCCGGTGGGCGTTGTTGCCGGTCTGTTGGGCGGACCGTTTTTACTTTGGTTGTTGATGCGGCCGGAGCCGCACGGAGCCGCATGATGGCCGAATTTCGAGTCGACAATCTGTCCGCCGGTTACGGCAATAAGTCGGTGCTACGCGACCTTAGCCTGTTGATACCGGCCGGACGCATTACCGCCATCGTTGGCGCCAACGGCTGCGGCAAAAGTACGCTGCTGCGCTGTCTGGCCGGTTTGCATCGGCCGGGCAGCGGACATATTTACTTGGACGACGAACCGTTGCCACGGATGCCGCCGTCAGAGTTGGCGCGGCGCGTCGGCTTTTTACCGCAGTTTCCGTCAGCGCCGTCCGGTTTGCGGGTCGAGGAATTGGTAGCGCTCGGCCGGCATCCGCACCGGAAATGGTTGCGGCAATGGTCGGATGAGGATGCGGACAGTGTGAGCGAAGCCTTAATTTTGACCGATTTGACCGAGCTTGCCGGACAGCCGCTGGATGTCTTATCCGGCGGCCAACGCCAACGGGCCTGGATGGCAATGCTGCTGGCCCAAGCGACGCCGGTACTGTTGCTGGACGAGCCGGGCAGTATGCTCGACCCGGGCCACCAGTTGGAATTGTTCGCACTGCTCAGAGTCTTGGCGGATGCGGGCCGGACCGTCGTTGTGGTCATGCACGATCTGGTCGCGGCGCGCCACGCGGATTGGCTGGTCGCGTTGGACAGCGGCCGACTTGCGGCTTGCGGCCCGCCATCCGATGTGTTGGATCGGGTCCTGATGCGTAGTCTCTACGGCATCGACAGTTATGTGCTACAGGTGCCGGACGGCAACCCGGTCGTTGTGCCGGTTCGGCCGGCCGATTGGCCGTTACCGGTTCCACGGCCGTTGCCGCAGCGGGCGGCGGCATCGGTAAAGCCTACAATCCGAGTCCCGGCGTTGGATGCCGAACGGCGCTTGGTGAGGCTGTTCGCCGTCCTTCAGTTCACGCTGTTACTCGACTACATGGTGCTGATGCCGCTGGGTGCGGCGTTGATGAGCGATTTCGATATCGGGCCGGCGCAGTTCGGCTGGGTGGTCGGTGTTTACACTTTAGCCTCGGCTTCGGCCAGCCTGGCCGGAGGGCGGCTGTTGGATCGCGGCGATCGCAAGCGCAGCGTGTTGTTGTTGTATGCCGGATTTGTCGTTGCGACCTTGGCCTGCGGTCTGGCGGACGGATTCGGGGTTTTGCTGGCGGCGCGAGCTCTGACGGGCGCTTGCGCCGGCTTGTTGAGCGCATCGATGATGGCGCTGATTGCCGACCGTATCGCGCCGGAACGGCGCGGACAAGCGATAGGCGGGGTCATGTCGGCCTTCGGCATTTGCGCGGTGCTCGGGGTACCGTCCGGGCTGTGGCTGGCGTCGCTGGGCGGTTGGCGAGTGCCGTTCTTTGCGGTGGCGGTGTTGGCCTCCGGTTGGTGGCTGATATTGCGCCGGGCTTTGCCGGCGGCGCCTGCCACCGCCGGCGCTGATACCGGACTTTTTACGCCGCGCCTGGCGCTGGGCTGGCTGTTGAGTTTCGGTATCGTCTTCGCCGGCTTTTTAATCGTGCCTTATCTGGGGGCGCATTTGAACGGCAGTCTGGGCGTCACGCTGCAGGAGCTATCCGGGCTCTATCTCGGGGCCGGTTTGGCGACCTTTGCCGCGGCCCGAGCCGTCGGCCTGGCCGCGGACCGTTACGGCGCGGGCCGCGTATTGGCGGGATTGATGCTCGCCAGCATCGTTCCGCATCTATGGCTGACCGGACTCGATCCGGTGCCGCTTCCGCACACCGCTTTGGCGTTTACCCTGTTTATGGTTGTGACATCGACCCGGGCGATTCCGGCGTCCGCTTGGCTGGTTAGCCGGGTGCCGCCGCCGCTGCGCGGCCGCTATCTGGCTATCAATACGGCCAGTACCGAAGCCGCGTCGGGTTTGGCGGCTCTGTGCGGCGGGATGATGACGACCGGCGCAACGGTCGGTTTATACCGCTTCGAGCGCGTCGGTTGGCTGGCCGCCGGCGTGACATTGCTGACCTTAGGCTTGTTGTTTTGGCTAAGCCGCCAATCCGGCACTTCCCGGCCCAGTGCAGTGGCGGCTTCGGTGGTGGGGCAAGGTTCAACCGTCGGCGAGGTTGCGGAATGAGCCGTAGCACACCCGTCGGCTCCCGCTTTGGGTTGCGTCCCGGCGTGGCGTTGGTGAGCGGCGCGGCCCAGGGCATAGGCCTCGCGGTTGCCGCCGCCCTGGCCGGTCATGGGCTTACGGTGGCCGCCGCAGACCTCGACGCTGTGGCCTTGCGCGCAAGCTGCGCGGTACTGCCGGGCTTACATCCGCTGGAACTGGATTTGCGCGATTGGGCGGCCATCGAAGCGGCGGTGGCGTCGGTCGAATCCGAACTCGGCGCGATAGAGTATTTGGTGAATGTGGCTGGCGTGCTGTATCCGGGTAGCGCGCTGGAGCTTAGCGACGCCGATTGGCTGCAGAGTTTCGCGGTCAACACCCATGGCGTGTTTGCGCTGAGCCGGTCGGTTGCGCAGCGGATGCGGCAACGGCGGCGCGGCGGCATCGTCACGGTCGGCTCCAACGCAGCATCCACGCCGCGCGTCGGCATGGCGGCCTATGCCGCCTCGAAGGCCGCTGCCGCCCACTATATGCGCTGTCTTGGGCTGGAACTGGCGGAATATGGGATTCGCTGTAACCTGGTCTCGCCGGGCTCCACCGAAACTGAAATGCAGCGCCGTTACTGGCTTAGCGGTGCCGGCAGCGCAGAACGGATCATTGCCGGGTGCCTGGAGCAACACCGGCTTGGCATTCCGCTCGGCAAGCTGGCGCAACCGGCCGACATTGCCGACGCGGTCGCCTTTTTGTTGTCGGATGCGGCCGGGCATATCACTTTGCAGGATCTCGTGGTCGATGGCGGCGCGACCTTCGGCTGACAATTCGGCAACGGGAGCCGCGTTCCATGCTTTAGCGGGCGGCGGGCGCGGTGCGGCGCTTGCTGCATGTCCCTAACCAGGCGATGGCCGAGCCAAACAACCAAACGGCGCCAGGAACGGGCACGACGGCGGCAGCCGATCGATATGCGGTTCCCGAGGCGCTGGCGAGCGTCTTGCCATCCGGCGCGCTGATACCGAAATAGGCGGTGCCGTAAAAATCGGCGAGACCATCGCCCAGCGCTTCCACACCGAGATAACTGGCGATGTAGAGTGGCACGTCATACGTGAACGGGATTTTTGCGGAATAAATATTACTGCCGTTGACCAACGGCTTGGCCTCGACCCAGGCCAATTCTTCCGGCGTCAGTCGAGCCAAGGAAACCGCTCCCGCCCCGAAGCCGGTGATGAAGGCTGGACCCGAGGCTGCCGCGCTAGGAGCGTCGCTGGTCGAGAATGGAGCTGTTGCGATTGGCGGCCCAACGGCAGCGCCGGCTAAATATCAGGGCAATGGTTCGGCATTAAACCCGGCAGGCAGCGCCGATAGGATTTTAGGTCCGGCGTTGCGAACATGAGCCGGCTTCAATCCGGCCGGCCAGCAAGGCGCAAAATTCGGCTTCCGGCAGCGGTTGGCCGAACCAATAACCCTGGGCTTCGTCGCAGGCGTTTTCCAGTAGGTATGCCGACTGCTGGGCGGTTTCGACGCCTTCGGCCACTACTTTGAGGCCGAGGCTGTGCCCTAGCGCGATGATGGCTTTCAGAATCGCGGCGTCGGTGGATTCCTGTTCCAGATTGCCGACGAAAGCCTTGTCGATTTTCAAGCGGTCTACCGGAAAGTCCTTCAGGTAGGCCATGCTGGAGTAGCCGGTGCCGAAATCGTCGATCGCCAAAGTCAAACCCAACGCTTTCAAACCGTGCAGGGTTTTGATGAATTGCGGGGTGTCGTGGACCAGGCAGGATTCGGTGATTTCCAGTTCCAGGGTGTGGGCGGCAACTTGGGTGGCCGCCAGGGTCTCGGCGATGGTGTCGATCAAATCGCGCTGGCGGAATTGGCGCGGCGAGACGTTGACCGCGACCGGCAGCGGCCGGCCCAGGATGTGCTGGAAGCGGTTGGCGGCCAGACAGGCTTGATGCAGCACCCAACGGCCGATTTGCTCGATTTGGCCGGTTTCCTCGGCGATCGTGATAAAACTCAACGGCGACACCAGCGGCGCATCGGGCGGTTGCCAGCGGATCAGGGCCTCGGCACCGCAAATCCGGCCGCTGGCCAATTCGATTTTGGGTTGGTAGTAGAGCAAAAATTCGGCATTTTCGATGGCATGGCGCAGCCGGTACTCTATCGCCATCCGTTCGGTCAAAACCTGGTTCAACTCGCGGGTGTAAAACTGGAAATTATTGCGGCCGAGTTGTTTGGCTTTGTACATCGCCGAGTCGGCATGTTTCAGCAGCGTGGCCGCGTCGTGGCCGTCGCCGGGATAGACGCCGATACCGATGCTGCAGGAGACCACAAACTCCAGGCCGTCGATGGTGCAGGGCGCCGCCACCGCAGCCAGGATTCGCTGCATGCTGTGACTGATGTCTTCGATCTTTTGCAGGCTGCACAGCAGCAGCACGAATTCGTCGCCGCCCAGCCTGACCACCGTGTCCGAGTCGCGCACGCACTGCGACAGCCGTTCCGCCATCACCACCAGCAGCGAATCGCCGACATGGTGGCCCATGCTGTCGTTGATGAATTTGAACTGGTCCAGATCGACGAAGGCCACCGCCAGAATATTGCCGTAGCGGGCGGCGAAATTGATGGCTTGCTGCAGCCGGTCGGATAACACCGTGCGGTTGGGCAGCCCGGTCAGCGTGTCGTGGGTGGCCTGGTATTCGATTTGCTGCTCGTAATATTTGCGTTCCGAGATGTCTTCCACCGTGCCTTCGTAAAACAGCAGCCGGCCGTCGCGGTCGCGCACTTCGCGGGCGTTCTCGGTAATCCAGATGATGTCGCCGTTTTTGCGGTAGACCTGGGCTTCGAAGTGACGCACTTCGCCGTGGGCCTGCATGATGTCGATATACTCGGCGCGTTTTTCCGGGTCGACATAGAGCTGGCGTTGAATGTCGGAAATGCTGTTGCGTAAATCCTGGATCGAGTCGTAACCGTAGATGCGGGCCAGTGCCGGGTTGAAATCCAGGTACTGGCCGCTCGGCGTGGTCTGGTAAATCCCTTCGATGGCGTTTTCGAAAATCGAACGGTAACGCGCTTCGGCGTCGCGGGCCGCTTGCTCGCTGTGTTTGCGCGCCGTCACGTCCTGAATGAAGCCTTCCAAAGCGACCAGCTCGCCGTGCTCGTTGAACAGCGGAAAACCGCTCTCCTGAACCCAGCGGATGCTGCCGTTGGCATGGACGATTCGGTATTCCAGGTCGAACTTTTTCCGGGTCCGGGCGGAGGTTTCGATCAGCTGGCGCACCCAGCGCCGGTCTTCCGCCAGGGTCAATTCCTCATAGGAAATGCGTTTGTTGAACAGCAAATCACTCGGCGCGTAGCCGGTCAGCGCCCGGCAGCCTTCGCTGACGAAGACCATGGTCCAGTCGGCGTCCAGCAGGCAGCAATAGACGATGCCCTGCAAATTGCTCATCAACATGCCGAGCATACGCTCGCGGTCTTGGATCAGTGCGCGCAATTTCGGGCTGAGGTGCGGCGAAAATTCGACCACAGCGGAAGCGGGTTCGGAGTCGGCTGCCATGCAGGTGTTCGGTGATTAAACCAGCTAGGTGACAAGCACATTTCGTACCTGCCCCAAAAGTCGGGCATTGGCGCCGGCAAATCACATCCGATCCCCGCTTTTCTGCTCGGTTATAGTGCTTTGGGCTTAATTTTGGGCAAAGCAGCGGCGTCATTGTTGGTGCGTGATGCGTCGGTCTGGTGCATTGTTGGCTGAGGGTGAGATGCATTTCACAAAAGCCGCTGACATTGGTAGTGGTACAAATCCTGCTCCCAAACTCCGCCGAGGACGCGGCAAATTCGCGGCTGCCGTTCCGTAACCGGTAACCTTGCAGGGATTGAACCACAATGAATGCACTGATCGAGAAACACACGCCCAAACTGCTGAATGCAATGGTCGACGTCAGAAATTTCGAAACCCGTCTGGCGCAACTGAACAATTGGTGGGGAAAAATCACACTGATCGGCAAAATCAACAGCCACAATGTCGCGCCGACCATTCTGGACGACATGGCGCGCACCCAGAACAAATTCGGCGAGTTGCAGCGCAAGCTGACGCGTAATCTGCTGGTGGAAAACTTGCAGAAACTGGTGTTGGACAATGCGTCGAAAGCGCAGGTGGCGATCGACCTGCTGGTGCGCAACCTGTTCGAGCGCACCGCCGATGTCGGCTTTCTGGCCACCGACGATGACATTCGGGTGTTTTTGGCTCAGGCTGAGCCGGAGCCGGAACAGGTCGGTTTCATCGAAAACCGGCTGCGCGAATACGTAAAAAAATACAGCGTCTACGACGAAATCGCCATATTCGATGCGCAAGGTCGGCTCAGAGCGCATTTGGACGCCGATAACCGGATCGAGGATACTGATCCGCTGGTGGCGGAGACGTTACGCAGTGATAGCCCTTATCTGGAAACCTTCCGTTACAGTGCGCTGCAAGCCGACCGCCGCCGCTCGCTGATCTATTCCTGCAAGATCACCGAAACCGACCAAAAAAATTCGCGGGTACTGGGCGTACTGTGTCTGTGTTTTCGGTTCGAGGACGAGATGCGCGGTATCTTTGCCGATCTGTTGGCGGCGGGCGACCGGGGCATCATTGCCATCCTCGACACCGAGCGGCGGGTGATTGCCAGCAGTAACGAACAGTTGTTGCCGGTGGATACCCGCTTCCATCGCGACGACGCGATCGGCCTGATCAATTTCCAGGGTCACGACTACATCGTCAATAGCCTGCCCGGTAACGGTTATCAGGGTTATTGCGGTTTGGGCTGGCGCGGGCAGATGATGACGCGGCTGGATGTTGCCTTCGGCCGCGAGACGGGCGGGTGCGGCGGTGCCGACTATAGCGAGATTATTGGTCAATCGGACAGCTTTCCGCAGGAGTTAAAGGAAATCCGTCAGGCTTCGGTCGATATCAACGCCGATTTGGGGCTGCTGGTGTTGAACGGGAAAATCGCTTCCGCCCGACAGAACGCGGCCGAATTCATGCCGGTGCTGGAAGCGATCAAGCAAGTCGGTACCGACATCGCCGGCATTTTCGCGGCGTCGGTGAATAGCTTGCAGGAAGTGACGGTGATGTCGTCGCACCTGAACAACGCCGGTTTCCTGGCGTCGCTGGCGGTCAACATCATGGACCGCAATCTGTACGAGCGGGCCAACGATTGCCGTTGGTGGGCCTTGACTTCGGCTTTCCGCCGTAATCTGGCGAAAGCCGAAATTAGTGCCGCCGAGAAGCGGCAAATGTGCGAAATTCTGGCTTATATCAATGCGCTCTACACGGTCTATACCAATCTGTATCTGTACGACGCCCACGGCGACATCGTCGCGGTATCGGACGCCACGCAAACATCGCTGATCGGTAGCAAGGTCGAAGAGGCCACCGGCTACCGGAGCGTCATGGGCCGCGTGGACAGTCAGCATTACGGGGTCTCCGGTTTCGGGCCGACCCGCTTCTATCAAGGTCGCCACACTTATATATATAACGCCGCGGTGACCGATCCGACCGATAACGGCCGGGTGGTCGGCGGAATCGGCATCGTATTCGACAGCGAGCCGCAATTCAGCGCGATGCTGCGGGAAATCCTGCCGCAGGAAGCCGGCGGTGCGCCGCTAAAAAACAGTTTTGCGGTTTTTACCGATCGCCAAGGGCGAATTCTGGGGCTTGCCAACCACAACCACTACCGCATCGGCGAGCGCTTGCTGCTGGACGACGTCCACTTTGCACTGAAAAACGGCCAGACCAGCTCGTCGCTGTTGCGCCACGAGGGGGCGAATTATGTATTGGGAGTTGCGGCCGGAAAGGGGTATCGCGAATTCAAAACCGCGGACGCTTACCGTAACGATGTGTTGGCTTTCGTTTTCATTCCGTTGTAAACGCGACGTTGCCCGGGCGCGGGCTTGTTTTGGCAACTGGCTGAGCAAATCAGTGGCGCTAATGTGTCCGTTTTAGCTATCTCCAACCTAAACCGAATCAGCACGAGCACCACCGAAGGAAAGTTACCTTGCAACTTGGCGTAGTCAAGTCGCGGCGTGTTTTCGGGTGGGGATGGCGGCGATCGCCTTCGGATGCGCAACGAGGGATACAGTCTTGACCGGACGCCAACCCCGTGGTTTTCAGCTTACCGCGTGCATCGACGCAGTCAAACCGGGAGCTTGCAAAAAAACCGGACGGACGCTGGCTAGCGTTCGTCCGACTGGAGGTTGCTGTTACCGCTGACTAAACAAAATTCGATGGGGGCTTTAAGGTTGTTGATGGTGCTGCATAGATTGACTCGGTGCGTTCCGCCGCCGGCGCATTGGCCGTAGCCAGAAACAAACCGACGATTATGAACAGCAGGCTGATGGCGCAGCGTTTCAATTCGTGCAGGCAAGTTGCCAATAGTTTGGAATGATTCATTTGCAGGCTCCTGGTGGCGCTAATGATTTGCCGGTGGCTTACAAGCAAGCGTTTCGGACCGGCCGCAGGCGCGGGGTCTCGGCTTTCCGTGCCAAATTTTGCTGGTAGATTTCCAAAGCCTCGCAGCGCATTTGCTCGCAGAATCCGCACAAAGCTTCGTCGCCGCTGAACAGTCTTTGTTCGTGTTGGGATAGCGGGTCACCGCATCTGTCGCAAAAATGAGGATGGCGTGATCTGGTCATGGCAATCGGCTCCGGTTCGGTTGAATAGGATTTAACAACTTTTATCGCTGTCGGATAAGAGAACTATTTCACTTGTGGCAAATCTCGGGCCAAATAACCCAGTCCCGGGCTATGTTTTTTTAAGTGTTTGAACCTAATAGGTTTTATTGATTTTTGATGGAGATGTTTCGGGGGTGGCGGCGAGTGGGAATGGCGAAAGTCGTTACTAATATTCGTAGCGGATACGACATTTCGTAAATATTATCGCTTAGCCGCGGGATGGCAGTATCTGGCGGCGGCGATTACGAAATCGCGTTAACAATGTTTGGAAATGTGATACATTCCGCTAAATTTTTACCCGGACTTGTACTTTCAACCAATAGCAATCGAGCCAGGCTGCTTTCGGCAGAGACTCCCCAACATGCGGCGACCGAACCGTTTAGTGAACTTTTCCCGTAATCTGCGAATGCTGGCCGCGGCTATTTGCGGCTTGGCCGCCGCTGGCGGTTCTGTGCAAGCGGCCGGCCTCGGCCACGCCGGTCACGCCGGCCATCCCTCGAGTTCCGATTCCAGCCTGTTGCCGGGCGATCTGCTGCTGTTTCCGGATTTGACCGGCATCGTCCGCTACGACCAGGAGCCGCAAAAGAAGCTCAGTACCGGCGACGTGATCCCCGCGATCAACGTGTTTTACACCGCCGATTACCAGCGTTTCCGTTTTCTGGGCGAATGGCTGGTCAGCAGCAAAACCCATAACCTGGAACGCTTTCAACTCGGCCTGCACCTCGGCGACGAATCCAGCCTGTGGCTGGGACGGTTTCATAACCCGATCGGTTACTGGAACATGCAATTCCACCACGGCGCGTTTTTGCAGACCACGATCAGCCGGCCCGGCATCATGGCCTTCGAAACCGCCGGCGGCGTGATTCCCTACCATCTGACCGGTTTTCTATGGGAAGGCGTGCACCAGCTCGGCGAAGGCGGGGTTTATTACACGATCGGCGCCGGCGCCGGCCCGCAAATCAACCGTGGCCTGGAAGCCTTCAATCTGGTCGAACCGGCCGGCTCGCACCGACCGGCCGCTTCGTTCCGGCTCGGTTATCAACCGGTCAGTTTCGGCGTCGACGAGTACGGCATCTCCGGCGCTTACAACCAGATCCATTCCGACGAATTGGCGGTCAACAACGTCACCCAATACGTCGCCACCGCCTACGCCAATCACCAGATCGATGCAGTTACGCTGCTCAGCGAACTGGTCTACGTCAATAACCGGCTGGAAAATCCGCACGGCGGCGCCAAGAACGACGACTTTCTCAGCGCCTACGGCCAGGTGGAATGGGAGGTGATGCCGCGCTGGACCCTGGTCGGCCGGGTGGAGGGCACTTTCGGCGCCAACCGCGACCCCTATCTGGCGATGTTCCCCAAATTCGTCGACGACCGTTTCATGGGCGCCGTACGCTACAAAGTCAATAACAACATGGCGTTGAAGGTCGAGGCCTCGCGCGACCATTTGCGCGACGACCATTTCGGCGTGGTGATGTTTCAGTGGAGCGCGGTATTCCCATGAAACTGCGCCGGGGCCTTTACCTGTTCGGATTGCTGATACTGCTGGGCGTGCCAAGCCTGAAGGCGGTTACCAGACAATCCTTGGTGCTGGTGACCGGCTCGGCCTCGACGATTCCGGTGCTGACCGTGCAGGAGGCCAGGAAACTGTTTCTCGGGGTGCCGCTGGAAAAAGACGGCGAACGGCCGGTGCCGTTGCTCAATACCAGCGATCCACTGATTTACGAAGTTTTTCTGCAAAAAGTCGCATTCATGTCGGCCAACGCCTATGAAAACCAGACGATCTCGGTCGTGTTTCGCTTGGGCGGCAAACGGCCGGAGAGCTATAGCGATCTGAAAGATTTGCTGGCGGCATTGCAGCAGCATCCCGGCACCGTGACCTATTTGTGGGAAGACCAGGTGCGGGCCAATCAAGGTATCAAAGCGGTAAACGTGTTATGGCAAGGAGCAGCGGAATGATGCGGTTTTTTCACAGTTTCAACGGGCGGATGATTTTGGCGGTGGTCGGCATCCACCTGTTGCTGGTACCGGTATTGTTGTTCGGCATTTATCGGGTGATCAAACCCAGCGTCGAAGAGCAATTCGTTAATTTCGTCCGGTCGGACGCGCTGTTGTTCGGGAATTTGATCGCCCCGCGCCTGGGCGGCGCCAAAAGCCGCGAGCTGCAGGAATTGTTGGGCGAGTTTTTGCTGAACGGCCGCCTGGCCTATGCCGACATCGTCAGCGAGAGCGGCGAATTGCACGCCGACGTCGAACTCAACGCCAAACAGCAATTCCAGGAAGACTTTTTTTCGGCGAACACGGCGACGACATCTATTTTCTGGCCGTGCCGGTCGCCAACCCTAGCGACGGTTCGCTGGTGATGCTGCGGCTGGGTTACGACGAACGCCAGGTGCGGCACGACATTGTCGTCATTTACCAGCGCAGCGCCTATTTCGTCGCGGTTTATTTGGGGCTGTCGCTGCTGGTCGTCGGTTTGTTCGGCCGCCGTTTGGTCAGCCCGTTGGAACGTTTGCGCGACGAAGCCGAACAGATCGCTGCCGGCAACCACGCCCGCCAATTTAGTTCCGGTACCAAAATCAGCGAAGTGTTGGCCTTGACCGAGCATCTGGAAAAAATGCGGCTGGCCTTGGTGTCGGCCCGCGATGCGGCGTTGCAGGCGGCCGGCGCCAAGACCGAGTTTTTGGCGAACATGAGCCACGAGATTCGCACGCCGATGAACGGCATCATGGGAATGATCGGTTTGGCCTTGCGTACCGAATTGACGCCGCAACAGCGCGAGTTTTTAGGGATGGCCAATAGTTCGGCCGACGCCTTGCTGCGCATCGTCAACGACATTCTGGATTTTTCCAAGATCGACGCCCGCAAGCTGGAGCTGGATCACGCACCGTTCAAATTACGCGAGAGTCTGGGCGACACCTTGAAGCTGCTGGGCGGCCATTCCCACGAAAAGGGCCTGGAACTGATGCTGCGTATCGACCCGGAAACCCCGGACGATCTGATGGGCGATATCGGCCGTTTGAATCAGGTCATCATCAATTTGGTCGGTAATGCGATCAAATTCACCCAGCATGGAGAGATCGTATTGCAGGTGAAACCCGAGGCGGTCAACGACGACCGGGTGCGGCTGCATTTTGCGGTGCAGGACACCGGCATCGGCATTCCGCACGACAAACAACAGTTAATCTTCGAGGCCTTCGCTCAAATCGACGCCTCATCGACCCGCAAATTCGGCGGCACCGGACTGGGGCTATCGATCTCGTCGCGGCTGGTCGAATTGATGGGTGGCCAGTTATGGCTGGAAAGCGAGGAGCACAAAGGCAGCACCTTTTATTTCAGCGCCTGGTTCGAGCGTTATACCGGCAGCGAAGCCGATGCCGCGGCGCCGGCCCTGATCGACGTCAAAGGCCTGCCGGTGTTGATCGTCGACGACAATAACATCAATTTGCGGGTGTTCGAGGAAATCCTGCACCATTGGGGCATGGCGCCGACCACGGTCGACAGCGGCGAAGCGGCGATTGAGGCCTTGCAGCGCATGGCTGAAACCGGCGGCACCTATTCCCTGATCCTGCTCGATGCGATGATGCCGATCATGGACGGCTTCATGGTCGCGAAAACGATCCGGGAAGACCCGCGGCTGGAGCCGGTGACGATCATGATGCTGTCCTCGGCCGACCGTCCCGACGATTCCGAACGCTGCCGCGATTTGGGTATCAATTTATACGTGCGCAAGCCGGTCAAACACTCCGAATTGTGGCATGCGATCCAATCCGCGCTGGGCAAGGCGGATTCAAGGCAAACCGGCAACCAGCCTGTAATGTTGGCCCAGCCGCCGCGCTTGCTGAAAATTTTGTTGGCGGAAGACAATCCGGTGAACCAATTCATGGCCGTGGCCTTGTTGGAAGAACGTGGACACAGCGTCCAGGTTGCCAATAACGGCCAGGAAGTGTTGGATATTTTGCAGCAGGACCAATTCGATTTGATCCTGATGGACGTGCAAATGCCGGTGATGGACGGTTTTCAGGCCACTCAATCGATCCGGGCCGCCGAAGCGCAAACCGAAAAACGCCAGCGCATCGTGGCGATGACCGCCCATGCCCTGAAGGGCGACCGGGAACGTTGTCTGGCCGCCGGGATGGACGATTACATCGCCAAGCCGGTGCAGGAACAGGAATTATTGGCAACTGTGGAGTGTTGGAACATGGCAGCGGAACAGCTTGGTACGCAGGATGGCGGGGCGGCGGCCGAGCCGCCGGCGCTGGAATGGCAGGAGGCGTTGAACCGGGTACGGGGCCGCGGCCAATTGCTGGGCAGAATGATGTCGCTGTTTCTGGAACAGTCGTCGGGATTGCTGGAAGACGCCGCCCAGGCGATCAAACGCCGCGATGGCGAAGCCTTGCGCCTGTCGGCCCATACTCTGAAAGGTTCGGCCAACAGCATCGGCGCTTTCGAATTCGGTCAGATCGCCCAGCGCCTGGAAAGTAGCGGCCTGGAAGCCGCATTCGACGATGCCGAAACCGATTTGCCGTTGCTGCACGTGGCGATGCGGCGTCTGGAGCCTGAAATTCAAACCTTCCTGGCTGAGCACAGCGTATGACAAACCCCGCCCGGTCCGACGCCAAACCCACCATCTTGATGGTGGACGACAATCCGGTGAATCTGGAAGAGCTGGCGTTTTTATTGAACGATGCCGGTTTCGACGTGCTGCGCGCCGAGACCGGCGAAACCGCGCTGGAACTGGCGAAAAGCCGGCAGCCTGATCTGGTGTTGCTGGACGTGCTGATGCCGGGTGTAGACGGTTTCACCACTTGCGCCACCTTGAAAAGCCATCCGGCCACGCGCGAGATTCCGGTGCTGTTCATGACGGCGCTGGCCGACACTGCCAACAAGGTGCAGGGCTTTCATGTCGGCGCGGTCGATTACATCACCAAGCCGTTTCAGTACGAGGAAGTCATCGCCCGGGTACAAACCCATCTGACCTTGCAAAAGCTCAAATCCGAGCTGCAGGAAAAGGAGCAACGCCTATCGCGCATCTTCGAAAACGCGATGGATGCGATTCTGGCCTTGGACCAGGACGGGCGGATTACCATGTTCAATGCCGCCGCCGAGCAGATGTTCCGCTGCAAGGCCGGCGACAACATCGGCCGTTCTGTGGATCGCTTCCTGTCGCCGGAGTTGTACAAGACCGTGACCAATTTTCGCGCTGGCGTGCCGGCCAAACAGGCGATCTGGATATCCGAGGGCATGACCGCCCGCCGCGGCGACGATAGCGAATTCCCGATCGAAGCCACGATATCGCGGGTCGAAGCCTCCGGGCAGCAGCTCTACATCCTGATTCTGCGCGACATCAACGAACGCAAGGCGCGGGAGCAGGCGGAAGCGGAGTGCCATACCCTGCGCGGCATCAACTCCTACCTGCAGGAGGAAGTCCTGGCCAGCCGCGACGGCGAGGAATTGATCGGCAACTCGGCCGGCCTGCGTCAGGCCATGGCCCTGGTCAAGCAGGTGGCGGCGACCGACGCGACGGTTTTGATCACCGGCGAGACCGGTACCGGCAAGGAGTTGATTGCCCGGGCAATCCATAATCTGAGTGGACGCAAGGACAAGACGCTGGTCAAATTGAACTGTGCCACGATTCCGGAAAACCTGGCGGAAAGCGAATTGTTCGGTCACGAAAAGGGCGCCTTCACCGGCGCGATCAACCGCAAACTGGGCCGGTTCGAGCTGGCCAACGGCGGCACGCTGTTTCTCGACGAAATCGGCGAACTGCCGCTGGAAATGCAGGCCAAACTGCTGCGGGTATTGCAGGAGGGCGAATACGAACGGGTCGGCGGCACCCAAACCCTGAAATGCGACGTGCGGGTCATCGCCGCGACCCACCGCGATCTGGCCCAGTTCTCTCAAGAGGGCCGGTTCCGCGCCGACCTGTATTACCGGATGAACGTGTTTCCGATTCATTTGCCGCCGCTACGCGAACGCAAGGAAGACATCCCGCATCTGGTGCGGCATTTCATCAACAAATACGCCGCCAAATTCGGCAAGAAGATCAGCGCGATTCCGGATCGGCTGATGTCGGACATGCAAAGCTACATCTGGCCCGGCAATATCCGCGAATTGCAACACATCATCGAACGCGCGGTGATCCTGACCAACGGCTCGCAACTGGCCAACGTCGAATGCGTGCACGCCACCGCGCCGGTCGGGGCCACGAGCTCAGCGCCGATCGTGACGCTGGACGAAGCCGAACGTCAGCACATTCTGAAAGCGCTGGAAGCCACCTCCTGGCGCATCGCCGGCAACCAGGGCGCCGCCAAAATCCTCGGTGTGCCGTCAACCACGTTGCGTTCGCGGATGGAGCGTTTGGGTATCAGCAAGCCGGCCTGAGCCGGCCGGCGCTTGCCGGCCCTAAAACCGTTGGTCCCGAGGGTGTGGGAGGGCGGCATCACATGGGTTCAAACAGCCCCGAATCCAAGGTCAGGCACCACAGGGCTGGTTTAATAAATGAAAACTGCCTAGCGCATAACGGGCATTCTTCCCAAGGCAGAATGTGCGCGCTTGCCGATAATGCCGGTTTTAACTTTTACCGGTATTTAGTATGCGCCAGATCATTTACGCCCTCGGATTCTCTCTGCTCTGCAGCCAAGCTCAGGCCCACGGCCCGACCCCGCAAAAGGCCAAAGAAAGCGTGACGATTCAGGCGCCGGTCGCCAAGGTCTGGGAAGCGGTGAAAAACTTCGACGATATCGGCCATTGGCATCCGGATTTGAAGGCGGCCGAGGGCGACGGTAAAAACCAATCCGGCGGCACCCGCAAACTGACCTTCCAAAACGGCGAAAGCATCGTCGAAGAACTCGATTACTACAACGACGCCGAACACGAATACAGCTACCGGCTGAAAACCGAAAACGTCAAAGCCTTGCCGACCAGCTCGCACACCGTCGATCTGAAAGTCGCGCACGGCGACAGCACCGATTCCACTGTCGTCACGCTGAAAAGCCGCTTCTACCGCGGCGACACCGGCAACACCCCGCCGGAAAACCTCAGCGACGCCGCCGCGGTCGAGGCCATGACCCGGTTTTTTAAAGATGGCTTGAATGGGTTGAAGGCGAAGTTGGAGAAGTAGCGGCGGCTGTTTTGTCCGCCTGTAGACGTCAGTTGTGTCGCTGACGCGACGGGTTTTAAAGTCGGGTCTCGGCCCGACAGCCGAGATACTTTCTTTTGCTTGGCCTCGGCAATTGCTCCATGCGTTGCTCTACCTCCTGCATCCATGCAGAAGGTGGCGAAGCCGCAATAACCCTCTCCTGATGGAGAGGGCAGGGTGAGGAGAACCAAAAAAATCATTTTTCCGGCGATTTGGCGTCCGAAACGCCGATTCAATCGCTATGCTGTTGAAGAGGCGCAGCGTCCCGTCAAACGGTTCCCAGGTAGAACGAGGGAGACCTGGAAATTCAACGCCCGTGCTACTATTAAGCACCTAATGGTAATGACGGAAATGACCGGTAACTCATGATCGACCCCACGGCGTTACGCCCAAAAATCAAAAAATGCCTTAACGCGCTGGATGCGACCAAGCCGGTGGTTTTCGGCGACCATCCGTTGATCGAACGAGGCGTTAGCCAGGAACTTTACGTTGAAGGTTTGCACGGCTCGGAACGTGCGTTGGTGCAAGTGCTGGCCGACCGTATCGATTTCGACGAAGGCGGCGGTACCTATCTGTTTTCCGGCAATCGTGGCACCGGCAAAACCACCGAATTGATGCGGCTGGCCGAAATGTTGCGCGGCTTCGGTTGCGAAGTGTTTTACGTGGACATGGCCGAATATCTCAACCTGACCATGGCGGTGGAAATCACCGACTTTCTGATCAGCATGCTGGGCGGTTTGTCGGAAAAAGTCGAACAACGTTTCGGCGACGACCCGGCGCGGACCGGCTTTTTCGAACGGGTTTGGAATTTCTTGCAAAGCGAAGTCAAGATAGATGAACTCGGTTTGGAAGGCGGAGATGACATTAAAGCCAGCCTGAAAATGTCCTTGCGCGAAAACCCGACCTTCAAGCAAAAGCTCCAGGAAAGTACCCGCGGCCACGTGGCCAAGTTGATGCAGGAATCCCGCCAATTCGTGGAAAGCACCGTCGAGTACATCCGCCAACAAAGCGGCGATCCGGCCAAAAAAGTGGTGCTGTTGCTGGATTCGGTAGAGCGTTTGCGTGGGGTTGGCGATAGCGAAGACGTGGGTAAAGTGTTTAAAAGCGTGGAAACCATATTTTCCGGCCACGCCGACAAGCTGCGCTTGTCGCCGTTATATTTGGTTTGCACCGTGCCGCCGTATTTGACCGCACTGGCCGGCAGTTTGGCGGCGCTATACTCCGGTGGGCGGATTTACATGCTACCCAGCGTCCACGTTTACGAAAACCGCCCGGAGGATGGCAAAGCCCCAGTGCCTTCGCCGACCGGGCTGAATGCCATGGTGGAAGTGGTTGGCCGCCGTTTTCCGGAATGGAGCCAATTTTTTACCGGGGAACAATTGCTGCGGCTGGCCGCCAACTCCGGCGGCGACCTGCGCGACTTTTTCCGCATGGTCGGTTTGAGCATTACCGAGGCTTTGTACCAAACCAGCCTGCCGCTGCCCGATAGCGTATTAAATGCCGCCGAAAGCGCCTTACGCAACGACATGCCGTTGGCCGACGACGACAGGCAAAAATTATCGCGGGTACTCAATACTCATGAACGGCCCTTGGAAAGCCTGGACAAACTGCCGGACTTTGCTCGCCTGATCGAAGGCAAATATCTGCTCAATTACCGTAACGGCGTGGATTGGTACGACGTACACCCGCTGCTGCGCGACAGCGTGGCCCGTGGCGGCTGATTCTGCCTATCGGGCGGAGCTGGACGCTATCTGGCGCCGGCTGCGCCCGCATCTGGAGTGGGCGGACGGCTTCAAACTGGCGATATTGTTCAGCCGCCATCCGGCCCCGGCCGAGGCGCTACGCCAACGCCTGTCGGATTTGCTGGCTTTCAATACCTTGCCGGCGCGGCACTTGGTTTTACAGCATCCCGAACAATTGAACGACACCTTGGCAGCGGTGTTTGGGTATCGGCCGTTAGCCGCCGCCCGGCCGCCGCTGTGGCTGGAGGCGCGGCTGGACGGTGCCGCCCAGCGCCAGGCGGTCTGGCAATTGTTGTCCCGCCTCAACGAACGGCGTTTTTTGCTGGAACGGGACATGGCCTGCCCGTTGGTGCTGGTACTGCCCGCCGAACTGCGCCCCGAAGTGCCCGTCATGCTGCCGGACTTGTGGAGTATCCGCAGCTTTACCGCCGACTTGCCGCTGCCGACGCTGCAACAACCGCCCGCCCGCCAACCCGAATCCGCGACACCGGCCGTTGCGCCGGCTGGCGGCCAAGCCTCGGCGGCGGAGCGCGAATGGCAGCGGCTCTGGCAAACCACCGCCGACAAATCCCGCTTGGCGGCGGAGGCCGGCTTCGCTGCCGCCGCAGAGGCTTTGGAGCGCATGGATTACGCCGCCGCCGGCCAAATCGTCGGGCAACTGTTGCCGCTGCTGAAGCCGTTAGCCGAGCCGCAAAATACGCCATCGGACCAATTGCGCAATTACAGCGTCGCTTTAAATTACGCCGGCGACGTCGACCGAGCCCTGGGTCGGCTGGAAGCGGCCGGCGCCGCCTATGCGGAAAGTCTGGAATTGTGTCGGCAACTGCGCACTGCGCTGGGCGACGCCCCGCAAACCCTGCGCGATTTGAGCGTGGCGTTGGACAATGTCGGTGACGTCGAGCAAGCCCTGGGCCGGCTGGAAGCGGCCGGCGCCGCCTATGCCGAAAGCCTGGAGCTGCGTCGGCAACTGCGCAGCGCGCTGGGCGACGCCCCGCAAACCCTGCGCGACTTGAGCGTGTCGTTGAACAAGCTTGGCGACGTCGAGCAAGCCCTGGGCCGACTGGAAGCGGCCGCCGCCGCCTATGGCGAAAGCCTGGAATTGTGCCGGCAACTGCGCAGCGCGCTGGGCGACGCCCCGCAAACCCTGCGCGACTTGAGCGTGTCGTTGGACAATGTCGGTGACGTCGAACAAGCCCTGGGCCGGCTGGAAGCGGCCGGCGCCGCCTATGCCGAAAGCCTGGAGCTGCGTCGGCAACTGCGCAGCGCACTGGGCGACGCCCCGCAAACCCTGCGCGATTTGAGCGTGTCGTTGATCAAGCTCGGTGACGTCGAGCAAGCCCTGGGCCGGCTGGAAGCGGCCGGCGCCGCCTATGGCGAAAGCCTGGAATTGTGCCGGCAACTGCGTAGCGCGCTGGGCGACGCCCCGCAAACCCTGCGCGACTTGAGCGTGTCGTTGGACAATGTCGGCAACGTCGAGCAAGCCCTGGGCCGGCTGGAAGCGGCCGGCGCCGCCTATGGCGAAAGCCTGGAACTGCGCCGGCAACTGCGCAGCGCACTGGGCGACGCCCCGCAAACCCTGCGCGATTTGAGCGTGTCGTTGATCAAGCTCGGCGACGTCGAGCAAGCCCTGGGCCGGCTGGAAGCGGCCGCCGCCGCTTATGGCGAAAGCCTGGAATTGTGCCGGCAACTGCGTAGCGCGCTGGGCGACGCCCCGCAAACCCTGCGCGACTTGAGCGTGGCGTTGGGCAATGTCGGTGACGTCGAGCAAGCCCTGGGCCGGCTGGAAGCGGCCGGCACCGCCTATGCGGAAAGCCTGGATCTGCGTCGGCAACTGCGCACTGCGCTAGGCGACGCTCCGCAAACCCTGCGCGACTTGAGTGTATCGTTGATCAAGCTCGGCGACGTCGAGCTAGCCCTGGGCCGGCTGGAAGCGGCGGGCGCCGCCTATGCGGAAAGCCTGGATTTGTTCCGGCAATTGCGCACTTCGCTGGGCGACGCCCCGCAAACCCTGCGCGATTTGAGCGTGGCGTTGATCAAGCTCGGTGACGTCGAGCAAGCCCTGGGCCGGCTGGAACCGGCCGGCGCCGCCTATGCGGAAAGCTTGGAACTGCGCCAGCAACTGCGCAACGCGCTGGGCGACGCCCCGCAAACCCTGCGCGACTTGAGCCTGTCGTTGAACAATGTCGGCGACATCAAGCAAGCCCAGGGCCGGCTGCAAGCGGCTCGTGCCGCCTATGCCGAGAGTTTGGCGATTTGTCAGCGTTTGACCGCCGTATTGCCGGAGGTGCCGCAATTTGCAGACGATTTGAAATGGGTGCAAGCCAAGCTGGATGCACTTGATGGTTAGGGTTTGCTAAGCGCCCCCGGACAGCGGAACCGTTGACCTCTGTCTTGATAACCAATCCCCTTAAGCCGCCGAACTCTTAACAATCCCCTGCCGGCTGGCGAGCAACGTCATTTCCGACATCGTTTTAACGCCCAACTTTTCCTTGATTGCGGTGCTGTGGTTGCAGACCGTCTTGTAACTCAAACACAGTTTTTCTGCGGCTTCGCGGGTGCTGAGGCCGTTGGCCAGCAGGCAGAAGATGTCGAACTCGCGCGGCGACAGCGATTTGATCTTGTACGACTCGTCCTGGCCTACCGCCATGTTGACCGCCAATTGCTGGGCCAGGTCGGGGTCGATGTAAGTGTTGCCTTCGGCGATGGCGCAGACGGCGGTGACCAAGGTGTCCGGTTCGTTGTTTTTAGTGATGTAGCCTTTGGCGCCGGCCTTGATCGCGCGGGTGACGTAGACCAGTTCGTTATGAATGCTGAAGACCAGTATCCGGCAAGCCGGGTGCCGGCTCAGCAGGCGCCGCACCGATTCCAGACCGCCCAGGCCGGGCATCGATAAATCCATCACCACGACGTCCGGGGTGTGCCTGGAATAAATCTGGCAGGCGGTTTCGCCGCGGTCGGCTTCGTAGATTTCGCCGATGCGCTCGGACAGCGACAGGTAGGTCTTGTAACCGGCTCGGACCACGGCGTGGTCGTCCACCAATAACACGCTGATTTTGTTTGCCACAGGCAATACTTCCTCTTTCGCGGATTGCTGAATCGTTTCCGGCCGTTTCTATGCTCGCGGCCGCGGCCATCATGCCGTTTTTTGATCTGCGAAACCATGGGAGCTTTTCCTGTTTGCAGTTGGTTGGCGATGGGAAAGATTCCGCTGCTTTTCACGCGATTTTCCCGTGCTTTTCGTGGATTATTCCGTAACGCCGGGCCGGGCGGTTTCTTTACCATTTCCCGTCAGCATGGCCCGGTAGGTCTAAGTCAATGATGTGTGCGAATTGATCGAGACTGCTGATCTGAAAAAGTCAGGAGATTGCCGTACTGCGGCGTCTCGCGTTAACGGATAAACGCCAAAATCAAAGCACAGCTTGCTATTGATTTTGCCCGGATACGCCCGTCGCGTATCCGCTTTTAACGGAAGGCTCCCCTAACCAACCGATTTGCCGGGCCATGCACTCTAATAAACAACATAGGAGGATTCATGCAAATTTCACGGTTTGCCAAGAACGTGGCGACATCGGCCGTTTTGACCGGAGCAGCGTTGAGCGTGCCGCAATCGGCGCAAGCGAATAAAGAGCTGGAGCAACTTTCCAAACAAAACACCAATTGGGTGATGCAGACCAAGGATTACGGCTCCACCCATTTCAGCGAGATGATCGACATCAACGCCAACAACGTCAAGAACCTGAAAGTGGCATGGTCTTTCTCGACCGGCGTACTGAACGGCCATGAAGGCGGGCCGCTGGTGGTCGACGGCATTATGTACGTACACACCCCGTATCCGAACAACGTGTTCGCGATCGATTTGAACGAGCCGGACAAGATCCTGTGGCAGTTCAAACCCAAACAAAACCCGGCGGCCCGCGCGGTTGCCTGCTGCGACGTGGTCAACCGCGGTCTGGCCTATGCGCCGGCCGGCAAGGATTATCCGGCCACGATCTTCTTGAACCAGTTGGACGGTCACGTCGTGGCTTTGAACGCCAAGACCGGCGAGCTGCGTTGGAAAATGGAAAAACTCCGACATCGCCATGGGCTCGACCTTGACTGTCGCGCCGTTCGTGGCCAAGGATAAAGTCATCGTCGGTTCCTCCGGCGCCGAACTGGGTGTGCGCGGCTACGCTACCGCCTTTAACATCAAGGACGGCAAGCAAGAGTGGCGGGTTTACGCCACCGGTCCGGACGAAGACATCAAATTGTCGAAAGACTTCAATAAAGCTAACCCGCATTACGGCCAGTTCGGTCTGGGTCTGAAAACCTGGGAAGGCGACGCCTGGAAAATCGGTGGCGGCACCAACTGGGGTTGGTACGCTTACGACACTGAGTTAGAAATGTTGTACTACGGCTCCGGCAACCCGGCACCGTGGAACGAAACCATGCGTCCCGGCGACAACAAATGGACCATGACCATCTGGGGCCGCGACATCAACAGCGGCGAAGCTAAATTCGGCTACCAAAAAACCCCGCACGACGAGTGGGACTATGCCGGCGTCAACTACATGGGCTTGTCCGAGCAAGTGGTCGACGGCAAGAAACGCAAACTGCTGACCCATCCGGACCGTAACGGTATCGTTTACACCCTGGACCGGGAAAACGGCGATCTGATCAATGCCTTCAAGATCGACGACACTGTCAACTGGGTGAAAAAAGTCGATCTGAAAACCGGTCTGCCGGTGCGCGATCCGGAATATTCGACCCACATGGATCACCAAGCCACCGGCATCTGCCCGTCGGCGATGGGTTACCACAACCAGGGCATCGAGTCTTACGACCCGAATAAGCAACTGTTCTTCATGGGCGTCAACCACATCTGTATGGATTGGGAACCGTTCATGCTGCCTTACCGGGCCGGCCAATTCTTCGTCGGCGCGACGTTGAACATGTATCCGGGTCCTAAAGGCACCCTGGGTCAAGTCAAAGCCATGAACTCGGTCACCGGCAAAATGGAATGGGAAGTTCAGGAGAAATTCGCGGTCTGGGGCGGCACCATGGCCACCGCCGGCGACTTGGTTTTCTACGGCACCTTGGACGGCTACATCAAAGCCCGCCACTCCAAAACCGGTGAAGAGCTGTGGAAGTTCAAACTGCCTTCCGGCGTTATCGGTCACCCGATCACCTATAAACACAACAACAAACAGTATGTTGCGATTTATTACGGTGTCGGCGGTTGGCCGGGCGTTGGTTTGGTATTCGACCTGGCCGACCCGACCGCCGGTCTGGGCGCGGTGGGTGCGTTCAAGGAATTGGCGCACTACACCCAAATGGGCGGCGGCGTGATGGTGTTCTCGCTGTAAATCGTAGGGTGGGCATGCTATGCCCACCTGGTTGCCGAATTCGGTGGGCACGTGGTGCCCACCCTACGTCAGATTGGAAAACATGAAAAACACTATCCGCATTTTTACCGCATTGGCTCTGGGCCTGGGTTTTGCCACGGCCCAAGCCGAGCAACCGGCGTTGAAAGTCTGCACCGCCGAAAACGAAATGCCTTATGCCAACCAAGCCGGCGAGGGCTTCGAGAACAAGCTGGCGCACTACGTAGCCGAGCAAATGGGCCGCAAGCTGGAAACGGTGACCTGGACCGACCCGCGTTACTTCATCCGCGACTACCTGGACAAGGGCTTGTGCGACGTGGTGATGGGTGTCGATGCCGGCGATCCGCGCCTGCTGACTACGGCGCCGTATTACCGCTCCGGTTACGTCTTTATCAGCCGCGAGCAGGATGCGCTGGATCTGCAGAACTGGGACAGTCCGGCACTGAAACAAGCCAAACGCATCGCTTTCGCGCCGGGTACGCCGGCCGAGACCATGTTGCGGACCATCGGCCGTTACAACGAAATGTTCAATTACCAACAAGAATTGGCCGGCTTCAAGTCCAAGCGTAACCAGTACGTCAAATACGACAACGACAAACTGGTCAACGAAGTGGCATCCGGCAAAGCCGAAATCGCGATTTTGTGGGGACCGGCGGCGGCGCGTTACGTGAAGGCTGCGGCGACACCACTGACGATGACGCTGATTCCGGATAACGCCAAGCGTGCCGACGGCGAGAAAGTCGGTCTGCACTACAGCACCGCGATCGGGGTGCGCAAAGGCGATACCGCATTGCTGGAGCAATTGAACAAAATCGTGCGCGAGAAACAGGACGATATCGAGGAACTGCTGGAAGCGGAAGGTATTCCGCTGCTGGAGGAACCCGCTAGCGCCTTGTCCATGAACTAACAGGAATCATTTAATGAAATTGAAGACATTTTTCAACGGCGTAGCGCTGACTCTGTCGCTGGCAACGGTGTCCGCCGTTCAAGCAGACATCACCTTGCGTCATGCCTTGACCGGCGAAGCGCTGGATTTGAGTTTCGCCAAGAAAGGCGGCAATACCGACAAATTCAAGCAATTCATGCAGACCGGCAAAAACCCTTACAACGGCGACGCCGAAGCCGCCAAGAAGGGCGAGAGCCTGTACATGACCGGCTGCTCCGGCTGCCACGGCCACGAAGCCGAAGGCAAACTGGGTCCCGGTCTGGCCGACGACTACTGGACCTATCCGCGCGGTCTGACCGACCAGGGCTTGTTCGAAATCCTGTTCGGCGGCGCCAACGGCATGATGGGCCCGCAATACGTCAACTTCAGCACCGACGACATGCTGCACATCATGGCGTTCTTGCGCAGCATTTATAAGGGCGATCCGAAGAAGGCGGAGTGGTTGAAATAAACACCCTCACCCCCGGCCCCTCTCCCAGAGGGAGAGGGGAGATAACCCCTAACCGCTTAAATCGCAACAGGCCAAAAAAAACCCTCTCTCACATTGGGAGAGAGGTTGGGGTGAGGGATATTAATTGATTTATTAGGAGATCAACATGAACAAATTAGTACTGTTAGGTGCGGTATTGCTGGCCCTGGGGCTGTCCGGCACGGCGAAAGCCTACGACGGCACCAAATGCAAAGAAGCCGGCAACTGCTGGGAACCGAAGCCTGGCTATCCGGCGCAAGTAGCCGGCAGCAAATACGACCCGAAACACGATCCGAACGAGTTGAACAAACAAGCCCAGTCGATCAAGGAAATGGAAGCGCGCAACGCCAAACGCACCGAAGTTCTGGCGAAAACCGGCAAGTTCGTTTACGACGTGGAAGACAAATAACCCGGACCAGGCTTTATCGAACCCTTAGGAAGCCGCCAGGGAAGGCGGGGCCTAATTTCCGCGATTGCCGATCATAAACCTTTTATTCGGTCCGGGATGAGCGTGTCGATGAGGCGTAGGCCGGAATAAGCCGATAGGCGTTTCCGGCGTTTTCAGCTTATTCCGGTCTATCTCCCCAAGCGTTCTCGGCAACGGACTGTGCGGTAAACGCGTCCCAACAGGATAAAACCACTCTGCTCCGGCAAAGTAATGCGCCGGGGCTTTTTTATGACTATGAATTCAGAACATCAACTCAGCGACGGGTGCGAACAGGCCCTGAATTTCGAGCGCCAAATCAACCGCATCGTGATCGGCCAGCAGGCCGCGGTGCGCAACCTGACCATCGCGGTGTTCGCCCGCGGCCACGTGTTATTGGAAGGCCAGGTCGGCGTCGGCAAGACCACCTTGCTGCGTACCGTCGCTCAGGGCTTGGGCGGCCGTTACCAACGCATCGAGGGCACGATCGATCTGATGCCGTCGGATTTGGTGTATTACACCTACCTGGACCAGGACGGCCGGCCGCGGGTCGATCCGGGGCCGCTGCTGAAACAGGGCGAGGAACTGGCGGTATTTTTCTTCAACGAAATCAATCGCGCCCGGCCGCAAGTGCATTCGCTGCTGCTGCGGGTGATGGCCGAGCGCGCCGTCGGCGCCTTCAACCGCGAATACCGGATGCCGCACATGCTGGTATTCGCCGACCGCAACCGGGTCGAACGCGAGGAGACCTTCGAATTGCCGGCCGCCGCCCGCGACCGTTTTCTGATGGAAATCAACATCGCCGCGCCCGATGACGACGCGGTACTGGATCAGTTGATGTTCGACCCGCGTTTCCACGATGTCGATGCCTTGATTGAGGCAATGCCGGCGTCGGCGATCGGTTATCAAAACCTGAACGCGCTGGGCGCAGCGATTCAACAGCGGGTGCAGGCCGCGCCGGCCCTGCACAAATATGCGCTGGAGCTGTGGCAGGCGACTGCCAAGCCGCAGGCTTACGGCATTAGCCTCAGCGACGTCGACATCGGCCAATTGCTGCAATCCGGCGCCAGCCCGCGCGGCATGAGCTATCTGATTCGTGCGGCCAAGGTCAGGGCCTGGCTGGAAGGCCGCGACAGCTTGTGGCCGGAGGACTTGCAGGCCGTGTATGCGCCGACCATGAGCCATCGCCTGTTTTTAAACCCCATTTACGCCTATCGCCGGGAGGTCTTGCTTCCGGAACTGGTCAACCAAATCTTGCAGCGCATCGCCGCACCCTAAACTTATGGATTGGAAACGATTTTTACCCGCACTGGTCCCGCACGCCGGGCTCGGCCATTTGCTGGAAACCTATTTGACCTGGTCCGGTGTCGGCATCATCAGTTCCTTGATTGCCAGCATGCTGGACGCCTATTCCGACATTCCGTACGCCGCTTACTACACCAGCGCGCTGAACGACGCGGTCGGCTTCAAGTTCTGGATTTTGTTGTCGGTGATCGGCATTTTGCTGTTTTGCGTCAGCGTGCCGGTGCTGTACTTGTCCTTGCGCTTGCCGCAACTGGCCGGATTTTCGGCGCGCTTGCGCCGCTTTACCTACACCTTCTTCCTGGTCGCGTTCGACGAAGGGGCGTTGATGATCGGCATTTTGACCGCCAACTTTTTCGATACCAACGAACGCATTTCGCTGTTGGCCAATAAGTCGTTCCTGTTCAGCGACGTCGGCTTCTTCACCATTGTTGCGCTGTTGATATTGGACTCGCTGCTGTGGCTGCTGGGCGAGGCGATTTACAGCCGCAATCAGCGCGGTTATTCCGGCGTGGTGGAACTGCTGGTGAATGCGCCGCTGAAATATGCCTTGCCGGGTTATTTACTGGTGACCGGGCTGGTAGTGCAGGTCGTCGTCACCCAATAGCCAGACCTCATTCCGTCAGCATGTCTCCGGCTAACCGTGCCATGGCCTCCCGTATCGAACCTTTCTGCTATCGTTTGCCCAGACCGGCCGTCGAGGTTTACCCCGGCACCCATCCCGGCCAGATGGTCGGCAACGGCCAATTATTCAAACGCCATGAGGCGCTACTGGCGCGGCCCGATCCGCGCCGGCTGGATTTGCGCGCCAGTCTGCTCGATCCGTTCGGCCAATACCGGGTCAAGGCCTACCAGGAACATGACCGGGTCGAGGTCATGGTATTGGCGGACCTGTCGGCGTCGCTGGCTTACCGCGGCGTTTTCGATAAACGCCAAGTCATGCTCGACCTGATTCGTGCCATCGCCGAATCGGCTTTGGCTTGCGGTGATCGGATCGGTTTTGCCGGTTTCGGTCCCGACGAGAAGCCCTTGTTGTATGCGCCGCCCGGCGGCGATCTGAGTTGGTTGTCGTCCTTGAGCGGCATCATCGAACAATTGCCGCAGCAACGCGGCTGCCAAGGTTTGTGGCAGGCCGGCGCTTACTTGCCGCGGCGGCGGGCCTTGTTGTTTTTGCTCGGCGACGGCCATTGGCCGACCGCGCAATTGCCTGCTTTATTGGCGAGCGTAGGTCGCCACGAACTGGTGCCGTTGTTGATCTGGGACGCCGCCGAATACCGCGCCTTGCCGGATTGGGGGTTGCTGGCACTGCAAGATCCGGAAAGCGGTCGCTGCCGGCGATTGTGGCTGCGGCCGGCCCTGAAACGGCGCATCGAGCTAGCCTACAGCCGGCGCCGGTCCCTGTTGCAGCGTTTGTTTCGCGCCGCCGGCAGCGAACCGCTGTTCATCGAACAGGGGTATCGGGTCGAACAATTCAATCGTTATTTCCTGGAGCGGGCAGCGTGAAGTCGTGCCGATACCTAGCAGCATTCTCGCGTCTGGTGGTGTTGGCGATTGCGGCAGCGTTGGCAGCAGCGTGTGCCGGCGGCCCGAGCCGGCCGGTCGAGGCCTTCAATCTGGAGACGCCGCGGCCGTTCGGTTATCAGATCGGCGATACCGTGCCGATGCGGATTCTGGTGCAGACCCGGCCCGGCGTGCAACTGCAGCCTGCCAGCCTGCCCAAGCCCGGCCCGCTGAACCGTTGGTTGAATCTGCGCCGGATCGAACTGGTCGAGGCCGGTGCCGACGCGTACCGGATCGACCTGGAATACCAGGTGTTTTATGCGCCGCTGGAAGTGAAAGCCCTGACCATCCCCGGCTTTGCCTTACGCTTCAGTCAATACGGCCAAACCGTCGAGGAAAGCGTGCCGCCGTGGCAGTTCACGCTGGCGCCGTTGCGGGAATTGATCGCCCGGCAGGATGTCGACGGCGAATATTTACGGCCGGATCAACCGCCGGCCTTGTTGTCGACCGCTGCCGTGCGCACCAATCTGGCATTGGCGCTGGCGGCCGCGGCGGTGTTGGGCTTGAAGCTGGCGCGGCAGTACGGTTATCTGCCCTGGTTTGCCCGGCGCAGTCCGTTCAAAACCGCCGAAAAGCATTTGCGCCGCTTGGCGCCGGCCGAATTGGGCGCCGGACTGGCTGCCTTGCACAGCGCGTTTAATGCGACTTACGGTGCACCGGTATTCGGCCATCGTCTGCCGGAGTTTTTGCGGGCGCATCCCGAATTCGGCCAAATCCAATCCGAACTGGTCTGGTTTTTCGATTACTCCAACCGGTTTTTCTTTGCCGGGCAGCCGGACTTGGTCGGCGCCGATTTCGATCGCCTGCAAAAACTGTGCGGCTGGTGCCGGGCCATAGAGCGGGGCAGCCGGTGAATCTGGCCGTCGAACAACCCTGGCTGTTGGCCGGCCTGCTGCTCTGTGCGTTGCCCTTGCTGCGCTACGGCCAGCGCGTAGCCGGCCATCCGGCGTTGGACCTGATACCGGCGGACGGGCTGTCGCTGGCGGTCGACGCCGCCATCCGGCTGCTGGGCGCGTTGGCCTTGGCGGGGCTGGTACTGGGGATGGCCGGGATTTACCGGACCGAGCAGCAGGTCGAGCGCATCGGCCATGGCGCGCATATCGTGTTGCTGCTGGACCGCAGCAACAGCATGGATCAGACCTTTGCCGGCACCGCCGCCGAAACCGGCGGGGCCGAGAGCAAGGCCGCCGCCGCCCGGCGTTTGCTAAGCCAATTCGTCGAACGCCGCGAACACGATTTGATCGGCGTCGCCGCTTACAGTACTTCGCCGCTATTCGTCACGCCGCTGACCGAGAACAAGCAGGCCGTAGCCGCCGCCATCGCCGCAACCGCGCGGCCGGCGCTGGCCTATACCAACGTCAGCAAGGGTTTGGCGCTGGCCTTATCCTACTTCGACCAACGCCCGGCGGCCGGCGCCCGTATCGTTTTGTTGGTGTCGGACGGCGCCGCGGTGATCGATCCGGACAGCGAAGCCAAGCTCAGAGAATTGTTTCAGCGCCAGCAGGTACGCTTGTACTGGGTGTTTTTACGCACCGCCAATAGCCCGGGCCTGTTCGACCAGCCGAGCGATCCGCGCGACGACAACGCCCAGGCCATGCCGGAGCGCTATTTGCATTTGTTCTTTTCCAGCCTGCACATTCCCTATCAGGCCTATCAAGCGGAAGACCCCGGCGCGATGCGGCAGGCGATCGAGGATATCAACCGGCTGGAACAACAGCCGCTGCATTATTTCGAACGGATTCCGAAGCAGGATTTGGCGCCGCTGTGCTACCGCAGCGCGGCGTTGATGCTGTTACTCCTGATCGCTGTTAAAGCTTGCGAGGCCAAATGTTAATCAGACGCATCAAACACGGTTTTTGGTGGACCGCGCTGGCCGCGGCACTGGCGGTGGCACTGAGCCAGGCCTGGCTCTGGGCCGGAATTGCCGGGCAAAACCGGCTGATCGGGCAGTTGCTGGCCGGACGCGATGTCGCGGTCGAGGATTTGGCTAATGCCGATCCGGCGCTGCGACTGGCGCGGGCGGTGTATTTACGCAAAGCCGGGCGTTACGACGATGCGTTGGCGACCTTGAACCTGTTGTTGCAGCAGGTGCCGCCGGCCTTGCGCGCTCAGGCCCGCTACAATCTGGGCAATCTGTATCTGGCCCAAGCCCAGGAGAAGTTGAAGGCAGGCGGTGTCGATAGTGCGACGCCGTTGGTCGGCTTGGCCAAACAGGCCTACCGCGAGGCGCTGGCAGCCGACCCCGGCTTTTGGGATGCCAAATACAATCTGGAAGTGGCGATGCGTTTACTGCCGGAAATGGACCGGATCAACAGCGGCAATCAGGAAGACGACGGTTCGCAAAAGTCCGAACTGTGGACTTCGTTGCCGGGCTTTCCGCGTGGCTTGCCGTAATGCCTAGCTTCAGGTTGGAACATGGCATTCGCTAATCCAGTCGCAAGCTGTCACTGCCGGAGATATTGCCAATGACGCTAGTCAAGGATTTTCGTTTCTGGCTGTTGGCCGCGGCGCTGGTGTTGGCCCTGGTCGCGGCGGCCGGGCCGACCCGCGTTGCCCGCCAGCCCTTGTACCGGCTGGTGTTCGTCGTCGACATCACCCGCAGCATGAACACCGAGGACTATCAGAGCGACGGCCAGTCCGTCAGCCGGCTGGAGTTCGTCAAGCAGACCCTGCGCCGGCAACTGCTGGCCTTGCCCTGCCAATCGCAAGTCGGTTTGGGCGTGTTTACCGAACGGCGTTCGGTAGTGTTGTTCGAACCGATCGAAGTCTGTGCCGGCTTTGCTGAAATCGATGCGGCCATCGCGGCCTTGGATTGGCGCATGGCCTGGGCGGCGGACAGCCGCATCGCCTCCGGCCTGGCATCGACGCTGGAAGCCTTCAAAAACAGCCGGGATAGTTTGGTATTTTTCAGTGACGGCCAGGAAGCGCCGCCGCCGAATCCGCGCTACCAACCGGATTTGACCGTATTCAAAGGTCAGGTCAAGGGCTTGATCGTCGGCGTCGGCGGCGACCAGGCGGCGCCGATTCCGAAATTCGATGCCAACGGCAAGCGTTTGGGGTTTTACCGGCCGGAAGATGTACCGCACCGCTCCACTTTCGGCGAGTCCGATTTGAATCCGGAAAAAATCGAAGGCTACGACGCTCGCAACGCGCCGTTCGGCAGCCGGGCAGTGAGCGGCGACGAGCATTTGAGCCGCTTGCACGAAGACTATCTGCGTAAACTGGCCGGCGACAGCGGCTTGCGCTATCAGCGCCTGCTGGATGCGGAAAGCTTGGGTTTGGCGCTGGCACAGAGCGGCTTTGCCGAACCGGGGCAGACCGAAACCGACATCGCCTGGCAATTTGCCGGGTTGGCCGGGTTGGCGCTGGCGGCGCTGTACTGGCGCAACTAAGGCTTAGTCAGCCGGCGGGCAGTCGGCGGCAATCGCCAAGGCCCGGTCGATCTCGTCCAGCGAGTTGTAAAAATGCGGCGAGAAACGCACGCCGCCGCCGCGCAAGGCGCAGACTACGCCGTGCTGTTGCAGATGCCGGTACAGCGTCTCGTTACCGGCTTCGCGGTGTTTGAACACGACGATGCCGGACTTCAGTCTGGGCGCCGCTTCGGAAAGCAACAACAGATTCGGCTGATTGCGGATGGCGTGGCGTAAAAAGTCGCTGCGTTCCAGCACCAGCGTTTCCACGGTTGCCATCCCGGTCTCCAATAACAACGACAGGCTGGCCGACAGGGCCTGAATCCCGAGCATGTTCGGGCTGCCGCATTCGAAGCGGCGGGCGCTGGGGTGAATCTCCCAGGGCCGGTTCTCGTAGTTGTGGGTGTCCTTCATCATGTGCCAGCCGTACTGGCTCAAACTCAGCCGCTCCCTCGCCTCAGGTGTGGTGTAAAACACGCCCAAGCCCTCCGGGCCGAACAGCCATTTGTGGCCGTCGGCCATCGCAAAATCTGCTTGGCAAGTCTGTACGTCGAATTGCACCGCACCCAGGCTTTGAATCGCGTCGACGCAAAACAGGATGCCACGCCGCTTGCAGAATTCGCCGATCCGCTCCAAATCCATTCTCAGGCCGGAACCGAATTGAATCGAACTGACGGTCAGCAGCCGGGTGTTTTGGTCCACCAGCGCAAACAGCGCGTCTTCCGGCGTCGCTGCGCTGCGCAGGTCGGCTTCGCGGAATTCCACGCCCTGGGCCGCCAGCGCTTGCCAGGGCAGGCGGTTGGAGGGGAACTCTTCGTTGCTGGAAACGATGTTGTCCCCGGCTTGCCAGGTCAGGCCGCAGGCCACGAAAGACAGCGCTTCCGAGGTGTTTTTGACCAGGGCGATATCGTCGGCCGACGCCGCGTTGAGCAGTTCCTTGAACTGGCGCCGAATCAGCAATTCTTTTTTCAGCCAATCCGGGTAGTAATGCGAACCCCAGTCGCGGTTTTGTTCGGCAAAGGCGATGACGGCGGCACTGGTGCGTTTCGGCCACGGCGCCACGGCGGCATGGTTCAAGTAGATCAATTCGTCGCTGAGCGGAAATTCGGGATGTTTCATAATCGGGGCTCCGGCTGGTAGGAATGCCGCGCGGGGCACGGGTGACTGGCTCGAGACCAATCATAACGGGGGTGGCGGCGCAATTTCAATCGATTGTCGGCATTTACCGGCTACCGGCAAAGCTCGGTGTCGGCCAAGCCGTGATATAAAACGCTATTGGCGGCCGCGAACCGTTGCCGCGACTAAACATTCAGATTTTAAAAGTTATCGAACATGATGGAATTGATTTGGATTAGCGCAGCCTATCTGACTGGCCTGGTCGCCAGCAGGTTGTCGTTTCCGCCGTTAGTCGGCTATCTGGCGGCCGGCTATGCCCTGAATGCGCTCGGCGTCGCGCCGTTGGCCGATCTGAACCACATCGCCGAGATCGGCATCGAACTGCTGTTGTTTTCGGTCGGGTTGAAATTGAAACCGGCGTCTTTGATCCGGCGCGAGGTGATCAGCGTCGGCGGTGCCCACCTGTTGATGACCACGTTTTTTTCGGCGCTGGTATTTTTCTGGTTGGAGCGGCATGTCACCGGCGGCTTGGTGCTGGGCGTCAGTCTGGCTTTTTCAAGTACCGTGCTGGCGATCAAGGTGCTGGAAGACAACGGCGAATTGTCGTCGCTGCACGGCCGCGACGTGATGAGTATTCTGATTTTGCAGGATATCGTCGCGATCGGGCTGCTGGCGGTGGCGGAAGGCAAACAGCCGACGCATTGGGCATTGGCCTTGTTTTTGTTGCCGCTGCTGCGGCCGCTGGCCCATCGGATGCTCGCCGCCAGCCGTTCGTCCGAACTATTGCTGCTCCTGGGGGTCACCCTGGCTTTGGCCGGTGGCGTTGCCGCCGAAAAATCGGGGATATCGGCCGACATCGGCGCGTTACTGACCGGCATCATGCTGGCCAACCATGCCAAAATCCACGAGTTGACCGACCGCTTGTGGAGCTTGAAAGAACTGTTCCTGGTGGCGTTTTTTCTGCAGATCGGTATCAGCGATCTCCCCAGCCGGGAACAAGTGTTCATGGCGCTGCAATTGTTGGCGTTGTTGCCGGTGCAAGGCATATTGTTTTTCGGTTTGTTCCTGTTTGCCGGTCTGCGGGCGCGTACCGCTTTCGTCTCGACGCTGGCGTTAACCACTTACAGCGAATTCGCGCTGATTACCACCCGTGCCGTGGTGGACGCCAACTTGCTGCCCGGCGAATGGAATGCCGTCATCAGTCTGGCGGTGGCCGGCTCGCTGGCGTTTGCGGCGCCGCTGAACCGCTACTCGCACGTCCTGTTTTCCTGGTTCGAACCGTTTCTGGTGCGCTTCGAAAAGAAAACCGGCAATCCGGACCGATTGCCGGAATCCTTCGGCGTCGCCGAATGGCTGGTGATCGGCATGGGCCGCACCGGCGTATCGGCCTACCAGGCCTTGTCGGCTCAGGAGCAGCGGGTAGTGGGCCTGGACGCCGACCCCACCGTGCTGGAAAACCTGTTGGCCGAGGGCCGGCGCGTGGTCTACGGCGATGCCGAGGACAGCGAGCTGTGGAGCGGATTGCGCCTGGAGCGAATGAAGGGCGTCGTAATTACCGTGCCGGACGTCGAAACCCGTCTGCTCGCCATCAGCCAATTGCGCAAACGCGGCTTCAAAGGCCGAATCGGCACACTGTGCCACCACCAGGACGAAGAACCCGAACTAAACCGTGCCGGCGCCGACTTCGTGATACACCCGTTGGTTGAAGCGGGTAACCAATTAGCCAGAAATATGTTGGGGGGTGAGGGGTGATGACGGGGTGTTGGGCGGCGAAAGTCGAGCCATAAGCGAGTTGGTTGATATTTCCAATGACTGCTAATGGGTCATTGGCTGAATCTGCGTTTGTGGACGTAGGCTGGGTTGAATGACAATGAAACCCAGCTTCGAAGCCGATAAGTTTCGTTATAAAAAAGTAGTTTGAATGCAAAGAATCCTGGTTGTTTCAAGGCATCTGCTGGGTTTCGCGTTGCTCTACCCAGCCAACGGTCCTGAGCGGCAAATGTCGACCCATAAGCGACAGTTGGTTGAGATCTCCAATGACTGCTAATAGGGCATAAGCTGAATCTACGTTTGTGGATGTAGGCTGGGTTGAATGATAATGAAACCCAGCTTTGAAGCCGAAGAGTTTTGAAATTCAAAAAACATTTGGATGCAAAGAAACTTGACTATTTCAAAGTATCAGTTGGGTTTCGCGTTGCTCTACCCAGCCTGCGGTCCTGGATTGTTATCGAAATCGAAGAAATTAGATACAGTTAGGGGCTTTATTTCTACATATTGCCCTTCAATATGTTTTCCTTGATTTCCCCAGAAACTGATAAACTTTTTTCCATCTTCGCTTAATTTAGCTATGCATTCGTCATTCTCGATATAATCTTCTAGATCATCTTCGCCATATCCATGATTACTGATGTGTGATAATAGTTTTTTAGATAACTCAGCGTAGGAAACTGACCTCTGTCGAGCATGAAGACAAAGCGCATTAATTATCTTGTCTAATGTATGAACTTCTGATTTTGGCTTTGGTTTAGCTGAATTGGTTAAGGATACGCAATACCATGCATCGTTAGACTGATAGAGTCTATCGTATGCGGATACTGCATCTTTAATAGTTTTTGCATATTCGTACTCATTTATATAAAAAGTTGCTAAATGCGAGCTTAGTCTAATAACCAAAGGATTGTAGGATTCAGTCCTTGAATAAATAGGGTATTTAATATTGCGTAGTATTAGAATAAATTCTCTATCAGGAAGCAGAGAATAATGGACTTCAAATTCAATTAGCAAAATGTTCGATTCTTCATTTCCTATTGCTGCTATTGGTTTAGACTTTTCATTAAGGCTGTATTTTTCAACAAGATTTTGACTTAATACGATTTTTTCATACATAATTTTTTCAATAGAACGGAATAAGCAATTACATCGTGTTTGTTTATCGCATTTGGCTACCAATGTAGCTTTAGGTATGAAGCTTGATATCTACACAAACACTAACAGTTTAACTTCCTTTATCAGAGATGACTATTTGCTAACTATCGAAAGGCGGCTTTTGGCCGAAAGCCAACTCAGCCAGACCCCGCGCCCGCCAACACACCCTTCCGAAGTTAATTTAACGCCATTGCCCTCGCGGTTTGCGAGGCTCCGGGCCGAATGGTTTTTATCCCTCTCCGGCCAAAGCGTTTTTTCTTGGTAAGCTATGCAGCCAATTCAACCAATGCCTGCCAATGGAGATATAGATGACCACGATTTTTCGCCTTACCGCCGCCTTGTTGTTAAGCCTGGGCGCCGACAGCGTTTACGCTTACGGCAGCGGCCAGAGTTCCAGCCATTGCGATAAGCCGGCGTTTTCCGAGTTTCAACCGGCGGCCAACAAATATTTGCAGACGTTTCAGGAGTTCTCGCTGTCGGCATCCGCCAACACGACGCCGACGTCTATCTTGGTCCATGTCAGTGCCGGCGATATCAAATACGAATATACCGCCAAGGAACTCTACATCAGCCAGCACAAAAGCGGGCGTTACGAGGTGCGCGGCAAGATAGACCGGCCGATCGAGCACGGTTTCGTCAGAATCAGCGTCACGGCGCACAGCAAGCCGAGCTGCGAAAAAACCGACGGCTATCTGGTCCGGATCCAGTAATTTGAGCCCCGGCCGCGCTTCCGGGGCGGTTGTGGGCGATCAGGGTTTGCCTTGCAGTTGTTTTAGTGCCGCCGCGACTTTTTGGGCGTCCAGGGCCGGGTCCACATCGTTGTCGATACGGCGCACCTTCAATTCGGGGTCGATGATGAAAGTCCAGCGTTTGGCCATGGTCAACACCGGCATTTTCGCGCCGTAAGCTTCGGTGACGCTGGCGTCCGGATCGGAGAGCAGCGTGAAGCCGAGTTTGTGCTCGCGGTGGAATTTGGCCAATTCGGCAACCGAATCGGTACTGAGGCCGTAAACCTCGGCACCTTGCTGGCGTATGGCCTGAATCGCGTCGCGGAAGGCGCAGGCCTGGGCGGTACAGCCCGGCGTCCCGGCTTTGGGATAAAAATACAGTACGGTCCAGCCATTGCCGCGGCGCGAGTTCAGGTCGAACTCGCCGCCGTCGTGGGTCTTGGCCTGAAACGTGGGTGCGGTATTGCCGATTTGCAATTGCTCGGCAAAGGCAGGCGGCAGGCCGCCGAAAAACAGTACGAGTGGGATCAATAAGGCGCTGAATCGATTCATGGATATTTTCCTCGGCAGGGTGACGGTGGGAGCGTGCCGGCTATTGTCGGCCAAGGCCGGCGCTTTAGGTAGCATTTGTTGAGCGGTAGCAAAAAAGTTGTGCCGCGGCGCTAAGTTCCCGACGCGAACAGGCGGCGGCGCAGGCGGCAGTGTGGAATAATCGGGCCGTTTGCAGCAAGTGTTTCGTCAGCACAGCGTTCGAAGCAGCAGCGTCCAGTGGCTTACCGCCAAGGGGGGATCCCATGAACCGGCCGCGCCGTTATTCCAGTTTTACCAACAGTGTTTTGCTCAGTGCGCTGAGCCTGGCGCTGCTTGTCGCTTCGATTTTCCTCTATCTCCATCTCGAAACCCGAATTGACGCTGCCGAACAGTCGGGCCTGGCGCGGCAGTGTACGGCCGACGCGTTGCGGCAAACTGCCGTCGAATCGCGGCGGCTGGCGCTTGCTTATGTCATTCGCGGCGAGCTAAGCGACCGGCAGCGTCACCGAGAAATCCGGGATAGCCGTAACGCTGGCGGTGCGGTGCGGTCGGATTCAATGCGCGAGGCTGACTTTACCGCTGCGGAATTGGCGAAACTGACGCAGGCGCAGGCCAAAGCGGATCAGTTGGCGGATATCGAATTGGCAGCGGTGCAATTGGTCGAAAACGGCGTACACGACGAACTGGAACGACTAAAGGCGGCGGCGATGCTCGAAAGCCAAGCCTATCGCCAAACCGAGGCCGAATTTCTGCAGACGCTCGCCGAGGCCGGCGCTATGGCGCGGAGCAGAACGGCATTGCTGGTAAAACACAATCGCGATATTGCAGCAGCGCTTGGCTTGGCCGTGGCAGCGGCTGGCCTGATGCTGGCGTTGGCGTTATGGCGGGTCCATCGCAGTGTGTTCGGCATTTTGGGCGCCGCGCCGGAAGAAGTGCGTACTCAAATCGCCCGTTTGGGTCGCGGCGATTTCGCGCAACAGCCGCCAGTACCGGATGATTTGAGCGATAGCGTGATGGGCTGGTTATCGGAAACTCAACGCCAGTTGGCGCAAGTCGATGCCGAGCGGCGGGAAGCGGAAGCCAAAACCCAACGTCTGACTCAGCTGTACGCGGCATTGAGCCAGTGCAATCAGGCCATCGTCCGCTGCAGTTCCGAAGCCGAATTGTTTCCGCAAATTTGTCGCGATGCGGTCATGTTCGGTGGCATGAAAATGGCCTGGATCGGCATGTTGGACCCAAGCGGGCAGTACCTGCTGCCGGTGGCGAGTTACGGTAGCGGTGTGGAATATCTGGCCGACATCGAGATTAGTATCGATCCCAGACAAGACTCCGGTTGTGGACCAAGCGGAACCGCGTTGCGTGAAGACCGGGTTTACTGGTGTCAGGACTATCTGAACGATCCGGCGACATCGGTGTGGCACGACCGCGGCGCCCGTTGCGGCTGGCTGGCATCGGCGGCTTTGCCCTTACACCGGAATGGCACGCCGGTCGGGACTTTGAATCTGTATGCCGATAGCGTCAATGCGTTCGATTTTTCGGCCCGCAATTTGTTGTTGGAAATGGCGATGGACATCGACCACGCCTTGACCGGCTTCGAACGCGATGCCGAGCGCCAGCACGCCCTGCAAATGGAAACTTTGCGCACTTTCATGTTGGAGCGGCTGAACAGCGGCGGTTCCTTGCGGGAGTTGTTGGACGAAGTGGTGCGTAAATTGGAAAGCGCAATGCCGGATTGTATTTGTTCGGTATTGCTGTTGGACGAAAGCGGGCGGCAGGTGCGGGTTGCCGCGGCGCCCGGTTTGCCGGATTTTTACAACCGGGCGATCGACGGATGCGAAATAGGTCCCGGAGTCGGTTCTTGCGGCAACACTGCATTTACCGGTCAACGTACTGTTGTTGCCGACATCGCTCAACATCCGTATTGGAAAAACTTTAAAGAGTTGGCGGCGCAAGCCGGCCTGGGGGCTTGCTGGTCGGAGCCGATTTTGGGTTCCGGAAAAAAAGTGCTGGGTACCTTTGCGATTTACCAGCGCTACCCGGCGTCTCCGGATCATTTTGCTTTGCGTCTGCTGGATATGGTGGCGCATTTTGTGGCTTTGGCCATCGAGCGCAAACAAACCGAAGAACACATTTACCATTTGGCCAACTACGACCCGTTGACCGGCTTGCCTAACCGCAGCCAGCTAAACAACCACTTGAAATGCGCGTTGGGACTGGCCCAGCGGGCTAACGGCCAACTGGCGCTGATGTTTTTGGACATCGACCACTTCAAAGACGTCAACGATACCTTGGGACACAGCGTGGGCGATGCCTTGCTGGTCGAATTGGCTTTGCGCTTGCGTGCCGCGCTAAGGGTGGAGGATATCGTTACCCGACTGGGCGGGGACGAGTTCATCGTGCTGCTGCCGGGCGCCAATGCCAATAGCGCGGCGGTGATCGCCCAAAAATTGTTGGACGCGATTTCCGAACCGTTTCGTATCGAGCATCACGATTTGATTATGAGCGCGTCCATCGGTGTCGCGTTGTATCCTGACGACGGCGAGGATCTGGAGACCTTATCGAAAAGCGCCGATACCGCGATGTACCGGGTGAAATTGGAGGGCCGCCACGGTTGCCGTTTCTTTACGCCGGAAATGCACGCCAATTCGGCGCGGAATCTGCAATTGGTCACCGGCCTGCGCCACGCGCTGGAGCGCGGCGAACTGGAGTTGCACTACCAGCCGCAGTTGTCGTTGAAAACCGACAAGATAACCGGCGCCGAAGCCTTGCTGCGTTGGCGTCATCCCGAACTGGGCCTGGTATCGCCGGCAGAATTCATTCCGGTCGCCGAGGATAGCGGTCTGATCCTGCCGATCGGGGAATGGGTGATCAGAACCGCGGTTCGCCAAGCCAGGCAAATCATGGCCGAAGGGCTGGGGCCTTTGGTCATGGCGGTGAATTTGTCCGCGGTGCAATTTAGCCAGCCGACTCTGCCGGATTTGGTTGGCGGCATCTTGGCCGAAGAAGGCTTGCCGCCGGAATATCTGGAATTGGAGTTGACCGAAGGCGTGGCGATGAACCATCCGCAGACGGCGATTGCAGCAATGGAGAATCTGCACCGGCGCGGTATCCGGGTCGCCATCGACGATTTCGGCACCGGTTATTCGTCCTTGAGTTATCTGAAGAAATTCAAAGTCTACAAACTGAAAATCGACCAGTCGTTCGTGCGGGATATCACCACCGACGCCGAAGACAAAGCGATCGTCAGCGCAGTGATCAGTCTGGCCGACAGCCTGGGTTTGGCGACCATCGCCGAAGGCGTCGAAACGCCGGAGCAGAAAGCCTTCTTGCGCCAGCAAGGCTGCGACGAAATGCAGGGCTATCTGTTCAGCCGGCCGTTGACCGTCGCCCAGTTGATGGATTTTTTGCGCTAAGCTTGTGGCGTCAGGCCGCCTGTTGCGGCCGCTTCGATGCGGAGCTTGCCGATGAACAATCCTCGACCCCTTTTCGACCGTTGGCCGCAGTCGTTGCCGGTGCCGGTGCCGCCGGCAGCCGTGCTGCTCGGCATCGGCGGCCTGATTGTCTTCAGCATGTGTTTTTACACGATTCCGGCCGAGTCGGAAGGCATCGTCTTACGCTTCGGCGAATTCATCGAGCAAGTGCCGTCCGGCCTGCATGCCAAGTTACCGTTTGGAGTCGATGAAGTGATAACCGTGCCGACCCAACGCCAGCAAAAGCTGGAATTCGGCTTCGCCACGCCCGGTTTCACCAATCCGGATCAGGCCGGCGAAGAGCCGGAGCTGGAGCGGGCAATGGTGACCGGGGATTTGAACTCGGCGCTGGTGGAATGGATCGTGCAGTACCGGATCACCGACCCGGAAAAGTATTTGTTCGATGTGCGTGATCCCGGCCTGACCTTGCGCGACATTTCCGAAGCAGCGATGCGGGAAGTGGTCGGCGATCGCTCGGTGGACGAAATCATCACCATCGGCCGGCAGGAGATCGAAGAAACCGTGCTGGCACGGGTACGCGAACTGGCCGAACGCTATCGTTTGGGCGTCACGATCAATCAGGTGCAATTAAAAAACGTCAATCCGCCGGAGCCGGTGCAGCCATCGTTTAACGAGGTCAACCGGGCGCAGCAGGACCGGGAGAACGTGATCAATCTGGCCAACGGCGAATACAACAAGGCGGTGCCGAAGGCGCGCGGCGAGGCCGACCAGAGGATACGCGCCGCCGAGGGTTACCGCTTCAAACGGATCAACGAAGCCGAAGGCGACGTCACCGCTTTTAACCAAGTCCTGGAACAGTATTTGAAGGCGCCGGAAGTCACTCGCGCCCGGATATACCTGGAAACCATGGCCGAGGTGCTGCCGCAGGCCAAACAACAAATCATCGTTGACGACACGGTGCAACAGATTCTGCCGCTGTTGGCGGTGCCAGGTCCGTCAGGTGTCGAGGTGGCGAAATGAGCGGCGCCGGAAAATCGTTAGGCTTAATCGCGATCGCGCTGGTTTTTTTGCTGACCTGTGCCTACACCGTCAACCAAACCGAGCAGGTCATCGTTACCCAATTCGGCAAGCCGGTCGGGCCGCCCATCACCGAGCCGGGTTTACATTTTAAATTGCCGCTCGTGCAACAAATCAACAGCTTCGACAAGCGCTATCTGGCTTGGGACGGGCCGATGGTGGAAATGTCGACCAAGGACAAAACCTACGTTCAGGTCGATACTTTTGCCCGCTGGCGCATCACCGATCCGATGCGCTACTACCTGCGGCTGCGTGACGAGCGTAGCGCCCAATCCCGGCTGGAAGACATCCTGGGCAGCGAAACCCGTACCGCAATCGCCCGTCATGAACTGATCGAGGTGGTCCGCACCGACAAGGATCGCAAGCCGATGCAGGACGAGAGTCTGGCAGGCCTCGCCAGCGAAGCCGGAATCGGCGTGTTGCGGCCGATCCGGGTTGGCCGGGTAGCGATCGAGCGCGATGTATTCAACGCGGCAGCGCCGAAATTGGCCGAGTTCGGCATCGAATTACTGGACGTACGCTTCAAACGGATCAATTACAACCGGCAAGTGTTGGAGCGGATACACCAGCGTATGATCAGCGAGCGCCTGCAAATTGCGCAACGTTTCCGCTCGGAAGGCGAGGGCGAAGCCGCCCGTATCCACGGCAACAAGGAACGCGATATCAACGAGATCGAATCCGCGGCTTACAAACAGGTCCAGGAAATTCAAGGCGCGGCCGACGCCAAGGCCGCCGAGATTTACGCCAAAGCCTACGCACAAAAGCCGGAAGCGGCGGAGTTCTATAAATTCCTGAAAAGTATGGAGACTTATCGGGCCGTGATCGGCGGCGAAGCCAGTCTGGTGCTGTCCACCAACAGCGACTTATTCGGCCTGTTGAAACGCGCTGATGCCAAAGGGCGTTGACGGCTTTACCGGCGGCCGCGCGCGGTTAAGTCGGAATTAAGTTGCCGCTCGCATGATGCATCCCAACACGATCATTTTGCGAAAAGGAGCTTTGATATGTGTAAGAAAACCATAATTGCCGTTTTGAGTTTGGCGTTTTCGTCGGCCGCATTGGCCGACCACGAAGGTTGGGGCCACCGTTGGGGCCATCACCACCATCATCACCACGATTATTACCCGGAATACCGGGAGCGGGTGATTTACTACCAACCGGCGCCGCCGCCGGTGGTGGAATACGTTCCGGAGCCTTCGTACTATGCACCGCCGCCGCGGCCGCGTTATGACCAGTACGACCAACGTAACCCGCAAGGTTTGCTGGGCGGCATGGTCGGCAGTGCGATGGGCTACCACTTCGGCGGCGGCGACCCGTTGGCCGCCGGCATCGGCGCCGCGGCCGGCGCACTGTTAGGTAACGGCATGTACTGATCCGATTGCCGAGTCCGGTCGGCCGTCAGCGACCGTGACTTAATAATTAAGCAGTTGGAAAAAGCTTTTCGGCGCGCCGCAAATCGGACATTGCCAGTCGTCCGGGATGTCTTCCCAGCGGGTGCCGGGAGCGATGCCGCTGTCCGGATCGCCTTTGGCTTCGTCGTAAATGTGTTCGCATTCGCGGCAATGGTATTTTTTGTATTCGGCCATACCTTTCTCTCCCGGTTAAGGCGTAAGTTCGGCCAAGAAGCGGTCGAAGGTCATCACCATCAGCGGCAAAATGCTGAGCAGGCGGTGGTCCGAGTCCAGCATGTGCAAGCGGGCGCGGTGCTCGCGGCAAAAGCGCCAAGCGTTTTCAGGCGGCACGACGTCGTCTTGCCAGCCGTGAAATACCTCGATGTTGTCGGTGCCGGGGGCGAAACGGTGGCGCGCATAACCGGACAGGTAAAACGCCGGGGCAATTAAAAACAGGCCATGCGGCTTGATCGTTTCGGCGGCGACGGTCGCCACGTAAGCGCCCATGCTCGAGCCGGCCAGCACGATCCGCTGGTAACCGCGCAAATCCATCGCCAACAGTCGATCGATTCGCCATTCCGGATCGTTGCTGGCCTGATAGTCCGGGCTAATAAACTCGAAACCGCGGCTCCTGGCCACCTCGGCCAGCGCCAGGGCTTTTTCGCCCCACGGAATACTGTCCTTGCCGTGGTTGTATACCACCAGGTTATTCATCTCTTCCCCCTCATTTTCGAAAAAACAGATTAGCCAGCACAGTGATCAGCACACTGGCCACGATCATCGACGTGATCGGAATGAACACAAAGCTGTTCTTATTTTGAATACGAATGTCGCCGGGCAATTTGCCGAACCAACTGACCAGCCAAGGCGCGTAGTTGATGACCAAACCCAGGGCCAGAAGCAGGGCGCCAATACTTATCAAGGCTTTGCCGGGTTCCATGCTAACTCCTTTTCTTAAAACTTACCGGGCTATTCTATGCCGTCCGGGTTTGTTGTGCAGCGCCAGGCTCGGGTTGACTTGTTCCAGGGAGGGCTAAAATAGCGAGCTGTCCGAAACCCGCTTGAGGTTAATCGAGATGTGGTCGTTTGGACGCGTTCTTGGTGGGCGGATCAGTTGAGGATAATCTTGGCTGCAGGTCGATTGGCTAAAGTCGACCAAAAAAGACAGTCGGTTGAACTTTCCAATAACTGTTAATAGATAATAAACTGAATCTGCGTTTGTGGGGGTAGGCTGGGTTGAATGATAATGAAACCCAGCTAGAAACCTTAAAGCTGGGTATCGCTGTTGCTCCACCCAGCCTACGCTCCTATCGTCGCTACGCTTTCACCGTCAAGTTACCCTTATCGTTAGTGATTTCAGGAACCTCTCATGTCCAAGCCCGACTACTCCTGGACCTGCCCTTACTGTAGGCAAGTAGCAACAATTAAACCTGACAACGTCAGTAGCTATCTGCACACCTTCGAGCGGAATAACAAGCTCGGCTTGCTGGGCCTTTATACTTACGCAACTGTTTGCCCCAACAGTAAATGTCGGGATTTCACGATCATCGCTTCACTCTATAACGCTCAGCACACCACCAATGGCGTTCGCGTTGTCGGTGAGCCGATCATTCGTTGGGATCTCAAACCACAGTCATCGGCAAAGCCATTTCCAGACTACATTCCGCCCCCCATCCGCCAAGACTATGAAGAAGCATGTCTGATTTGCAGTTTGAGCCCAAAAGCGTCAGCGACACTTTCGAGGCGCTGCCTTCAGGGAATTATTAGGGACTATTGGGGCATTACGAAAGCGCGCCTAGTGGATGAGATTGCCGAACTTAAAGACAAAATCGACTCCACAACTTGGCAGGCCATTGATGCCGTTCGAAGCATCGGCAATATTGGGGCGCACATGGAGAAGGACATCAACCTTATCGTTGATGTTGAGCCGCAAGAGGCGGACCTGCTCATACGCCTGATCGAAGTTCTTCTGGAAGAGTGGTACATCCGCCGTCACGAACGCGACGAACACATGCAGAAGGTTATCGCAGCGGCTCAAGGAAAGGCTTCCGCAAAGAATGGCGACAATCACTAACCCGGCGGTCAACCGGAGCGAACCCAACAGCACAGCTATTGGGTTCGCTCCGCGCTGGCCGGTTACCTCTACGTTATGCCTAACCATAGGAGGGCAGATGGAATCGATAACAGCTTTCGAAAAGGTGAAGAACCCCATCATCACCCTCATAGGAGGACTGTTGCTTGGCGGCTATGTTGCGTGGAATTCTGATGTAGGCATTCATGAAGAGCGCGTAAAGCTTCTAGAGGCAACGAAAGCCGAGTTGGAGCGTAAAGCCCGGTAGGATGCGGTAAACGGCGTGCACCGCATCGTTCGCGACTGGTGCGGTTCGTAAAAACTCACCACACCCTACGCCTGCTTTGGGCTGGACTGTTGACATTGACACTTTAGTTCCGTCTGGTGGCTAATGGCGGAATCCAGCCAAACCCAAACATCATCCAAACCACATGCACCCGACTATCTCCGCCATTCATTCAGACATTACCGAACTGGCCGTCGATGCCATCGTCAATGCCGCTAATTCTTCGTTGCTCGGCGGCGGCGGGGTGGATGGGGCGATTCATCGTAAGGCGGGACCGGAATTATTGGCTGAGTGCCGCAGCTTGGGCGGTTGTGCGACCGGAGAGGCCAAGCTGACCAAAGCCTACCGCTTGTCGGCCAAATACGTCATTCATACCGTGGGGCCGGTCTGGCGTGGCGGCTCGGAAAACGAGGCTACGCTGTTAGCCGCCTGTTACAGAAATTCGCTGCGGCTGGCGGCGGCGCAGCGGCTGGAGAGTCTGGCCTTTCCCTGCATCAGTACCGGTATTTACGGTTATCCGCCGCGCGAGGCTGCGGAAATTGCCGTCGATACCGTTGTGGGCTTTTTAGGTGACCCGGCGTATCGGCTGGCCGTGACCTTTTGCTGTTTCTCGGAAGCGGATTTGCATATCTACCGCGCCTTGTTGAACAAGGCGGTTTAAGGCGTAACCACCACCTGGGCGAAGCCGCCGCCCGGCGTGCGGAAATTGGTGGTTTGGCCCTGGTACAGCCGGGCGCACACCAGTTGGGTTTGACCGCGATAGACGAAATGGCGTAAATCCAGTTTCAAATCGCCGACATCCAATTGCCGCTCGCTGGGTTTGACCAGCGTCTGCGCTACATAATCGTGGCGCAGAATCTCGTCGAACACCCGCAAGGTCAGCTTGTCGCCGCGGTAGGCCGCTTTGCTGCCGTAGCCTTTGGCCGGTTTGAAGAATAACTGCTTACGCTGTTGCCAGAACCACTCGGCATGTTGCGCTTCAACGATGCGGGTTTCAGCGATACCGCGGCGGAGAATGTCGCGGCTGGCGGCGTCGATGCCGATTTCGGCCAGGAATTCGGCGTCGCCGAGCAAGGCCAGATTTCTTTTGTCCGCATACAGCGCATGGTTGCGCGGATGCGGCGTCAACACCACGTCGCCGGTCAGATAAGCTTGCAACAAGGGCTGGTGTTTGGCGTGTTCCAAACCGAAGTCGGTCAACCGGTTATAAACCAGATCGATCTTGATATCGCCGTGCCATAACGCCGCGTTACGATGGCTCAGCTCGGCCGGATCGAAAATCACAGTTCGGATGCCGTGGCGTTCGAACAGCGCTTGAAACAGCAGAAATTCCGGCCACAGGTATTGGTTTTGCGGGTCTTCGTCGACGATTGCTACGGTTTGCAAGGCTTGTCCGCCGCGTTCGCAGCGCCATTCGTCGGCGAACATCTGCATGAATTGCGCTTCCGGCGCGCTTCCGGTTGCCGCCAACGCCGGCCCGTCGCCGGGGCGCTGGCTGCCGGCTTCTTCGCAGCAGCGCATCTGCGCCCGGATCGCCAACGCGTTTAGCAAACCGCCGCCGGCATTGGAGTTGATTTCGATCAGCTTGGGTCCGTCCGGGCTCAAATGGAAATCGTAGCCGACGAATACGCCGTGGGCCTTGGCCGGAAAGTGCGCCGATTCCGGCGCATAGCCTAGCACCCGTTTTTGGTAGGCGGGCAGGGCGATGACTGTTTCGGCCGCGGCGATGACGGCCAACTGCGCCTGCAGGCCGGCCCGGTCCAGAAACACCGGCGCTTCGGCAAACAAATGAGGCCTTTCCTCTCCAATCATTCGGTATATGTCGTGCGCGGCGTCCCAGTCGGCCAATTCCCGGCGCAACAGCTCCCGGCTCAGCGAGGCACAGCGGCAGCTTCGGTTGAGTTGTTCGGCGTTTAGCGCCAGTTTAGGCAAGGGGGCGAGAGTCATTGGCTATCCGGCAAGCGCGGTTTCTTTTGGCGTTATTTTAACTCGCCGGACGTCGCGGCCCGGAATAGTTTCGGTGTGGCGAGTTTGGCTGGGGACAAAGCTTGTGTGAGAGAATGTAAAGTTATGAAAATTGCCGGACGGTGCGATACGCACTTGGCAATGCCGGACTCGTTGCCGGCCCGATTTAATCCGATCAACCCGATTCAAGCCGTAACTATGTTCTGTTCGCTAAGTTTGCTCCGTATTCTGCCGCGTTTTTTCACGGTTTTGCTGATGTGTCATTGGGGTGTCGCCGCCGGAGCGGCTGAAACCGATGTCGGCAAAGCCATCGAGGCCTTTCTGAACGGCGGCGGCTCAGCGCTATTGTCCGGAGCCGAGCTGTCTGAGCAGCGTCCGGCCCTGATTCAGTTATACCGGGCCAATGGCAATCGCTTGTTGTGGTTTGGCGGCGCCAACCCGGCGCAGAATCGGGAACAGGCTTTGGCCGTATTACGGAATGCGGCCGATGAAGGCTTGAATCCCCGCCATTACGACGCGGAACGTCTGGCCGCATACGCCCGGCTGGCCGAGACTGCGGCACCGGATGCGCTGGCCGGTTACGATTTGGCCTTGTCTGCGGCGCTGCTGCGTTATGCCGGCGATCTGCATTCGGGACGGGTCGATCCGCGGAAACTGGATTATCCGGCGCAGCTCGGCGGATTGCGGCCGCAGCCGGATTTGGCGGCAGTCCTGCAACGGCATTGGCAAATGCAGAGTCTGGCGCAATTGCCTGCCGAACTCGCGCCGAATAACGAGCAATACCGGTTGCTGAAGCGTGCGCTGGCCGACTTCCGCCGCCGATTGCCGGGGACCGAAGCCGGCGCCGGCTTGGTATTCGCCAAATCGCTGCACCCCGGCGAGGGCGACGCCCAGATGCCGGAACTGCGCCGACGACTGCGCGAATTGGGCGAAGCTGACCTTCCGGCGGCGGCCGATGCCGACAAGGCCGCCGATATTTACGACGAAGCCAGCGTCGCCGCAGTCAAGCGGATTCAGGAACGCCAGGGCTTGAAGGCCGACGGTGTGATCGGCCGACAAACCCTGGCCTTGCTGAACCAATCGGTGCCGGAAAAAATTGCCGCTATCGAATTGGCCATGGAACGCATACGCTGGTTGCCGGAACCCCCGGCCGGGCCGCATATCGTCGTCAATATCCCGGCTTTTCAGCTCTGGGCTTTCAAGGATTCGCAAGACCCGCAACCTTTGCGGATGAAGGTGATCGTCGGTAAAGCCCCGGAAAATTTGACGCCGATGCTGGCGGAGGACATGAAGTATCTGGAATTCATGCCCTACTGGAATATTCCGAAAAGTATCATGGACAAGGAAATTCTGCCGAAATTGGAAGGAGACGAAGCCTTCCTGGACGATCAGGACATCGAACTGGTCGAGCGATACAGCGACGACGAACAGGAAGAAGATGTCGTCGCCGATCTCAAGCAAGGCCGGCTTCGCGCCCGCCAGCGTCCCGGCGCGAACAATCCGTTGGGCCGGGTGAAGTTCGTGTTTCCGAACAAAGCCGAGGTCTATTTACACGATACGCCGGGTAAGGCCGCGTTCAACCGCGACCGGCGCGATTTGAGCCACGGCTGCGTCCGCGTCGCCGAGGCCGATAAACTGGCCGAGTTCGTGTTGAGCGACCAGGAAGGCTGGAATCCGGATACCATCCGGCAGGCAATGGCCGGGCCCAAGACTCAGCGCGTCAGCTTGAAAAAATCGGTACCGGTCTTGTTTTTCTACGCGACCGCATTTGTTGATCGCGACGGCAAGCCGCGCTTTTATCCGGATATCTACGGTTACGACGCCGCGTTGCGCAATGCGCTCAACAAATCGGTTCCCGAAACCGGCTCGCAATTGACCAGCAAAGGCAACGCTACCGCAGGTAGTTAGTGGGCCGTTATCAATCCGGCCCCTAAAGACCGGTCGGCGTGAGTCTTGTCGATAGGCTTTTCGACCAGGCCAGTCCGCTCGGCATACCAGTCATTGACGGGGCCGGGTTCATCAGCGCGCGCCCCTGTCATCCTTAAGCCGTTCGCTGCGAATTCGAGTGCTACCGAAGCTCGCGCCCGCAAATTTTTACGGTAAATTCCAAGACGCAGGGCGTTGCGCTCATTGTCTTCGGGCCGTCATGAAAGTCTATTATCTTTACCGTAGCCAGTCCTTAACCTTGTCCGCCAAGCAGGCATGGGCGTTTTTTTCGTCTCCGCACTACTTGAACCGGATTACGCCGGATTTTTTTCACGTCGATATCGCGTCGCCGGTGCCGGAGCAGATTTACGGCGGCTTGCTGATTTGCTACCGGATGAAGGCGGTCTTGGCTTGGCCGATGGTCTGGTTGTCGGAAATCACGCACTGCGACCAGCCCCGCCGGTTTGTTTACCAGCAACGCGTCGGACCATTCGCATTCTGGAGTCATGAAGTGGCGATTACCGAAACCGGCGACGGCGTGGAGGTCGAGGATATTGTGTTTTATGCGATGCCGTGGGGCTGGTTCGGCCGATTTATGCACCGAATTTTGATAGGCGGCAAATTGCGGCAAATTTTCGATACCCGGCGCGATTATCTGTTGCAACGTTGGGGCGGCGCAGCAAGCAAACCGGACTGACGCGCGCGATTGACATTTGCGCGAGCCAGGCATTTAATCCCGAATACCAAACCAAACTTCAGGAGGCGGAGATGGCTGAAGAATCAGGTTATTTGGAACCTTCCGGCGATCGGGTCGTGGCGATAGTCCAAAATCTGGACCGCGACGTCGAACGCGGCGAGGACACGATCATGTTGGGTTACGGACTCGTATTACTGGCGCCGGCTTTTGCGCCGTTACTGCCGCCCAGCATTCTGTTGCCGTTGATGGCGATTACCTTTGCCGTTTCGGCGAGCGCGGCGCGTTGGCATTTCTATAAGATGGCGCGCAAGTTGAACAATTCGCTGGCCGTGTTGGACAACTCGGAACAGGCCGCGCTGAAACCGATTGCGCAGGTGTTCGAAGAACATCCGCAGCAAACACTGGCCGTGGCCTTCAATCCGTTGAAAAATCTGAAACGCACCTGGAAAAGTATTCTGGGCGGGCTGATGATCAACCCGTTCTGGGGGCCGATTTTCTATATGCTGGGCGTGCAGTTTGTCGAAGACAAGCATTTTTTCGTGCTGAATAAAGCCGTGATCAACGTCGAGCAAAAAATCATGCCGATCGTCCTGCGCGATGAATAGGCGGGATTTAGATTATCGCTATTTTATCAACGTCTTATATTTTGAATCACTGTAAATTTAAGCCGATTTGCCCTTGAGGCGCAACGATATATCCACAGGGTGCCTATTGTACGAAAGTACAGTTATACACAGAAGCTGTGGATAAACTTGTGGTCAAATCGTGGGCAAACCGTCAAAAAGCCCGTCCGCTTTGAAGCGTTTTTAAATTGGCTAAAAATTAGCCAGCGGATTTTTGGCTATCCTTGTCTCCAGTAGAGTATAAGAGCCGTCGGCTCGCACCGAACGGCCGTCCGTAACACACGCATAAGGTCGCGCCATGTCCAAGCAAACTCTGACCATCGACGGCAATCAGGCCGCCGCCAGCATCGCCTACAAACTCAACGAAGTCATCGCCATTTATCCGATCACGCCGTCGTCGCCGATGGGCGAATGGGCCGACGAATGGGCCTCGCGCGGCCAAGCCAATTTGTGGGGCACCGTGCCGCAGGTCGTCGAATTGCAAAGCGAGGCCGGCGCCGCCGGTACCATTCACGGCGCCTTGCAGGCCGGCACCTTGGCGACCACCTTCACCGCGTCGCAAGGCCTGCTGTTGATGCTGCCGAATATGTACAAAATCGCCGGCGAACTCAGTCCGGCCGTGTTCCACATCGCCGCCCGTTCGCTGGCGGCACAAGGCTTGTCGATCTTCGGCGACCATAGCGACGTGATGGCGGCGCGGATGACCGGCTTTGCGATGCTGTGCTCCAATTCGCCGCAGGAAGTGCAGGATCTGGCCTTGGTTACCCATGCGGTATCGCTGCAAAGCCGGGTGCCGTTCATGCATTTTTTCGACGGTTTCCGCACCTCGCACGAAGTCGCCAAAATCGTCGAAGTCGACGACGCTGTGATACGCGGCATGATCGACGATGCCTGGGTTGCCGATCATCGCAGCCGGGCTTTGACGCCGGATAAGCCGGTGCTGCGCGGTACCGCGCAGAACCCGGACGTGTATTTCCAGGGCCGCGAGTCGGTCAATCCGTTTTATGCGGCGTTGCCGGACATGGCTCAGCAGGCGATGGACCGTTTCGCCGGGCTGACCGGTCGCCAATACCGTTTATTCGAATACGTAGGGGCCGCCGATGCCGAGCGGGTGATTGTGTTGATGGGTTCCGGCGCCGAGGCAGTCGAAGAAACCCTGGATTATCTGAATCGGCAGGGTGAGGCGGTCGGCTTGCTCAAAGTCCGGCTGTTCCGGCCGTTCTCGCCGCAACATTTGATCGCGGCCCTGCCGGCGAGTTGCCGAAAAATTGCCGTCTTGGATCGCACCAAGGAACCGGGCGCCGACGGCGAACCGCTGTATAAAGATGTGCTGACGGCCGTGGCCCAAGCCTTCAGCCAGGGCGAAAAGTTTAGCCAGATGCCGCGCGTGGTCGGCGGCCGTTACGGCTTATCGTCCAAGGAATTCACGCCGGGCATGGTCAAGGCCGTTTACGACGAGTTGAAAAGCGAACGGCCGAAGAACCAGTTTACGATCGGTATCCATGACGACGTCAGCCATACCAGTCTGACCTGGGACGCCGCTTACCGCACCGACGCCCACGACCAGACTTTTCAAGCGATGTTTTACGGCCTGGGTAGCGACGGCACGGTCGGCGCCAACAAGAACACGATCAAGATCATCGGCGAAGAAACCGAGTTGTACGCCCAGGGTTATTTCGTCTACGACTCTAAAAAGTCAGGCGCGGTGACGGTGTCGCATCTGCGCTTCGGCCCGCAGCCGATCCGTTCCAGCTATTTGATCGGCGAAAACGACGCCCAATTCATCGGCTGCCACCAGGCGGTGTTTCTGGAACGTTACGACATGCTGGCCAACGCTGCCGCCAATGCCGTATTCCTGTTGAACAGCCCGGCCCCGGCCGACAAAGTTTGGGATACCCTGCCGCGCAAGATGCAGCAACAGATGCTGGACAAAAACATCCGTTTTTACCTGATCGACGGCAACGCGGTGGCGGAGAAATCCGGCATGGGCAAGCGCATCAACACCATCATGCAGACCTGTTTTTTCGCGATTTCCGGGGTGTTGCCGCAAGAACAAGCGATTGCCGCGATCAAACATGCGGTTGAAAAAACCTACGGCAAAAAAGGCCAGCGCATCGTCGACTTGAACTTCAAAGCCATCGACGAAACCCTGGCCGGCCTGCACCAAGTGCCGTTGCCGCCGCAGGCCAGCAGCGCCTTCGACATCATGTCGCGGATTAGCGACAGCGCGCCGGACTTTATCCGCCGGGTCACCGCCGAGATCATCGCCGGCCGCGGCGACGCCTTGCCGGTCAGCGCGATGCCGGCCGACGGTACTTTCCCGACCGGCAGCGCCGCGTTTGAAAAGCGCAATCTGGCGTTGGAAATTCCGGTCTGGGAAACCGATTTATGTACCCAATGCGGCAAGTGCCCGATGGTCTGCCCGCACGCGGCGATCCGCAGCAAAATCGTGCCGAACGAGGCCTTGAGCAATGCGCCGGCCACCTTCAAACATGCGGCGATGCTGGGCAAGGACTTCCCGCCAGGGTTATCGATCAGTTACCAGGTGGCGCCGGAAGATTGCACCGGTTGCGGCTTGTGCGTCGATATTTGCCCGATTCGCGATAAATCCAACGCCAGTCGCAAGGCCTTGAACATGGCGCCGCAAGCGCCGCTGCGCGAACCGGAGAGCCAAAATTGGGATTACTTTCTGTCTTTGCCGGAATACGATCGCCGGCTGCTTAAAACCAATACCATCAAAGGTTCGATGGTGTTGCAGCCTTTGTTCGAATTTTCCGGCGCCTGCGTCGGCTGCGGCGAAACGCCTTACGTCAAACTGGTCTCGCAATTGTTCGGCGACCGGATGGTGGTGGCCAACGCCACCGGTTGCTCATCGATTTACGGCGGTAACCTGCCGACCACGCCGTGGACCAAAAACGCCGAGGGTAAAGGGCCGGCTTGGAGCAATTCCCTGTTCGAAGATAACGCCGAGTTTGGCCTGGGCATGCGGGTGGCGATCGATAAGCAAGCCGAGCACGCCGCCGAGTTGCTGGAGTCGCTACGCGAAACCCTGGGCGGCGAATTGGTCGATGCGATCCTGCAGGCCGACCAATCCGACGAGGCCGGACTTTACGAGCAACGCCAACGCATCGCCGAATTGAAACAGCATTTACCGTCTTTAAGCCAACCCGCCGCCCAGGCCTTGCTGCCGTTGGCCGATTATTTATGCAAGAAAAGCGTCTGGATCATCGGTGGCGACGGCTGGGCTTACGACATCGGCTACGGTGGCCTGGACCACGTGTTGGCCAGCGGCCGCAACGTCAATATCCTGGTGCTGGACACCGAGGTGTATTCCAACACCGGCGGCCAGACTTCCAAATCGACGCCGATGGGTGCAGTGGCCAAGTTCTCGGCCGGCGGTAAGCCGACCGCGAAGAAAGATCTGGCCTTGCTGGCGATGGACTACGGCAACGTTTACGTCGCCCACGTGGCTTATGCCGGCAAGGATACCCAGACGCTGAGCGCCTTCCTGGAAGCCGAAGCCCACAACGGCCCATCCATCATCATCGCTTACTCGCCGTGTATCGCCCATGGCGTGGATTTGTCCAATAACCATCGCCAGCAAAATCTGGCCGTGAAGAGCGGGCACTGGCCGTTGTTCAGGTTCAACCCGGCCAAGATTCAGCAAGGCAAGAATCCGATGCAACTGGATTCGGCGGAACCGTCGATCCCGTACCGCGACTTCGTCATGACCGAAACCCGCTTCAGCATGTTGTGGCAAAGCCATCCCGACCACGCCGAGGCTTTCTTGAAACAGGCCCAGCACGACGTCAAAAACCGCTACCGCTATTACCAACAACTGGCGGCTTTGGAATGGAGCGACGCCACCAGCGTGGCCGCCGCCAAAGCCCAAGTCAAAGCCGATCTGGCCCAGGAGCAGAACAATGGTTGATTTAGCCACCGAATATTTGGGTCTGAAACTGGCGCATCCGCTGGTGCCGTCGGCTTCGCCGTTAAGCAAGGACTTGGACAGCGCCCGCCGGCTGGAAGATGCCGGCGCGGCAGCGATCGTTTTGTCGTCGTTGTTCGAGGAAAAAATCGAAGCCGAGCAGCAGCAGATGGAGCGTTTCCTGTTCGGGCAGGGCATCGGTTACGGTGAGGCGGATTCGTTTCATCCGTTGCCGTCGCAGATCGTCACCTACATGGATCAGTATCTGGATCATCTACAACGCTTGAAAAGCGCGTTGCAAATTCCGGTGATCGCCAGCCTGAACGGCACTTCGGTCGGCGGCTGGATCGAATACGGCAAAGCCTTGCAGGACGCCGGCGCCGATGCGCTGGAGTTGAATATTTACCATCTGGCGGCGGATATTAGCGAAAGCAGCGAGACGGTCGAAAACCGCTATCTGGACATCGTTCGCGAATTGAAGCGCCAGATCAACATCCCGCTGGCCGTGAAACTGTCGCCGCAATTCAGCTCGCCGCTGCATTTCGTGCAGCGTTTGCAGGAGGCCGGCGCCGACGGGGTGGCCTTGTTCAACCGTTTTTACCAGCCGGACATCGATCTGGACACCTTGGAAGTGGTGCCGAAACTGCAATTGTCGACGCCGGCCGAAGCGCTGTTGCGGGTACGCTGGACCGCGCTGATGTACGGCCGGGTGCGATTGTCGCTGGCCGTGACCGGCGGCTTTCACCAGGCCGACGACGTGATCAAGGCCTTGCTGGCCGGCGCAGACGTGGTGCATTTATGCAGCGTGTTGCTGGCGCAGGGCGTCGGCAAGCTGGGCGAGATTCGCAGCGAACTGGCGGATTGGCTGATCGAACACGAATACGAGTCGGTGAGCCAAATGAAGGGTAGCGTCAGCCGGCAACACGCGATCGACCCCAGCGCCTATGAAAGGGCCAACTACATTCACGTGCTGGACAGCTATACGCCGGCGCCGGGCGTATTGCGTTAGATAAACGATGCGGGATTTGGACGAGTTGTTCGCCGGCTTGGCCAAATCCCGGTTTCGCAGCCAGTTTCGCTTGAACGCCAAGGATTTGCAGTATCTGCAAACCAAGGGCATCGCAACCATCTTAAGCCACGCCGACGACTTTATCGGCAAACGTCTGGCCCCAGCCCAGCCGCTCAACGACGGCAAGCAAACGCCTTACCGCGGCCATCCGGTGTTCGTCGCCCAACACGCTACCGCCTGCTGCTGCCGCGGTTGCCTGCAAAAATGGCACTCGATTGCGCAGGGCAGGGAACTGAGTCTTGAGGAACTTAGCTACATCCGGTCCGTGTTGGAACGCTGGTTGCGCGCGCTGTTATGAAGCTGCCAACTCTCAAGGATTCGGCTAGCGGCTGTAAAGTTGGTCGACCAAGTCTTTAAACCACGCCGGCCGCAACAGCATCACGTACAAAATCGTCAGTTCCAGAATCGGCAGCGGGATGATGTGCAACACGATCAAAATCAGCAAGACCAAGCAGCAAACCAGTAATTTCGGGAAGAAGGGGACTGTATTCATCATGATCTCCTCGCAAATCGGGATTATCGGTTGAAGCTTTCTCCTTTGAGCCAAGGGGCTAATGCCATTTAAACACCAATACGGTGATATCGTCGGCGAATTTTTCGGTGCCGCAGAATCGGCGCAAACACCCGAATAACCCATCGATTATTGCTTGCGGCGGCAAATCGGCGTTGGCGGCAATTTCGGATTTGACCCGATCCAGGCCGAAAAAGCCTAATTCGGCGTTTTCCGCTTCGATCAGGCCGTCGGTATAGAGCACTATCAAATCGCCCTCGGTCAACTCGACGCTTTTTCGTTCGAAGCAAACATCCTGGCGCAAGCCGACGATCAGGCCGTCGGCATCCAGTTCGGCGAACTCCCGGCTATGGCGGTTGAACAGCAACGGCGGCGGGTGGCCGGCATTGGCGAAATGCAATTGCCGGCGTTCCGGATCGACTTGCAGATAGAACAAGGTCAGGAAGTAGTCGGCCCGATTCAGGTCGTTGAATAAAAACCGGTTCAGCGCCGACAGTACCGCTTCCGGCCCGGCCTCGGTACTGCTTTTCATCCGGATCGCGCTGCGGGTTTCGACCATGAACAGGGCCGGACCGATCGAATGGCCGGAGACGTCGGCGATGACGATGTCCAGCCGCCCGCCGTCGCGGTAAAAATAATCGAAATAGTCGCCGCCGACCTTATCCGCCGGCAGGCAAACTCCGGTGATCTCGAACTCGCCGGTTTTCAACGGCGCAGCCGGCGACAAACCGGCCTGGATTTGCTGGGCGATCTTCAGCTCGTTTTGCGCCACCGCCAATTCCACTTGGGCCTGGCGAATTTGCCGTTCCGCCGCCTTGCGGCCGGAGATGTCGTGGATGAAGCCGCTGAAAATGTAGCTGTCGCCCAGTTTCAATGGTGCCACGCTGATTTCGACCGGAAACTCGCTGCCGTCGCGCCTGAGCGCGATTTGCTCGGTTTGCCGGTTCAAGATCGTGCCGTCACCGGTTTCCAGAAACCGGCGCATGCCGTTGCGGTGTGCGGCGCGAAACCGGGGCGGGATGATCAAATCTTCCAGGCGGCGGCCGATGGCCGATTCCGCCGGCCAGCCGAACATCTGCTCGGCGCGCCGGTTCCAATCGGTGACGGTGCCGTCGGCATCCATGATGACGATGGCATTGATCGAACTTTCGATGATCAGCCGCGTACGCTTTTCCGACTCGATCAAGGCATTCTGATATTGCATCCGGGCGGTAATGTCCCTATCCACCCCGCGCCACTTTACCAGGGTGCCGGAATCATCCATTAACGGCAAACCGGTCGATTCGGTGATCACCGGATGGCCGTCCCGATGCCGGTAATGGTTGACCAGGGCATGAAACGACTGCTGGCTGGACGACAGGTCGACATGGGCTTGCTGGTCTTGCGCGGTCAGCAGTTCGGTGTAATGTTTACCGATGATTTGCGTCGGCGTCAGCCCCAGGATTTGTTCCACTGCGATGCTGCTGTACAGGTAGTAACCCTTGGGGTCCTGTTCCCACAGCCATTCCCCGGATAAATCGGCCATTTGCCGGAAACGCTGTTCGCTTTCGGCCAGTGCCGATTCCACGGCTTTGCGGCCGGTAATGTCCTCGGCAACCGCCAGATAGTGGGTGGTGTTGCCGAGGCTGTCCTTGATCGCGCTGATGCTTTCCGCGACCCAGTATTCGCGGCCGGTCTGGTGCCGGTTGCAAATTTCGCCTTGCCATTCGCCGCTGACCGTCAATTGCCGCCACAGGTCTTGATAATCCTGGGTCGACATTTTTCCGGATTGCAGCAAACTGGGAGTTTGCCCTAACAATTCGGCTTCGGCATATCCGCTCAGCAGCGAGAAGCGGGGGTTGACGTAGACGATGCGGCCGCTGGCGTCGGTCACCATCATCGCACTCGCGCTTTGTTCGATGACTCGGCGCATGACCAAAAAATCGTTGGCCGGATCGATGGCTTGGATCAATAACAAGGCTTTGCCAAAGTCAGACCGGAGGCTCGGTAGCGTACTGACCGTGACCAAGGCCGGAAAGCTGTGGTATCTGGCCAGAAGTTCCGCTTCGAAACATTCGGCGGATTCCCGGTCGCCGGCCCGCGCCAGCGCCGCCCGGCACAGCTTTAGGCTGGCTGGCGCCAAGATCCGCTCCAACGCCAATCCCGATAACTCGTGCGTGCCGTAACCGAGCAGCGCGGCGGCGGCTCGATTGGCGCCGTCGATTACCGGACTTGTCGTTTCGCCGTTGCCGGTCGCGTAGCCGACCAGCAACAGATTGAAGGCCAGACTATCGATCAGTTGGCGCATGGTTCGGCTCGGCGCGGTCGGCCTCAGACCCGGCTATGCAGATGCGCTGCCAGCCGCTGCATCGCGGCCGAGGCGTCGGCCGGGTCAAGACGAACGTCGATGATGCTGGGCGAGCTGCGGTTGGCCAGTGCCGCCGTGAGCGCGGCTTCGAACGCTGCCTCCGTGCCGGCGGCGTATCCTTGCAGCGGGCCGAAGACTTCGCCGAGCCGGTCGAAGCGCCAATCGCCGATGTCGTTAAACGGGCCTTCCAGGATGAAGCGTTCGGTACTGTAACCGCGGTTGTTGAAGACGACCACAATCGGGTCCAGGCCCAGACGGGCAAAGGTCGCCAGTTCGGTGCCTGTCATCTGGAAGGCGCCGTCGCCGACCAGAATCAGCGCCCGCCGGTCGCGGCGGGCGATTTGGGCGCCCAGTGCCGCCGGCACGGCAAAGCCCATGCTGGTGTAAAACGCCGACGACAAAAATTCCGACTGTTCGTGCACTTGCAGATCGATCGTCGCAAACAGGCAGTCGCCGACGTCGCAGACCACGATGAACTCGGGGCCTAGAGCTTGATTCAAGCGGCCGACCAGGCGCGCGGTGGTGATGGCGCGATCCGGCAACGGAAAATCCGCTGCGGTCACAGTACCCGGCGCGGCAACGAATTTTTCCGGGCGCATCGGTACCGATTTAGCCAGTGCGTGCAGGAAATCCTTCAGCAATACCCGCGGGTAACGGTGCGAGCTGATCACCACTTCGTCCTGCGCCGCCCTGACCATGCGCTGCGGGTCGAGTTTGGCCGTATAAATGCCGGTATCGACGTCGTTCAACGTCACGCCCAGCATCAGCAACAAATCGGCCTGCTCGACCAGATAGCGGGTGTATTCGGCGCTCATGGTGCCTTCGTAAATACCGAGATAGGCCGGGTGCCGTTCGGCGATCACCGACTTGCCGGTCAGCGTGGCCGCGACCGGCAGGCCGGAGCGGTTAACCAAGTCGACCAGTACCCCTTGCAAGCCGCGGCGATGGATCTCCACTCCGGCAACGATGATCGGCGAGCGCGATTTTTCGCCCAGTTCCATGGTTTCCGCCACCGCTTCGGCCAATGCGGTTTCGTCGCTGCCGCAAACTTCCGGCGCCGGGCCCGGCATCGAGTAACCCGCCACTCTGACCCGGTCGCGCGGGATTTCGATGTACACCGGTTTGGAATAATGGCGCGCCGCGGCCAGCGCCTGGTCGATCTGGCGACAGGCGATCACCGGATCGTTCAGGACCACACTGGCGCAGGTGATGCGCTCGAAGATTTCGCGTTGAAAGGTAAACGGCCCGAAACGGTGATGCAGCAAGGGATCGTTGCGCTGCTCGTCCACGCCGGGCGCGCCGCTGATCACCACCACCGGCGACGATTCGGCGTAGGCACCGGCCACGGCATTGACCGTGTTCAACGCGCCGACGCCGTAAGTCACCGCCACGGCGCCCAGGCCGGAACAACGGGCGTAACCGTCGGCGGCAAAGGCCGCGGTGTCCTCGCGGGTGGTGCCGATATGGCGGATCGGGCTATGCACCATCTGGTCGTAGAAGCCGAGGATGTAATCGCCCGGTACGCCGAAAATCTCCCTAACGCCCAAGGCGTAGAGCCGGTCGAGCAAGTATTGGCCGATACTTTCGGCATTTTGCGTGTTCATCGTCACCTCCCGGAAAGCTACGGCTGTTAGTGTTCCGCGCCGGAAAGAAAAAACCAGCGCGAAGGTTGAACGTAAGACTGGATTGGGTATCGAAGTTTCCGCAGCACGCCGGTTTTGTCCGATTGCTGCTAGACTGCGGCCGAACAACCGCCGCCAATGTTTCTGCCCAACTTGCTTCTATGAAACTCGAACTCGAAAAAAATCACGGCTTAAGCGTAGTCACTATTCGGGAACCGCGGGTCGATGCCCACAATTCCGCCGAATTGAAGGACTATCTGGCGCAATTGATCGAGAGCGGCGAAAACCGGATTCTGGTGCGATTGGCCGACGTCCGCTTCATCGACAGTTCCGGGCTGGGCGCGCTGTTGTCGGCCTATAAAAGAACCGCCGCCGACGCCGGCCAGTTTGCGCTGAGCAACGTCCAGCCGCAGGTGCTGTCCATGTTCGAGATCACCCGGCTGAACCGCGTGTTCGAGATTTATGCCGATGCCGCGGATATGCTGCCGAGTTAGCCGACGAGTTTGCCCATGTCTCCCACCGCCATCCAAGTCGATGTCATCATCCCGACCCACACCAAATATCTGGATCTGGTTGGCAGCATCGGCGAGCGCGTCGTCAGGGAGTTGGATGGCTTTGCCGGCGACCGGGAAGCCCTGGCCTACCAATTGAACCTGGTGCTGACCGAAGCGGCGGCGAACGTGATCAAGCACGCCCACGACGCCGCCAGCAAGGATACGGTGCGGGTCACGATCCAGCTTTTGGACGAGACGTTGACCATCAAAGTCTACGACCACGGCCAGGGTTTTGATTTGGAGACCGTGCCCAGCCCCGATTTTGCCGCCGCGCCGGAAAGCGGCATGGGCTTGTTTCTGATCCGGTCGATGATGGATAAGGTCAGTTATACCCGCCAAGCCGATTGCAACGTGCTGGAGCTGGTCAAATATTTGAAATGAGCCGGCGCCGTGGCATCCTGGAGCCATCAAGCCGACCCGCTTTTGCCTGCACCGTAGTCTGCGGAATCGGGTAGCCGGCTGCCACCTCAAAACATAGGGCATCGATCATGCAGCATCAGGACCCTTCTTGGAACGAACAACTTCTCGCCGCCTTGCAGCAGGCGCTCGACGCCGAGCACGCCGCGGCGCTGTGGCGAAACCTCGCTTCTGCCTTGCCTTTCGACTATCAGGCGCTAATTACGCCGCAGCAAGCCGTACGCGATCTGCTCAACCTGGAGCGAATGTCCGGGCCAACGGTGCCATCGGCCGAATTGTTGGAACCGGCCGGCGCTACCGACGCTTACCGCCTGCATTTTTACGGTACCCGGCAACGCTATCTGGACGAGTTCATTCCGGTGCTGGAGAACCTGAATTTGCGGGTTTTGGACCAAGTCCAGTTCGGGTTGAGCCTGGAGCGGCAAACGGTTTATCTGAAAAGTTTCAGTGTCGAACCCGCGGCGGCCGATTGCCCGCCTTTGGACCGGATCAAACCGCAGCTGCTGGCCACGATCCAGGCCGTGATGGCGGGCTGGGTCGAAAACGACGGCTTGAACCGCTTGGTGGCCTTGACCGGGATGGATTGGCGCGATTGCGACGTGTTGCGGACTTACCGCAATTATTTTCTGCAGTTGCACAACTGGACCAGCAAAGCCACCATCCAGCAGGCGCTGGCTGCCAATCCCGCCGCCGCGCGCGGGCTGTTCGATTATTTTGAAGCCCGGTTTCGCCCCGATCCGGAATGGCAGGATTACGCCGTCAGGGACGAGCAGGTGTTGTTTCCGTTGCGCATGCAACTGTTGCAAACCATGGCGGCGGTGGCGAATATCCAGCACGATCGGATTTTGCGCGGCCTGTTCAATTTGATCGACGCCACGGTACGCAGCAATTTCCACCTGCGGCGCGAGGCTGCCGAGCATTTTATTGCGATCAAACTCAACAGCCTGGGCGTGATCGACATGCCGGCGCCGCGGCCGCAATACGAGATTTACGTCCACGCCGCGGATATGGAAGGCATCCATTTACGCGGCGGCCGGGTATCGCGCGGCGGCATCCGCTGGTCGGACCGGATCGACGATTTCCGTACCGAAATCCTGGATCTGATGCAGACTCAAATCAGCAAGAATGCCTTGATCATCCCGACCGGCGCCAAAGGCGGTTTCGTGGTCAAACCGGGCGGCTCGAACCAGGACTTCAGGCAGGCCGGGCCGCAGGCCTACCGTCGCCTGATCCGCGGCATGCTGGATTTGACCGACAACCTGCAAGACGGCGTCGTAGTCGCGCCGCCGCAGTTGGTGGTGCACGACGACCCCGACCCTTATCTGGTGGTGGCGGCCGACAAAGGCACGGCCAAATTTTCCGACATCGCCAATGCCGTTGCGGCCGAGTACCGGTTCTGGCTGGGCGACGCCTTTGCCAGCGGCGGCTCGCATGGTTACGACCACAAGGCCTTGGGCATCACCGCCCGCGGCGCCTGGGAATGCGTCAAACGCCATTTCCGGGAAATGGGCAAGGATATTCAAACCGAGACTTTCAGCGTGGTCGGCATCGGTAGTATGGACGGCGACGTGTTCGGCAACGGCATGCTGCTGTCGCCCTGCATTCGCTTGCAAGCCGCGTTCAGCGGCCAGCATATCTTTATCGATCCGAACCCGCCGGCCGGCGCTGCCGCGTTCAACGAGCGCAAACGCTTGTTCGAATTGCCCGGTTCCAGTTGGCAGGATTACGACCGAAATTTGATCTCGGCCGGCGGCGGGGTCTATAGCCGTAGCGATAAGGACATTCCGGTGTCGCCGGAACTGAAGAACTGGCTCGGCATCCGCTACCGCAGCATAGACGGCGAAGCCTTGATCCAGTACCTGCTAAAGGCGCCGGTGGAATTGCTGTGGCTGGGCGGGATCGGCACCTACGTTAAAGCCGGTGCGGAACGGCACGCCGATGTCGGCGACCGCGGCAACGACAACGTCCGCATCGACGCCGGCGAATTGCGGGCGCTGGTGGTGGGCGAGGGCGCCAACCTGGGTTTTACCCAGGCCGCCAGAATCGAGTACGCCTTGCGCGGCGGCCGGATCAACACGGACGCGGTGGACAATTCCGCCGGGGTCGATACCTCCGACCACGAGGTCAATCTGAAAATATTGCTCGCCGGCCTGCACAAGCAAAGCCTGGTTGAGGATTGCCAAAGCTTGTTCGAAAGTCTGACCGACGCAGTATGCGCCGCGGTATTGCAGGACAACATCGCCCAAAGCCAGTGTCTGTCGCTGGACCAAATTCGTTGCCAGGCCGATCCGGGCTTGTTCATCCAGGTCGCTGAGCGGCTGGAGGCGGCCGGTTTTCTGGATCGTGGCGTCGAATCGTTTCCGGAGACCAAGGATATTCTGAGTCGGCCGGGGCAGATCCTGACCCGCCCGGAATTGGCCGTGTTGATGGCCGCCGCGAAAATGTTTCTGGCGCGGCAATTGGAGAAAGCGCGCGCCCACCTGGATGCGCCTTGCTACCAGCCTTACCTGGAGGCCTATTTTCCCGCGCCGCTGCGCGAGCGCTTCGGCGCCCAGCTGGCCGAGCATCCGTTGGCGGCCGAGATCAAGGCCACCGTGATCGCCAACCGGATCGTCAACCAGGCAGGCAGCAGCTTTCTGGCGCTCGACGACGGTGAGAACGGCAGCATATTGGCGGTAGTCGACGCCTATCTGGCTTTCGATCAGGCGTTGGCCAGCGAAGCATTGCGGACGCGGATTGCGGCAGCCGGGCCGGAGCTGGCAAACGCTAGCCGCTATGGTGCCTTGCTGAAACTGGAACAGGCTTTATCCGGCTTGTGCGTCTGGGCTGCGGCCCGGCAGACGGCGGTCGTAGCCGACGCCGACACGGTCGCCCTGTATCAAACGTTGCTGGCAGACTACCGCCGCTACCGCCTTGCCGACTATCCCGTTCCGGATGCCAGCGAGTATGCGCAAGCCGGAATGGCGGACGCTTTGGCGGCTGAGATGGTTTTTATCGAAAGCCTGCCCGACTTTTTGTGGCTGGCGGCGCTGGTCAGCGAATCGGGGCGCGATTTCGCCAGTGTCGACCGCTTGCTGCAATCCGTCGACCAAACCTTGGCTATTCGCCCGCTGGCGCAGCAATTGGCGCAGATTCCGCAACGCGATTTTTGGGTCAGGAGCGTTTGCGCCGCATTGCAGGCGGATTTGCGCCGTTTCGCCGGCGAATGGGTCAAGCAAATGCTGGCCCACGGTTGCAGTTCCTGCGCCGAATATATCGAACAGAAACAATTGCGGGCCGGCCTGAACCGCTACCGCAAAATTCAGGCGGAAAGCCGGAAATTGACGTCGTTGAATTTGTTGAGTTACGTCGCGCTGGTGCGCGCTTTGGGCGGGGTGTTGCCGGAGTAAGGCAATCCGCCAAAACCCTATTCAACCGCAAGATCAAGCAGGGCGGATATATCGAAAGTCATCCATGGTGGATTGCTTCGCAAATCCACCTTGCGGCAACCTTTTATCCGCAGTACGGCCGTTGTTCTTTTGTTCATCCTATTGCTTCACCGTTAGCAATTCTTGGGGGTGACTAAAAAGCGAAAGAATTTCTTCGCTTTTATCAAAAAGCCTAAGAGGGTGGCTCATTGAAACTGTAAAGTTTGTTATTATGATCATGCCATGTTCTGGATATGGTTCTCCGCGAAACTTTAGGTTCTTACGGTTTGGCATATTCTCACTTGTAATTAGACAAAAAACATCTTTTGCCCGAAGCTCAATATTCTTTGTCCCGTAGATTGAGAAGTCTATTTGTCGCTCATCTCCAGAGTTATCAAATGATCTTATAGTATATGTGCCAATAGTAAAGTATGAGGGGTAAGGGTGGTATATTTTGGTGGTCTTGAATCTTTTTGCTTTAACTGCTCCAAAATACGCCTTAAAGGATTTTTTGCAAACTGGACATTTTATCTGGCAAATCGAATAAATTGGCCATTTGAAAAGAATTTTTTCTTCGCACCAAAAGCAATTCATGGAATGGAGTCCAGGATTGCTATCTGTGCCGACTATATTAAGTATCTCAGATCTTGGAATGTCGCCACTGTATTTAGTTAGAACATCTTGCAGTTTTAAAATTAGACTGGCTTTGGTCATATTGTTATTTTAGTCCCTTGGCAAAGAGTTTTTGTCTATAGGTTTTTATTTGGGCATCGATGCTGTCATCGATAGACTTAAAATAATTTACGTCGATTTGTTATTAAGGAACTTCTGATTAATTTGCTGTCGTGATTTTATATGTAAATTAAATCTAAGACTTGTGATTGTTGTTTTCTTGAAAAGGGCTGTAGGCTGGGTGGAGCGGCAGCGATACCCAGCTTTAACGGCTTTTAGCTGGGTTTCATTGTCATTCAACCCAGCCTACGTCCACGAATGGAGATTCAGTTTATTATCCATTAGCGGTAATTGGAAAGTTCAGCCAACTGTCGCTTATGGGGTGTAACAAAACAATCACGCCTTATCCTACCAAGCGGCGAATTTCCTGAGAACCGAAATTCAGCCAAAATAACGCAGCTCAACATAAAACCCGGCGCCTTTCGTTCCAACCTTAGAAGGCAAATAGCCATTTTTTGTTGTACTAACGGACCAAATCCGGCTACTATCCTGCCCATGATACTTTCCAATCTGCTTTTTCTCGTCAATAAACGCCGCTGGCTATGGGGCTTACCTATTGCCGTGGTGTTTGCGTTTTTCTAAAAACTTTCAAGCAACCGCGGGCTTGCCGCAGTTGCTTCGTCATTTGCCAAAGGCCCGCATCGATTCAGGAGGCCCAATGGCTACAACCGTTTCCACCCATTCATTTCAACACCGCCGTTTGCTCGGCTTCGGTTTGGCGACTTTGGCCGCGATCGGTTTTTCCGGCAAAGCCATTTTCGTCAAACTGGCTTATGGCGAAGCGGTCGATGCCGTGACTTTGTTGGCGTTGCGGATGCTGTTTTCGGCGCCGTTTTTCCTGATCGTGGCCTTGCGCCATGCCTGGCAAAAACCGGCGCAGGCCTTGAGCCGGCGAGATTACGCGGCGTTGTTGTTATTGGGCCTGCTGGGTTACTACCTGTCCAGTCTGTTCGACTTCATCGGCCTGCAATATATCTCTGCCGGTTTGGAGCGCTTGATTCTGTTTTTGTACCCGACCTTGGTCGTGGTGTTGTCAGCGTTGTTGTTGCATAAACCGTTCGGCCGCAAAGAGATTGTCGCCTTGCTGCTCAGTTACGCCGGGATCGGCGTGGTGTTCAGCGATCAGGTGACGTTGCAGGCCGAACATTTGTGGTTGGGTGCCGGTTTTGTGTTTGCCAGCACGTTGACTTACGCGGCGTATCTGATTGGCACCGGCGAGACGGTGGCCAGGATAGGCGCGTCGCGCTTTACCGCCTACGCGATGCTGGTGGCGTGTGCGGCAACACTGATCCAATTCCTGTTGACCCATCCGCCGCAGGCGCTGCTGGTCTCGGCTCGGGTCTATCAATTGAGTTTGTGGATGGCGATTGTGTCGACCGTGCTGCCGGTATTCATGCTGTCGGCCGCGATCCGGATTATAGGCTCCAGCCATGCCTCGCTGATCGGCGCGTTGGGGCCGGTGGCGACGCTGTTTTTAGCGAATGTGTTTCTCGACGAACAACTGAGCACCTTGCAAATGGCCGGCGCGGCGCTGGTGTTGGCCGGGGTGTTGAGCCTGTCGCGAAAATGAACCGCGGCGCAGGCCTTAGTGCCGGTCGTCGGCCGATCCGCTCGAGGCCAGCATTTCCCTGGCATGGGCCAGCGTGTTTTCGGTGATGGTGACGCCGCCCAGCATCCGCGCCACTTCGTGCACCCGTTCCTCCTCGCTGAGCCGGCGGACGCTGGACGAGGTGACGGCGGCCTTCTGGTTTTTGGCGACGAACAGGTGCTGGTGAGCTTGAGCCGCGACCTGCGGCAGGTGAGTCACGCACAGCACCTGGCGGTTGCGGCTGAGCCGGCGCAGTTTCTGACCGACGATTTCGGCGATGCCGCCGCCGATACCGGAATCGACCTCGTCGAAGATCATGGTCGGCGTGGTTTTGTCGGTGCTGGTCGTGACCTGGATCGCCAGACTGATGCGCGACAATTCGCCGCCGGAGGCAACTTTAGCCAAAGGTTTGGCCGGCAGGCCGGGATTGGTGCTGACCAGGAATTCGATCTGGTCCAGGCCGTTACGCTGCGGTTCGGCCTGTTCCGGCGTCTGCAATTTGACGATGAATTCGCCGTGCGGCATGCCCAGTTCCTTGATCGCGTCTGAAATCCGTTGCTGCAGTTCGGCGCCGGCCTGGCGCCGGTTGGCTGACAATTCGGCGGCCAGTTTGCGGTACTGGTTCAGCAAACGTTCGCAATCGGCGTGCAGCGCTTCGATGCGTTCGCTGCTGTGGCTGAGATTGTGCAATTCTTCGCTCAAGCCCGCGGCCAGGGCCGGCAGTTCTTCCGGCTGGACTTTGTGTTTGCGGCTGAGCGACTGGATCACGCCGATTTGGGTTTCCAGCCAAGCCAGCTGTTGCGGATCGGCCTCCTGGTTTTCCAGGAAGCGGCGCAATTGTTGGGTGGCCTCGCCGATCTGGATTTCGGCGTCGCCGAGCAGTTCCGCCACGCCGTTCAGTTCGGCCGCGTATTGGCTCAGCTCTTGTAGTGCGTGGATGACGTGGCCCAGCATGTCGGCGACCGATTGCTGGTCGTTGTCGTACAAAATCTCGAGTTGTTGTTGGCCGACGCCGAGAATTTTACCGAGGTTGGCCAGTTTGTGGTGTTCGTCGGCCAGAGCCTGGTAATCGAAGTTTTCCAGGTCCAGTTGCTGCAGTTCTTCCAGTTGGTAGCGCAGCAATTCCTCGCGCTCGGCCTGGTCGCTGCCGGCTTTTAGCAGTTGCTGCAATTCCTTGTGCGCCTGACGCCAGTTTTGGTAAAACGCGTTGAGTTGTTCCAATAAGGCCTGGTTGTTGGCGAAACCGTCCAGCAGCCGGCGCTGCTCTTCGCCGTCCAGCAAGGTCAAATGGGCGTGTTGACCGTGGATTTCCACCAATTGCCGGCTCAGGGCCTGCAGGGTCTGCAGATTGACCGGACGGTTGTTGATATAAGCTTTGGAGCGGCCGTCCTCGCTGACCGTGCGCCGGATCAGGCACTGGCTGTCGTCGTCCAACTCTTGGTCGGCCAGCCATTGTTTGACCAGCGGGGCTTTGCTCAAATCGAATTCGATATTGATCTCGGCCCGCTTGCTGCCGGGACGGACGTAGCCGGAATCGGCGCGGTCACCGAGCGCCAGGCCCAGCGCGGTCAACAGGATGGATTTGCCGGCGCCGGTTTCGCCGGTCAATACCGACATGCCGGGGTCGAGGTCCAGATCCAGGGCGTCGACCACGGCCAGGTCGAGAATGTTCAGGTTCAGCAGCATGGGTTCAGGCGGGGTAGCCGCTCCAGTTGAGTTTGCTTCTCAGGATATGGAAAAAATCGTGATCTGCCGGGTGCAGAATTGTAATCGGTTTCTCGGCCTTCTTGATGACGATCTTGTCGTTGATGCGGACGTCCGGAATTTCCAGATGGTCGCAAGTCACCAGCGCATTGATTTGTTTGGCGCGGCTGAAGCGGACTTCGATGGTGACGTTGTCGTCGATCACGATCGGCCGGTTGGACAAGGTATGCGGATTCAGCGGCACCAAGACCAGGGCGTGCAACGCAGGATGCAGGATGGGACCGCCGGCGGACAGCGAATAGGCGGTGGAACCGGTCGGGGTGGCGACGATCAAGCCGTCCGAGCGTTGTGTGTTGAGATAGACGCCGTCGATGCTGGTGACAATCTCGATCATGCTTGGCGTGACCCAGCGGTGCACCACCACTTCGTTGACCGCGGTTTGCTGGTGGATCAGCGTGCCGTCGCGGATGATGGCTGCATTCAATAAGTGGCGTTGCTCGGTTTTGTAGTTGCCCGCCAGAATCTGTTCCAGGCTGCCGGAGAGTTGTTCCGGCGAGATATCCGCCAGAAATCCGAGCCGGCCCAGATTGACGCCCAGCAACGGCACGTCGAAATCGGCCACCGCCCGCGCCGCGGCCAGGAAGGTGCCGTCGCCACCCAAGGCCATCATCAGATCGCAATGCTCCGGCAAACGCTCGATGTAGACGCCGGTGACGTCGGCGTTCTCGATCAATTCGGCGCTTTGGCTTTCCACCGCCACTTGAAAACCCCGGCGCAGCAGATAGCGGTAGAGTTGGTTCAGCGTCGGCGCGATTCCGGGGTCGCCGAACTTGCCGACGAGGCCGATACGCTGGAATGGGCTTGGCATGGCATAGGGTTGGTTGAGAATGTTGCCCGGATTATACAAACAGGTCGGCGGAAAGTCTTGGCGCAAGTTGCGCCGGGGTCGCGCGCAGCAGCTTCTTGTCTAGTTATTTGGGCCTATAGACAAAACAATGGATGTGGCTAGAATCCGGAAATTTTTAAAGGCATATTTGATTTGCCCCAGTTTATTTTGCTTGATCCCAACCCATGAAATTCGACCGAGTAATCCTGGTTGTCGACGAAGACATCTCTTCCTACAAGGGCATTTTGCGGATGGCCGAACCGCTGGCGGCCGAGGTGGTGCATTTTGCCTGTCGTCACGAATTGAGTCGGTGGACTGTCGAGAACCGTGACAGTTTCGATCCGGGCAAGTTGGCTTCCAGCGTGGTGTTCGATCCCGAGTTTCTGGACATCTTCGACAACGGCCCGTTCGACGAATTGTTCGGCCAATGCCCGCGGATTTGTATCAGCCGTAGCGGGCGTTTGTCCAGGGCGGTGCAGGCGATCAATTCCGGCCTGTTCGATTTTATCGAGAAACCGTTTCGGCTGGAGCAGATGCAGCAGGTGTTGGAAAATTCGTTGGCATCGCACGAGCGCGATAGACGCCGGCTCAGCGACTTCAAAAGTTTAACCCGCCGAGAATTGCAGACCTGCCAAATGGTGGTGAGCGGCCTGACGAACCGGGAAATAGCGGAACAGCTGGATATTTCCATCAAAACGGTCAAAGTTCACCGGGCCAATTTGATGCGCAAAGTGCGGGCTAAATCCGTGACCGAATTGCTGCGCGGTTACGACGAATTTATGGTCAAGATCAACGGCGTACCGAGTCTTGTGAAAAAATTCTCCGTGGGGGCGTGAAGCCTCGTTATCCCGGAGCGGCTGCAGTGGACTGGGCGGCCTGAGTCCCGGCCGATAAACGTCCGGCCAATCCTTTTTGCGATACCGGTTTAACTTCAACTGCTAACCGAATTACCCTTTGATGGAATTGACTCTGTTTCCTACTATCGGCGCTATTGCCCAGCGCCAAATCTTGCGAGCCTCGCTCGATATGAGTGTGCGCGAGGTCTCCGAGTTGCTGAGCCGGAACAATGTCAGCAGCGTCGTCATCGAGCAGGCGGACGGCCACTACGTGTTTTCGGTCGAAAATCTGTTGCAACACGTCCATTCAGGCGGCCGGAGCGGCGTGACCCTCGGCGAGCTGCCGATTCGCAAAATCGCCTGTCTGGACGAGAGCGAACATATATTGGTGGGGCTGGAGGTGCTGGAAAATAGCGGCGACCGTTATCTGGGGGCGGTAGGGGCCGGCGGCGAGCTGGTAGGCATCTTGACCTATACCGATATCCTCTCGGCGGTCGATCCGACGGTATTGGTGCAAAAGAAAACCATAGGCGAACTGATTTCCCGCACCGAGCCGGTCACGTTTTCGCCGGACTGGATCCTGGAAGACGTACTGAGTCACCTGCGGAAACTGGAAGATTCGATTATCGTGATCGACGCCGGGATCCCGGTCGGCATCATCACCACCAAAGACATTTTCCGGATTTTGTCGTCTGGCAGCGCTACCGATTTGCCGTTGACGGAATACATGACCAGCCCGGTCGCAACCACCGACACCGGGGCAACCATCCACGACGCCTTGATGCAATTGAAGACCTTAAAGATCAAACGCTCGGTCGTCGTGGACGAAAACCGGCGTTTGGTCGGCGTCGTCACTCAAAGCGAGCTGGTCGGATTTGCCTACGGCACCTGGATCGATTTGGTCAAACACCATGCCAGCGAACTGAAGGAATTGGTCAGTTTTCTGGAATCGAAAGCAACGGGATTGGAAAAAACGGCGCTTAGCGATCCGTTGACCGGTATCGGTAACCGGCGCATGCTGCAGAAACGGCTGGAAGAAGAAATTCAGCGCATGCGGCGTTACCGGTCGACGCCGTTTTCGTTGTTGCTGATCGACATCGACCATTTCAAAAACGTCAACGACAGCCACGGCCACATGGTGGGCGACGAAGTCTTGAAAGTGCTGGCATCCGCTCTGCGCGGCCTGGTCCGGGCCGTTGACGACGTAACGCGCTGGGGCGGCGAAGAATTTGCGATTTTGTTGCCGCATACGCCGGTCGATAATGCCGTCGAATTTGCGGAACGAGTCCGCCAGACGATTGCCAATCTGGTCTTCCCGCGCCAAATTCGGACGACCGTCAGTATCGGCGCCGGCGAGTTTACGATGACGGAAACCGAGCAGGCGTTCTTCGAGCGGGTCGATCAGGCCTTGTATCGCGCCAAGCGCAACGGTCGCAATTGCGTCGTTGCCGATGCCGATGCCGACGCCGCCGAATTGACCTGAAGCGGCCGGGCGACGACTTAGCCCACTACCGCAACAGTCTCGCTATCGGAAGTCCGAACGAGATGGGTGCGGTTGGCTTGCGGACAGTGGCGAATACGGGCCGGAGCTACTGAGGTAAGGGCGTGTTACCGCCGCCGCGACGTTTGCATGTCGGCACGGTCAGCGACACCGGCGTGTTGATCGCCACCATCGATCCGGGGTCGACGGACTGGCTTTGTACGAAGCCGGGATCGACGCACGAATTCGGCCGATAGATGCTGCCGACAGTCACTTTCGCCGCGAGTAAACTACGGATTGCCGCGCTTTCCAAAGAGCCGACGACGTCGGGTATCGTGGCACTGCCAAGCGATACGGTCAGAGACACTTTCGATCCGACCGGTTCTACGGTGGCCGCCGGTGCGTTTCGGCTCAGTACCGTGCCGGGTGCAGAGGGGTCGATGATCCCGATGTATTCCGGAATCAGGCCGGCGGCCTGCAGAGCGGTGTTCGCCTGTTCCTGTCCAACTCCCAAAACATTGGGTACTGTCGTCGTGTCGTTGCGTTGCAAGTTGATTACGGTGATCGTTCCACCGTCAATTTTGACTGGGTTGCCGGATTCCCAACGCACCTCCACGGCAAGCCGGAAATTTCGCGAGCCCTGGCAGGTCGGCGAAACGGGCGCTGCCAACCGATAATTAACCGGCTGATGGTGAATGTCGTTGGAAATATCGTAGTAGGCGGGCTGAGTCTGATTGGCTTGGCATACGCTGCCATCCGGATTTAATTGATCCAAATGCAAACGGGTGACAATATTCGCGTGGTCTTCGCCGGACCAATCGCCCCAGCTCGAACGCGGTCCCCAGTACCACGCGCTACAGGAGCGGGTTTTATACGGGCAGGAAGTGATTTGATACGTGCCCATCACTTCCAGAGCCGTTGCATCGTCGGAAGCTGACCAGATCCAGTCGGGGTTGGGTTCGTTTTCCGGCTTTTTGGGTTTGTCCGAAGTAATCAAAATCTCTCGTGGATCGCCCGACGGTTGATTTGCGCTGAATCGGCCGGCCGGAGGATCTTCGCCTTCCACGACGGTGTAGTTGGCCAAATATTCGCAGTCGGAGTTGCCTTGGGAATTGCAGGTTTTGTGGGTAAACTGGGTGGCGCCTTCTTCGTGGGCGGCACTGATTTCCAGAAACGTATCTTGCGCGTATGCCGTTGCGTAGAAGTCGTCGGTTCGGCTATGGCTCGCGTAATCGAGTAACGCGCAGCGATACAAGCCGGGTTTGTCGTTGGCCGCTTCCAGCAGCAAGCTATTGGAGAAGGTAAGACGCTGATCGGGCAGGCCGCTCTGGTTGGTGCCGGCGCTGATCTGATCGCTGTATTGGCTCCAGGTACCGGCCGCTGCGTCGTAATAGGAGCACCGCACTGTGTGGTTGACTTCCGCCCAGCGGTACGGAATTACGCCATATTCGCTGGGGCTCGCGGTACCCAAGCTGATCTGCGTCCGCCCGGTGACCCGGCGTTTCTCGCCGGCTTCCAGAATAAAATCATGAGCCAGAATTTCGTATTCGCCGTAATGGAACTCGGTGCCGGGGCGCGGGAGCTTAGTGGCATCGAATCGAATATCCGCCGCCAGCGGAATTTCGATGAAACTCGACGAAGTCTCGGCCGCCGCCGTGGCGGCTGCAAGCACCGACGACATTAACGGCAGGACGAAACTAATAGTGTGTAGGTAAGTTCGGTTGGTTGGAATCATGTGGATGATCTCCTAAATAAAGTTAGGATGATCGCGTGTTTACCTCGTAAAACGAGTGAAGTTTGCCTACGGAGCCTGGTGCGAAACTACCACATGTCGAAATTTGGACGCATAACAACGAATAGAAATGAAACCTGGCTCGGTGCGGTTGGCTCTACCGCCTACAAAGGGCTGAGGTAGTTTGACGACGCGGCGTAATCTTCGCTTGGGTCGGGGGAATTGACAACGAATGTCCCGTCGGAACCCGGTCGCCCCCCTTTGATGCTGCGCTACGCGGGCTGGCCCCGTATCTGAGTCTTGGGATAAAAGCGATGAGCTAGATTTATGCTGTCTGGCGGATTGGCTTGAACGCTAGAGTTTGTGAGAGTATTATCAATAGTGTTCGTCTTCCAACAACCAGTCATGCGGGTAAATCTCATGAATACCTTCGTTCGATATTTGGCGTTGATAGTTGCATTATTATCGTTTTTCGTCTTGAGCAGCTTACCCGCGACAGCGGCGTTGGTTCGGTATACCTATACCGGCAACACCTTTACCGACGTATTCCCACTGGGGGTTGGAGATATCGGCGTGAACATCAGCTTCGTCGTTGAAGAAACCTTGTTGCCCAAATCGGGTCGGGCTATTCTTGATGTTGACGACTATACCAGCGGGCGGATCCCGTTTACCTTCATCTTTGGGCTGGGAAAGTACTATAAAATCGATACCACGGAATTTTACACAACCCCAAATAATAACGGGGTCGATCCGCATTTTTCGACATATTACGAAAGAAGTGCGCGGATAGAATTTGATACCGACGCCGATGGGCATCTCACTGGCAATTGGAATGCGGCCCTAAACAGACATGAATACGGCCGGCCAGGACTACTTGGCGGCGTGTCGATAAGCTCTGTTAGCAATGGCGTAAGTTCTTTGGATGCAGGAGAACTAATGTACAGTTTTACCGGTTCGGTAACCGGTAATCCGGGTAACTGGACACGTGAATTAGCCTCGGTGCCGGTGCCTGCGAGCGGATTTTTGTTCGGTTTTGTCATTTTCGGTTTGGTTAGTGTCAGGCTACGAGGCAATAGGTAGCGGGATAGATAATTTATGTCAGCTTATTCTGTCAGCGATCCCGGCCTTACGTCAGGCTCAAAACGCAAATGGCACATACGCGGAGTCTTGAAATATCGCAAAGCACTTTTTGATGTGCTTAATTGCAAAATCTGTCGCCGTCACCGCTTCTTATCGGGACGCAACGTCGGCTATCTAGTTTATTCTGTGGCTTTTAGGCTCCATTTCCGAATGCCGTCGCCAGCCCAATCAATAAGGGCAATATTCCACTCCGAACATGACGGTGAAATGATGAAAACGGCAAATCCCGAATCCGTTGTACCCAAGCGTGTTTCATCGGATTGAAGTGAATGTAATCGATATGATGTTGCCAATCCTGTTCGTCACGAATGGTATGCTCGCAACGCCGTCGCCAAATGGAGGCGCTGCCGTCGCGGCGTTTACCAACATACAGGCCGTCCAGCGATTGGGTAAATAGGGATGTAATCGATTTTCAGCGTCCAGGCTAATCGGTGTCGTGATCCGGCAAACGCCAGATGGTATGTAATTGGTCGGGCAAAACTACCATCGCCTCAATTAAAAACGCTTTGCGGGCGCGCGATTGCGCAAAAGCAGCGCGCAATTCATCGACATAATCAACCAGAAAGCGTGCCCGGCGGTCGCGCAGCGTCACCGTGAAAAAGTACGTTCCCCCCAGTCAGGAATTACGCCGATATGCCACCATGACACTTCCACAATCAATTTGAGACAAGCCAAGTGTAGCCTCGATGGAGCGTCAGCGGAATCGGGGGCGTCGGATTCAAACCAGAAGGGCATCATCGGAAAATGGAAAGACGTTGGCCTTCGAATCCTCGATTGCATCGAGGCTACTTGCTGGGGCGGCGAAGAATTTGCGATTTTGTTGCCGCATACGCCGGTCGATAATGCCGTCGAATTTGCGGAACGAGTCCGCCAGACGATCGCCAATCTGGTTTTCCCGCGCCAAATTCGGACGACCGTCAGTATCGGCGCCGGCGAGTTTACGATGACGGAAACCGAGCAGGCGTTCTTCGAGCGGGTCGATCAGGCCTTGTATCGCGCCAAGCGCAACGGTCGCAATTGCGTCGTCGCCGATGCCGACGCAGCTTAATTGACCTGAAGCGGCCGCCCGGAAGCCGTCACATCACGAAAAACGTACTCAGGTAAACCGCACCCAGCAACGTGGACAGCAAGCCGAGTTTGTTTTGCAAAGTCAGCGATTGCCAATAAAGCTCGCCTCGGTTTTCCGCCGCACCCAGGCATTCATCAGTGCCTGCTGCAGCCGGCGCCGTATTAGCGGTAATGCTTTCCACAGCGCGTAAAGCGCAGAACCGCCAAGTGCCAACAAGATGTAAAAAGTGATGATCTGGCTGCCGTGGCGGGTGGTGTGAAAGGTATGCTCCACGGCATGTTCGATGCCAAGTTCGAACCATTCGAATGCCAGATGCAGCATTTCGAACAGGAAGTGGGCGACGCTGAAAACCAGATCGATGGTCAAATCGTACATTGCCAAACCGGCTCCGACGCCGGCTACGGCTATTAAATCCAGATGTTGCCTAATCATGCCAGTGCCTCTTTAAACAGTGATACTGCATCGTTTCCATCGCCGGCAGCTCCGGCCAGCCGCCGCAGTTTACTCGACCGTGATGGCAGGCGCAAAGCCCGCCATCAGCGGAAAATCCGCCGACATTCCCTTGGGGGGAGAAATGTCGCAACGGATTCGGCAAGATTGTAATAAAACATCGATTCGATACCAAAATATTTTTGCATTGCCTCCGTTCCACAGCGCGATTGTGGTCTTGGGGGAGGACTGGTGCGGATTTTCTTCCCTGCTGCCGCGCCCGGCACCGGAGAGAGTGGCGAGAAAATACCCGCAGGGGAGCCGGTCGGGATGTGGCTCGTTTTGTAGCGAAAGTGTCTCGGCTGTCGGTCCGAGAACCGTCATTGAAATAGGCTTCGCGATAGCGGAAACAATACGTGATATTCGAATTTGTCTGGGTATTTGCATTCCTCCGATTACGCTTCGCTAACCGGAGCCGACTTTACGAGTTAGTTGAAAGAGACGATTTTTCCAGCCGCTCGGCCAGCCACATTTTGATAACGGATTGCCGGGTAACGCCGAGTCTTCCCGCTTCGCGGTCTAACGAATCGATCATCCAGGCTGGGAAATCGACGTTGACCCGCTTTTGGGTTTGCATAATGCGTTGAGCTTGCGACAAATCCAGCGAATCGCTGATGTCGATGTCGTCGTCGAATTGTTTCTCGAACTCTTCAGCTTTCATACAATTTTACCTCTTCGGCACGTGAACGACGAACAGAAATGATGCGGATACGGTTGCCGCGATATGTGATTACTGCGGACCAATGTTTGCGCTTGATGACGCCGATTACTAAGAAGCGCGGCTCGTCCTCCGTTTTTGCCGGAATTTGTAGCAGCCGGGAATCGTTCCATAACACTTGGGCGTCAATGAAATCGATACCATGCTTTTCCAAATTGCTTCGGCTTTTAGCTTCGTCGAATTCAAATTTAAACATGATATAAAAACTATACCATTAAAACGTAAAAAGGCCGGTTTCCCGGCCTTTTTAAGTGACTACTTGCTGGTTAGCTCAAAAGCCCAACCCTATCGAAAGCCAACGAGTTGGGTTACGGCTAGTGCCTTTTATGCCCTTGGGGTAAACCCAACCTACTTCAATAGGTTTTGCAACAACCCATTCAACTTATGCACAAACGCTGCCGGATCGTCCAACTGGCCGCCTTCGCTGAGGATGGCTTGGTCGAACAAAATATGGCTGATGTCGGCAAAGCGCGCGTCGTCTTGCTCGTTTTTCAGGGCCTGGACGATGGCGTGGTCCGGGTTGATTTCGAAGATCGGTTTGCTGTTGCCGCCCATGCCGAACATGCCGCCGGCGTGGCCGGCTTCCTTCATGAGCCTTTCCATGTGCAGGCTCATGTCGTAAGCGCCGGTCACCAAACAGGCCGGGGAGTCGGTCAGACGGTGGCTGATTTTGACTTCGCTGACTTTGTCGCTGAGCACGTCCTTGAGTTGCTTGACCACCGATTCGAAGTCCTTGCTGACTTCTTCTTGGTGTTTTTTCTCTTCTTCGGTGTCGAACTTGTCCAGGTCCAGTTCGCCTTTGGCAATCGATTGCATGTGCTTGCCTTCGAACTCGGTCAAGCTGGACACCAGCCATTCGTCGATACGATCGGTGAGCAATAACACTTCGATGCCTTTCTTGCGGAACACTTCCAAATGCGGGCTGCTTTTGGCGGCGGCGAAGCTGTCGGCGGTGATGAAGTAGATTTTTTCCTGGCCTTCCTTCATCCGGCTGACGTAGTCGGCCAGCGACACGTTCTGGGTCTTGTCGTCGGTGTGGGTCGAAGAAAAACGCAGCAGGCCGGCGACGCGGTCCTTGTTTTTGTGGTCTTCGATCGGGCCTTCCTTAATGACGTTACCGAATTGCTCCCAGAATTTTTGGTATTTCTCGGCGTCGTTCTCGGCCAGATCTTCCAGCAGGCCCAATACCTTTTTCACGGCGCCGCCCTTGATGGTGCTGATCTGTTTGCTTTGTTGCAGGATCTCGCGCGATACGTTCAATGGCAGGCTATCGGTATCGATCACGCCGCGGATGAAGCGCAGGTAGCGCGGCATCAGTTGTTCGGCGTCGTCGGTGATGAAGACTTTTTTGATGTACAGCTTGACGCCGTGTTTGGCGTCGCGATCCCACAAATCGAAGGGGGCGCGGCCTGGTACGTACAGTAACAAGGTGTATTCGTTGGTGCCTTCCACCTTGCTGTGGACGTGGGCCAGCGGGTCCTGGAAGTCGTGGCCGACATGTTTGTAGAACTCGTTGTACTGTTCTTCGGTGATGTCGTCCTTGGATTTGGTCCACAACGCCGACGCGCTGTTGACGGTTTCGTCTTCGATGCGGGCCGGTGCGGTTTCGTTGCCGTCATCGTCTTTCTCGGCCGGGATTTCCTGGCTCATGATGATGGGCAGGGAAATGTGGTCCGAGTATTTTTTGATGATGGAACGTAGTTTCCAGGCGCTCAAGAACTCATCTTCGCCTTCTTTCAGATGCAGTACGATTTCGGTGCCGCGGCTGGCTTTATCGACCGATTCGATGCTGTATTCGCCCAGGCCGTCGGACTCCCAGCGCACGCCTTCGCTAACCGGCGCCCCGGCCTTGCGGGTGGTCAATGTCACTTTATCGGCGACGATGAAGGCCGAGTAAAAGCCGACGCCAAACTGACCGATCAATTCGCTGTCCTTGGCTTGGTCGCCGGTCAGACGTTCGAAGAATTGTTTGGTGCCTGATTTGGCAATAGTGCCGATGTGGTCCTGCACTTCCTCGCGGCTCATGCCGATGCCGTTATCGGTGATGGTGATGGTCTTTTTGGCTTCGTCGAAATCAACACGGATTTTCAGCTCGCTGTCGCCTTCGTACAAGCTGTCGTTGGCCAAGGCTTCGAAGCGCAGTTTGTCGGCGGCGTCGGAACCGTTGGAGATCAGCTCGCGCAAAAAGATTTCCTTGTTGCTGTACAAGGAGTGAATCATCAAGTGCAGCAAATGTTTGACTTCGGTTTGAAAACCTAGGGTTTGTTTGTTTGCCTCAACAGTCATGTCTATACTCTTTTGGTTGTAAAGTGGACTTGGGCAAGTTGGGGATGACCGTTAAATTTTTCAAGGCCGCGGTCGCGGCAGTCGGGGCAAGCGGGTTTTATGGTCTCGTTAGTTGAATCTCGCTTATGAAATTGAGTTTAGCCGGCAAACCGATTTTGCTTGTCGAAGACAAGCCTGTGATTCGTAAGTCGATACGCGACATGTTGTACGGCTTGAATGCCGATGCGATTGTCGAGGCCGACAGCGGTGTCGCCGCCGTCAACGCCATGGCGAAAACCACGTTCGAGATCGTGTTGTGCGACTACAACCTGGGGCCGGGCAAGAACGGCCAGCAAGTGTTGGAGGAAGCGCGGCATCGCAAATTGATCGATTACCGCAGCATTTTCATTTTAATCAGTTCCGAACAATCCACCGGCGCCGTGCTGGGCGCAATGGACAGCAAGCCGGACGAATACCTGACCAAGCCGTTCAATGCCCAGCAATTGATCAGCCGCTTGCAGCGGCACTTTGCGCGCCGCGAGTATTTGGCTGCGATCGAAAAGGCGATGGCGAAAGGCGATTTGGCGCAGGCGATCCGGCACTGCGACACCTTACTGGAAAGTGGCGACGGGACGATGCGCCTGCATCTGCTGAAAATGCGCGCCGAGTTGGCAACCTCTGCCGGCGATTTCGAAACCGCGCGGCAGATTTACGGTGAAGTATTGCAGCATCGCGAGCTGCCCTGGGCACGTCTGGGCTTGGCTGTGATCGACTTTCAAACCAACGATATCGAGCAAGCCATCGCCGGCCTGCAGAGCCTGGTGGCGGACAACCCGATGCTGATGGAGGGTTACGACTGGCTGACCCGAGCCTACGAAGCGCTGGAACGGCATCAGGAGGTTGAACAGGTGTTGGCGCAGGCTTTGGAATTGTCGCCGCAATCGATCCTGCGGCAGAAGAAGTTTGCCGAGACGGCCGATAAAAACGGCAATCTGGAAGCGGCCGAAAAAGCTTATAAGGCGGCAGTCAAACTGGGCAAGCATTCGGTTCACGGCTCCTGTAGCGACTACGCCGGTCTGGCCAAGTTATACGCCAAGACCAATGCCGGCGAGGAGGCTTTAAAGACACTGAATGAAATGCGCCAGGAATACGGCAACCTGCCGGAGGCCGAACTACGGGCGGCGACCTTGGAGGCCGATCTGTTCCGGGCGCAGGGCGACGAGGACGCGGCGCAGCAGGCTTTGGAGAAAGCTTTGGAACTTTGCGCTCGCTTGGGTAGCAAAGCGCCGCGCGAGTTGCAGTTGGAGGTGGCGCGTTCGTGCTTTTTGAACGAGCAGATCGGCAAAGCCGAGGCCATCCTGCACGGATTGATTCATAACCATATCGACGACGAGCCATTTCTGAACAATCTGCGCGCCATGCAAAGCGGGATCGGCATGCATAACCACTCGGAAGTCCTGATTCAAAAAACCAAACAAGTTTTGGTTGCCACCAACAATAAAGGTGTGGCGCTATACAAGCAGGGTAAATTCAATGAAGCGCTGGATTTGTTCGAGCAGGCATTTTCGGCGATGCCGGAAAACAAGACCATCATCTTAAACATGCTGAAAATTATTATTCACGACTTGAAAGTAAATCCGTTCGACGAAGATAAGGAGCGTCGCGCCAAAACGCTGCTCAAGAAAGCCAAGTTACTGGGTGTGGAGCAGCACAAACTGGGGGTGTTGCAGCTGGAATTCGGCAAATTGCAGCGCGCCGCCGTTGCCAAGGTCTAACTGTGTCCGGCCGCTTGGAGCGCGATGCGCTGTTTCCGACGCTGTTGGCATTTACGGTGCACGACATCAAAAATTCGTTGGGCACCTTGCTGGAGTTGATCCGCCAGTTCTCCGCCAAACGCCAAACCGAAGCCGGCGATTTGGGACTGCTGGAATTCGAGGCGGTGCGGATTAACCATAGTCTGATGCAACTGCTCGTGTTATATAAGGTTGGGGCTCACAAATTCAGTTTGGACATCGACCAATGTGCGGTGCTCGATTTGCTGCAGGAAGCGGTGGATCAGCAAGCGCGGCTGTCTACCTTGCACGAGGTCGAGCTGCGGCTGGATTGCACCGACGAGTTGCAAGCCTATTGCGATTTCGACAATATCGCCAATGCCTTGGCGGCGGTGTTGAATAACGCCTTACGCTATACTCGGCACACGGTGTTGGTGTCGGCCGAGCAGGACGGCGACTATTTGCAGATCGCGATCGAGGACGACGGCGCCGGTTATCCGCCGCATTTTCTGCAGGCCGATTTGACCAACGCCGCCGAGCTGGATTGGGTCAACGGCAATACCGGTCTGGGCCTCTATTTCGTGTCGGTGATCGCCGGGTTGCACAAAAACGCCGGCCGCTGCGGTTACGTCAAGATCGACAATGCCAGCCGGCTGGGCGGAGCCCGGTTTCGGCTGTTTTTGCCTTGATTTGGCCGTTACTAAGTTACAATAAGCGCCGCGGCGGCGTAGAGGGATGAAGACCGCCAGGAACACACAACAATAATATCGGTTGCATATGAGCATTTTAGTTACCGGCGGCGCCGGCTTTATCGGCAGCAATTTCGTTCTGGATTGGCTGGCGCAGAGCGACGAAACCGTCGTCAATCTGGATAAGCTGACCTATGCCGGCAACCCGCAAAATCTGGCCGCGCTGCAAGCCGATGCCCGCCACGTGTTCGTGCACGGCGATATCGGCGATTACGATTTGGTGCTGGGCCTACTGAAGCAGCACCAAGTGCGCGCCGTGGTCAATTTCGCCGCCGAGTCCCATGTCGATCGTTCGATACATGGCCCGGAAGACTTTATCCAGACCAATATCGTCGGTAGTTTTCGTTTGTTGGAAGCGGCTAGGGAATATTGGAACAATCTGCAACCTGCCGAGCAACAGGCGTTCCGCTTTCTGCATGTCTCCACCGACGAAGTTTACGGGTCGCTGGAAAAAACCGATCCACCGTTCGCCGAAACCAACCAATACCAGCCCAACAGCCCGTATTCTGCCAGCAAGGCCGCCAGCGACCATCTGGTTCGCGCTTACCACCATACTTACGGTTTGCCGGTGCTGACTACCAATTGTTCGAACAATTACGGCCCTTACCATTTCCCGGAAAAGTTGATCCCGCTCTGCATCCAAAACGCCTTGTCCGGCAAGCCGCTGCCGATTTACGGCGACGGCCAGCAAATCCGCGACTGGTTGTACGTCAAAGACCATTGCAGCGCGATTCGGCGCGTATTGGCTGCCGGCAAGCTGGGCGAGGTCTACAACGTTGGCGGCTGGAACGAAAAGGCTAATCTGGATGTGGTAAATACGCTGTGCGCGATACTCGACGAACTGCAGCCGCGTGCCGACGGCAAGTCGTATGCCGAGCAAATTACCTATGTCAAAGACCGACCCGGCCACGACCGCCGCTATGCGATCGATGCGACCAAACTGGAGCGGGAATTGGGCTGGAAACCGGCGGAAACCTTCGAGACCGGGATACGCAAGACCGTGCAGTGGTACCTGGATAACCAGGCCTGGGTCAACAATGTCTTGTCCGGCGATTACCAGGCTTGGCTGGATAAAAATTACGCCGGGCGGGCCGGGTGAAGATCTTACTGTTCGGCAAGAACGGCCAGGTCGGCTGGGAACTGCAGCGCAGTCTGGCGCCGCTAGGCGAATTGCTGGCCTTGGATCGCCAGGATCGGCAGCACTGCGGTGACTTGAGCAATCCGGAAGGCATCGCGGCTACAATACGGGCTCTACGCCCCAATGTAATTGTCAACGCCGCCGCTTACACGGCGGTCGATAAGGCCGAAACCGAAATCGAGCTGGCCAATACCATCAATTGTGCTGCGCCGCGGGCGATGGCGGACACAGCGGCGGAATGCGGCGCTTGGCTGCTGCATTATTCCACCGACTACGTTTTTAATGGCAGCGGCAATCAAGCTTGGCGGGAAGATGATGCGACCGGGCCGCTAAATGTCTACGGCCAGACTAAATTGGCCGGCGAACGTGCGATTCAAGCCAGCGGCTGCCGGCATTTGATCTTTCGCACCAGTTGGGTGTACGCCGCGCGCGGGAACAATTTTGCCAAGACCATGTTGCGGCTGGCGCAGGAGCGGCAGCAGTTGTCGGTGATCGACGACCAGATCGGCGCGCCGACCGGGGCCGAGTTGTTGGCCGATGTTGCGGCTCACGCCATCCGCGCCGCATTGCGCTCGCCGGATGTCGCCGGGATCTATCATCTGACGGCGGCCGGCGAGACTTCTTGGTACGAATACGCCCACTTTGCGCTGGATTTCGCCCGCCAGGCCGGCGTCGCGTTGAATACGCCGAAGCAGGCGGTCACCGCGATCCCGACCAGCGCGTATCAGACACCGGCCAAACGGCCGTTGAATTCGCGCTTGAATACCGAAAAATTGCAGGCCGCATTCGATTTACGCTTGCCGCCATGGCAGGCAGGGGTCGAGCGCGTGTTGTCCGAGTTGTATGGAAGGTAACCATGAGTCAACGTAAAGGCATTATTCTGGCAGGCGGTTCCGGTACCCGCTTGTACCCGGTCACCAAAGCGGTTTCCAAGCAATTGCTGCCGATTTACGACAAGCCGATGATTTATTATCCGCTCAGCACCTTGATGCTGGCCGGCATTCGCGACATTCTGATCATTTCCACACCGCAGGATACGCCCTTGTTTCAACAGTTGCTCGGCGACGGCAGCGATTGGGGCTTGAATTTGCAGTACGCGGTACAACCCAGCCCCGACGGCTTGGCGCAGGCCTTCATCATCGGTCGCGATTTTGTCGGAGCCGATCCCAGCGCCTTGGTGTTGGGCGACAATATTTTCTACGGCCACGATTTGTATCAGCAATTGCGAACAGCAAACGACCGCAGCTCGGGCGCGACGGTTTTCGCCTACCACGTACAGGACCCGGAGCGTTACGGCGTGGTCAGCTTCGACGCGGAGGGCAGGGCCTTGTCGCTGGAGGAAAAGCCGGCCCAGCCGAAGAGCCATTACGCCGTGACCGGCTTATATTTTTACGATAATCAAGTGGTCGATATCGCCGCCAATTTGCAACCTTCGCCGCGCGGCGAGTTGGAAATTACCGACGTCAACCGGATCTATCTTGAGCGTCAACAACTTAGCGTTGAGATCATGGGCCGTGGCTATGCTTGGCTGGATACCGGTACCCACGCCAGTCTGATCGAAGCCAGCAACTTCATCGAGACCATCGAGTCTCGCCAGGGTCTGAAAATTTCCTGCCCGGAGGAAGTTGCCTGGCGTAGCGGCTGGATCGGCGACGAGCAGATCGAAAAATTGGCCAAACCGCTGGCAAAGAACGGTTACGGTCAATATTTGTTAACATTGTTGAATAAGCAAGTATTTTGATTGGCCGAACTGGTCGCATGCGATTTTTGGTCGCCCACAAAACTGACATCAAATCCGAATAAATTTGGTGTTCATATATCCTGTGGCATAGAGGCTAGCCGTTTTGCGACTTGCGTTAAATTGCTATCGCTCAGCCGCAGTCACTTTCGTTTAGATTTTAGGTAAGCCATGCAAGCCAGCCGTCTTTCCATTCCCGATGTCGTATTATTCACCCCTAAAGTGTTCGGCGACGAGCGCGGCTTTTTTTTCGAAAGTTTCAACGAAAAATTGTTCAGGGAATTGACCGGCGTCGACGTCAACTTCGTGCAGGATAACCACTCGAAATCGCAAAAAGGCGTGTTACGCGGCTTGCATTACCAAATGCCGCCGATGGCCCAAGGCAAGCTGGTCCGGGTTGTACAGGGCGAAGTATTCGACGTCGCGGTGGACATTCGCAAAAGCTCGCCAACTTTCGGCCAATGGGTCGGCGAAATATTGTCGGCCGATAACAAGCGGCAAATGTGGATACCGGAAGGCTTCGCCCACGGTTTCGTGACGCTGTCCGATACGGCGGAATTTCTGTACAAAACCACGAATTACTATGCGCCGCACCACGAGCGCTGTATTGCCTGGAACGACAAGAGTCTGCAAGTCAATTGGCCGTATGCCGGCGAACCGGTTCTCTCCGGAAAAGACCAAGCCGGCGTGTCGTTAGCCGAGGCTGAACTGTTTGCTTGAACCCGCTCGACGGCCGGCGCTATAAAATTCTTTCTTGATTAATATGCTTCACGACAAAACCATACTGATTACCGGTGGTACCGGTTCCTTCGGCCACACCTTCGTGCCGTTGACTTTGGCCAAATACAATCCGCGCCGCCTGGTGATTTTCTCCCGCGATGAAATGAAACAGTGGGAAATGGCGAAGCTGTACGGCGACGATCCGCGCGTCCGCTTTTTCATCGGCGACGTGCGCGATAAAGACCGTCTGGCCCGCGCGTTGAACGGTATCGAATACGTCGTACACGCCGCGGCGACCAAAATCGTGCCGACTGCGGAATACAACCCATTCGAATGCGTCAAGACCAATATCATCGGCGCGATGAATCTGATCGACGCCTGTATCGATCAGGGCGTGAAGCGAGTGGTCGCTTTGTCTACCGATAAAGCCAGCAGCCCGGCTAATCTGTACGGAGCGACCAAATTGGCTTCCGACAAATTGTTCGTCGCCGGCAATTCGTACTCCGGCAAAAACGAAACCCGGTTTGCCGTGGTGCGTTACGGCAACGTGATGGGCTCGCGCGGTTCGGTGATTCCGTTTTTCCAATCCATCGCCCATAAAGGCGTGTTACCGATCACCGATGCCCGGATGACGCGCTTCATGATCACGTTGGAACAAGGTGTCGATCTGGTCTGGCGCGCCTTCGACGACATGGTCGGCGGCGAAATTTACGTCAAGAAAATCCCGTCGATGAATATCGTCGATATCGCCCGTGCGGTGGCTCCGGATGCGCAGCACGAAATCGTCGGCATTCGCCCCGGCGAAAAATTGCACGAGCAAATGATAGGGCTGGAAGACTCGCCTTATACCTACGAGTACGACGACTACTACAAAATTCTGCCGGCGATTCACAACTGGAGTTCCGATCCCGAGCGCATCAACCAGGGGGTGCGGGTTGCGCCGGATTTTGTCTATTGTTCGGATAACAACACGGAATGGATGAGCGTGGCCGAGTTGCAGGCCTGGCTGGAACAGAACCGCGACAAAGTCGGCAAAATATGACCGCATTCATTCCTTACGGCCGCCAGGATATCAGCGAAGCCGACATCCAGGCGGTCATCGATGTCTTAAAGTCCGATTTTCTGACGCAAGGGCCGGCAGTTCCGGCTTTCGAAACCGCGGTTTCGGAATATTGTGGCGCGCGCCATGCCATTGCCGTGAATAGTGCGACGTCGGCGCTGCACATCGCCTGCCTGGCGTTGGGCGTCGGGCCCGGCGACGTGGTCTGGACCAGCCCGATTACTTTCGTCGCCAGCGCCAATTGCGCCTTGTACTGCGGTGCCAAGGTCGATTTCGTCGATATCGATCCGCGTACATACAACCTCAGCGTCGCGGCATTGGAACAGAAACTGCAGGGGGCCGAACGGGACGGGAAGCTACCCAAAGTGGTGATCCCGGTGCATCTGTGCGGGCAATCCTGCGAGATGGCGGCGATCCATGCTTTGAGCGAAAAATACGGCTTCAAAATCATCGAAGATGCCTCGCACGCGATCGGCGGAAAATACCGGAACCAGCCGATCGGCAATTGCCGCTATGCCGATATCACCGTATTCAGTTTCCATCCGGTCAAAATCATCACCACCGCCGAGGGCGGTATGGCGCTGACCAACGATGCCGAGTTGGCCGATAAGCTGGCCCTGCTGCGCAGCCACGGCATTACCCGCGATCCGGCGCAAATGACGCACCAGGCCGACGGCCCTTGGTATTACCAACAGATTGCGCTCGGTTACAACTACCGCATGACGGATATCCAGGCCGCTCTGGGTTTGAGCCAGCTATCGCGGTTGGACGAATTCGTGGCAAACCGGCAGTGCTTGGCAGCGCGTTACGACAGTTTGTTGTCGGCGTTGCCGGTTGAGATTCCTTGGCAGCACCCGGACAATTATTCCGCGTTGCATTTGTACCCGATCAGAATTGCGGAAGTTGTCTCTGCCTACAGCAGACTGAGTGTGTTCGAAGGCCTGCGCGCAGCCGGTATCGGGGTCAACGTGCATTACATTCCGGTGCACTTGCAGCCGTATTACCGACGGATGGGTTTCCAACCCGGAGACTTTCCGGAAGCTGAACGTTATTACCGTGCCGCGATCAGTCTGCCGCTCTATGCGACCTTGTCCGAAGCTAACCAAGACCGCGTCATCGAAGCGTTGCGCGGACAATTGCAATGAAGATCGGTTTGGGTACCGTACAATTCGGCGTCGATTACGGCGTTTCGAATAAAGACGGCAAAACGCCAGCTGCCGAAGTCGCCGCTATTCTGGCGGCGGCGGATGAGCTGAAGGTTCGGGTGCTAGATACTGCGAGCCTTTACGGCGATAGCGAACAGGTCTTGGGCAATTGTTTGCCGGCGGCGGCCGGGTTCGATATCGTGACCAAAACCCCGCAATTTGCCAAACCGGTTTTGGATGCAGATGATGCCGAACGATTGCAACAAGTCTTCCACGAGTCGTTAACAAAGCTGAACTGCGATTCGGTATACGGCTTATTGATTCATCGGGCGGACGATCTGTTCGTGTCCGGCGGCGAACGCTTGATGGCGGCGTTAACCGGCTTGAAGCAGCAAGGCTTGGTCGCCAAGATTGGGGTTTCGGTGTACGACTCGGCGCAGATAGACCAAATTCTGCAGCGGTTTGATATCGATTTGGTGCAACTGCCGATCAGTGTTTTGGACCAGCGCTTGCTGGTTAGCGGCCATTTGCAAAAACTAAAATCGGCCGGAGTCGAGGTGCATGCCCGCTCGGTATTTTTGCAGGGCCTGTTGCTGATGGATGTGTCGGAAATTCCGGCGTATTTCGCTCCGGTGCGGCATGTTCTCGAATCCTATCACTCATTTGTTCGCGCCCGCGGATTGACGCCACTACAGGCCGCAGTGGGGTTCGTGTCCGGCTTGACCGAAATCGACCAAATCATTTGCGGCGTGAACAATGCGCAGCAACTACGCGATATCTGCGACGCCGCCAACGTCGAGCTCGATTGCGGCGAGTTTGCCGGGTTCGCCATCGGCGCAGAAGCGATAGTCAATCCGGCTTTGTGGCGGCTGGAACCAGGAAAATCATGATATTAGCGATATTACAGGCTCGGCTGTCGTCGTCCCGCTTGCCCGGTAAGGTGTTGATGCCGTTGTTGGGAGAGCCGATGTTGCTCAGGCAAATCGAACGGCTGCAAAAAGTCCGTCATATCGACCGGCTACTGGTCGCTACCAGCAGCGAGACGGCGGACGATGCGATAGCAAGCCTGTGCGAACAACATGCAGTCGACTGCTTTCGCGGCAATCTGCACGACGTACTGGACCGGTTTTATCAAGCGGCAGCGAGTTACCACCCGGATCATGTTGTGAGGCTGACCGCGGATTGCCCGTTGGCCGATCCCGGTTTGATCGACCAAGTCATCGAATTTTATCTGGCCGGCGGTTACGACTATGCCAGTAACGCCATACAGCCGACCTTCCCGGACGGCTTGGATGTCGAAATCTGCCGCTTTGCCTGCCTGGAGCAGGCTTGGCGCGAGGCCGTGCTGCCGTCGCAACGCGAACACGTCACGCCGTTCATTCACCAGCAGCCGGAACGCTTCAATCTTGGCCATTTTTTCAATCGCGAAGACTTGTCGCATCTGCGCTGGACTGTCGACGAGCCCCGAGATTTCGAATTGGTGTCGCAGATCTATGCCGCTTTGTACCCGGCCAATCCGGATTTCTCGACGCCGGACATCTTGCGTTTATTGGCCGAGCGCCCGGAGCTGGCCAACTGGAATACGCAGCATCAACGCAACGAGGGTTATCTTAAATCCCTTGCCGCCGAAGCGCCGCAACCGTCAAACCCCGCGAGTGAATAACCCTTATGTCAGAACGTTACCGCAACTCCGAAACACTACTGGAACGCGCGCTGAAAACCATTCCGCTCGGTTCCCAAACTTTCAGCAAGAGTAAAACCCAATACCCGTACGGGGTGTCGCCGTATTTCATCCAGCGCGGGCGCGGCAGCCACGTTTGGGATGTCGACGGCAACGAGTACGTCGATTTCATTAACAGCCTGGCCGCGGTTACGCTGGGTTACAACGATCCTGACGTCACCGAAGCCGTCAAGGCGCAGTTGGAAGACGGTGTGATATTCAGCTTGTCCCATCCGATCGAAATGCAGGTCGCCGAAAAAATCTGCGAATTGGTGCCGTGTGCGGAACGAGTCAGATTCGGCAAAAACGGTTCCGATGCTACGGCCGGTGCCATTCGTTTGGCGCGCGCGCATACCGGCCGCGACCATGTCGCGGTTTGCGGCTACCATGGCTGGCAGGATTGGTATATCGGTTCGACCTTGCGCAACCGGGGCGTGCCACAAGCCACCCGCGATTTGACGCATACCTTCACGTATAACGACATCACCTCGCTGGACAGTGTGTTCAAGCAGTGGCCGGACCGGATCGCTGCGGTGATTCTGGAACCGATGAATGTGGTCGAGCCGCAGGACGGGTTTCTGGAGAATGTCAAAGAATTAACCCACAAACACGGCGCGGTGTTGGTTTTCGACGAAACCATTACCGGCTTTCGTTACGCCAATGGCGGTGCGCAGGAATATTTCGGCGTGACGCCGGATTTGGCAACCTTCGGCAAAGGTTTGGCCAACGGTTATCCGGTATCTGCCGTCGCCGGGCGCGCGGACTTGATGCAATTGATGGAAGAAGTGTTCTTCTCGTTTACCTTCGGTGGCGAAACCTTGTCCTTGGCGGCCGCATTAGCGACGATGCAGAAATTGCAGCGCGAACCGGTCGTAGCGACGATGCGGCTGCAAGGCGAAAAAATCATCCAGCGCCTGCATGCAGCGATAGCCGCACATGGCGCCGAGCATTTTCTTAGCGTCTCCGGCCATCCGGCCTGGAGCTTTTTGTTGATCAAGGATGCCGAGCCGTACACGTCCTGGCAATTGAAAACCCTGTTCATGCAAGAGATGCTGGAACGCGGCATTCTGGCCTTCGGCACTCACAATATGAGCTATAGCCATCACGACAGCGATCTGGATCAATTGTTTGCCGCTTACGATGCGGTGCTTCCGCTGCTGGTTGCGGTGGTCAAGGAGCGCTCCTTGGAGAAAATGCTGCGTTGTCAGGCGCTGGAACCGCTGTTCAAGGTCAGATGAGCCTAAAAGTCGCGATTCGCGCCGACGCCTCGGTGCAGATGGGCAGCGGCCATGTGATGCGTTGCCTGACTCTGGCCGATGCATTGCGCGAGCGCGGTGCCGAGGTGGCATTCATCAGCCGCGAACATCCGGGCAATCTGTTTTCGCTGATCGAGGCTTCCGGCCATCTGTTATTGCGGTTGCCGGAATCGACGTCCGCTCCCGATACCCGGCTTGCCCATGCCGCGTGGTTGGGAACAACGCAAACCGAGGATGCCCAACAAACCGCTGCGGCTTTACGGCAGTTTGGCGATCCCGATTGGCTGATCGTCGACCATTACGCGATCGACGCGGAATGGGAGGCAATATTGCGGCCGATGGTCGGGCGCATCATGGTGATCGACGATTTGGCGGACCGGCGGCACGATTGTGAACTGTTGCTTGATCAAAACTTTTATATCAGTCCTGAGCAGCGTTATCGCAGTTGGGTTCCTCAATCTTGCGATTTGTTGTTTGGTCCGGAATATGCTTTGTTGCGTCCAGAATTTCTGGTGGCAGCCAATTTCTCACGAGCGCGCGATGGCCGAATTCGGCGCATATTGGTTTTCTTCGGGGGCAGCGATCCGACCGGTGAAACCGTAAAAGCGCTACAAGCCTTTGATTTGCTCGGTTGGACTGAGACGGAGATCGATGTCGTCGTGGGTAAAACCAACCCGCGCAACCCGCTGATTGAAGCACTTTGCGATAAATACGCGAATATTCATTTTCATTGCCAAACCTCGGATATGGCCCATTTGTGCGCGACAGCTGATATTGCAATTGGTGCAGGGGGGAGTGCAAATTGGGAGCGTTTTAAATTGGGTTTGCCGACAATGATTGTATTGACTGCCGACAATCAGTGCGAAACTATGCAGGCGCTGGCGGCGGCCGGTTACATTCGCTTGCTTGGGAAAGCGGATGAAATTGGACCGGAAAGAATTGCGGAAGCACTGACACAGATTTCGCAATGCCCGACACAATTGCTGGAAATGGGTGAAAAGTGTTTTGGTTTAATGAATGGTTACAAAGGGGCGCAATATGTTGCGCGAATATTGGATCGAAAGCAGACTGAGATAGAGTGAAGATTGTGGCAGCGCAGGTTAAGCAAAACAAGCACGGATATTACGAATTAGTAGACAAGCCGACTCAGGCAGACCTTCAAGCTTACTATGCGGAAAAGTATTACCAAGCAGCCGCAGGTAGTTACGAGGTGACTTATTCTGAAAGTGAAATTACCTACTTTAATAATAAAATCGCGCAGAAATTTCTCGCTGCTCAAAGTCATCTGGTATTTCCGGTCAATAGAGCCGCAAAGTTTCTGGACGTCGGTGCCGGGGAAGGTTGGGCACTGAAGTTTTTTGCGGATTCTGGTTGGGATTGTATCGGCTTGGATTACAGCGATTTTGGTTGTGCGGCTCACAATCCGGGGATTTTAGAGTATCTGGTAGCGGGAGATATTTACCAAAGTTTACGCGGTCTAATTTCAGATCAACGACGTTTCGATCTAATTCTGCTCGATAACGTATTGGAACATGTTTTGGAACCTTCGGCGTTACTGGTAGAACTGCGTGACTTACTTGAGCCAAATGGCGTTTTAATGATTGAGGTGCCAAACGATTTCTCGATTCTGCAAGCACATCTCATGGAGTTTGGTCACATCGATCAGCCATTCTGGGTGGTCTCGCCAGACCATATTTCATATTTTGGCCCCGATAGTTTGGCCTCGCTAGTAAAGTCGGCTGGGTTGGATGTCAAAATGTTGATGACCGATTTCCCAATCGATTTGGCCTTGGCGAATCCGTTAACCAATTACGTCAGAGACCGTTCAGTCGGAAAGGCATGTCATAAGGCTCGCGTCGAGATCGAAAATTTGTTGCACGCAATTTCCCCGGAAAAGACAAATACGCTTTATCAGGCTTTGGCCGATTTGGGACTGGGGCGCGAGGTGATTGCAATTTGCTCAAAAGCTGTTCAGTAAAAAGGGCGTTATTAGCCGCTGGGTACGAATGAAGTCAGTTGTCGTAATTTCCGGAGCCACTAGCGGCTTGGGAAACGAGTTATTGAGAACGTTGTTGTCGAATCATATCCCGACCATAGCAATTGGTCGGCGTATTGACAGGTTGGCCCAACAATTCGGTGCCGATATTCAAAACCTGGTAGCACTTGAAGCAGACTTAGCCAAATCGACAGATCTGCAATGGCTGCGGAATTTGGAGATGTGCCTTGAAACAAAGGAATTTCGGCAAATCGTCTTGTTGAGCAATGCGGGAGATATCAATCCAATCGGTCTGGTCGGCGAAAATGCGGCAGACGAAATGGAAAAGTCCTTGAATGTCAATTTGCTGGCACCGATGCTTTTAGCCAGCACCTGTGTCCGGCTTGCAAAAGCGTTATGCGCGGAATTGCTAGTACTTAATATTTCGTCGGGTGCGGCACATAAGCCGATACCTGGCTGGTCAGCATATTGCTCCGCCAAAGCAGGAGCTCGGATGTTTTTTGACACTCTTGCGTCGGAATACCCGGAGACCGTGGTCGTTCGACATATCGACCCTGGCGTTTTGGATACCGCAATGCAACGACAAATTCGTGAATCTCCTCCAGCGCGGTTTCCAGCCGTTCAAGATTTTATTGCCTTAAAATCGGATGGACGGTTAAAGCCGCCGTCCCTAGTCGCAGCTGAAATCGTAGCGTCGATTTTGTCCGGGATGCCGAAGTGAAAATCGGCCTTTTAGGCGATATACACGGCAACTCGTTGGCGCTTGAGGCTGTGTTGGCAAGTGCCAAAGCGAAGAATGTCGAGATTTTGTGTCTAACCGGCGATTTCGTTGGCTACTATTACAGCCCCGATCGCGTACTCGATATGTTAACGGAGTGGAGTACGTTTGCGGTGGCGGGCAATCACGAACACATGCTGTTTGAGTCGCTCGAAAGTGCAGAGCGGCGCGATGAGTACCTTTCGAAGTATGGTAGCGGATTAATTAGCGCTGCATGCCGACTGTCGCCAAGTCAACTGGAATGGCTCCGGAAACTGCCCGCCAAACTGGAGCTTGATATTTCCGGTCAGCGTATTTTGTTGGCTCATGGTGCGCCCTGGGATACCGATTGCTACCTTTATCCGGATGCCCCGGAGCCTCACTGGACCAGAGCTGCCGAAGGAAACTTCGATCTGGTTGTGTTAGGGCATACGCACTACAGATTTCAGCGGAAAATCGGCCGTAGTTTGATTGTCAACCCGGGGTCGGTAGGTCAGCCTAGAGATCGGATACCCGGCGCCGCTTGGGCTGTTTTCGATACCGACACGATGGTCTGTGAGCATTACTCCGAATCTTATGATGTTTCAACAGTGATACAACAGGCTCGAGTCAACGATCCCAATAAAAAATATCTGCAAGAGGTTTTGGTTCGGAGATGACAAACATACTGATAACTGGAATTGGTGGTGATATCGCCCAGGCTGCCGCGTCGATTGTCAAGCAAACGCATCCTGATTGGCGATTGGTTGGCGTAGATATGGATAGCCGGCACGGCGGTCGTCTATTCGTCGATCATTTTGAGATTATGCCGCCAGCCAATTCCGATAGTTTCATTCGCCGGCTAGAGGAACTGGTAGAACGATACAATATCGATTTCTGTTTGCCTATGTCCGAAGCGGAACTGAGCGTTTTGGCAAGAAATGGCATCGAGTCCATCGGACGCGCCCAATTGCTTTGGGCGGGTAAAAAGGCGATCGAGGTTTGTTGTGATAAATTGGAAACAGCGCAATTTGTGAGATCATTGGGGATTGCAGTTCCCTGGACTCTGCCGGCTTCTGCGGATGTCAATCCTTTGTCATTCCCCTGCCTATTCAAATTACGCAATAGCGCCGGGTCGAAAGCGGTGTTTATCTGCAACACCATTGAAGAGGTCCATTTTTTCCGAGCACGGTATCCGTCTGCTGTGGTTCAGGAATACCTACCTGATGCGGATCAGGAAATCACCTGCGCGGTATACCGCTCCAAGTCGGGCGTTACGCAAGTGCTGCAGATGAGGCGCCGTTTGGTTGGTGGTTTTACCGGATGGGCCGAAATAGTCGAACATTCGGCGGTTACTGAGCAATGCGTAACGATTGCGGAGGCCTTGGATCTTTTGGGACCGATAAACATACAGCTGAGGATGACCCCGGATGGGCCGAGAATTTTTGAAATCAATCCACGGCTATCGTCAACTATCTTGATGCGGCATTTAGTGGGGTTTACTGATTTGTTATGGATGGTAAACGAAGCGCTAGGCCTGCCAATCATTCAACCAAAGGAGTCGGTTGGCACCGTTTTGGTCAGAACGCAAGGCGCAGCGGTCGTTCCGTCTTAATTTAGGTAGGGATTACACCATGAGTATTAAACTAGCCGACATCGAGATCGGACAAAGTCACAAGCCGTTCATTATTGCCGAAATGTCCGGCAACCATAACCAGTCGCTCGAGCGCGCATTGCAGATCGTCGAAGCGGCGGCGCGTTCCGGTGCGCACGCGCTGAAGATCCAAACCTACACGGCCAATACCATGACGTTGGATTTGGATCAGGGCGAGTTTTTTATTTCGGACGACAAGTCGTTATGGCAGGGTACGTCACTCTATAAACTTTATCAGCAAGCTCACACGCCTTGGGAATGGCATAAGCCCATCTTCGACCGTTGCCGTGAATTGGGTATGATCGGTTTTTCGACACCATTCGATTCGACCTCGGTCGATTTTTTGGAGACGTTGGATGTACCTTGCTACAAAATCGCCTCGTTCGAAAATATCGATCTGCCGTTGATACGCAAAGTGGCCGCCACTGGCAAGCCGATGATCGTTTCCACCGGCATGGCCAGCGTAGCCGAACTGGACGATACGGTGCGCGCCGCGCGCGCAGCCGGCTGCAACGACATCGTGTTGTTGAAATGCACCAGTTCCTATCCCGCCACGCCGAAGAACACCAACATCCGCACCATTCCGCACCTGCGTGAATTGTTCGGCTGCGAAGTGGGTTTGTCCGACCATACCATGGGTACCGGCGTCGCCGTGGCCAGCGTGGCGTTGGGAGCCAGTGTCATCGAAAAGCACTTTACCCTGTGCCGCGCCGACGGCGGCGTCGATAGTGCATTTTCGCTGGAGCCCGCAGAAATGGCGGCATTGGTGGTCGAAACCGAGCGCGCCTGGCAAGCCTTGGGCGAAATCAGCTACGGCGTAACCGACGCCGAAAAAAAATCGCTGCAATTTCGGCGTTCTATTTACATCGCCCGCGACGTCGTGGCCGGCGAAGTTTTGACCAGCGAGAATTTGCGCTGCGTCAGGCCCGGTCTGGGATTGCCGCCCAAGTACTACGAAACCTTGCTGGGGCGCAAGGTCAACCGCGATGTGAAAATGGGTACGCCGATGTCCTGGGATTTGCTCGGCTGAGTAATGGCGGAAATCGAACAACCTTGGTTGGATCGTTTACCTTTCGATCTCGATGAAGTTTTGGCGGCGGCGAATTTGCCGGCCCGGCCGTATTCAGAAAATCCAGGCAATTGGTGTAACGCGGCCGTGCGTGCCGAATATCTGCCGGTGGCCTATAGCAGGGCCATGATCGACTACCAGTTGGCATATTGGCGCGGCGGCGGACAACCGCTATTCGACCTATCCCTCGTGCTTTACCAGGACAAGCATCCCTGCGGTATCTGGCCGTTGAGCTTTGTCGTCGCCGATGGCGTGCGTCTCGGTAGCAACGGCGATGCGCTGTTGCCGCCGCTGTTCGTTGCCGGGCTGACGCCAAACGTCAGAAAAAAGCTGTTGCAAAGTTGCCTGGATTTCGTCGATACGCTGGCGAGGAAATTTGATATCGGCCAATGGCAGTCGCTGGCTGCATTCGAAAATCAGTCCAGTGTCAGCGAATGGCAACACTTGGCTTTGTGCCGCGGTGCCACCGTTGCCTGCAGCTACGAATTGTTTATCGATTTACATCGTTCCGTTGCCGAGATTAAGTCCGGCTTTCGCAAGAGTTACCGGCCGTTGGTGTCGTTGGGTGCCAAACTGTGGCAGATTGCGGTTCTTGACGGCCGCGACGATCGGGTCTGGGACGAATTCAAAAATCTGCATCGCGAGGTCGCCGGCAGGGTGACGCGCAGCGACGACAGTTGGCGCTTGCAGCACGCAGCCGTCGCGTCCGGCGACGCGTTTCTGGTGTACCTGCGCGACGGCGCGCAACGCATGGTCGGCGGCGGTTTTTTTCAGGTGACCCGCGACGAAGCCGTATACGCGGTGGCTGCCTACGATAGGGCGCTATTCGACAAGCCTTTGGGGCATGCCGTGCAATACCGGGCCATAGAAGAAATGAAAAGCCGCGGCGTCCGTTGGTACAAAATCGGCGCCCGGCCCTATCCCGGCGATCAGCCGCCGCCCAGCGACAAGGAGCTGCGGATTGCCGAATTCAAACAGGGTTTTGCTTCACATATTTTTCCGTGCTTTCGCTTGACCGCCAGCCTATGCCATTGATTTCTGAGTCCTGGAACCTGTCCTGCGAACAAACAGCCGTCTATCGTCTTTCCGTATGCACTCGATAACATTCAGCCCATTCCCTGCCAAAAACAGCGGCCGCAGATTTTCGAGCCGGCAAGGAGCTTGTTGATGGCAAATGTTTCCATTGGCATCGTCTCTTATAACCGGCCGGAGTTGCTGAAACGGGCCATCGAATCGGCGACCTCGCAAACCTACCGCGACGTGGAAATTGTCATTAGCGACAATGGCAGCACCGATCCGCTGGTCAGGCAAATTATCGAAGAATTTGCCGCTAACGACCCACGCATCAAGTGCCTGTTCCATCCGGTCAACCAAGGGGCGTTTTTTAATTTCCGGGCGGCCTTGAATGCCGCCACCGGCCGCTATTTCATCTGGCTGGCCGACGACGATTATTGGTGCGCGGAGTATTTGGAACATATAGTGGCCACAGCCGAACAAAGCGGGGCGGCTTTGACCTATGGCCGTTGCGAGATAGTCGATGTCGACTTAGCTGGCGATGACCGACTGGTGAAGGAAATGAAAACGGCATTGGGCAGACTGGCCGCGATGACCAATTTCGTTCGTCTCGACACCGACGCCGTGTTTTACGGCCTGTTTCCTACCGCATTGGGCCGGAAATTGGCCGGGTTGTTGCGCTTTTGGCGGATACCGCCGAAGCTGGCCGTGGCTTGGCCGTTTCTTGAATATAATTTCGTCAGTTACGCCTTTATTTTCGGCCTGTTGAGCTCGGGCGGATATTGCAACGCCAGTAGCGAAAATACCGTACATTTCGTCGGCGGCCGATCGCCTTTTCCGCATTCGCCAAGTTTGGGTTGGCGCCATCTGCTGCTGTTTCTAATGTACGTCTCGGTTCACCTGCAAATGGCGAGCCGGTTTGCCTATGCCGCGTATGCGGCCGCCAGTTGGCCGGGTGTGATGTTCTCGCCGGTTGCGGTGGGTTATTTGTTTTGCCGCCGGCTCGGCATGATTTTGAGTCAAAGATTAAACACACTGAGAAAGGTCTGAAATGAGCGTAAAAACCAAATTCAAGGATTGGCTGTATACAAACTATCCGGGGTCGAAGCAAAAAGTGGAAAACTTTTTTGCCGATGCACCACTGTTGCGGAGATTGTTGCGCGTCGGCTTTACCCCGACTTTTCAGGGTTGGGGTATGTCGACCTTTACCCATACGCCGTGGGGCAGTGCGACCGATCTGGGCGACATAGAACAGGCTTTCAACGAAACCTGCGGCCAGTTAACCGAACTGGTTAAAAACGACGGATTCAAACTGACCCAATTCAAGCCGGCCGAACGGTTGAGCATGTTGAATTCGTTGATGTGGCGGCATTACATCGTCTTCTGGAGCGCCACTTTTGCCGCCAAATACGCGCCGCGCGGGACGCATAATTTTGTCGAATGCGGAGTTTGCGACGGTCTGACTTCATTTTTTGCATTGAGTGCCGCATCCGGCTGCGGTAACGATTGGGGCGCTTATTTGTACGATGCTTGGGAGGCGATGCGCGGGGATTTGCTGTTGGATAGCGAGAAAGCCAATCAGGGGGAATACGGCTACCTGAATGTCGATGTGACTCGGGCCAATCTGGCCAAGTTTGGCGATAGGGTTCGCTTCAACAAGGGTTATATCCCCGAATCGTTTGCCCAATCGGAAAATCCCGAGGCGATTGTGTGGATACATATCGATTTGAATTCCGCGACGCCGACCATTGCCGCGCTCGACTTTTTTTGGCCGCGCATGGTTTCGGGCGGGGTGGTGTTGTTCGACGATTATGCATGGGCCGGTTACGAGGACACCCGCAATTTAATCCTGCAATGGTTGAAAGGCAAGGAAGGCACGCTGCTGCCGTTGCCTACCGGGCAAGCGTTGATCTTTAAACGCTGATCGCGGAAGCGAGCCGATGGGCTGTCGTTTTAAGGAGCAAAAATGCGCTTTTTGATGCTGGTTTTCAGAATCATTCCGGAAGATTGGCATCGGCGGTTTTTTGGCCTGGTTGCGTTGTATCTGTTGTTGGGCGTGTTCGAGATGCTTGGCGTAGCCTCGATCATGCCGTTCGTCGCCTTGTTGTCCGATCCTGCGGCACTGACCAAATCCTCGACCGGCCAGTTGTTCGCGCTGGTCAGTCCCGTACCGTTGGAGCAGATACCGGTACACGTGGTGGGTCTGGTCGTACTGTTTTTGTTCGTGTTCGGCAATCTGCTCGGCCTAGCGTCGATGTGGTTGTCGATCCGGTTTTCGGCGCAGTTGGGTGTCAGATTGGCCGGCGAATTATCGCTGAGCTTTTTCGCCAGGGGCTTGCCGTTTTTGCGGTCGCAGAACCCGACGATTCATGCCAATTACGTGGTCAGAGAAATCGATAGAGCGGTGTCGGGCGGCATCCTGCAATTGTGCCTGATCGTAAGTAAAACCTTTCAGGTTGCCTTGGTCGTTGTGCTGCTGGCTTTGGTCTCGCTGTTGTTTTCCGCGGTTTTCGGGTTAGCGGCCATCATCATGTACTCGTTGTTCTTTCGCGTGTTGCGAAAGAAAATGGCCGGAGCCGGCGAGGCGATTTTGCACGCTACCGGAAATGCCACCCGCGCGGCCACCGATCTGTTCGCTTCCGCTAAGGAGGTGTTGGTACGCGGCAATCTGAACTACTTTGTTGACGGCGTTTGCGGTTGGTTGGATGAGTACCATCATGCTGATCAGGTTTCCAGGGTTTATCCGATGGTCCCCAAATACCTGATAGAACTGCTGGCATTTTCGATGTTGCTGTCCTTGCCGATCTACCGTTCCTGGAGCGGCGGCGAATACCGTTCGCTGGTACCGTTCATCGCCTTGTTCGCTTACGCCGGCTACCGTCTGCTGCCGAATTTGCAGCAGGTTTACGCCAGTCTGAGTATTCTGAAATTCAATGCCGCTGCGGTCGAATATCTCGGCCAATGTCTGGCGGAAGCCAGGGCGCGGACGGCGGGTGTCACCAGGATAGAGCACTTCGGCCGGAGCATCGTCTTCGAAAATGTGGCCTATACCTATCCGGGCAGCGATAGCCCGGCGCTTGCCGGCGTGTCGTTGCAAATCGCTGTTGGCGAAAAGGTGGCGATTGTCGGTGTTTCCGGGAGCGGCAAAACCACCATGCTCGATTTGATCCTGGGTTTGGTGCCGGCTGCAAGCGGAACGATTGCGATCGACGGGATCGAACTTGCCGATCAACGATTGTCATGGGCGACCGAATTGGTCGGCTACGCGCCGCAAGCGCCGCTGATCTTGGGTGCCTCGGTTGCCGAGAATATCGCGTTCGGCATTCCGGCCGATGCCATCGATCTACGGCGCTGCCGCGAGGTCGCCGATTTTGCATTAGCCGGCGACGTGGTCGGCAATTTGCCGCGCGGTATGGCTACGGTCCTGGGCGGAGACGGCGTGGCGCTTTCCGGCGGCGAAGCCCAGCGTATATCGATCGCCCGCGCCTTGTACCACGACCCGCAAATCGTTGTGCTCGACGAGCCGTCCAGCGCCTTGGACCCGGTATTGTCGGCCCGCCTGTTCGAAAAATTGTGCGCGACCGATTTTCAGAAAACGGTAGTCGCGGTGACTCATAACTGGGACGTTCTGCCTGGGTTCGACAAGATTGTCTTGATGGACGCCGGCCGCTTGGCCGCGATCGGCAGCTATGCCGAGGTGGCGCCGCTGGTCGAGGAACTGCGCAAGCGCGAGCCGGCCGAAGGTTGACCGACCTGGGAATCCACAAATTTCGCAGGTGAAAGCCGGCGGCCTATCGTGTATCATCCACCGTTTTTTCTTTAGCTCGCTCGCGTTGAAAAATAAAATGGTGCGTCCGTTACAGCCCCGCCGATTGGCTGCCGACCTTTTTAAAGTTGATTCATGAAAGCAGTCATTCTGGCCGGCGGGCTCGGTACCCGCATCAGCGAAGAAACCGTTTCCCGCCCCAAACCGATGATCGAAATCGGCGGCAAGCCGATTCTGTGGCACATCATGAAGATATACTCCGCGCATGGCATTAACGAGTTTATCGTGTGCTGCGGTTACAAGGGATATGTCATCAAGGAGTATTTCGCCAATTATTTTCTGCATATGTCGGACGTCACCTTCGACATGCAGAAAAACCAAATGGAAGTCCACCACCGCTACGCCGAACCTTGGCGGGTGACACTGGTCGACACCGGCGACGACACCATGACCGGCGGCCGCTTGAAACGGGTCGCCGCCTATCTGCAAAACGAAACGGCATTTTGTTTCACCTACGGCGACGGCGACGGCGTGGCCGATGTCGATATTTCCGCTGCGATTCGTTTTCATCAAGAGCACGGCAAGTTGGCCACCGTCACCGCGGTCCAGCCTGCCGGGCGCTACGGCGCCTTGGATTTGGCCGGGACCCGGGTCAAAGGCTTCATGGAAAAACCGAAAGGCGACGGCGGCTGGATCAACGGCGGTTTCTTCGTGTTATCCCCCGAGTGCGTGCAATACATCGACGGCGATGCAACCCACTGGGAGGCCGAGCCATTGACCCGTTTGGCGCAGCAAAGCCAACTGATGGCTTTCGAACACGCCGGCTTTTGGCAACCGATGGATACGCTACGCGACAAGAATCAGCTCGAGGAGTTGTGGCAATCCGGGGCCGCACCGTGGAAGGTTTGGCATGAATCCTGAATTCTGGCAAGGCAAGCGGGTGTTCGTCACCGGCCATACCGGTTTCAAAGGTTCCTGGTTGACGATGCTGTTGCATTCGTTGGGGGCGACGGTTTATGGCTATGCCTTGCCTCCGGCCACTGCACCGGCGCTGTTTGTCGAGGCCGGCGTGGAATCGCTGCTCGCCGCGCATGTATTGGGGGATATTCGTGATTTACCTGCTTTGGCGACCGCGCTGGACCAGGCCCGGCCCGATATCGTCTTGCATCTGGCGGCCCAACCCTTGGTACGCTATTCCTACCGCGAGCCGGTCGAGACTTTTCAGGTCAACGTGCTGGGAACGGTAAATTTACTGGAGGCGGTGCGTCGGCAAAGCACGGTCCGCGCCGTTGTCAACGTGACCACCGACAAGTGTTACGAAAATCGCGAGTGGCTGTGGCCCTACCGCGAGAACGAAGCCATGGGCGGCCGCGATCCTTATTCGGCCAGCAAAGGCTGCGCGGAATTGGTGACGGCGGCTTACCGGGCGTCGTTTCTGGCGCAGGCTGGTGTGCATTTGGCGTCGGCCCGTGCCGGCAACGTGATCGGCGGCGGCGACTGGGCGGAAGACCGTTTGCTTCCGGACGCGCTGCGTGCATTGGACCGCGGCGAAGAATTGGTGATTCGGGCACCGAATGCGACGCGGCCCTGGCAACATGTGTTGGAACCGCTATCCGGTTATTTGGCGTTGGCCGAGCATTTATTCGAGCATGGCGAGGCGTTCGCCGAGGGCTGGAATTTCGGACCGCACGAACAGGACGCCAAGCCGGTGGCCTGGGTGCTGGGCGAATTGGCGGGGTGCTTCCCGACTCTGAATTGGCGCTCAGAACCCAGCGATCTCCACGAAGCGCATTTTCTGAGCCTGGACAGCAGCAAAGCCCGGCAGCGTTTGGCTTGGCAACCGCGCTGGCGTTTGCAGATTGCCATCGAAAAAACTGCCGCCTGGCACCAAGCTTGGCGCAACGGCGAGGACATGGACGAGTTCAGTGCCGGACAAATTCGGGACTACCGGCAAGCGCCGCATGGAGACGGTCTTGGCGCAATTTGAAGTCGTCGCGACGCCTTTGGCCGGATTGAAATTGATTCGGCGACGCTGTTCGGAAGATAGCCGAGGTTATTTTTCCCGGTTTTTCTGCGCGGACGAATTAAACGCTGCCGGCTTTTCCGAACCGATCTCTCAGATCAACCAGACGCTGACTCGCCGCCGCGGTACGGTCAGGGGCCTGCATTTCCAGTATTCGCCCCACGCCGAGACCAAACTGGTCAGTTGCCTGCGCGGGCGGATATTCGATGTTGCGGTCGATTTGCGCAGCGGTTCGCCGACCTTTCTACACTGGTACGGCGTGGAGTTGTCAGCTAATAACCGCGAGTCGCTGCTGATTCCGCAAGGTTTCGCCCACGGTTTCCAGACTTTGGAGGACGACTGCGAATTGTTGTATTTGCATAGCGCCGCCTATGCGCCGAGTGCGGAAGGCGCGTTGCATGCGTTGGAGCCGAGAGTGGCTATCGACTGGCCGTTGGCGATTACCGAAATGTCCGAGCGCGACCGGCAACACTCAAACCTACCATCTGATTTTCAAGGTATCGAGCTATGAAATGCCGTCATTGCGGTTCCGAACTCTCTCTGCCGCTGATCGATCTGGGCAGTGCGCCGCCTTCGAATTCCTATCTGACCGCCGAAACCTTGCATGCCCCAGAACGCTGGTACCCGCTGCGGGTACTGGTCTGCCAGCAGTGCTGGTTGGTACAGACCGAGGACTATGCCCATTGCGCCGAATTTTTTTCGGCCGATTACGCCTATTTCAGTTCGTTCTCGTCGACCTGGCTGCAACACGCCGAAAATTACGTCGCGGCGATGGTCCGGCGTTTCGGTCTGTATGCCGGGTCGTTGGTGGTGGAAGTGGCCTCGAACGATGGTTATTTGTTGCAATATGTTCAGGCACGCGGCATTGGCGCCCTGGGTATCGAGCCGACTGCGAGCACTGCGCAAGCTGCCCGCGATAAGGGCTTGCGAATAGTAGAGGCGTTTTTCGGCGCGCAATTGGCCGAGCGGCTGGTTGCGGAAGGCGTCCGGGCCGATTTGATGGCCGCGAACAATGTGCTGGCGCATGTCCCCGACATTAACGATTTCGTCCGCGGCTTCGCGGTGTTGCTGAAGCCGGCCGGGGTTGCGACCTTCGAGTTTCCGCACTTGCTGAATCTTATCGAAAGCAATCAGTTCGATACGATTTACCACGAGCACTTTTCCTACCTGTCGCTGACCGCCGTGCAGCGCATATTCGCGGAAAACGGTTTGACGGTATTCGATGTCGAGGAATTACCGACCCATGGCGGCAGCTTGCGGGTGTTTGCCCAGCGCACCGCCGACGGCGCACAGCCGGTCGAGCCAGCCGTGGCCGAGTTATTGCGGCGCGAGGTTCAGGCCGGCATGGCCGGGGTGGCTTTTTACGCCGGATTCCAGAAGCGGGCCGATGCGTTGAAGAACGATCTGCTAAGCTTTTTGTTGGACGCGGCCCGCAATGGCAAGAAAGTTGCGGCTTACGGCGCAGCGGCCAAAGGCAACACCTTGCTCAATTACGCCGGCGTGCGCCCGGATCTGATTGCCTATGTCGTCGACCGCAATCCGGCCAAGCAAGGCAAATGGCTGCCCGGCAGTCGGATACCGATTGTCGACGAGCAGCATTTGCAACGCGACAAGCCCGATTATGTGCTGATATTGCCGTGGAATTTGCAGCGCGAAGTGGTTGCGCAACTCGATTACGTGCGGGATTGGGGCGGCCGTTTCGCCATTGCCGTGCCGGAGTTAACGGTCCTCTAATGCGAATCGCGGTTACCGGGGCCGACGGCTTCCTCGGCCGTTATCTGTTGCCGATCTTGCTGGCGCAGGGCCATCAGGTGGCTGCCGTTTCCAGGCGTTCCGATCATGCGCCGCGGCCCGGCCTGACCTGGTTAGCGGCCGATTTGTTGGATGTCGGCCAAGCCAGGCAGGCGATGGCCCAAGCCGAAGCCGAGTGCTTGATTCATTTGGCCTGGTTCGTCGAGCACGGCCGGTTCTGGACCGCAGCCGAAAATTTTGACTGGTGCGATGCGACGGCGAATTTGCTGGCAGCATTTAAAGAATTTGGCGGCAAGCGGGCGGTGATTGCCGGGACCTGCGCCGAGTACGACTGGAATTACGGCTATTGCGTCGAAGGCAAAACGCCAACTGCGCCCGTAACGCTGTACGGTAAGTGTAAGGATGCCACCCGGCAATTTACTGAAGGTTTTTGCCGCGACAACGGCATTGATTGGGTGTGGGGGCGGATTTTTACGCCGTACGGTCCAGGCGAACCGACGGTGCGATTTGTGCCGTCGGTGCTCTCGGCCATGGCCCGGGGCGAAGTTTTGAAGTGCAGCCACGGCCGGCAGTTTCGCGATTTTCTGCACGCCAGCGATGTCGCATCGGCTTTCGCCCATTTGGCGGCAAATACTTCGGCGGCCGGCGTGTTTAACGTCGCGTCGGGCGAACCAGTGCGGCTGGCGGACATCGTGGCGGTCTGCGCCGGTTTGTTCGAAGCCGTGCCGGTTGTCGAATTCGGCGCCGTGCCGGTGGCCGAATACGATCCGCTGCTGCTGGTCGGCTGCGCGGATAAACTGGTTGCAACCGGTTGGGCCGCACGAATATCGATCCGCGACGGCCTTGCCGATTACCGAATTAAAATTAACGAATTGAAGGGGAGTGAATGATGGATCCGGTAACACAGTTTGCGCATGAAAGAGAGTCTATCCGCCAGGCTTTCGCGGCAAACAAAGAGGGCGAACAGCTGACTCGCGCCTGGATGAATTTCGCTCAAGCCGGCAAATACTCTTACCAGTTCGATTGGATGGGGCGGCCGATCATTCAATACCCGCAGGACATCGTGGCGATGCAGGAGCTGATTTGGTCGGTCAAGCCCGACCTGATCGTCGAGACCGGTATCGCTCACGGCGGATCCTTGATTTTCAGCGCATCGATGCTGGCGTTGCTGGACATGGCCGAAGCGATCGAAGCCGGCGAGCAGACGCTGAATCTGCGCGATTTCCGCCGCAAAGTGATCGGCATCGATATCGATATTCGCGCCCATAACCGGGCGGCGATCGAAGCCCACCCGATGAGCTCGCGGATCGAAATGATCCAGGGCTCCAGCATCGCGCCGGAAACCGTGGCCGAGGTCAAAGCTCGCGCGGAGGGTTCGCAGCGGATTCTGGTGTGCCTCGATTCCAACCACACCCACGAGCACGTGCTGGCCGAACTGGAAGCCTACGCGCCGCTGACGACGGTAGGCAGTTACTGCGTGGTGTTCGATACCATGGTCGAAGACATGCCGGCCGATCTGTTCCCTGATCGTCCTTGGGGGCCGGGCGACAATCCGAAAACCGCGGTCAGACAATATTTGCAGTCGCATCCCGAATTTGAGATCGACAAAGGCCTGGACCATAAACTGCAGATTTCGGTGGCCCCGGACGGCTTTTTGAAACGCCTACGCTAAGCGCCGGCCTTGCCGATGCTCCGTTTTCCTGGTCTTTCTGTGCCGATTGCCCACGGTGTTGCCGCCAATGCCGGTTTTGCCGGCGCTCCGGCTGCCGTGGCGCAACGCGGCGAACGTATTGCAACGCTGGATTTTTTTCGCGGCATCGCTATTTTGATGGTGATTTGCGGCCATTTTCTGCCGCAGCGCTTGGTCTTCGGAGATTTGGCGGCATCGTTTGCCACCATGGGCAGGGGCGGCGTGATTGTGTTTTTTTTGCTCAGCGGATACTTGATATTCAAAAGCTTGCAGAACTGCAATATCGGCCCCTTTCTATGCCGGAGGTTTTTCAAAATTTTTCCGGCGTATTGGTTGAACCTGCTGGTGTTTTTCGTTGCCGGCCAACTGGGTTTCGGTTTGGCAAGTCACTCCAATGCGACCTACCTGGCGAATTTTACGATGCTGTCCGACCTGTTCAGGTTACCCAATGTCAGCAACGTATATTGGACCCTGTTGATCGAAGTGAAGTTTTACCTGTTTATCGCTTTGTATTCCCATTTCTTAAAGAATCGTTTCGTTTTGGCGGTACCGGTATTGTTTACTCTGGCTAATGCTGCGATGTTTTTGCTTAGGGGCCAGGCCAGCCAGTTGTTGACGTATTTTCCGGTTTTCTTTGTCGGTATTCAGGTGTTTTTGGCGGAGAAATCCGATTGGGCAGATGGAAGCCTGTTAAGTTTGGCTTTGATCGCCTTGTTGGCCGGACTTAACGTTGCCTTGTTCGACGGCATCTATCCGCTTTGGTCGATGGCCTATATTCTCGGCGGCGCTGCGGCGATGGCCGGACTGTTGCAATCCGGATTCTCGATGGCTTTGCTGGCGTTTTTCGGCAAGGTCTCCTATAGCAATTACTTGTACCACACGCTGATCGGATACTCGTTGCTCGATTGGATCGGCCGCCAGCAGACCTTCGCCGGCAATCTGATAGCTATTGTGGGCGCGGCAGTGCTGTCGACCTGGGTGGCTTATCTGAGCTACATATTGGTCGAGTTGCCGGCGGTACGGTTTTGCAAAACCCATGAGCTACGGTTTCTGGGGCGGCTCTCCAGGGTTTGGACACGGTAATGGCAGCGGGAAAAACGGTTTTGGTGGTTTTGGGTACCCGGCCGGAGGCGATCAAGCTATCGCCTTTGGTTTTGGCCGGCAAAAACCGGAGCCAATTTGATTTTCTGGTCTGCAACACCGGCCAGCATCGGCAGATGTCGGATCAAGTGTTGGAGTTGTTCGGCTTGCATGCCGATTTCGATTTGGACATCATGCGTGCCGAACAAACCCTGACCGGTATCACCGTCGATATCCTGACGCGGATGCAGGATTGTCTGGACCGCTGCCGGCCGGATTGGGTCGTGGTGCAGGGCGATACGACGACCAGTTTTGCCGCGGCACTCGCCGCTTTTTACCGGAAGGTACCGGTAGCCCATGTCGAAGCCGGCTTACGCACCGGCAATATCTATGCGCCGTGGCCGGAGGAGATGAATCGGCGGTTGGTATCCGAATTGGCGACACTGCATTTTCCGCCGACCCCGTCTGCCGCGGAAAACCTGCTGGCCGAAGGGATTCCACCGGACAGAATGTTGGTGACCGGAAATACCGGCATCGACGCTTTGAAGGGCCTGGTTAAGCGCTTGACGGACGACGCGATGTTGCGGGACAGGGCGGCGAAATCATTGAACGCGGCCGGTTTGAAAACCGGGAACTTGTCTGAGCGCCGGCCTTACGTACTGGTCACCTGCCACCGGCGGGAGAGTTTCGGCGCCGGTCTGGAGGCGATCTGCTCGGCGATATTGCAGCTTGCCGGCCATTTTCCCGCTTACGATTTTATTTACCCGGTGCACCCGAACCCACGGGTCAGGGAAACGGTAAACAGGCTGCTGGGAAGCGGTATCGCCAACGTTCAATTGATCGAGCCTTTGGAATATTTGCCGTTCGTCAGCCTGATGGCGGACGCCGAACTGATTTTGACCGATTCCGGCGGCGTGCAGGAAGAGGCGCCGAGTCTGGGTAAACGCGTCGTGGTTTTGCGAGACGAGACCGAGCGGACCGAGGGCCTCGACACCGGTCTGATTCGCTTGGCCGGAACCGATCCCGATAAAATAACCGCTTCTACGATAGACGCCTTGGAAGGCCGTTGGCCGCTGGCGGATAGCGCCGATGTTTACGGCGACGGACTGGCGTCGGAACGGATTATCGATACCATCGCCGCCCATTCCCCGGTTTGACCTCGCCTTACTATGAAACTACTTGCCGTATCCTACGTGCTGCCGCCCAATCTCTATTCGCAGGCCATCCAAATCGGCCGTCTGCTTTACCACGCCCGGCTGCCGATCGCCGCCGTCACGGGGCAGGTGGAGGCCTTGGCGAACGGGCTGGATGCGTATCCCGATTTCGACAGCCGCTTACTGTTTAGATTGCCGGTGGCGTACCGTGCGCCCTTATCCGGCCTGTGGCATCGAATTGCGGCGAATCTGCTGCCCTTGTACGCGCGGGCCCCCGACGAATTCCTAGGCTGGGTGCCGCTGGCCGAGAGGGCTGTGGTCGAGCGTTTGGCGCAGGGCGATTTTGCGGCGGACGCTTTGCTGAGCTTCGGCGAGCCGATGTCGGACCATCTGCTCGGCCTGCGTTTGAAACGCCGCTACGGTTTGCCGTGGGTGGCGCATTTCAGCGACCCTTGGGCGGACAACCCGTTCCGGCGCCGGTTTTTCCTGGCGAACATCCGTAACCGCCAATTGGAACGCGAAGTGGTTGCCGCCGCCGACCGCATCATTTTTACCTCGCAGGAAACCGTGGATTTGGTGATGGCCAAGTATCCCGCGGCATGGCGGGAGAAGGCCCGGGTCCTGCCGCACGGTTTCGAGCCCGGCGCTTACGGCGACTCGCCACGCGATCCGGATGCGCCGCTGTTGATCCGTTATTTGGGGAATTTCTACGGCCACCGGTCGCCGCAGCCGTTGTTCGAGGCTTTGGCGGCCATTCTGCGCGAGCGGCCGGACGAACTGTGCGGCGTCCGCATCGAATTGGTCGGCGGAGTGCCGCCCAGGATGCTGACATCGGCGACCTACCGGTCCTTGCCGGACGGATTGGTCACCGTGGTGCCTACCGTCGATTATTCGGCCTCGCTGGCATTGATGAAGCAAGCCGATTTGTTATTGGTGATCGATGCCCCGGACGACCTAAGCGTATTTCTGCCGGGGAAGCTGGTCGATTATTTGGGAGCCGGCGTGCCGATTTTCGGCATCGTACCGCCCGGCGCATCTGCGCAGTTAATTTCCAAAATCGGCGGTGCCGTCGCCAATCCGCGCCGACCGGCCGAAATCGCCGAGTCTCTGCGGCAGGTTTTGCACACTATTCGCGAGCGCAGAGCGGCGGGAATTACGTCGGCCTGGGGTGATCCGCAAGTGCGCGCGGCTTACAGCGCCGATGCGGTGGCGGAACGGTTCCGTTCTATTCTCGGCGAACTGGCCGGCAGCGCTGCGGATGGGTAAGGTTTTTCTCTACGGCTATTACGGCTTCGGCAACGTCGGCGACGATTTGCTGTTGGCGGCGATTTTGCGGCGCTTGCGCTCGGCGGCGCCGGATTCGAGTTTTGTCGTGCGCAGCCTGCATCCGGTAGCCGACTTGCAAAGCGAAAACGTCGAATTCAGCTGCCAGGAGCGGATTCTGTTGCAGCCGAATCTGCCGAAGTGGCGGCGTCTGCTCGACTATCTGGCGGTCAATTGGCGGTCGCTGGCCGGTTGCCGGGCCATGGTTTTCGGTGGCGGTACGCTGTTTCACGCCCGCGGCGGCGCGTTGACCAATCTGGTGTTGATTTTCCTGGCTGTGGTTCAAGCCCGGCTCAGAGGCGCCCGAGTGTTTGTGCTGGGGGCCGGCGTCGCCGAAATGCCCGGCATTTCGGCCAGATTGTTAATGGCGGCGATCCTGGCGCTGAGCGATGATTTTGCCGTGCGCGACGCCTCGTCGTGGCGCCATTGCCGGCAGGTGATCGGCGGCAATCGCGTCAGGCGTACGGCGGATCTGGTGTTCTCATTGCAGTTGCCGACGGTGCCGACAACCTCGGCCGGCAGAACTGTCGGCGTCACGCTGGCGGCCAGCGATATCGGCGCCGCGACAGACGCGTATCCGCAGTTTTTTAGCGCTCTTGCCGCGGATTTGGCGGAATTACGCGACAATGGTTGGTCGGTCCGGCTGTTGTCGTTTCAAGAGCTGGACGATCCGCAGGCCGGCGTGTCCGATACCAAATTGCTGCAGGCCGTCGGTATCGCCGGCGAGCGCGTCGAACTGCTCCGGGTTTCGTCGGACCCGGATGCATTGTGTCGGCAATTCGCCGAACTCGATATCGTTGTCGGGATGCGGTTTCACGGTCTGGTCATGGCGGCTTTGCTGGGCCTGCCGTTTGTCGGGATTGGCCGCGACAGCAAGCTGTCGGATTTTTGCCTGGATGCCGGTATGCCGTTCCTTTCGCTTTCCGAGGCGCGGACAGGGGTGATCGCCGAAACGATAGAGGGAGCAGCCGGCCGAATGGTCGATGGCGCCAATCTTGCCTGCTGGCAAGCCTTGTCTGCGAAAAATTTCGGCCCAATCGAGGAATACTTGAAATGAGGGTGATTTTGCACGGGTTCGGCTCGTTCCCGATTCTGTTTTACCACGTGGTCGAATATGCCAGACGCCGCTATCCGGAACTGGAATGGGCGATTATCTTGTCGTCGCCGCACCACGAGGCCTTGATGGTATCGCTGCTCGGCCGGGACAATGTCCTAGTATTGAATGCCAACGACGCCACTTGCACTACTGAAGAGAAAAATTGGCTGTATCCGGGCAGCCTGCACCGCGATATAGATAGCGAAAAACGCAATTTCAAATTCGCCCGCTCGCAGCTCCAACTGCAACGGGCTATGAACCTGTACCGTGGTGCCAGACGGTTCATGGCGCACTTCGCGCCGAGCCACGCGCTGGTCTCGCAGGTGGAAGGTCTGGACGGCAAGGTGTTTCTGGCGTGCGCCAAACAGATGGGCATACCGGTCGTCGTGCCGACCCATTGCCGCAATTTGGGCGGTATATTTTTTTCGCCGGACGATAGTGAATCCTTGCCGCCGTATGCGAATGCGGGCGATTCGACTGCCAGGCAGTCCGGCGAACGATTTCTCCGAGAGTTCCGGGAAGCGCCAAAAGCGCCGGCTGTCGGCCGGGCTGTAGCGGAAGACAAGATTCTGCCAATGTTCCAAAAGCCATTGTTGCAGCGCATTGGCTTGGCGTTACAACGCCGGTTCGACGCCAGGGAAAGCTTCGAATGGGATTACCTGCGTGCGGCGTTTTTGAATAACCTGCCTTGGCTGCGGGACGCTATTTGGAATTTGCGGCGCTGGAAAAACCAAGGGCTATGCGACATTACCGGTTTGGAACAGCTCCCGGAAAAATTCGTGTTTTATCCGTTGCAGTATTCGCCCGAGTCTTCGATCAATACCCCGGCACCGTATTTCGTCGATCAGATGCGGGCAATCGATGCGATTCGGCATGCGTTGCCCAGCGACGTGGTTTTAGTGATCAAAGAACACCCGGTCTGCATACTGCTGCGAAGCGGCAGTTTCGTCCGCGAGTTGCTGCATAAATCCGGCGTGGTGGTGGCCCATTACGCGATGCCGTCGGCGGAAATTGTAAAGCGGGCGCGGATCACGATCTCGGTGACCGGCACCGCCACCTTCGAAGCCTATCTGCTGGGCCGGCCGTCGATTGCCTTGGGCAACGCCTTTTTTTCCGAGGCTTTGGGCGGCGTCTGCAATCTCCGCGATTTACGCGCCAAAATTGCCGAGAAATTGGATGGCAAAGTCGACGACGCCGAGATTATCGATTTTCTGGCCCGCGTGTTTTCGGTACGCAAGGACATCGTGTTCGGTTCGCCGGGCATGGCCGGCGAACCGGTGTTACGCGAGGGCAATGTAACTGCGTTTGCCGAGGGCTTCATCCAACATTGCCGTGCTATCGACGGAGTGGGCAAATGAATACGGTGCCGCAACAAGCCCATGTCTGCCCGATTTGCGCTGCCGAGCAGTCCAGGCCGATACCGTTCCGCGACCCCGATTCCGGGCTGCGGGTGTTGAAAACCGCCGGTTACCATTGGCGTTTATGCGGCACTTGCGGCAATGCCTTCCCGACGCAGACGGTGTCGTTGGCGGAACTGCAGCAATATTGGGATCGCAACCGGGTAATCGATGATACGCCTGCCGCCGAGGCCGAGGCTGTCTGGCAAGGCCGTTGGCAGGCCAGCCAAGTTTGGGCGCAGCGGACTTACGACTTTGTCGCGCCGTTTTTACGGCCGGATATGCAACATTTTCTCGATGTCGCTTGCGGGCTGGGCGCAACCGTCGCCCTGTTCCGCGATAAGGGCTGGCAGGCGGAAGGGGTCGATGCCGACCCGAACACGCGGCAATTCCACGAAAAAGCCGGAGTGTCGGTGACGATAGGGCAGGTGGAGAATTTGCAGCCGGGAGCTGCTTTCGATGTGGTTTCGATCGCGCATGCGATTTATTTCGTCAGCCGGCCGCGGCAGTTCGTGCAGCAGGTGGCGGCGATGCTGAAGCCCGACGGCCTGTTCGCCGTTATCGTCAGCGATTTGTTGTCGTCGTTGAGCGACAGTTGTCCGGGTTATGCGCACACCTGGTATCCGAGCGCCGATGCGCTGGTCTATCTGCTGGAGCAGGAAGGTTTCGTCGTGATTGCCCGCCGCCGATTGAAAGGCTCGATCATGATTTTGGCAAAACCCGGCCAAACCGGTGCGCCGCGGGCGTTTCCGCGCCGCGACTACTGGCTGCACATGAGTCAGGCCTGGCGCTTTAAATTGTTGGGCCGGTCTTACCGCTGCCTGGTAAACGGTTTAAAAAAACTGTTGCGGAAATAGTTTGGATTGCTTATGCGTAACGGCACTTCAGGCATCCGGCCAGAGGCCGGAAACGGCAAATTTGGGGTGCGGCTTGTCCGCACCGTTTTGAGAATAGGGGAGAACTGGCATGGGGCACGCGGCTGAGGTCGAGTCCGGAGAACGTTTTGAATTCGGCGAAAATTGGGCGCGTTTCTTGGCCGAGCTGTCGGATGAAAAAATCGCCGCGGCGGAGGCGTCGCTGAAACGGATGCTGGGCGTTGAGTCTTTGCAGGGCAAGACCTTTCTCGATGCGGGCTCCGGCAGTGGCTTGTTTTCGCTGGCGGCGGCGCGCCTGGGGGCAACGGTGCATTCCTTCGATTTCGACCCGAGTTCGGTTAAATGTACCGAACGGATCAAGCAGCTTAAATTCCCGGACTGCGAACGCTGGCGGATCGAGAGCGGATCGGTACTGGATCGAGCCTATGTCTCGGCATTAGGTGATTTCGATGTGGTCTATTCCTGGGGCGTGTTACACCATACCGGCGATATGGCTGCGGCATTTGCCAATATCTCCGCTTGCGTCAAACCGGGCGGTTTGCTGTTTATCGCGATTTACAACGACCAGGGCTGGATTAGCCGCTATTGGACCTGGGTCAAACGATTGTACAACCGCAGCAGGATTGCCAAACCGGTATTGATCGCATGCCATGCCCCTTACTTGCTGGGCCTGCGTTGGCTGGTGCGCGCTGCCAGCGGACGGCTGTCGATCGAGCGCGGCATGACGATATGGTACGACATGATCGATTGGTTGGGCGGTTATCCGTTCGAAGTGGCCAAGCCGGAACAAGTCTTCGCTTATTTCCGCGATCGCGGTTTTACGTTGACCGAAATGACGACTTGCGGCGGCCGCATGGGCTGTAACGAATTTGTGTTCCGCCTTGCCAACCGCTAACGTCAATCGCATCGTCGTCGTCCACGTCATCACCGGCCTGAACGTCGGCGGTGCCGAGCGCATGCTGTGGAAATTGCTGGCCCATGTCGACCGGGAGCGGTTCGACATGCGGGTGGTGTGCCTGATTGGCGACGGGCCGGTCGCCGACGATATCCGCGCCTTGGGCATATCGGTATTGTGTTTGGGGGCTCGGTCGCCGGCGAGCGGCTTGAAAGCCGTCGGCCGTTTGCGCGAATATTTGCTCGCGGCACGGCCGGATATTGTGCAAGGCTGGATGTACCACGGTAATTTTGCGGCCTGGGCGGGCCGTTTGCTGATCGGCCGGCGGGTACCGTTGATCTGGGGTGTACGGCAGAGTCTTTACGACATCAATAAAGAAAAGCCGGGTACCGCGAAAATCATCCGCTTGTGCGCCTGGCTGTCCGGAGCGGCGACTAAAATCCTGTACAACTCGCAAACCGCCAAACAGCACCACGAAAACATAGGTTATGCGCCGGAGCGCGGCGATTGGCTGCCGAACGGTTTCGACACCAACGTATTCCGGCCGGAGCCGGCGGCGCGGACTGCATTGCGGGAAGAGCTCGGCTTGCAGCCGCAAGCGGCGTTGGTCGGCATGGTCGCCCGCTACGATCCGATGAAAGGCCATGCCAATTTTCTAAAGGCCGCCCAACTGTTGGCCGAGCGGCGCAACGATGTGCATTTCGTGTTGGCCGGGCGTGGGGTCGACTCGCAAAACCGCGTGTTTGTCGACGCCGAACGCAGCTCCGCTTTACCAGGCCGTTTGCATCTTTTGGGCGAACGCCAGGATATTGCAAGCATCACTGCCGCGCTGGATATCGCCGTCACGCCTTCGGTTTCGGAAGGCTTTGCTAATGCGATCGGCGAAGCGATGAGTTGCGCGGTGCCGTGCGTGGTGACCGATGTCGGCGATTCCGCGGCGGTTTTGGGCGACGGCGGCCGAGTCGTTGTTGCCGAGGATTCGCAGACGTTGGCGGCCGCAATTGGCGAACTGCTCGATTTGGCGCCGGAACGGCGACAGGCGATTGGTATGCAGGCCCGGCAGCGGGTGCTGGAGCAGTTTTCGATTCAAGCGGTGGCACAGCGTTATCAAGATCTATACCGCAGTTTGGCTGCGGCCGAGGATGCTTAAGCGATGTGCGGCATAGCGGGTTTTTTCGGCATTGGCCTGTCCGACCCGGAAGCGGTTCTGCAAGCGATGGGCGATGCAATTCGCAGTCGCGGCCCCGACGATAGCGGGATTTTCCGAAGTGCCGAGGACGGGATCGGCTTGGTGCACCGCCGGCTGTCCATCGTCGACCTGTCGCCGGCTGGGCATCAACCGATGCTGTCGTCCTGTCGGCGCTATGTCATCGTTTTCAACGGCGAAATTTACAACCATCCGGCGTTGCGCGAACAACTCGAGCGCTCCGGGCAGGCGCCGATCTGGCGCGGGCATTCCGACACCGAAACCTTATTGGCGGCCATCGCCGCCTGGGGTTTGCGCAAAGCGCTGGAGTCGGCGGTGGGTATGTTTGCGCTGGCTTTATGGGATCGGGATAAGCGTGAGCTGTCGTTGGCGCGGGACCGCTTGGGCGAAAAGCCGCTGTATTACGGTCGGGTAGCCGCCGGTTTGGCTTTTGCTTCGGAACTGAAAGCCTTGCGGGCAATTCCGGGTTTCGTCGGCGACATTGATCGCCAAGCTCTGGCGCTGTACATGCGGCATAACTACGTTCCCGGCCCGTTCAGTATTTACACCGGTATCAACAAGTTGGTTCCGGGCAGTCTGTTGACCTTCGACCGCAGCCAGATTGCATCGGGCAATTCGCCGGAGCCCGATCTGTTCTGGTCCGCCGCCGCTGCGGCTAGAGACGGCTTGGCCGCGCCGTTCCCGTTTAATTCCGCAGACGAGGCGGCCGACGCGCTGGAACAAAAGTTGCGCGAGGCCTTGCGCGGCCAGATGGTGGCCGATGTGCCATTGGGTGCATTTTTGTCGGGCGGCGTGGATTCGTCGACGATTGTCGCGTTAATGCAGGCCGAGGCGCGGGCTGCGGGTGCACCGCCGGTCAAGACTTTTACCATCGGCTTTGGCGAGGATGCGTTCGACGAGGCCCGCTACGCAAAGGCGGTGGCCCGGCATTTGGGTACCGAGCATAGCGAGCTTTACGTCAGCTCCAATGACGCGTTGGCCATCATTCCCGAGTTGCCGGCGATTTACGACGAACCGTTTGCCGATTCGTCGCAATTGCCGACGTGCCTGGTTTCGCGCATGGCCCGACAGCAGGTTACGGTGGCCTTGTCCGGCGACGGCGGCGACGAATTGTTCGGCGGCTACGGCCGCTACCGGATGGCGCAGCGGCTATGGGCCAAGCTGGCAGCGGTGCCTTTGCCGCTGCGGAATGCGCTAGCCAGCGTTTTACAAGGCGTACCGGTCAAAGGCTGGGACGCTCTGTACGCTGTTGTCCAGCCCTTGTTGCCGGCCGGCATGCGTATCGGTTTCCCGGGGGACAAGATTCATAAAGGGGCTGGCTTGTTACATAGCGCCAATCCTGCCGAGTTGTACTTGAACCTGATCAGTCATTGGCAACCGGCCGATGTGGTGCTCGACGGCGACTCTGGAACTGCGTTGCTGAAAAGTTGGCCGGAATTGCCGGAGTTGCTCGAACAAATGATGTTGTTCGATAGTTGCAGTTATCTGCCGGACGACATTCTGGTCAAGGTCGACCGGGCGGCAATGCATGTCGGCCTGGAAACCCGGGTGCCGCTGCTCGACCATCGTTTGTTCGAGTTTGCCTGGAAATTGCCGCGGCAGATGAAGGTGCGCGACGGCGAAGCCAAATGGCTATTGCGCCGGGTGTTGTACCGGCATGTGCCGCGCGAGTTGATCGAACGGCCGAAAATGGGTTTCGCGGTACCGCTCGAAGAGTGGCTGCGCGGGCCGTTGCGCGACTGGGCTGAGGCCTTGCTCGACCGTTCCCGGCTCAGCCGCGACGGTTATTTCGATCCGGAGCCGATCAGGCGCAAATGGGCCGAGCATTTGTCCGGTCGGCGGAATTGGCGATTTTTGTTGTGGGATGTTTTGATGTTCAATGCCTGGCTAGATCAGCAATGAGTAACAAACTGTTGGTGGTCTGCAACGACCTGGATTTTTTTCTGCTGCACCGGCTGCCGGAAACCAGCGGGGCGCTGAAACAGGGTTACGAAGTCCACGTTGCGACCCCGCCTGGGGCGCGGGTTGCGGAAGTCCGCGATCTCGGTTTTATCTATCACGAGCTGGTGCTGACCCGGAGCGGCCAAAACCCGATGGCGGAGCTGGCAGCGCTCCGGGCGATGTATGCGCTATTCAAGCGGGTGCAACCCGATCTGGTTTACTTGATGACGGTCAAGCCTATCCTCTACGGCGGCATCGCCGCGCGCTTGGCTGGGGTCAAGGCCGTGGTTGCCGCGGTATTCGGTATGGGCTATCTGTTTACCGATACCCGGCTTAAAACCCGAATCCTCCGAACTTTGGTTTCCCGGCTATACCGTTTGGCGCTGGGGCACCGGAATATCCGCGTGATCTTTCAGAATCCGACCGATCGCGATCTGATGGTCGGGCTAGGCGTCGTCCTGCCGGAAAACACCGTATTGGTGCGCGGTTCCGGGGTCGACTTGCAGCGCTTCGCCGTTATCCCGGAGCCGGAAGGCCGGCCGGTCGTGTTGATGGCGGCGCGCTTGCTGTACGATAAAGGCGTCAGGGAATACGTCGAGGCCGCCCGCTTGTTGTGTGAACAGGGTGTCGACGCGCGCTTTGTGCTGGTCGGCGACCGCGATGACGGCAATCCTTCCAGTCTAAGCCGTCAGGAAGTCGAAGCGTTGCGTGCCGATCCGAATATCGAATTCCTCGGTTTTCAAAAGGATATGCCGCAACTGTTGGCCGCTGCCAATATCGTGGTATTGCCCTCCTACCGCGAGGGCTTGCCCAGAGTGTTGGAAGAGGCCGCCGCCTGCGGGCGGGCGGTCATTACAACCGATGTACCGGGTTGCCGCGATGCGATCGAAACCGATGTCAGCGGTTTGTTGGTACCGGTGAGAGACGCCGTTGCGCTGGCAGATGCGATTCGGCGTCTATTGGCCGATGGCGGTTTGCGGCGGGAGATTGGGCGGCGGGGCCGGCAACTGGCCGAGCGACGCTATGCCGTTGCAGCCATCGTCGACGCTCATCTGGCGATTTACCGCGAATTAATCTCTGAAACTGCCGACGTCTGATTATTCGGTGCCGCTTTACCTCCTGCACTGAACGAGCGGACGACGGTGATTTTCGTAGTGGCCTGATTTTGCCCGAAATTTTGCTAAAATGGCCGCCATTTCCTTTTCTCGAGCTGACATGAAACACATCGAACTCCTTTCCCCGGCCGGTACCTTGCGCAATATGCGTTACGCGTTTGCTTTCGGTGCCGATGCGGTTTATGCCGGGCAGCCGCGCTACAGTCTCCGGGTGCGCAATAACGATTTCCTATCCGAGAATCTGGCTAAAGGCATTGCCGAAGCCCATCAGTTGGGGAAAAAATTCTTTCTGGCAGCTAATGTGATTCCGCATAACGCCAAAATCAAAACCTTTTTGAAGGACATGGCGCCGATCATCGCGATGCAGCCCGACGCGCTGATCATGGCCGATCCGGGTTTGATCATGATGACCCGCGAACAATGGCCGGAGATGCCGATTCATTTGTCGGTGCAAGCCAATACCGTCAACTATGCCAGTGTTAGGTTCTGGAAGAGCATGGGCGTGGAACGGGTGATTTTGTCGCGCGAACTGTCGCTGGACGAGATCGCCGAGATTCGCCAGCAATGCCCGGATATGGAGTTGGAAGTGTTTGTGCACGGCGCGCTGTGCATCGCTTATTCCGGCCGCTGCTTGCTGTCGGGCTACTTCAATCATCGCGATCCTAACCAAGGCACTTGTACCAATTCCTGCCGCTGGAAATACGATACCAAACCGGCGGTGGAAAACGCTGAGGGCGATTATTTGTTGGCCGATAGCGCGGTTATTTCCATGACCGATTTGAACCAGGGGCTAAACACTGCCAGTTGCGGCGGCGCCGATCGGCATCCTCTCGCCGACAATATTTATTTCCTGGAAGAAGAAGGGCGGCCGGGCGAGCTGTTGCCGGTGATGGAAGACGAGAACGGCACCTACATCATGAATTCCAAGGATCTGCGCGCGATTGAGCACGTGCAGCGCTTGGTGGAAATCGGCATCGATAGTTTGAAAATCGAGGGCCGCACCAAATCCCATTTTTACGTCGCTCGTACCGCACAGACTTACCGCCAAGCCATCGACGATGCTCTAGCCGGACGGCCGTTCCAACCGGAGTTGCTCGGTATTCTGGATAATCTGGCCAACCGCGGCTACACCGACGGCTTTTACCAGCGCCACCACACCCACGAACACCAAAATTATCTGTCCGGCTATTCGAAAAGTCACCAGCAGCAGTTTTGCGGCGAAATTACCGGTTTCGACGCCGCGACCGGCATGGCCGATGTCAGTGTCAAAAACAAGTTTGCGCTGGGCGACAAATTGGAGCTGATTCTGCCGAGCGGCAATCGGGATATCGTCGTGGAACACATGGTCGATAAATACGGCCAGCCGATGCAGGAAGCGGCCGGCGGCGGCTACGAAGTGAAGATTCCGTTGCCGACCGCTGAGTGCGATTACGGTTTGTTGGCCCGTTATTACTGATTGGCGGAGGCGAGTATGAGCTTCGATACGGCGGATTTATGTGACCGTTTTGCCCAAACCGACAGTTTTCAGGTGGCAGAACCGGTGCTGCGCCATTTCGGCGGTAACCGCCGGTTCTGCGGTCAAATCACGACGCTAAAAGTGTTCGAGGACAATTCGCTGGTCCGCGCCGTGTTGGCGGAGAAAGTCGACGGCCGCGTATTGGTGGTCGACGGTGGCGGTTCCAAGCGTTGCGCGCTGATCGGCGATACCCTGGCCGGCTTGGCGCTGGAGAACGGTTGGCAGGGGATCGTGGTCTACGGCAGTATCCGCGGCTCCGAACTGATCCGGCAGCTGCCGATCGGCGTGATGGCGTTGAACACGAATCCGTTACGCAGCAACAAGCACGGCCACGGTGACCGCGACGTGATGATCACGTTTGCCGGCGTCAATTTCAAAAAAGACCATTATTTATATGCCGATGGCGACGGAATTATCGTCTCGGATGCGAAATTGGATTAGAATTCTTCCGTCTTAACCCAGTAAAACACTCAAGAATATGCAAATAGTACTCGCTAACCCCCGTGGATTCTGTGCTGGCGTCGATCGGGCCATTGAAATCGTCGATCAAGCGATCGATACGTTTGGTGCGCCGATTTACGTACGACACGAAGTGGTGCACAACCGCACCGTAGTCGATGGCTTAAAGGAAAAGGGTGCCGTTTTTATCGAAGAACTCAGTGACGTGCCGGTCGGCTCTTATCTGATATTCAGTGCTCATGGCGTGTCCAAGGCGGTGCAGCAAGAAGCGGAGGAGCGCCAGTTGACGGTGTTCGATGCGACTTGTCCGCTGGTGACCAAGGTGCATATGCAGGTGGCCAAACATGCCAAACAGGACCGGGAAGTGATTTTGATCGGCCACGCCGGTCATCCCGAAGTTGAGGGTACCATGGGCCAGTATGATAAATGCACCGAGCACGGCGATATTTATCTGGTCGAAACGCCGGAAGACGTCAAAAACCTGAAGGTCAACAATCCGGACAATCTGGCTTACGTGACGCAAACCACGCTGTCGATGACGGATACTAAAGTCATGGTCGACGCGTTGCGCGAACACTTTCCGTCGATCAAGGAACAAAAGAAAGACGACATTTGCTACGCCACCCAAAACCGCCAAGATGCCGTACACGACTTGGCGAAAATCTCCGATCTGATTCTGGTGGTCGGTTCGCCTAACAGTTCCAATTCCAATCGTTTGCGGGAGATTGCCGAACAACTGGGCAAACCGGCCTACCTGATCGACACCTATAAGGATTTGAAACAAGAATGGCTGGACGGTATCGAAGTGGTCGGTGTGACCGCCGGCGCCTCGGCCCCGGAAGTGCTGGTGCAGGAAGTGATCAACCAATTGAAGGAGTGGGGCGGTGAAGACACTGCCGTGCGTGAGAACAAAGGTATCGAAGAAAAAGTGGTGTTTTCGATTCCGAAAGAATTGAAAAAAGCCATGGAAGCCTGATTTTTAGGAGTCGTTTATGTCGATCACAGCTCAGGAACTGGTTGCTGCCGCCAAGCAGCAGATCACCGAAATCGACGTCGCCGCCGCCAACGCCCGGTTGTCCGGTGCGTTGCTGCTCGATGTGCGGGAGCCGGCCGAATTTGCTGCCGGCCATTTGCCGGGAGCGGTCAACATTCCGCGCGGCGTCTTGGAGTTTCAAATCGGCGGGCACCCGGCGTTTCAGGGTAAGCAGGATGCCGGTATCGTGGTCTACTGCCAGAGCGGCGGTCGCTCCGCGTTGGCAACCCGGGTCCTGAACCAGTTGGGATATTCTGGCGCGGTTAGCATGGCCGGCGGCTTCAAGGCTTGGGCGGAGAGTGGACTCAAGGTTGAATGAGTTAAGCCAGATCCGGATCGACAAATGGCTGTGGGCCGCGCGCTTTTTCAAAACCCGCGGTCTGGCGGCCGATGCCGTCAACGGCGGTAAGGTCCATGTCAACGGTCAACGTTGCAAGCCGGGTAAGGACATCAAAATCGGCGATCTGGTCACGGTGACCAAAGATCAGTACACCTGGGAAGTGCGGGTAACCGATCTAAATCAGCAGCGGCGTCCGGCTCAGGAAGCCGCTCGGCTTTACCACGAAGACGAGACCAGCTCGGAAAGACGCCATCAGCAAATCGAATTGCGCAAGCAGCAACAAGCGTTACAACACCCATCCGAACGCGAACACAAACCTAACAAGAAACAACGCCGGCAAATCCACCGTTTCAAGCAGGACTCGTTGTAAAGTCTTACGGCGAGCGGATAAAACGGTAGCCACTTCGCAAGCTTCAATTTATTATTCCGCGCTGAATGTAGTGAATTGAGCTTGGCGATTTTGTAATACACTCGCAGTTCGATTCCGTTAAGCAAAGCCTAAGCCGCCCCCGCTAGCTTAAAAACAGCGGCGGCAACAGCGGCCGTCGAACCTTGCCAAATTTGTTTAGGACCATTAATGCCGATCAGCCGATTATTTTCCCTACCCGTCACGCTAATTGCCGGTAGCCTGATCGCCGGTTGCGCCACGACCCGGCAGATCGCGGTGGATTATCCCAAAACCGAAACCTTACCGATCAAACCCTTACGCGGTCATGCGACGGTCGGCGGCGACGATTATTACGTGCAATTGGTGTCGGATTTCGAGTTCAAAGGCGACAGCGCGCTGAAAGGCGGTTGTAACGAAATGGGCGGCCATTACGAGAACGGCGATTTGTCGGCGGCTTTGGTATTCAGCGTCCATAACGAGACCTTGAAGCTGAAACGCGAGGTGAGCGGTTTTCTTTATCAAGCGACCACCGGCAAATGCAACTTCAAGTTGGAGACCAAAAAAGCCAACCTGACGCCGTGGTTGAGGCTGGATACCGGCAAAGATACGCTGGTTGATTACAACTTTTTAACCAGCAACAGCCACGAAGCCAACCTGTCGCAATTGGTCAGCGACGTCAACGCCGCCAGCGGTTTGTTCGCGTTGACCGGGGTAGGTGCCGGCATGGCGGTGATGGGAAAGTTGGCTGGTAACTGGGTCGAGACCAGCCCGCAGGTGGTGGCGAAGACACCGGCCGCTAGCGGTAAGTACAGTTCCGAAACCCACTCCTTGCCTGCCAGCGTGGTGTTGGCCGGCGATAGCGGTAATTTCAACCAGAGCCGGTTGGCGGTCTATGAAGTGGTTGAAGGCGGCTGGAAAGCCTGGAGTTCGGAAACCCGACTGCTTGGCGAATTGAGGATTTACCCGGAAGTCGCCACCTCGCTGTTATTAAAAACCGGCGGCGACGCCATTCCGGACGCGCATGATTTATCGCTGGAGGAGTTGTGGCGGGCGCCGGTACAAACCGCTAACGGCGAGATCAGCCTGCAACAATTGATCAACCAGGTCGATCCGGCCGCCAAGCCCAATTTGCAACCGGATTGGCGTAACTATGACGACGTAGAAAGCCAATGCCGGCGGCTGAAATTGGTGATGAAGGATTTGGGCTTCAATAAATTCGACCGCGATGCCGTGTTGTACTACTTCCTGGCCAAATCCACCGATTGGAAAAACTTCAATATCTCCGCGCAGAAGGCCATGACCGACGAAATTCGGCCCAAACTGCTGGAGCAGTACCGGACCAAGGATTTTTCCGCCTGTCTGGCGGCCGAGGACTATACGGCCATGAAAAACATGCGCTTACCGGTCAACACGCTACAGGACTGGGATAATCTGACCAGTTCCCGGCAGAAGAAAGAGGGTGTGATCAGTCCGATTCAATCGGCGGCGCGCCAATTTTTGTCGGCATTGCAAAATCCGAATCAGGATGAAGCGGCCCGGCAGCTGTATCCGTTGTTGAATACCGAAAAGTCCGGCAACGGTTCGGTATTGCTGCAGAATCATTTGAGCAACTTCGGCTTGGAAGCCTTGTTGCAACTGCCGAATATTGCCGATGACGGTGTGGTGATCAATGCGGCGCAGTTGGCCAGCGTGTTTGGCACGCTCAACGTCGAGAGTTTCAGTTGCGCGCGGCCGGCGCAGGAACAAGGCCAGCCGCTGGTGAATATCGGCATCATGTTGTTCGCGACCAAGCCGGGCAGTCCGCGCGAGAAAGGCGGTGCGCTGGAATTCGAATTGGTGCAGGGCAAAATCAGCCGTTTGGCGTTTCAACACCCGTCGTTTCGCGATTTCGAACAAAATTTGGCGGACTATCCCGATTTGGGCGGTTGCCGGATAGATGCCGAATTCATCAACCGATTGCATTGATCTGAAGCCGATGCCGATCGCGATCAACCGGAGAAAAGCCTTGATTGCCGCCGCGGCAGTCTCCGCCGGCGTAGCAAGCTATGCGTTGGCCGGGTTTTACCTGCTGCCGAAAATTGCCTTGAGCAAGCTGCCGGAAATCATCAAGCAACAAACCGGGCAAACGCCGCAGTTGAAACAGATCAGTCTGAACCCGTTCAGCTTGGTGATCGAGCTGCGGGATTTCTCGTTGCCGGCCGGGGATGGACAACTGCTGGCCGGTTTCGAAAGCCTGCGCATCGATCTGGCGTTTTGGCGTTCGGTCGGAATGGGCGGTGCCGTGGTCGACAGCATCGAGTTGACCAAACCGCAATTCAATATTAGCCGCCGGGCCGACGGCAGCTTTAATTTTGCCGATCTGCAGCCGCAGCAAACCGAAGCTGAAGACACGCCGGAGCCGGATGCCGCGGCCAGCCCGTTCAAACTGGCGATTCATCGTTTGGCAATCGCCGAAGGCAAAGTCGCCTGGTTGGATGCCTCTTCCGGTCAAACTCTGGCGGAAACTTTATTGCCGGTTAATTTGGCCCTGCAGGAAATCAGTACTCTGGCTGATCAAACCGGTAACGGCAAGTTGACTTTGGGCCTCGAGTCAGGCGGTAGCATCGAGTGGAGCGGCGATTTAAGTCTGCAGCCGTTAGCCTCGAAGGGACGAGTAGCGCTCGACGGTATTCGGTTGGACAAAATTTGGCAGTTGTTTTTGCAGGAGTTGCCGGTGCGGATCGAGGCTGGTCAGGCTGGTCTGCAAATCGAATATCAAGTAATGGTTGGCGATACCGGTGCCGGCACGGTGCTGAACAACGGCACACTGGCCTTACGAGAGTTGGCGGTCGTGGAAAAAGCCACCGGGAAGCCTTTGATCGATTTGCCTGAATTAGCCGTCAGCGGCATCGGCGTCGATTTAGGCAGTCAAGCCGTCACTATTACCTCGGTTGTCAGCAACAATGCGGCGATAAAGGCTTGGCTGCAAGCTGACGGAATGGTCAATTATCAGGCCTTGTTCGCCGACGACGCTGGCGGCTCGGCAGCCGGCGCCACTCAAACAAGCGGTAGCTCCGCTCCGATTGCCGATGCCGGCAAACCCTGGTCGATTCGGTTGGGCCAGTTGGCGTTGCACGACTACCAAATCCATTTTACGGATTTTAGCCAAGCCAAACCGTTCGAATTCAAACTGACCGAGTTGAATTGCACATTACAGAATTTCAGTTCCGATCTGGCCGGCAAACTACCGTTGCAGTTCGATACCCGTTTGAATCAAGCCGGTAGCTTGGCGCTGAAAGGCGATATGACGCTGGAACCCTTCGTCGCCGATTGGGATTTGCATCTCAAGGACCTGCAGTTAAAACCCTTCCAACCCTACTTGGAACCGTTCATAAAGCTGGAAGTGGTGGACGGCGACCTCAATGCGGCCGGCAAACTGCATCTGGCTGCCGCCGAGCCGTTTCAACTCAAATTCACTGGCGATGCCGACATCGACAATCTTTTGACTCGCGACCAACTGAAAAACAAGGATTTCGTGAAGTGGTCGAATCTGGCGCTGAACGGCATCGATATCGATTTGGCCGCGCAAGACTACAAGCTGGCGAACGTGGTATTGGAACGTCCTTATGTGCGGTTCAATATCAAAAAGGACGGTAGTACCAATATCGACGATATCCTGGTCGAACAAGCAGCCGAACCGGTACCGACGACAAAGCCGGTTCAAGCTCGCGGCAAGTCCGAAGCCGCGACGGCCCAGGCGGATGAGCCCCGTCTGAGCATAGGCAAGATCGAGATGCGTAACGGCAATTCGAATTTCGCCGACTATTCGTTGATATTGCCGTTTGTAGCCGAAATGAACAGTTTGAACGGCGAAGTGAGCGGTTTTTCTTCTGCCAAGGATGCCGTCGCGACGATGGCTTTGAAAGGCAAGGTTTACGATATGGCCTCGGTGGGCATCAAGGGCAAGTACCAATTCCAGAGCGGCGACTCCGATATTGCCTTGAATTTTACCCATATGCCGTTACCGTTGATCACCCCTTATATGGCGGAATTTGCCGGTTACCGGATAGAGAAGGGTCAGATGGCTCTGGATTTGCACTACAAAATAAAGAGCGGCCAGCTCGAAGTGCAAAACAAACTGTTAATCGATCAATTGACTTTGGGTGATAAAGTCGAAAATCCGAATGCAGCGTCCGTGCCTTTGCATTTGGCAATTGCCTTGTTGAAAGACGCCGACGGCAAAATCAATCTGGATTTTCCGATTTCCGGCAGCCTGGAAGATCCGCAATTTAGCGTCGGCGCCCTCGTGCGCGATGTGTTGGTCAACTTGGTCGCCAAGGTGGCAATGTCTCCGTTCAAGGCCATTGCGTCGCTATTGGGGGACGACAAGGACTTCAGTGTGGTGCAATTTAATCCGGGTAGTGCCGAATTGGCTAAGGATGAGACGGTCAAGCTGGGCGAATTAAGCAAGGCCTTGTTGAGCAAACCGGAATTGACCTTGGAAATCAAAGGCATTGCCTATCAGAATCAGGATTGGCCGGCGATGCGGTTCGAGGCCTTACAGGATGTACTGAAAAAAATGAAATCCGGCGAACTGCGCGATCAAGGCCAGAAGATTCGTCATGAATATATTCAGCTTGCCGATGACGATTACAAGCGCTTGTTGGCCAAGTTTTTCGCGGAAGTGTTTCCGGAAGATTTCGAACGCAGTCTGCTCGGTACGCCCCGTATTAAAAGCAAACCCGACGCGGATTTTTACGCTTCGGCGCGCGAGCGGCTGGAAAGCATTTTTCAACCCGATCCGCTAAAACTCAACGATTTGGCGGTAGCCAGGGCTAACCATATCGCCCAATATGTCGCCGACCAGCCGGGCGGAATCAGTCGGGACCGAGTCTACATCCTGGCGACCGAGCTGAACCAGGCAGACGCAGCCGACGGCATTAAGTCGGTGTTAACATTGAGTGCAGGGCCTTAGGGTCTGCCAGACTGCGACTCGCTCAGCCCGTAAACCCGTGATAAATAAGATTGGGCTAATCGGCGGTGCGTGCGGTTCGCGATACTGCCGGCACCCAACTTTGCTGCGTTGCGGTGTAAGATAGGCCCACTGCTTACGCTGAGCCGGGTCGCGGCGAAATTCGTTTAGTGTTACTAACCCATTGGAGTAGCTATGAAAAATAAGCTTGTTCGTTCGATGTTGACGCTGGCCTTGACTGCGGCCAGTGCGTTTTCGTCGGCCCCGGCGCTCGCCGAAGCGTTTACTTCGTGCACGATGACCTACAAAATGAGCGGCTGGTCTTTGGTTTACAAGCAATACGACGGTATCGGCAATATCAGTTGCAGCAACGGTCAGCGCGCCCAGGTAGCCTTGGCGTCGAAAAGCATCGGCTTTACCATCGGCAAGTCCGAGATCGAAGGTACCGGGGTGTTTTCCGATGTGAAGAATTTAAACGAGATTTACGGTAATTTCGTCGCCTTGGAAGGCCATGCCGGCGCGACCAAATCGGTGGACGGCCAAGTGTTGACCCGCGGCGAAATATCCTTGGCATTGTCGGGTAAAGGACGCGGGATAGACATCGGCGTAACCTTGGGTGCCCTGACCATTTCGCCGCGTTGATGCAAGCGCGCATCTTGGGGTTCGGTGTTCGTCGTTAGGCAGCCACAGGGAGCTAAGCGCATGCCTTTCGTACAACGCGGCGCCGATGGCGCCATTGTCACGGTAAGCGACAACGGTAACGGAGAATGGTTGGCGGCAGACCACCCCGAGTGGTTGGCCTACGCCAAAGCGCGCTACGAGCAGGATGCCCGTCAGGCGTTGTCCGACACCGATAGCGAGATGGTGCGGGTGATAGACGATTTGGTCGATTTGCTGGTGGCCAAGCAGGTATTGATCTTTACCGAGTTGCCCGAGCGGGTGCAATCCAAATTGCTGGCCAGAAAACAGCTCAGAAACGATATCAACGCATTGCAAAGTCCGATGGTCGATGACGAGGCGCTTTTCTAGAAAATGGGGGCTATAGTTGTTCGCGTCACCCGGCAGCGTTGGCCGCGGCGTTACGAAAGCGCGCTAAGCGCGTACATTATTTGAGCTGTTTGTGAAAAACTCGTTCTTTTTAGTCATTCCCGAGCAAAGAAACGATCCCCAGCTGCTGGCTTCGTTCAGCGACGACGCGCTCAAACAATGGATTACCGAGCTTCCCACGGCGAATCCAGGTCTGGCTGCGCGCTTGTTCTACGAATTGCTGGGCGAGTTGATATCGGTAGACATGCCGGCCGCCAAACGGCTGCACGCGCTGGAAATGCTGAGGGACAGTTTTTTTCTGATCGACGACTACCTGCGTTCCCGCCTGACCCGGTCGGGTTTTCCCAAGGGCGATAGCGAAAAGAAAATTTTCGCCTTGACCTGTAGCATCGAACGCCAGTTTACGATCGGTTACTGGAGCGTGGCGCGCGAGCTGACGCGGCGCGAGATTGGCTGGATGCAGGCCAAGCCGACCGTGTTGTCGATTCAGCGCACGATCAAGGGTTTGAGCCGAATCATCATTACCCATTACATGATGAGTTATCCGATTCCGGATTGGATCTGGATCGACCTGCATTCCTTGTACAAGCTGGCCGTGAAGTTGGATAAAGCCGATGTCAAAGCGGCCGATCAGGGCGGCATTTTCAGTAAGCAGTCGTCGATCGAGGACAGTTACAAACAAATTTTATTGCTCAGTCTGGCCTATCCGTCGGGTTTGATGCAGAAAGAATTCCAGCTGGTTTACGAGTTCATCGAAAAAATCGCCGATTTGCTGGAGATCGAAACCAAGCCGGTCGCCGGCCAAGCCGTGCAATGCTCGATTCTGATGGACGAGGATTTGCCGCCGGCCTTTCTGGCCAGCAGCGGGCAAAGCGATAGGCGTTCGGATTCGGCGATGCTGTATCTGAATCTGAGCAAGCTGGCCAAGGTTTTCAAGCATCCCGACAAATTTTCCAGCAAGGACGAAGCCCGCTTCAGCTCGCTGGAAATGGAAAAAAGCCAGCAGCAACGTCTGCCGGCCGAGTTGTTCGATTATTTACTGCAGCGCTGGCAGGGCAAGGAGCCGCAGGGCTCGGTTTATTTCAGCGACCGGCTCGACCGCTACGTGGCGATCGGCCTGGAGGCCACGTTCGACTTGCTCGATACCTCGCGCGCCGGCACCGGTTCCGGTTTGGAAAAACGCGCCGAGACCGACTCGGAGCGCGCGTTGTCCTGCAATTTCGACCAGGAAGGCGTGTTGTCGATCGGCAGTTTGGTCAGCTTCAGAAAGATCGACGCCTTGCCTCAGCAACGAGCGTTGGGCGTGGTGTGCAAAATACTGGTGCCCAAACAGGACAGCAAGCTGATTTTCGAGTTGATGGTGATCGCCGCCCAGACCTACGCGGTGACCTATCAGGCACTGGATGCAGCACCCGGCGACGAGCGCAAAAAGGCCTTGATTTACGGCGCGAAAGACCACGAAGGCGAGAAGAGTTATATCATTATGGATTCTTTTCGATTGAAAGACGGCGACCTGCTCAGGATGTATATGGGGAACGAGAACTTTCCGATCATCCTCAACGGCAGGCGCAATATCGGCCTGGGGTATTGGCAATTCGAGTGCCGGCGGATTCTGGACGAATCCACCATACCGCAACAACCCAAGAAGAAAGGCTATGACTTTATATAACCCATGCCACAAGCGCCCGATACATCGTATTGCGGGGGGCGTGGCTGCCAAGCGACGGACTCAATGACCACCAATAGCGATCAACCCGCTGATTTTTCGACTTTCGTCGATCCGCACGCCGAACGCGAAGCGGAAAAATACGAGAACCCCATCCCCAGCCGCGAGCTGATCCTGGAGCTGATCCAGCAAGCCGGCAAACCGTTAAGACGCCAACAAATCGCCCAGCAATTCGGGCTGGAATCGGCCGATGCTCAGGAAGCGCTGCGGCGCCGGCTCAGAGCCATGGAACGTGACGGTCAATTGAGCTTTAACAGCCGGCAAAAGTATTGCATCGGTTCCGGCCACAACACCATCGCCGGACGAGTCCTTGGTCATCCGGAAGGTTTCGGTTTCCTGAAGCCGGACGACGGCAGCGAAGACTTGTTCCTGTCGCCGCGGGAAATGAAACCGCTGATGCCGAATGACCGGGTAATCGCCCGCGTCAGCGGCATCGACCGTCGCGGCCGGCGCGAGGCTACCGTGATCGAGATTACCGAACGTAACACCCATCAGATCGTCGGCCGCTTTTTCACCGAGGGCCGCGTTGCCTACGTGGTGCCGGACAATAAGAAGGTCAACCACGAAGTGTTGATCGCCAAGGAGGATACCGGCGGCGCCAAGAACGGCCAGATCGTCGTCGCCGAAATCCTGCAGCAACCCAGCGCCCACTGCCAGCCGATTGGTCGCATCAGCGAAGTGCTGGGCCTGCACATGGCGCCGGGCATGGAAATCGAAATGGCGATTCGTTCCTACGATTTGCCGAACCAATGGCCGGATGCGCTGCTCAAGGAAATCAAGCCGTTGACGCCGGACGTGCCGGAACAGGCCAAACAGGGCCGGGAAGACATCCGCCAGTTGCCGTTGGTGACGATAGACGGCGAGGATGCCCGCGATTTCGACGATGCGGTCTACGCCCAAAAAACGCCGAAAGGCTGGAAATTGCTGGTGGCGATCGCCGACGTGTCGCATTACGTCAAAGTCGGCACCGCGTTGGACGATGAAGCGAAGAACCGCAGCACTTCGGTGTATTTTCCGGAAAAAGTGATTCCAATGCTGCCGGAAATCTTGTCCAACGGCTTGTGTTCGTTGAACCCGGCCGTGGACCGCTTGTGCATGGTCTGCGAGTTGTTGATCAGCAGCGAAGGCCTGGTGTTGCGCTCGCGCTTCTTCGAAGCGGTGATGCGCTCCCACGCTCGCTTGACTTACAGTGCTGTGGCCAAGATGTTGGTGGACGGCGATCAAAAACTGATTAAAAAGCATCAAGACCTGATGCCGCATCTACAGACGTTATACGATCTGTACAAAGTCATGCGCCAGCAGCGCGAATTGCGCGGAGCGATGGATTTCGATACCCAGGAAACCAAAATCGTATTCGGGCCCGAGCGCAAGATCGCCGAAATCGTACCGCTGGTGCGCAACGATGCGCATAAATTGATCGAAGAATTCATGATCACCGCCAACACCGCGGCGGCGCGCTTCCTGAATCGCAAGAAAATGCCGCGCCTGCTGCGGGTCCACGACGGTCCCGGCGCGGAAAAACTGCTGGCGTTGAAGACCTTTCTGAACGAATTGGGATTGCATCTGGGCGGCAAGGCCGAACCGACGCCGTTGGACTATATGCATTTGCTGGAATCGGTACAGCAGCGCCCGGACGCCCACTTGATCCAGACCTTGTTGCTGCGCTCGATGTCGCAGGCGGTCTACAGTCCGGAGACCAAAGGCCATTTCGGTTTGGCGCTGGACGCTTACGCCCACTTCACCTCGCCGATCCGGCGTTATCCCGATCTGTTGGTGCATCGGGCGATCCGGCATTGTCTGGCCGGCCATAAGCCGGACACCTTCCATTACAGCCATGACGATATGGTACTGTTGGGCGAACATTGTTCGGCCAACGAACGTCGGGCCGACGAGGCCACTCGCGACGTGGTCAGCTGGTTGAAGTGCGAATACATGATGGACAAAATCGGCGAGGAATTCGCCGGCGTAATTTCCGCCGTGACCGGCTTCGGCTTTTTTGTCGAATTGCAGGCCATCTATGTCGAAGGCTTGGTGCATATCGCCTCGTTGCAGGACGATTATTTCAATTTCGATGCCAGCAAGCACCAGTTGTACGGCGAACGCAGCGGTATTCGCTACCGCTTGGGCGACAGCGTACGGATTCGGGTGGTGCGGGTCAGTCTGGACGACAAGAAAATCGATTTCGAATTGGTGCAGACCGGCAGAAAAGCCAAGGCCAAGGCCGCGCCCGCCAAGGACAATGGCAAGAAAAAGGCCAAGAAGTCCAAAGCCGAGCCGGCAAAGACCAGTGCCAAATCTAAATCCAGGAAGCGCCGCCGCTCATGAATTTGACTCATCTGTTCGGCATCCACGCGGCGCAAGCCGCATTGGAATATTCGCCGCAAAAAATCCGCCGCGCCTGGGTCGATAGCCAGCGGCAGGACGCCCGCCTCAAACCGCTGCTCGACGAACTGGCCGCACTGGGCATCGGTCTGGAAAAAACCGAGCGCAAGAAGTTGGATAAACTGGCCGACGGCAAGAACCACCAGGGTATCGTCGTCGCCGTCGAATTGCCGGCCATGCGTAGCGAGGACCGTTTGAAGAGCGATGTCGAGGCGTTAACCGAGCCGGCGTTTTACCTGATTTTGGATCAAGTCCAGGATCCGCATAATCTCGGCGCCTGCCTGCGCACGGCCGACGCGGTCGGCGCCCACGGTGTGATCGTTACCAAGGACAATGCGGCCGGCATTACCCCGACCGTGTGCAAGGTCGCCAGCGGCGCAGCCGAAACCGTGCCGGTGTACCAAGTCACCAATCTGGCGCGGACTTTGCGCTGGTTGAAGGAACAAAATATCTGGATCATGGGCGCGGCCGGCGAAGCCGAGCAGACCGTCTACGACATGAAACTGGATATGGCACTGGCTTTGGTGATGGGCGCTGAGGGCAGCGGTATGCGTCATCTGACTCGGCAGCACTGTGACTTTTTGGTCAAGATTCCGATGTTGGGCCAAGTGGAAAGCCTGAATGTTTCGGTCGCAGCCGGGGTGTTGATGTACGAAATCTTTCGGCAAAAACATCTGGTCTAGCGGCATGCGGCGGCTGCGCGGCATCGTTTGCGCTCTGGCGCTTTTTCCAGTCCCGGCTGCACAAGCCGATTTGTCCGCCCAGGCCATCGTCGTGAACTGTCTGAATTGCCACGCTAGCGGCCAGGCAGCGAGCCGTTTGCCCGAGCTTGGCCGTCTCAGCGCCGCCGAACTGGAACAGGCCTTGCTGGCGTTTAAGTACGACAGGCGGACCGCAACCTTGATGCCGCGGCTGGTCAAGGCCTATAGCGATGCTGAGCTTGTCGCTGTGGCGGCCTATCTGGGCCGGCACTGATGCGATCCGTATTGTCGCGGCGTCGGTTTCTGAGCGGCTGTGTCGGGTTGAGCGCTAGTTTGCTGGCCGGCTGCAGCCGGTGGCCGTCGTTAGGTGCGGTCGAGCCGCGAGTGGTGGTGGTCGGCGGCGGTTTCGCCGGTGCTACCGTCGCCAAATATCTGAAAATATTGGACGGTGGGATTCGCGTTACGCTGGTCGAAGCGCAATCCCGTTATACCACCTGTCCGGCCAGTAATTGGCTGTTTGCCGGACTGGGTGGCATGGAACGACTGCGAGTGGATTATCAGGCGCTGCGCAGCCGCTATGGCGTGGAAGTAGTGGCCGATACCGCTGCGGCATTGGATTTGTCCCGGAAACGGGTGCAGTTGCAAAGCGGTGGCGCTCAGGCTTACGACCGCCTGGTCCTGGCGCCTGGGATCGATTTTCGTTGGAATGCAATCGCCGGTTACGACGCGGTCGCCGCCGAACGCTTCCCGCACGCCTGGAAGGCCGGACCGCAGACCTTGGTCCTGTTGCGGCAAGTGCAGGCCATGCCAGACGGTGGCGTGGTGTTGATCGCAGTGCCGGCGGACCCGTACCGCTGTCCGCCGGGGCCTTACGAGCGGGCGAGCATGATGGCATTCTGGCTGAAGCAACACAAACCGCGGGCCAAGATTCTGATTCTCGACGCCAAGCGTAGCTTCTCCAAGCAGGCCTTGTTCGAAGCCGGCTGGGCCAAGCATTACGGCTACGGGACGCCGAACAGTCTGATCGAATGGCATAGTCTGGCCGACAACCCGGTGCTGGAATTGCACGCCGATGCCAAGACTCTGGTCAGCGAGTTCGGCGACCGTTTTACCGGCGACGTGCTGAACATCATTCCGCCGCAAACGGCCGGCTCGATTGCGCGGCAAAGCGGCTTGGCCGATGCCGGCGGCTGGTGTCCGGTCCGGCCGGCCAGCGCACAATCGAGATTCGACGACTTTGTGCATGTGATTGGCGATGCGGCCAACTATGCGCCGATTCCGAAGTCGGCCTTTGCCGCCAATTCCGAAGCGAAAGCCTGTGCTTTCGCGGTTGTGTCGCTGTTGCGGGAACAGCCGTTAGCCGAGGCGCATTGGCTGAATACCTGTTATAGCTTGGTCACGCCGGAGCACGGGATTTCGGTGGCCGGAGTTTACAAGCCCGATACCGGCAATACGGTCAGTCCGGTCAGCGGGGCGGGCGGTGTCAGCGTCCGAAAAGATGCCGAAGTCGAGCGGGCCGAAGCCGAATATGCGCAAATTGTCTACCGCAATTTGGTGGCGGATAGTTTCGGTTGATTTGGTTTTCTCATTAAAAATTATAAATTTCAAAAGGTTGGGCATTGTTTTTTGGGGATTTGTTTCTATTGTTTTGCTTTGCTTTTGAAAAGAAATAAGAAAGCAATTTTTTGGCCAAAATTAACCAGTATTTACCTTGGAAGGCGCGGGAATGGCAAAACAGCATGTTACAATCGCCGCATTTATCCATTCTGGTTGACTGCGTGAAGAAAAGCCCGCTTTTGCAAATCCTGTTGTTGAGCATGCTGACCGGCAAAGCTGTCCAGGCAAGCAGTTTTGTAGTCGAGGACATCAAGGTCAAGGGGTTGCAACGGATTTCGGCTGGTACCGTCTATAACTATTTACCGGTCAACGTCGGCGAAACCTTTACCGAAGACAAGCAAGCCCAGGCGATTCGGGCATTGTTCAATACCGGATTTTTCAAGGATATTGCGCTGGAGCGCGACGGCGCTACTTTGGTCGTCAATGTCGTGGAGCGGCCCTCCGTCGCCAAAGTGGTGATCGAGGGCAATAAAGACATCAAGAAGGAAGATCTGACCGAAGCTTTGAAGAAAATCGGTTTGGCCGAGGGCAAGGTCTACAACAAGCAGGTTTTGGATAAGGTCGAACAAGAGCTGCGCCGCCAGTATTTCAGTCACGGTAAATACGGTCTCAAAATCAAGACCGAAGTTACCGAACTCACCCGTAACCGGGTCGGCATTCACATCGATATTTCCGAAGGCCGGGTTGCCAAGATCAAACAGATCAATATCGTCGGTAGCAAGTCGTTTTCCAACGATGTATTGCGCAAGGAATTCGAATTAAGCACTACCAACTTCCTGTCGTTTTACTCGAAAGACGACCAATATTCGAAACAGAAGCTGTCCGCCGACCTGGAAAAGCTGCGCTCGTATTACCTGGACCGCGGCTATATCAATTTTTCGATCGAATCGACCCAGGTCGACATCACCGCCGATAAAAAGGAAATTTACATAACGATCAACGTCAAGGAAGGCGACGTTTACATGTTGGACAAGGTCAAATTGTCGGGCGATTTGATCGTGCAGCCGGAAGACCTAATCAAACTGGTCAAGGTCGGTCCCGGCGAGATTTTCTCGCGCAAGAACGCAACCGAAACATCGAAAGCCATTTCCGACAGGTTGGGCGACGAAGGTTACACTTTTGCCAACGTCAACATGGTGCCGGAAATCAACGAACAAAACAAAACCGTAGCGATGACGTTCTTCGTCGACCCGGGCAAGCGGGTTTACGTGCGGCGCATCAATATCAAGGGCAACACCAAGACCCGCGACGAAGTTATCCGCCGCGAAGCTCGGCAGATGGAGTCCAGCTGGGCTGCCAGCAGCAAGATCGAGCGTACCAAAACCCGTCTCGACCGCTTGGGTTATTTCGAAGAAGTCGGCGTCGAAACTCCGCCGGTGGTTGGCGCGGCCGACCAAATCGACGTGAATTATTCGATCAAGGAAAAAGCTTCCGGTAACTTGCAGGCCGGTATCGGTTATTCACAGGTGCAAGGCATCATCTTCAATGCCAACGTGTCGCAGGACAATATTTTCGGTACCGGCAAACGCGTCGATTTCGCCTTCAATAACAGCAGTATCCTGACCCGCTACAACCTGGGCTTTACCGACCCTTACTACACCTTGGATGGCGTGGCGCTCGGTTATAACCTGGGCTATACCTCGCGCAACGCCTACGCCGCCAACCTGGCCAGCTACAACACCAACATTACCAATGCCGGCGTCAATTTCGGGATTCCGTTGAACGAATTCGACCGGATCGGTTTCGACGTCGAATTGAAGCGCACCGAAATCGAAAACACGACCTTGTCGTCGGATACGATTTTGAAGTTTTTGGGTTTTGCCAAGGGCGATCCGCTGGTAACCAAATCCAAAAGTTTCAACACGCTATCCACCTCCATGGGCTGGACCCACGATACGCTGGACCGGGCCACCTTCGCTCACAGCGGCGGTCAGCAGCGGGTATCCGGTTTGATCACGGTGCCGGGCAGTGATTTGGAATATTTCAAGATCGGTTACAAGCATCAGCATTATTTTCCGTTGTCCAACGACTTTACCTTCCGCTTGCTGGGCGAAGTCGCTCACGGCGACAGTTATGGCGGCGATTCCGGTCTGCCGTTCTTCGAAAACTATTTCGCCGGCGGTACCAACGACGTACGTGGTTTCATGCAGAATACGCTCGGTATCATCGATACCAACGACTTGAATCCGACCAATACTTTCCGGCGCCCGGTCGGTGGTTCTACCAAAATGATCGGCAAGGCCGAGTTGTTTTTCCCGGTGCCGTTTTTGAGCGACGTCAAGTCGGTCCGGATCGGTTCGTTTATCGACGCCGGAACGTTGGCGCCGGGACTCAATACCGGGGACCTGAAAAAATACTTCCGTTATTCGGTCGGTTTGAGCGGCGAATGGTTGTCGCCGTTCGGGGCCTTGGCCGTTAGTGTCGCCCAGCCGATGAATACCGAAGATACCGACCGGACCCAGGCTTTCCAGTTTACCTTCGGTTCCGGATTTTAGTTCAGTTCAGGCCGGTTTTGCCCTATAATCGCCGCTGCGTTTTGTCTTAACTCATAATTGACCGGAGATGGTTTTAACCATGAAAAATAGAATTTCTTTGTTTTTAATGCTGATGATTTTTGCCGGCATAAGCCACGCGGAGCTGAAAATCGGCTTTGTTAACGTGGCCAAAGTATTGGAGAAAGCGCCGCAAGCGGCAAAAGCAAAAACCCGCCTGGAAACCGAATTTTCACCCCGGGACAAAGCGTTGGCTGCCCAACAAAAAGAAATCAAAACGCTGGAAGAGAAATTGGGTCGCGATAGTGCCGTGATGAGTGACGACGAGCGCCGCAGACTGGAAAAAGACGTATTGGATAAAAAACGCGAATTCACTAGAGCGCAACAGGAATTCAGTGAAGATTTCCAGATGCGCCGCAATGAAGAGTTGGGTACTTTGCAAAAACGCATCGTAGAAGCTGTCAGAGCCTTGGCGAAAGAAGAATCTTTCGATTTGCTGTTGACCGACGGCGTGATTTACGCCAACGACCAAATTGATGTCACCAGTCGCGTCCAACAAAAGCTGGAAACCCTGTCGCAGTAAATTCTTCGCGGCTTTCCTGATCCAAATATCGGAAAGCCGCCGCTCAGTTTACGGAAGGCTTGAGTTTGTCGCGCCTTCCAGTCCCCCCGTCTTCATCTAAGCGCTATGGCCGGAACACTCGATATTCTGCAGATTCAGAAACTACTCCCGCATCGTTACCCGTTTTTGTTGGTGGATAAAGTGGTTGATTGCGAGCCCGGCATCAGCTTGAAGGCTTTGAAAAACGTCACTTTCAACGAGCCTTTCTTTCAGGGGCATTTCCCAAGCCAGCCGATCATGCCCGGTGTATTGATTATGGAAGCACTCGCGCAAGCCACGGCTTTGTTGACTTCGCAAAGCGACGACAAGCTGGGCGAGGGCGCCGTCTATTATCTGGCCGGAATCGACAACGCCCGCTTCAAGCGGCAAGTGGTGCCGGGCGACCAGCTGTGCCTGCATGTGACTTACCTGAAACACAAGCGCCATTTGTGGTCGTTCGATTGCCGGGCCGAAGTCGACGGCGAACTGGCAGCCAGCGCGCAAATCATGTGCGCCGTATCGGTGGCTTAAATGATCGATCCCAGAGCGATTGTCCATCCACACGCCGATTTGGCGGAAGACGTTAGCGTCGGCCCATTCACGGTAATCGGGCCGGACGTGCAAATCGATGCCGGTACCGAGATCGGGCCGCACGTGGTGATCAAGGGGCCGACCGCGATTGGCCGCGATAACAAAATTTACCAGTTTTCGTCGATCGGCGAAGACCCGCAAGACAAAAAATACGCCGACGAAATCACACGCTTGGAAATCGGCGACCGCAACGTGATCCGCGAATTCTGCACCATGCACCGGGGCACGCAGCAGGATCAGGGCTTGACCTTGATCGGCAGCGATAATTTGTTCATGGCCTACACCCATGTCGCCCACGATTGCGTGATCGGCGACCACGTCATCATGGCCAATGGCGCGTCGATTGCCGGCCACGTGCATTTGGGCGACCATGCCATTCTCGGCGGTTTTACCTTGGTCCATCAGTTTACCCAGATCGGTGAGTACAGCTTTTCGGCAATGGGCAGCGCGATCACCCAGGATATTCCGCCTTACGTGATGGTGGGGGGGCGGCCGACCCGTCCGCACGGCATCAACTCGGTCGGTATGGAGCGCAACGGCAAGTCGCCGGAAGTGATCCGCCAGATTCGTCAGGCCTACAAAATCCTGTACAAAAACAATCTGCGCCTGGAAGACGCGATCGAAGAAATGGAAGGCATGGCCGGCGAAAGCAACGAACTCTCCAATATGGTCAGTTTCTTGCGTAATGTCACGCGCGGCATCCTCCGCTAATTCCCCGCTACTGATCGCCGGCATCGACGAAGTCGGACGCGGCTGCATCGTCGGCCCGGTGGTCGCGGCAGCGGTGATTCTGGATCCGGCCCGGCCCATCGCCGGGCTGGCCGACTCGAAAAAACTCAGCGAAAAACGTCGCACTGCGCTGGCCGAGGAAATCAAGGCCAAAGCCTTGGCCTGGGCGGTCGGTCGGGCCGAAGCCAGCGAAATCGACGCCATCAATATCCTGCAAGCCACCTTTGTCGCGATGCGGCGCGCCTATACGCAATTACCCATCAAGCCCGATTATATCAAGGTCGATGGCAATTGCCTGCCCGGCATAACGTGTCCCGGCGAAGCGGTCGTCGGCGGCGACGCGCTGATCGCCGAAATCTCCGCGGCCTCGATCCTGGCTAAAGTGGCCCGCGACAGCGAAATGGCGGTGTTGGATCGGCTGTATCCCGGCTACCATTTTGCCGGCCACAAAGGCTATCCCACTCAAGTCCACCTGACAGCGTTGGCACAACTGGGCGTTACGCCGCAGCACCGCCGTTCCTACGCGCCCGTGAAAAAATTCCTCTAAGCCGATGAGTCCGAGCTTCGTTCATCTGCGTATTCATACCGAGTTTTCGCTGGTCGACGGCATCGTCCGGATCAAGCCGCTGGTAAAAAAACTCAGTGAATTTCAAATGCCGGCCGCAGCTATCACCGAACAGAGCAATCTGTTCTCGCTGGTCAAATTCTACAAGGCCGCGCAAGGCGCCGGTATCAAACCGATAGCCGGCGCCGATGTCTGGATTTATAACCCCGAAGAACCGACGGCGCCGCATCGCTTGACCTTGCTGGCCCGCAACCAGCCGGGTTACGTGACGCTGACCGAGTTGGTTTCCCGCGGTTATCAGGAGGGCCAGCACCAGGGCATTCCGATGCTGCAGAAAGATTGGATTGCCGAAAACCACAACGGCTTGATCGCGTTGTCCGCGGCGATGCAGGGCGACATCGGTGCCGCGCTGCTGGCGGAAAATCGGGCTCAGGCCCGCGCCTGCGCCGAATTTTGGAGCGGTTTGTTCCCCGATTGTTTTTATCTGGAATTGCAACGCGTCGGCAAGTCGGACGAAGAACGCTACATCGCTCTGGCGGTGGAGTTAGCCGCCGAAATGGACCTGCCGGTCGTTGCCACTAACGACGTGCGCTTTTTAAACCCCAGCGACTTCGAAGCCCATGAAGTGCGGGTCTGCATTCACCAGGGCCGGGTACTGGACGATAGCCGGCGGCCGAAAGACTATACCAATCAGCAGTATTTGCGTAGCCCCGAGGAAATGGCCGAGTTGTTCGCCGATATTCCGGAAGCTTTGCAAAACAGCGTCGAAATCGCCAGGCGTTGCACCGTCGAATTGCGCCTGGGCGAAAACTTTCTGCCGGATTTCGAAGTGCCGGATGGCATGACTCTGGCCGATTATTTCAAGCAAGCCTCGCGCGAAGGTCTGGAGGAGCGCTTGCAACAGCATGCGCCTGTTGGTAATGGCAGCTTCGAGGAAAACCGTAAGGTCTACGACCAACGGCTGGAAATCGAGCTGAACGTGATCGTGCAGATGGGTTTCCCCGGCTACTTCATGATCGTTGCCGATTTCATCCAATGGGCCAAGAACAACGACATTCCGGTCGGGCCGGGCCGGGGGTCCGGCGCCGGCTCCCTGGTGGCGTATGCGTTGAAGATCACCGACCTCGATCCGATCGAATTCGATCTACTGTTCGAACGCTTTCTGAATCCGGAACGGGTATCGATGCCCGACTTTGACATCGACTTCTGCATGGAACGCCGCGACGAGGTGATCGATTACGTCGCCCGCCATTATGGTCGCGACCACGTCTCGCAGATCATTACCTACGGTTCGATGGCGGCCAAGGCGGTAATCCGCGACGTGGGTAGGGTGATGGGGCATGCCTACGGTTTCGTCGACCGGCTGGCGAAACTGATTCCGTTCGAAATCGGCATGACGCTGGACAAGGCCTTACAGGAAAGTCAGGAGCTGAAAGACCTGTACGAAGCCGAAGAAGAGGTCAAACAACTGGTCGACATGGCCCGCTCGCTGGAAGGTATTTCCCGCAACGCCGGCAAGCATGCTGGGGGCGTAGTGATCGCGCCGACCAAACTCACCGATTTTTCGCCGCTGTATTGCGAGCAGGGCGGCGGCAACCTGGTGACACAGTTCGATAAGGACGACGTCGAAGCGGTCGGGTTGGTTAAATTCGACTTCTTGGGCCTGCGCACGCTGACCATTATCGATTGGGCGCTACAGACTATTAACCGCCAGCGCGCCGAGAAAGGCGAGCCGCCAATCGACATTGCCCAAATTCCGCGCGACGATTTGCCCAGTTACGAGTTGCTGAAAAACGCCCAGACCACGGCGGTGTTCCAACTCGAATCGAGCGGCATGAAGGCGCTGATTAAAAAATTGAAGCCCGACTGCTTCGACGACATCATCGCGCTGGTGGCCTTGTTCCGCCCCGGTCCGCTGGAATCGGGCATGGTCGACGACTACATCAACGTCAAGCACGGCGCCAAGGCCGAGTACGCCCATCCGTTGCTGGAACCGATTCTGAAGCCCACCAACGGCGTTATTTTGTACCAGGAGCAGGTGATGCAAATCGCCCGCGAAATGGCCAGCTATACCCTGGGTGGCGCCGACATGCTGCGGCGGGCGATGGGTAAGAAAAAGCCGGAAGAAATGGCCAAGGAGCGCGCCAAATTTACCGAGGGTGCGATCGCCAACAACATCGACGAGAGCATCGCGACCTACATCTTCGACTTGATGGAGAAGTTCGCCGGCTACGGTTTCAACAAGTCGCACTCGGCGGCCTACGCGCTGGTGGCCTATCAGACCGCCTGGCTGAAAGCGCATTACCCGGCCGCGTTCATGGCGGCAGTGATGTCGTCTGACATGGACAACACCGATAAGGTGGTGGTGTTGATCGAGGAATGTCGGGAGATGAAACTACAAATCTGCCCGCCCGATATCAATCTGTCCGACTTCCGTTTCACGGTCAACGATAAGGGCGAGATCGTGTATGGCATTGGCGCGATCAAGGGCGTCGGCGAAAACGCGATCGACGATTTGCTAAAAGAACGTAACACCAACGGCCCTTATTCCGGCTTATACGACCTGTGCAAGCGGGTCGATCTGCGCAAAGTCAATCGTCGGGTGTTGGAAGCTTTGATCAAGGCCGGCGCGCTGGATTCGATCGACCCGAACCGCGCCGCGCACATGGCCGAGTTGACCACCGCGCTGCGGGTCGCCGAGCAACACGGCAAAATGGCGTTGGCCGGCCAGAACGACTTGTTTGGCTTGGGCGTCGAAGTCGAGGCAAGCGACAACGAGGCTGACGCCTATTCGACTATGGTCGAGCCCTGGACCGAAAAAGAAAAGCTGGAAGCCGAGAAGCAGACCCTGGGTTTGTTCCTGTCCGGTCATCCCATAGCCGAGTACCTGCCAGAGTTGAAGCACATCACTCACGGTACGCTGGGTAGCCTGGAAGTCGATGCCGGCCGGGCCCGCGGCAAGATGGAAGCCCGCGTCGCCGGCCTGATCGTGGAAATGCGCACCCGCCAGACCAAGCAGGGCAAGATGATGGGTTTTGCCACATTGGACGACCGTACCGGTCGTCTGGAAGTCGCCGCGTTTAGCGGTATTTTCGATAAATATCGGAATCTGTTGAGCAAAGATACGATTTTGATTGCCGAAGGCTCGCTGGCCATGGACGATTTCAGTAATAGCCTGCGTATGACCGCCGAAAAACTGTACGGCATGGAAGAGGCGCGCGAGATCTTTGCGCGCAGCATAACGCTGGAAATCGATATCGCGAGCGCCGATCTGCCAAGCGACTGGCTGGCGCGGTTGCGGGATACGCTGTTACCGTTCCGCGGCGGGCAATGTCCGCTGGAACTGGAATATCGCACGGCCAGCGATAAGGCGGCGCTGAAATTAGGCGACGAATGGCGGGTGCGACCGGCGGACGAATTGTTGATCCGTTTGCGCAGGCTGTTAAACGAAGGCAGCGTTAAAGTCAGATATTAAGCAGTGTTGATTTGGTAATGCTAACCGTTGCCCAGGCTTTGGATTCTGCCTGGATGGTGCTAGGCTGATTGTATGTGAATGGGTAGGCCGACACTTGGCTGATTTTTATGGGGGAAGAATGCGCGGATCGCTTGGTTTTATCTCCTGTAGATTTGTTGCCGCTTATTTGTGGCTGGTGTGTGCGGGCGCAGTTGGCGCCGATGATGGGGGTTATCAGAAAGCTCAAGCCGCCAAGGTCGAAGTAACCAGTGGTATTGTGCTTCGCGCCGACCATAGCGGCCACTTTCGCGGCAAGTTATGGGTTAACGGTAAAGAACTGCCGTTTTTAATCGACACTGGGGCGACCGTCATCGCGATTCCGATGAAGTTCGCGCTGGAAGCGCGCTTACCGTTCGGCAGCCAAGTGGACATGGCTACCGCCGGCGGCAGAACAATCGACAAACAGACGGTTATCGACAGTCTGGTGATCGGTGACACCGAGTTGAAACATGTCGAAGCGGTTCTGAATCAGCACCTGACCGAGATTTTATTGGGTATGAATACCCTGAGGTTTTTCAAAATGACCCAATCCGGCGATCTGCTGACCTTGCAGTTGAATAAGCAATTGATCAAACAGAACCATCTGGAGGATCGGGTGACAGCGCTGGAAGAAGCGCGTCCGCATGGCGAAGGCCAGCCGGTAACCGACTATTACGTGTCGCCCAACCCGATAACTAAATCGGTGGAGTGCGATTCACGCAACCATTGCGTCACCAGGTTCGGCAATTAATCCTTGGTCGCTGCAGCCGGTTTTTAACCGGTTTTTACGAGCGACGCGAAGCTAGGCTATTTGAATCGGCCTTTTAGCATCAGCGTTTGCCAAAGGTGGCGATCCTTGCGCTCGAAATTGGCGTTTCCGCCGGCTTGGCGGTCCGCTTCGTCTTTGGCTTTGGCCTCCCTCAGCACGTCGCGGTAGGAGCGGTTAACGCTCTTGGCGTATTCGGCTTCTTGTTTGTCTTTTTCTTTCGCGATGGTTTTGGGCGGCTCAGGGTCGTAACGCTCGGCCAGTTCGTCCGCTAACGCTTTCAGGTTTTGGCCGATGGTCAGCAGCCATTTGGAGTTGTGGTATTTATCGGTGTCGAGCTTGAAATATTTGAGCAACTCATCGCGCAGATTGAAGCCGTACACCACCGGTTCGCCGCTTTTTTGTTGAAAATCGTAGGCAATGTAAAAATCCAGGGGTTCCTTGGGATTTTTGTCGAAAATAAGCTTCGCACTTTCCATCGAGTAATTTAGCGACTCGATAAACTGCAGGCGCGCGGCTTCCAGCTCGTCGAAAATGAAGTCGTCGCCGATCTGTTTGATAATGTATTTCATACGCTGCTCCGGTGAGGCCGATTGACGGCGCGGCATTGAATTGCGGGTTGAATCTCGTTGGCGATTCTATCGGTAAAATTCGGTTTCCGATTGGGATTGATTTACTTGCCGTGCTCGTAAGCAGGGCTGACGCGCATAAAAAAGGGAGGCCTCAGCCTCCCTTCCGGAATTAAGTCCTCGGTTTTAACGCTTAGCGGTCGGTACGCTTGTATTCGACGCGGCGGTTGTAGGCGCGGCCTTCGTCGGTATCGTTACTTTCGACCGGTTTTGATTCGCCGAAGCCGACTGCAGTTAAGCGTTTGCCGTCCACGCCCTGTTTAATCAGCTCGTTTCTGACGGCATTGGCGCGGCGCTCGGACAATTTCTCATTGTAAGCGTCGGTACCGTAGCTGTCGGTATGGCCTTGAATTTCAACGGTCAGACCGGGATTCAATTTCATCACTTCCACCGCATTCTGGATCAACGGGCTGTATTTGGATTTGATGTCGGCTTTGTCGAAATCGAACAGCAGACCGCGGAATGCCCAGCAGCCGTTTTTATCGACAATGGCACCTTTAGGCGTGTCGGCGCATTTATCGGCGCAGTTGTTGACACCGTCTTTATCGTCATCCAGTTTCGAGCAGTCGGCGACTGGGGTGCCGGCTTTGAAGAAGACGTTTTTGACGAATTCGCTCATGCCGTGCGGAGTGCTGATCGCCTCTGCGGTGGTTGAGAACCCGCAACCGGAGGCGTCGGCAATGCTTTGCAGTACGGCTTGACCTGCTTCGTCTTGCTCGTTGCCTACCCACACGGTATAGATGCACAAGCGGTCGCCGTATTGTGCTTTCAGCGATTCGGCTGTGGGAGCCGGAGAGCTTTCCTCGATACCGTCGCTCAATACGATCATCGCGATGTTGCCGGAGGCGTTAGCCAAATCGTGGCTGGTTTCCTGCAGCGCGTCGGCTAAAGGCGTGCCGCCGCTGGAGCATTGCAAAGAGGTGAGCGCGCTGTCGAAGCCGGCTTGGGTGTAGTTTTGCACCGGCTGGTTCAGCTTGGTAGCGCTCCAATCCAGGCAAGGCCCGTAGCCGAAGCTGCGCAAGCCGGACATCAACGGAATGGAGGGGATGGTTTTGTTGAACTTGTTCAGCAGGGCTTTTTCAACATCCAGCTTGGTGCCACTATAATCCTGAGAATTGAGGTAGATACGGCTCATGGACGACGAAGAGTCGTTCACAACCAGGAAACTGTTGGCTTTTTGTACCAGTTTGCCCGATTTGACCAGCGCATTCAGATCTTCAGCCTGGAACGGCGGGAAGTTATTGCTCGACTGAGTGGCGCAGCCGGATAGTACTGCTCCAGCCAGAGCGGCCGTGATCATTAGGTTTTTTTTCATATATCAAGTCTCCTGGTTGTTATTCTTGGGCGGGCAAGGCTGGAGTGTTTGCCTTGGTGGATAAAGTCTAACATCAATCCCTTATTTTTTTATAGTTCATTCAATTGGGCTGCGTGCCGTGAAATAATAGCGGTTTGGCCTTGCCGTTGATTTTTTACCCGGAGACGCGTGATGCGAAAGTGGCTTTTACTCAGTTTGTTGTTGGTGCAGTTCAATTCGGCCCTTGCCGACGATATTAAGCATGCTGCCGAGCAAGGCAATGCTCTGGCCCAAGCTAAGCTGGCATCGCGTTTGTTGTTGGGCCGCGATGGTGAGCAGAAAGACGAGGAACGAGCGGCATATTGGATGGAAAAGGCGGCCAACCAAGGCTTGGTGGATGCCCAAGTGGCGCTGGCAGCGATGTACGATCGCGGTTTGGGGCTTACCGCCGACCGTGATAAAGCCACCTATTGGTATGAAAAGGCCGCTGCCCAAGGTCATGGGACGTCTCTGGCCATCCTCGGTAAGAACGATGCTGCCAAGGGCAGCGTGCAATTCAATTATCAGGCGATGCGGCTGAATGCGTCGCGCTCGATTCCCGGCGAATACGCAAAGAAATTTTTAATCACGAAATAATTCGATAATGAGTATAAGAACCCGATTTGCTCCGAGTCCCACTGGCTATCTTCATGTTGGTGGTGCAAGAACTGCATTGTTTTCATGGCTTTATGCTAGAAAGCACGGCGGCCGCTTTATATTGCGGATCGAGGATACCGATCTGGAGCGTTCGAGCCAGGAATCGGTCAACGCGATTCTGGAGGGCATGACTTGGTTGGGCTTGGAATACGACGAAGGTCCGTTTTACCAAACCCAGCGCTTCGATCGTTATAAAGCAGTGATTCAGCAACTGCTCGACCAAGGCGATGCCTACCACTGCTACTGCAGTCGTGAAGAGCTCGATGCGTTGCGCGAGCAGCAAATGGCCAATAAGGAAAAGCCGCGTTACAACGGTAAATGCCGTCATGGTGTGTCCGACCCGCGCGGGGAGCCGGTGGTGCGCTTCAAAAATCCGGAAAGCGGCGAGGTGGTAATTGACGATTTGGTGAAAGGTCGGATCGTCGTTGCCAATAAGGAATTGGACGATTTGATCATCGCTCGTTCCGACGGTACCCCGACCTACAATTTGACCGTCGTCGTCGACGATATGGATATGGGGGTGACGCACGTCATTCGCGGCGACGATCACGTCAACAATACGCCCCGGCAGATCAATATCTTGCAAGCGTTGGGTGCGCAATTGCCGATTTATGCCCATGTGCCGATGATTCTTGGCTCCGATGGCGCGCGCCTGTCCAAACGCCATGGTGCGGTCAGTGTTATGCAATACCGCAACGACGGATATCTGCCGGAAGCATTGTTGAATTATCTGGTGCGATTGGGCTGGTCGCACGGCGATCAGGAGTTGTTTTCGATCGAGGAAATGATCGAGTTGTTCGAGTTAGAAAAGGTAAACGTGTCGGCCTCTACCTTCAACACCGACAAGCTGGTTTGGTTAAATCACCAATACATGATGAACTCCGATCCGGCGCACGTGGCCCGGCATTTGGCCTGGCACATGGGCGAGCGCGGCATCGATCCGGCCTGCGGCCCGGCGTTGAGCGAGGTCGTCAAAGCTCAGCGCGAACGCTGCAAGACTTTGGTGGATATGGCCAATGACAGCGTCTATTTCTACCGCGAGTTTGACGAGTATGACGACAAGGCCGTGAAGAAGAATTTCAAGGCCGGTGTCGATGCTGTTTTGCAGCACTTGCGCGATCAATTCAGTGCGCTGGAAGGCTGGGAGGCCGAGGCGCTGCATCAGGTCGTGCTGGATAGTGCCGAGCGGTTGGAACTAAACTTGGGTAAAGTTGCGCAGCCGTTGCGGGTAGCGGTGTGCGGCGGCAGCGTGTCGCCGGCTATAGACCTGACCTTGAAACTGCTGGGCCGCGAAAAAACCTTGAATCGCTTGGATCGGGCGATCGAGTTTATAAAAAAATTATAAATTCTCTGGACAAGGCTCTAAATATCCGTATAATACGAGAACTCAACTACGGGGCCATAGCTCAGCTGGGAGAGCGCTTGCATGGCATGCAAGAGGTCAGGAGTTCGATCCTCCTTGGCTCCACCAAATTAGTTGATTTAGTCCTAAGTCCCCATCGTCTAGTGGCCTAGGACACCGCCCTTTCACGGCGGTAACCGGGGTTCGAACCCCCGTGGGGACGCCAATCTGGCTAAAACCGGTCAAGACCGGTAACCGCAAATCAAAAATCAGCAGACGCTTCTGCTAATAGTCCTGAGTCCCCATCGTCTAGTGGCCTAGGACACCGCCCTTTCACGGCGGTAACCGGGGTTCGAACCCCCGTGGGGACGCCAATTCTCGTGATTCCTTTCCGTGATTTATCTGCAGCTGTTTTGCATCGGCTTGTGTCGGTCCGAACGTCTCTAATTCAAATCCTTGAAAGCCTCGATCAGTCGCTGTTTGGCGTTCATTTCAATGATTTCGCCGTGAGCAATGACAATGCGCCGCACATCCCAATCGAGAATCCGATCCGCACAACGAGATAGGCCGGTTCGATCCTTTATCAATAACTTCATGCTTCGCGACATCCCCAGCCGGCCGTAGACGCCGAGCAAGCGGGCGGCGAGTCGCGCCAATAAAGCATGGTCGTTACCGAAACAGAACAGCAGGTCCGTCAAAATCAGCGTGCCGCTTTGTTTATGTAACCACACGGTTTCATTGATAACCGGCAGCCCTTCGATAAACAGGCTGTCCAATTCTGCGGCCCATGGCGCTCCTTCCGCTGAAGGAATAATCGGAAAACCGGCTAAATCCGGCCGTTTTTCTGCTAGCCCCGGTGCCATATAACCTTGAGCGTCGCGGCAGACCTGCAGAAAAGCTAAGAAGAATAAGTGATGGCTTTTGTTTGGTGCGATCACTTGTTTAACCGGGCCGATTTCGGCGATCGCGCCGATCAATTCCGGTGCAGGCAATATCGGGGAATGCAACCAGACTTCGCCATTGGCGAGCCTGACGAACGTTGCCCGGGTAGTCAAGTTTAGCGGACCGAGCTTAAGTGGCTGTTGCGCATACCAGATTTGGCCGGGAACCAGTGTTTGCAAGCTCATAAATCGATCCGGCCGCCGCTTCGCCGGTTTATTTGCCGATGTTTCCGCCATGCAGGCCGCACTCTTTTTTCGCGCTGTCCTCCCACCACCAGCGTCCGGCGCGTTCGTGTTGATTCGGTAACACCGGCCGGGTGCAAGGTTCGCAGCCGATACTGATATAACCGTGGTGGTGCAGGTCGTTGTACGGCACCTGATATGCCTCAATGTAATCCCACACCTGAGCGGACGACCAATTCAGCAACGGATTGAACTTGACCAGCTGTTTGCCCGGACCGGAGAAGCCGGCGTCGAGCTGCACTTCCGGAATATCGCCACGAGTGTCCAGGCTCTGGTCTTTGCGTTGGCCCGTGATCCAGGCATCCAAGGTCGCCAATATCCGTTTTAAAGGTTCGACCTTGCGGATGCCGCAACATTGTTGGTGGCCGTCTTCGTAAAAACTGAACAGGCCTTTTTCCTTGACGAATATATCCAACTGTTCGCGGTCGGGGCTCAAAATATCGATGGCGATGCCGTAATGCTTGCGCACTTTTTCGATGAAGCGGTAGGTTTCCGGATGCAGGCGGCCGGTATCTAAAGAAAACACCTGAATGTCTTTCCGGATGTTCAATGCCATATCGATCAACACCACATCCTCGGCGCCGCTGAAAGAAATGGCGATGTTGTCGAAATTGGCCAGCGCCGCTTTCAGAATGGTGCGCGGATTTTTGCCTTGCAGTTCGGTTTGGGCAGTGTTCAGATCGAATGCGGTCATAAATTAACTCTGGGCAAAGTAACGAGATAAAAATTCGTCGAAATCGAGCTCGTCGCCGGCTTCGATTTCGGCTTGCTTCTGCAGCGAGCTGGCGGCCAGCTCTTCGAATTGGCGCTGGCTGTCTGCATCCAGCGGTTCGGCGTTGAAATAATGTTTGTGCAAGGCCGAGGTGTTGCTGGCAAAGCAGCCGAATTCCTGGCCGTTTTCGCGCATGCAGGCCAGAATCCGTGCCGACGGCGTCAACGCCGGGTTGTCGACGACGGCGAGCTGCTGCTGCAAGGCGAGTTGGTAAGGTCGATCCAGGCTGCCGCGGTCGAGTACCGCACAGATCGGTTGCATCGCGCAGAGGATGTCGTGCGCCCAATTTTGCAGGGTAACCGGAGTGCCGTTGCGGTTTAGCTCCAATCCGGGGCGGCGGCCCTGGTTGGCGACCAGCAACTGGTTGCTGTTGTTGACTTGAAACTCGTCCGGCCCCTGTGGCGGGCTATCGTGCAACAAGCAGTACAGCAAGAACGCCTCGACGAAACGGGCGGTGCTCTCGTCGATCCCGATCGGATTCAACAGGTTCAGGTCCAAAGAGCGCATTTCCACATACAGCACGCCGCGGCGCTTCAGGGCCAAAGTCGGCTTCTCGCCGGATTTGGCGATTTGTTTCGGCCGCATGGTGCTGTAAAACTCGTTCTCGATTTGCAGGATATTGGCATTCAGCTGCTGGTAGTCGCCGTCGATTTTGACGCCAATCGCCTGGTATTCAGGATACGGTGTGTTGATCGCCGCACTCAGGCTTTGCACGTAACCTTCCAACGAGTTGTAGTCGATTTTCAGGCTGGCTTGGTTTTTACTTTTGTAGCCGATGTCGCTCATCCGCAGCGATGTGGCGTAAGGGTGGAATAAAGTATGGTCGTCGAATTCCTTGAACTGTTCCATCAGCTGCGGCCGGCTTTTAAAAAAGTCTTGCAGATGGCCGGTGATGCGCCGAACAGGTACAAAATCAGCCAACCTTGGCGATGGAAGTTGCGAATCAAGCCGAAATACGACTTGGAAATAAAGTCTTCCAGCGACAAGTCGCCGCCGTCGTAACCGTGCAGTGCCGGCCACAACGCTTCCGGTACCGAATAATTGAAATGAATGCCGGCGATCGCCTGCATGGTGCGGCCGTAACGATGCCACAAGCCCTTGCGATAGATGTGTTTCATCTTGCCGATATTCGAGCTGCCGTATTCGGCGATCGGGATGCTCAGATCGCCGTCGATGCCGCACGGCATGCTGGTGGCCAGCAGCATTTCGTCGCCCAGGTGCGGGTAAACGAACTGATGAATCTGATGCATGAAATGCAGCGTTTGCTTGATATCGGCGAACGGCGGCGTGATGAACTCCAGCAACGCTTCCGAATAATCGGTGGTGATGTGGGGGTGAGTCAAAGCCGAGCCTAGGGCACGCGGGTGAGGGGTTTGCGCGATCAGGCCATGTTCGGTGATACGGAGGCTTTCTTTCTCGATGCCTTTCAGACCTTGTTTTAGCAGGTATTGTTGATCGCGGTCGATCAGGTATTTGAGACGGTCGGGAAAGCAGCAATAGGTAATTATCATAGAGGAAAAGGTCGGCGCCTGTGGCGTCTGGAGTTAGCGGGCCATTATAAAGGCTGGTGTCCGGTTTATAGAAATCGGGCTGACATCGAATGGAGAGATGAGGCGGTGCGCCGGCCATTTCAAGGTTCGCCCGCGCAACAGCGTTTGTCGGGTTCCGCGTCGCTGTCTCGAGAGGTCATCTGTGTTGTAATACGCGTTTGATACCACATCCGGCGATTGCCGCTTCGAAACCCCGATACTTTGCCGATGACCCATAACCCCGCGCTGGACAAACTGCGTAGCGTATTTGGCTACGACAGTTTTCGCGGCCAGCAGCACGCTATCATCGAACAACTGATTGCCGGCCGCGACGTATTGGTGTTGATGCCGACCGGCGGCGGCAAATCGTTGTGTTACCAGATTCCGGCCTTGGTGATGGACGGCGTCGGCATCGTCATTTCGCCGTTGATTGCCTTGATGCAAGACCAAGTCAGCGCCTTGCATCAGCTCGGCGTCAGAGCGGCGTACTTGAATTCCACCTTGTCTCTGGAACAGGTGCGCGACATCGAACAGCGCTTGCAAAGCGGCGAGTTGGATTTGTTGTATATCGCGCCGGAGCGCTTATCCAATCCGCGCACCCAGGCCTTGTTCAACCGTTGCAAGATTGCCTTGTTCGCGATCGACGAGGCGCATTGTGTCTCGCAATGGGGCCACGATTTCCGCGCCGATTACCTGCAATTGTCGGTATTGCACCAGCAATTTCCGACGGTGCCGCGGATTGCGCTGACTGCAACCGCCGACGAACGTACCCGCCAGGAAATCATTAGCCGCTTGGCGCTGGAACAAGCTCAAATTTTCGTCAGCGGCTTCGACCGGCCCAACATTCGCTACCGGATTGTGCAGAAGGACAATGCCCGCCAGCAATTGCTGAGTTTTATCCGCAGTGAGCATCCCGGCGATACCGGCATCGTCTATTGCCTGTCGCGTAAAAAAGTCGAGGAAACCGCGGAGTGGCTCAACCAAAAAGGCCTGCGGGCGTTGCCTTACCACGCCGGTCTGGACCACCAACTGCGGCAGAAGAACCAGCACCAATTTTTGATGGAGGACGGCCTGATCATCGTCGCCACCATCGCCTTCGGTATGGGGATCGACAAGCCGAACGTGCGCTTCGTCGCCCATCTGGATTTGCCGAAGAGCATTGAGGCTTACTACCAGGAAACCGGTCGTGCCGGCCGCGACGGTTTGCCGGCCAACGCCTGGATGGCTTACGGTTTGCAGGACGTGTTGACCTTACGCCAAATGCTGGGAGCCTCCAACGCCGATCCGGCCCATAAACGGGTGGAACTGCACAAGCTGGACGCGATGCTGGCCTTATGCGAAACGGTCAGTTGCCGGCGCCAGGCTTTGCTCGGCTATTTCGGTGACGTCCTGGAGCAGGCCTGCGGCAATTGCGATACCTGTCTGGAGCCGGTCGCGACCTGGGACGGCAGTCTGGCGGCGCAGCAGGCCTTGTCCTGTATCTACCGCACCGGCCAGCGTTTCGGCGTGACCTACCTGATCGACGTGTTGCTCGGCAAGGACGACGAACGCATCAAGCAATTCGGCCATGATTCGCAGTCGACTTTCGGCATCGGCAAAGCGCTCGACGAAAAGCGCTGGCGCTCGGTGTTCCGGCAATTGGTGGCCAAATCGTTGGTGGAGATCGACTTCGACGGCCACGGCAGTTTGCGTCTGGCCGACGCCTGCCGGCCGGTACTGCGCGGCGAGCAAACCTTGATGCTGCGCAAGGACGTGCAAACCGCCAAAACCCGGCGGGAGAAATACGAAAAACGCCAGCCGGGCGGGGCGGCGGATACGGCCTTGTGGGACGCGCTAAGGGCCAAGCGCAAACAGTTGGCCGACGAGCAGGACGTGCCGCCGTATGTGATTTTTCACGATGCGACGTTAATGGCGATGGTGGAGGCCCGGCCGCACAACCACCAGCAGTTGGGGCTGATTTCAGGCATTGGCCAGCGCAAGCTGGAATTGTACGGCGACGAGTTTTTGGCCGTCTTGGCCGAGTTCGATAACGCGGCAGAGCCGAGTTCCAGCTCCGATACCGTCGTCGAGAGTCTGGATTTGTTTCGCTTGGGTTATAGCGTGGAGCAGGTGGCGCGGCAGCGGGGCTTGAGCGAGGATACCGTTTACAACCACATGGCGAAAGCGTTGGAGTCGGGTTTGGTGGAGTTGGGCGATGTCCTGACCCTGTCGCCGGCAGAGCTCGGCGAAATCGAAGCCGCGTTACTGGCGCGGCCGGACGAGCAACGCAATGCATTGAAACCGGTATACGAACAGCTGGGTGGAGCTTACAGTTACGGCATACTGCGCTGCGTCCGGGCCGCGCTACAGCGGCAGACGGCCTAGACTTGAGCGACCTCTGCCAGTTGGAAGCAGTAGTCGGTTTTCAGGCAATGGTCCAGCCATTTCTGTAGAAAATAGTTCAAACGCCACTTGTAATCGCGAATTTCAATCAGGTCGCCGGGATCCTGGTAGACCTTATCCACCGTCGGTCGGTCGTTGTCGCGGATGACTTCTGCCAGTTGGGCATCGAGATAGATTCGGATTTTGACCGCCGGTACCACCAGTTCCGAGCGTTGCTGATTGAAGCAGTGGGTTAGTTCGATGGTCAAGGTGTACGGATTGCGTTCCAGCACGTCCAGATAGAGAGCCGGTCTGTTCTGGGTTAACCCGATTGCGGATTTATCGAAGGAACGTAAATTAGGGATTAACTTGAACAATTTCTGATAGTTGGATTCGCACAGCTGTTCCAGGCAAAACGAGGTGTTGACCGGCTGCACCAGGCTCATCGTCAATCTTCCCGATAGCAGGCGTTGGCGCTGGCGGTTTCCCAAAGCACCACTTGGTCGACGTTGAAGCCCTGCTGTTTGACGTACTGGTAAATCATTTTGCTGAGCACTTCGGCCGTGGGATGTTCGTCTATGGCCAAATATTGTTCGTTATTGGCGATCAGTGCCGGAATGATCGGGTCGTCTTTGTGCAACAGAAAATTATGGTCCAAGACGTCGTCGATAAAGCTTTCGACGCAGGCTTTGACGTCGGAAAAATCGCAGACCATGCCTTGCTGGTTGAGTTGTTCCTGCCGAATCGAAATGCTGGCTTTGACGCTGTGGCCGTGCAGGTTTCGGCACTTGCCCGGATGATTCATCAGGCGGTGACCGTAACAAAAATAAACTTCTTTGGTGATGATATACATAGCGTGCGACTTCCTTGTGGAGCGGCGGATCGGGTCCTTAATTGCCTTTGATGCTTTTGATCGACGCGGCGATTTCGTAATTGCCGTCGTTTTGTTTGACGCTGCGCACGACTTCGATGAACGCGGTCATCGGCGGTGTGATCGGTGTTTTCGGCAGAATGCTCACTTCCAGAGCCAAGCCGATATCGAACGGGCGGGCGGCGATAAACGAGACGCCGGCGCCGCTCAGCGTGGTGCATCTGCCAGTGCTGACTTGGTCCGAGTCGGCCAACCGGTAAGTAATGTCGCAGTCGACGTCCATGCGGATGTAATCGCGTTTTTCATCATGAGTCAGCATTGAGTTCCTCCGATTCGAAGTGAGCGTGGTGGGTAAACGAACAATGGCGGGAGTGTACTATAAAAAAAACCGGTTCTGGGCAGGAAAACGTTGCGCTTGCACTTGACATGTTTATTTTGCCGAGCAGCTCAGGAATTTTGGGTTCCGTCGCCGGCCAGGCATTGGATAAGGGCGGATTTTGGGCTACGCGCCGGTGTCGGCGGTTGCCGGCACGCCCGGCCGTAATGCGCCTATTCCGTCAAGCCGGCAGCCTGCATATCGGCATGGTAAGACGACCTGACCAAAGGCGCGCTGGCAACCTGGCGGAAGCCCAATTCGCGGGCGATCTCGGCGTAACGGGCGAATTGGTCCGGATGGATGTATTCCCGCACCGGCAGATGGTCTTTGCTAGGCTGCAGATATTGGCCCAGCGTCAGCATGCTGCAACCGTGGGCCAGCAAATCCCGCATGACTTGCACCACTTCGGCTTCGGTTTCGCCTATCCCCAGCATCAGGCCGGATTTGGTCGGCACCTGCGGCAAGCGTTGTTTGTGCTGTTCCAGTAATTGCAGCGAGGTTGAATAATCGGCGCCTGGGCGGGCTTGCAGGTACAGGCGCGGCACCGTTTCCAGGTTGTGGTTGAATACGTCGCAAGGTTGGTTTTGCAAAATGTCGAGTGCTGTGCCCATCCGGCCGCGGAAATCCGGTACCAATACTTCGATCGTGGTTTGCGGCGAATTGGCCCGGACTTGGGCTATGCAGGCGGCAAAATGGCCGGCACCGCCGTCGCGCAAATCGTCGCGGTTGACCGAGGTGATGACGACGTATTTCAAGCCCATCGCGGCGATGGTCTCGGCCAGATTGGTCGGTTCTTCCGGGTCCAGCGGCTGCGGTTTGCCGTGGGCGACGTCGCAGAACGGGCAGCGCCGGGTGCATAAATCGCCCATGATCATGAAGGTCGCGGTACCGTGGCTGAAACATTCGCCCAGATTGGGGCAGGCAGCTTCTTCGCAGACGCTATGCAAACGGTGTTCGCGCAGCGATTGCTTGATCTTGTTGACTTGGTCGCCGCTCGGCAGTTTGACCCGAATCCAATCCGGCTTGCGCAACGGCGGTTCGCCGGTCTGTTCAACTTTGACCGGTATCCGCGACAGCTTGTCGGCTTTGCGTTGGTGGGTTTGCGGGGTGGTGCGGGACGGGGCGTTGAATGTCATGGTTCGATAGCCTTCAGCAATTGGTGGACCAGCGGCACCGCCAGTTCTTGAGTCGATATCTTAACCCCCAAATCCGCGAGTTGGGTCACTTGCAGTCCGGGGTAGCCGCAGGGGTTGATGTCTCGAAACGGGCCGAGATCCATCGCGTTGTTGATACTGATACCGTGATAACAGCAGCCGCGTTTGACGCGCAAGCCCAGCGAAGCGATCTTGCGGCCTGCGACGTATACCCCCGGCGCATCGGGTCTGGCCGCTGCCGATATACCGTATTGGCTCAGCGTGGCGATGGCGGCGTTTTCCAGCAGGCTGACCATTTGCCGCGGCCCTTGGTTCAAGCGGCGTAAATCGGCCAACAGATATACCACCAGTTGGCCGGGGCCGTGGTAAGTGACTTGGCCGCCGCGGTCGGATTCGACGACGGGGATGTCGGTGTTAGCCAGTAGATGTTCGCGTTTGCCGTTCAGACCCAGGGTGTAGACTGGCGGATGTTCGACGATCCAGATTTGATCCGGACTGTCCGGCAGTCGGTCGGCCGTGTGCTGTTGCATGGCGCGCCAGACTTCGACGTAGTCGCGCAGGCCCAACTGGCGCAGTTCGGTGTTGCCGTTCACGGGCGAACTTACAGCGCCATCAAGACGTCCGGGCAGGCGGTCAGGCCCAGATAGATTGCATCCAATTGTTCGCGGCTGGTGGCTTCGATGACGACGGTGACCGCCGTGTAATTGCCGCCTTTGCTGGGGCGGCTGGTGACGGCGCCCTCACGGATGTCCGGGACGTGGCGGCGAATGATTTCGACCACGATCGCGTCGAAGTCGTCGCGGCTTCTGCCCATGGCCTTGATCGGAAATTGGCAGGGAAATTCGAGTAAGGATTCGGATTCGGTCATGACAAAGCGTTCTTATAAGCTTGCAACAATTCGTCCATGCGTTTCCAGAGCGGGCCGGGTTTACCGTCGCCGATCGCGGCACCGTCCAGGTTTACCACCGGTACGATTTCGCGGGTGGAACTGACCACCCAGACTTCGCTGGCTTGTTGCAGCGCTTCCAGGGCGATGATGTCTTCCCGGTAAGAGATTTGGTGCGCTGCCGCCAATTCCAGAATCACGTCGCGGGTGATGCCCGGCAGGATTTCGTGGCCTTTCGGCGGCGTAATCAACTCGCCGTCGATAACGGCAAACAGATTGCTGGCAGCGCCTTCAATGACGTAACCGTTTTTGACCAGAATCGCTTCAGTGCAGCCGCGGTCGACGGCTTCCTGGCGTAGCAGGATGTTGGCCAGTAGCGTGATGGCTTTGATGTCGCACAATTGCCAGCGGGTGTCGTCCAACGTAATCGCTTTGATGCCTTCGCTACGGCCGGGGAAGGGCAGGATGTCGGCAGACATTGCGAACACGGTCGGCGTGGTCTGGGCCGGGAACGCGTGATCCCGTTTCGGCGCCCAGCCGCGGGTGACTTGCAGGTAAATGTATTGGTCGCGGCCGTCGTCGGCCAGTAGCGGCCGGAATATCGCTTCCCATTCGGCCACGCTATGCGCCAGCGGCAAACGGATACCGGCCAGGCTGTTGTTCAGGCGGGCGATGTGGTCTTCCAGCCGGAACAGGCGGCCTTTGTAGGCCGGAATTACTTCGTAGACGCCGTCGCCGAACAAAAAGCCGCGGTCCAGCACCGAGACCTTGGCCTCGGCCAGCGGCAGGTATTCGCCGTTTAGATAGACTTGTTGCGTCATTCCTTCTCCAGCAAACCGATCGCGGCATCGTACAGGCGACGGAACAGGCCGCCTTCGGCCACGCTATCCAACGCCACCAGAGGCTTGCTGGCAACCGGGTCGCCGGCCAGGGTAATGTTCAAACTGCCGACTACATCGCCTTTGTTGAGCGGGGCGAATACGCCTTTGTCGATCTGGGTCTCGGCTTTCAGTTCGTTGAAGTGCTTACGCGGTGCGGTCACGTACAGGTCTTCCGCCAAGCCGACGGCCAATTTCGATGTCACGCCTTTGCGAATCCGGGTTTCGGCCAAGGCCTTGCTGCCCTCGTACAAGCGGTGGGTTTCGAAGAAACGGAACCCGTAATTCAGCAGCGACTGGCTTTCGTTAGAGCGGGCATTGGCGCTGGCGGTACCCATCACCACCGAGATCAGGCGCATGTCTTCGCGTTTGGCCGAAGCCACCATGCAGTAGCCGGCGTCGTCGGTAAAGCCGGTTTTCAGGCCGTCGACCGACGGATCGCGCCACAGCAGCAGATTGCGGTTTTGTTGGGTGATGCCGTTGTAGGTGAATTCCTTTTGCGAATCCCAGCGGTAGTATTCCGGAAATTCGCGGATCACCGCCTGCGCCAGCAGCGCCAAATCCCGCGCCGAGCTGTAATGATTGGGGCTGGGCAGGCCGGTGGCGTTTTCGAAATGGCTGTTGGCCATGCCCAGGCGGCTGGCTTGTTCGTTCATCATCGTTGCGAACGTTTGCTCGCTGCCGGCGACGTGTTCGGCCAAGGCCACGCTGGCGTCGTTACCGGATTGGATGATCATGCCTTGCAGCAAGTCTTCGACCCGGACTTGTTTATTGACTTCGACAAACATTTTTGAGCCGCCGGTTTCCCAGGCGTTCTGGCTGATCGTGACTTTCTCGTCCAAGGTTAAATGTCCGGCTTTCAATTCGCGGAACACGACGTAGGCTGTCATGATTTTGGTCAAGCTGGCCGGTGCGACGCGCTTGTCGGCATCTTTCTCGGCCAGAATCCGGCTGCTGTCGAAATCCAACAAAAAGTAACTGGAGGCGGCGACGCTGGGGGCGGCCGGGGTGAAAATCGGGCCGGCGGCTGACAAAGACAGGCTGGTGAACAGTAACAGCAGCCCGCCAAACAGGCTGAATGTCATGCGAAGAGGGTGTCTCATGATTGCGATATTCGTATGTCGTTCGGGAAGCCGCTATTGTATCACCCCCGGCTCCCGCTTAGAAAAACCCGAACGCCGGGGCCGCAATACGCAAGCGGTGCGCGTTCCGGTCGGCGTCCGACGGCTAGCGTTCGCCGGCGCAAATCCTGAATCGGCAGGCGCAATCCTGCTGCGCCATACACGCCGTTTGTTCGATCGGACTCTCCAATAAGGTGCCGATCAGCGCCCGGTCGAATTCGCACAATTCCGGGAATTGCTGAGCCAAGTCGTGGTAGACGCAGTTCACCGCTTTCAAGCTGAGTTGGCCGTTTTCGGTTTCCAATTCGGCGCGGTAGCCCAGCGTCTGCATCAATTCGACCAAAGTCTGGCGTTTCGCTGCCGGATCTTTGCCATTGAACTGCGGTGCCAACGACTGCGCCAGATTGACGCCCATCCGCGCCAGCATTTGCCGCAGGGCGGCTTCGCCGAGTTCTGATTTCAGTTCCGCCAATAACAAGGTGCAGAACCAGCCGTATTGCTTCGGCAAGCGGTTACGTCCCAGCTCCGTCAATTTGTAACTGCGCGCCGGCCGGCCGCCGGTGCTGTTCAAGGCCGCTTCGGCGACCAGTTGTTCTTTTTCCAATCCGACTAAATGCTGTTTCACGGCATTGCGCGAAATCTGCATTTCGACGGCCAGTTCGTCGATGCTTAGCCCGTTCGATGCAGCGAGCAGTAAATTCAGGATTTGTTCTTGGCGGGAGCCGCTGGGTTGGGTCATGGCAATGCTGCAAGTCAAAGGCTGGAGATGGCGCAATTCTATGCCGGAATCGGTGCTCGGCAAAGTATCGGAAAAGCCGATAGCTAATATAAATAAGTTTTATAATACAAATATTGTAAAAGCGGTCGGGTTGGCTTATTCTGACCCCCGGCTTCGACAAGCCGTACCGATTCATCCATTCCATATAGGCAGAACAATATGAGCGAAACCACTGCAACTCTGTACGAACAACTAGGCGGCGAAGCCGCAGTCAATGCTGCGGTCGATATCTTCTACCGCAAAGTGCTGAGCGACCATCGCATCAACCGCTTCTTCGACCACACCGACATGGACAAACAGGCCGCCAAGCAAAAAGCCTTTTTGACGATGGCTTTCGGTGGTCCCAACAATTATTCCGGCGCCGACATGCGCCAGGCCCATGCTCATCTGGTGAAAAAACTGGGCCTGGACGACTCCCATTTCGACGCCGTGGTCGAAAATCTGGCGATGACCTTGCAGGAATTGAATGTGCCTCAGGCCTTGATCCAGCAAGTCGCGGCGATTGCCGAAACCACACGCAACGACGTGCTGGGCCGCTAAGCGGAGATGCAGGTCATGCAGACACGCAAGATTAGCGTCGGCCAGCGCGAATTGGGTTGCCGGCCGGGTGAATCGGTATTGGACGCTTTGCTGCGGGAACAGGTCGAGATTGCTTACGGTTGCCGGCAGGGCGCTTGCCAGAGCTGTATCGCCCGCAGCCTGGACGGAGCGCCGCCGGCCGCGGCCCAGGCCGGCTTGAAGGACGTGCTGCGCCATCAGAACCACTTTCTGGCCTGCCTGTGCTATCCGGAACGCGATATGGCGATCGGCATCGGTTCGCCGGAACAACGCTTCTGCCAAGCCACCGTGACCGGCAAGCAGTTGCTCAACGCCGAGACTTTGCTGCTGACGCTGCATACTGACCAATCTCTGGACTACTGCGCCGGCCAGTTCGTCAATTTGAAGCGCGGCGACGGTTTGCAGCGCAGTTATTCGATCGCCAACAACCGGGTCCACGCCCGCAACTTGACCTTTCATATCCGCCGGTTGGCCGGCGGCCGCTTTAGCGCATGGGCTCACGACGAACTGAAACTCGGCGATCTACTGGAAGTATCCGATCCGCAGGGCCTGTGTTACTACTTGCCCAGCGGGCAGCCGGGCAATTTGTTGTTGATTGGCACCGGCAGCGGCCTGGCGCCGTTGGCGGGTATCGTCAGCGAGGCCTTGCACCACGACCACGCCGGCCAGATCCATCTCTACCACGGTAGCCGGGAAATGGACGGTTTGTATTGGGTGGAGGAGATGCGCGGCCTGGCGGCGCAACACGCCAATTTCCATTACACGCCCTGCGTATCGCGCGGCGATGCCCCGGATGGCGTCGCCAGCGGACGAGCTAATGATGTGGCGATGAAGCAATTGCCTGATTTGAAGGGGTGGCGGGTCTACTTGTGCGGCCACCCGGACATGGTGCAGCAGAGCAAACGCCAGGCTTTCCTGAATGGCGCCAAATTCGACGACATTTATGCCGACGCGTTTCATGTGGCGTCGGCCACCTTGGACTAAGCGGCGAGCGTCGAATAATCCCGCTGCCGTTCGGCGGCGGCCAGGCCGCGCAGTTCAGCCAGCACTTGTTGCAGCACCGGCGAGTCGTTGTCGCGGCCGGACACCATGTAAGCCGGCAGCGTGAAACGCGGGCTATCCGCCACCGGATGCAGGCGGCCGGATTGTAGCAGCGGTGCTGCCAGACGGATCGGCAGAAAACAGGAGCCGCTGTTTTGCGCCAGGATCAATTGCAGCGCCATCCAGCCGATGTTAACCACTTGCGCCGAGCGTTCCAGGTTCGGAAAGGCGTTGCTGTGCTGGGCGTAAAAACCCGGCGCCCAATCGACGTAGATGTAGTCGTCGTTGGGCCAGGGCCGGTCCGGATCGGTGCTCAGTAGTAACAGGGTTTCGTCGAAGATGTGCTCCACCAGCAGGCCCGGGCTGTGTTGCGGCGTGTACATTAGGCCGATGTCCAGCGCGCCGGAAATCAGGCTGCGCATCAAATCTTCCTCGAAGCCGATATCGGTGCGGATCGAAACATCCGGCATTTGCCGCCGAATCGCACCGATCCATTCCGGCAACAAGCCTTCGCACAAGGCGATGCGGGCGCCGATGCTGACGCTGTCGCGGAAGCGGCTGGGCAAGCCGATGTCGTGGCGGGCCTGTTCCAGGGTCAGCAATAAGGCCTTGGCGTGGCGCAGAAAGCGCTGGCCGGGCTGGGTCAGGCTGGCGCCGGCCCGGTTGCGTAGGAACAAGGTAACGCCCAAATAGGCTTCCAGACGCTGAATCCGGGTGCTCACCGTCGATTGGGTCACGTACAGGCGGTTGGCGGCTTCCAGAAAACTGCCGTTGGCGGCGACGCTCAAAAAGGTTCTGATTTGGTCGATGTCCATGCGGTTTAGTATCGGTCTCCTCGATATTAAACTCCAATAAATATCGTTTGTCTTATCCGTGCTGGGTTTTTATAGTGAATAAATATATCGATTCGATCGTATATCCGATCTAGGAGTACAGCATGAAAACGACAACACACACCGATAAATACATTCGTGTCAATTCAAGATGGCTGCTGGGCTTGGCGCTGCCGTTGCTATTGGCAGCTTGTGCCGCGTCGCCGACAAAACCGGTCGCCTTTCAAACCAGCCAAATCCAGTCCTTGTTGATTGTGCCGGTCGCGGCACCGCCTCTGGAAGTCATACCCGACCTGCTGGAGCAACGCGACGCAGCGTATCGCCACACCCAGAATATGGCGATGGGCGTGGCGCCGGATAGGCAAAATTATCAGACTGCGGGCGGCATCGTCGTCGCCGGCATGCTGAGCAATGCGGCGGACGACGTCGATGCAATGATCGACGCTTTGCCGCCGACCGCCGCCGGTGGCCGCGCGGCTCAAACCCCGTGGACGCCGGAAAAGTCTGCGGCCGAAGCCTTGCAGGGCTTGTTGGCCCAATCTAACCGCGGTGCCGAATTGAGTCGCGACGGCTACCGATTGGCCGCGACGGATGATGCCAGCCTGCCACAATGGCGCCGAGCCATTCAAGCTTGGTATGCGCAGGATCTCAGCCAGACCAACTATGCGAGCCGTGGTCAATACGATGCCGTAATCGAATTGGGCGTGGGCCGTTACCGAATCTTCGAAGGCCAAACCTCGTTGCAACTGATGCTGAAACTGATCGATCCGGCCTCGGGCCGCGTGTTGGCCCGCACCCATTCCGAGAGCTTTCGGGTCGACGATGGCGCGCTGGCTTCGCTTCAACACGACGGTAAGGCATTCCGACAACTGATTGCTGAGATGGCGGTACCGCTGTTGCGGCAAAGTCTCGGCGATTTGGGGCTGCGTAATGTGTCGAACGCCAATCAGAGCTGAGAACGGGCAAGCAGATTGAAGGATGAGCGCCGATTACCCGAAACGGCTGCGCGGTTGGCGCTTCAGTTTATTCAACCTGCTGCTCGGCGGCGGTCATGCCTTGGTGATTTTCAACGCCGGCGCCTATATCGCCATGCTGCCCAGGGTCGCGGCCGGTTTGGGCGTGCCGCCCAGCTTCGGCACCTGGACCCAGACCGACTACATGATCGCGCTGGCCCTGGGCTTGCCGATCGGGGGCTGGCTGGGCCGCCGATTCGGCGAATACCGGCCGCTGATCTGGGCGTTCGCCGGTTTTGCGTTGGCCTCGTGGCTGTGCGCGCTCGCCGAAGACTTTCATCTGTATCTGGCGGCGCGAGTGGTGCTGGGCTTGTGCGGCGGCCTGACCCTGCCGTTGGGCCAGGCCTTGTTGCTCAAGGAATATCCGGACCAGCGCAAGTCGCTTGGTATCGGCGTTTGGAGCCTGTTTACTTTGACGCCGTTCACCTTCGGTCCGCCGCTGGGCGGCTGGGTGGCCGATTCGCTGGGTTGGCGCTGGCTGTTTTGGGGCAACATCCCGCTGGCGGTGGCGATTGCTGGGCTGCTGGGCGCCTTGCTGCATGGGCGCGGCGGGCCGCGCCTGCGGCAACGCTTGGATGTTCCGGGTTGCCTGATGGCGACAGCGATTTTATTCTGCGTGCAAGCCATTCTGAACCAGGGCAATGACTGGGATTGGGCCAATTCCGGTTACCTCCTGGCGCTGGGTGTCGGCGTGGTCGTGTTGTTGCTGTATTGGCTGATTTGGGAATGGGGTTGCCGCCGGCCGTTTCTAGATATTCGCTTGTTCGCCCGACGCAATTTTACGATCGGCGTGATCGGCTTGTGCGTCGGTTTTCTGTGTTTTCAGGGTTTGTTGTCGTTGCTGATCGTGCAATTGCAACTGGCGTTGGGTTACTCGTCGTTTCTGGCCGGCCTGGTGTTTTTGCCGATGGCGATTTTTGCCAAACCGATGGCCGGTATTTTTCATGAGGTAGTCAAGCGGGTCGATGCCCGCCTGTTGGCCAGCGCCAATCTATTGGGTTTTGCCGCCACTTATTTTTGGTTGAGCCGCTTCGACGACCCGGACAGCTTTGCCCAATTGTTCTGGCCGAAACTGCTGGAGGGTGCCTGTCTGGGCAGTTTTTTCGTGCCGTTGACCGCGTTGTTGTTGCACGGCATTCCGGCCGAGCGGCATTGGCGGGCGCTGGAATTGGCCAATCTGTTGCGTATCGCCGCCGGCGCAATCGGCATTGCCTTGCAAGGGGTGATTTTTTACCGGCGCACGCCGTTGCACATGACCCGTTTCGCCGAAAACCGCGGCGCTTGGTCGGATGCCGGTACGGACGCGCTGCAAACTTTGCTGGCCGGCGGCTTCGAGGCCGATACCGCGCTGGCTAAATTCGCCAAACTGGCGGGCAAGGCCCAAGCCATTCGCGGCCTGAACGATGCCTTCTGGTTGGCCGGCTGCATCTTCGTCGGGCTGGCGGCCTTGGTTTGGTTGGCCGAGCCGACCCGCGCCCCGGTTCGTGCCGCGCCGGCCATGCAACGCGCGCTGGAGGAAACCTTGGTGGAGGAGGATGCCTGATGGCCGTGGCGCACCGGTTCAGCTTGGGATTGTTGGCGATCGCTACAGGCGGCTGCGCGTTGTTCGGCGAGGACAGCCCTCGCGCCCAACTGGCGCCGATGCCGGCCATCGAGCAAACCTTGGCGCTTACCAGCGCCGAGATGGTCGCGCAAGACCGTTGGCCGGAGCAGCGCTGGTGGACGGCTTTCGGCAACGCCACGTTAAACGGCTTGATCGAAACCGCGCTGGCCGGCAATTCCAATCTGAAAGTCGCCGAGGCCCGTCTGCAGCAGGCCGAAACCTTGGCCGACTTTGAAGCTGCCGACCTGTATCCGACCGTAGACGCCAACGTCAGCTTTGCTGCGCAACGCTTTTCCGCCGACAGCGTGCAGGCTAAATTCGCCGGCCAGCACTTCCGCCACTTGTTGGTGAACCCGCTGGTGTTGCGCTACCACCTGGATTTTTGGGGGCGCGACCAGGCCAGTCTGCAAAGTGCGGTCGACCGCTCACTGGCCGCCAGTGCCGAACTGGCCGACGCCCGGCTGTTGCTGGCCGTGGCCGTGGCAGGAGCCTATTTCGATTTGCTGGCGGCCGCCGAAAAAGCAGAATTGGCGGAACATATCGTCGCCGATCAGGACACGCTTTACCGGTTGGAACAGAGCCGCCGCGCCGCCGGTTTGATCGCCGAAGCGCCGCTGTGGCAAGCCGAACGCAATCTGCGCGCGGCCCAACAGGTGGCGGCCGGTTTGCACGCCGAACAGGAATTACGCCGTAACCAATTGGCCGCGTTGGCCGGGCAGGGTGCCGATTGGGGAACGCGGATCGGTATCGACGCCAAGGTCGTTCCGCAAGCGCTGGCCTTGCCGGCCGATCTGCCGTTGCGATTGCTGGCGCGGCGGCCGGATCTGCATGCCGCGCGCTTGCAGGCCGAGGCCGCCGCCGAGGATATTCATGTCGCCAAAACCGCGTTTTATCCGGATGTCAATTTGCTGGCGTTCACCGGCTTTCACAGCGTCAGCCTGACCGATATCGCCTTGCAAGGCTCGAGTCTGGCCTATGCCGTCGGCCCGTCCGTCGAGTTGCCGATTTTCGAGGGCGGCCGCTTGCGCGCCCAACTCGGTTACCGGGAAGCCAGCTACGACTTGGCGGTACAGCGCTATAACGCCGGCTTGTTGCGCGCGGTGCAGGATGTTGCCGACGCTTTGAGCCGTTGGCGCGAACTGGCCGTCAAAGTCGCCGCACAGCAGCAAGCTTTGGCGGCCGCCGAAGCGCAAAGCCGGCTCAGCGACAGCCTGACCCGCAACGGTTTGCACGATCGCGGCAAGCCTGTGCTGGCGCGGCTCGAAGCCAAGCGCGAGCGCCTGCTGCTGGCCGGCTTGGCGGCCGAACAACATAAAAACGCGGTCAGCCTGATCAAAGCCTTGGGCGGCGGTTACCAAGCAGCCGCCGAATCCGCAAACCAACCCTGAACCCCTATGCAGAAAACGATTCGCCCGCGCGAGATTCTCCAGCAGCGTCGCCGCCGGCTGCGCTTTGTCACCATGATGTTGCTGCTGGCAGCGCTTGCTTACGGACTCTATTGGTGGCTCACGCAACGCGATTGGGTAAAGACCGACGATGCCTTCATCGCCGGGCATTTGATCGGGGTCAAGGCCCAGGTCGACGGCACGGTGGTCGAGATCCTGGCCGAGAATACCCAAGCGGTTAGCAAAGGCGATGTGCTGGTGCGGCTGGACGGCAGCTACGCGCGGGTGGCGATGCAACAGGCCGAAGCCGAGTTGGCGAAAACCGTGCGCGAGTTTTACATGCAGAAAGCCCGGTTGGCGAGTTTGGGGCAGCGCCTGGCGGCCAAGCAAGCTGCGGTGGCTCAAGTCGAACATGATTTGCAACGCTTTAAAGCCGCGGCCGGCGACGGTGCGGTGTCCGACCAGCAAGTACAGAATGCCGAAGACAAATTGCGCGAATTGGCGGCGGCGATACGCGAGACCAGCGCCGAGCAGGACGGCGTGGCTGCCCAGTTGCGCGATTCCGGCGTCGAGGACTATCCGGCGGTGGCACAGGCCAAGAGTCGCTTGCGCCGGGCTTATCTGGATTACCAGCGGCGCGAGGTGCGGGCGCCGGTGGCGGGCTATGTCGCCAAGCGCAAGGTACAGGTCGGCGACAATTTGCATGCCGGCGCGGCCTTGATGGTGGTGGTGCCGCTGGACGAGCTTTGGGTCGAAGCCAATTTTCTGGAAACCCAGATTGCCGATATTCGTCCGGGGCAGGCCGCCGAGATTCGGGTCGATGCCTTTGGTAGCGAACGTTTGTACCACGGCCGGGTACAGGGCTTGAATCCCGGTTCCGGCAGTAGTTTCGCACTGTTGCCGACCGATAACGCCACCGGCAATTTTATTCACATTGCCGAGCGGGTGCAGGTACGGATTGCGCTGGCGCCGGACGAATTGCGCGCCGCGCCGTTACAGCCGGGATTATCGACTTTGACCCGGGTGCAAATTGCCGGTGGTGGTGCGTCGGCGTTGGCATCGGAGGTGACTTTGGCCGGAGCCGCCTACCGCACCGATATTTACGACCACGAACTGGATGGGGTCGAGGACAAAATCGGCCAGATTATCGCCGCTAACCGGTCCTGACCGAGCCGTTGCCGCCGGTCGGAATAACCGTAAAAATTGCTGCAATTCACGGCCTGTCCGTGTATCTTTGTGGATTGGTTAACATAACCATAACGAAAAGTTTAACCGCCAGCCCGACAGGGGCGGCTTTCTCGACTGTTTAACTCACGGATCAACCATGTGTTTTAGCGCCAATATGTCTTTGGGATTGGGGGTGGCCGGCTTGGTCGCGTCCAGCGTCACGTTTCTGGATAAGGACGAAACCTTTTGGGTCAGACTGGCCCGGGCCTATGCGATTTTCCATTTTTCGCTGATGGAATTCATTCAGTATTTCGCCTATCCGGTCGCCGACCAGTGCGGCTACGGCACTAATTTATTGCTCAGCGAATTGTCGTCGGTGCACATCAGCTTGCAGGCTTTTGCGATCATGCCGGCTTTGGCGACGTATTCGACCGATCCCAATGCCTTACGCAAAGCCTTTTTCGTCGGTTCCAGTCTGAGCGGCTTGTTCTTGATTCTGACCCGCTTGCCCAACGATTGGCAGTTGTTCGGTATCGATCCCAACTTCATCGGCCGGATGCAGTCGTGCCTGTTCATGGGGATTTACCATATCGGCTATGCGATCTCCAGCGCCTTCGGCTTGCTGGTCACTCACGGCTCGTTGTTTGCGCTGGCGTTGAGCGGCTTTGTCTGGAAAAACAATTGGCGGATCGGCACCTACCATTGCTTTGGGGCATTGATGACCTTGTTCGTGCCGCAGTGGCTGTTCGGCGTTTCGACTGGCGAAGCGGCGGCGATGTATTGCTTTTACTCGATTCCGATCACGGCCAGTTTCATGCCGCAATTCAAACAGATTTTCATCGGCAGGGCCGCTAATTCGGCCGACGGTATGCCGGCGCGGCAGGAGTCTTAGCCGGTCAATGCCAGGCTTCTCTGAAACGCCGGTAAAATTCGGGGTCGCTGACCGTGGCCCCGCGTTGTCCGACGATGGCCGAGGCGAAATCTTGGGCGCGTTCCAGCGCCGACGCCAGCGGCCAACCGCGGGCTATCCCCATCAGCAACACTGCGGCAAAGGCGTCGCCGGCGCCGACCGTGTCGACCACCGTCACGCTGCCGGCCGGTTTCACTTCGACAAATTCGCCGCCCGCGGTCAGCGCTAGTGCGCCATGCTCGCCGCGAGTCACCACCACGCCCTGCAAATCGTAACGTTGTTGCAATAGCAGCAGTTTGCTGTCGATGGCTTGGTGCTCCGGCAGCAACAATGCCAGCTCTTCGTCGTTCAACTTCAACCAATCGGCATCGGCTATCCATGTGTGAATGTCGTCCGCATTCCACCAGGGCGCGCGCAGATTGACGTCGAAAAACACCGGGCCGCGCCATTGGGGTTTGATCTGTTCGAAAGTCGCGCGGGATACGCCATGCCGTAGCGCCAGACTGCCGTGGTAGAGCAAGCCTGACTCGTGGCCGATGGGCAATTCCGGGGCGGCAATGTAGTCGTAAGCTTGCTCCGCCAGAATATGGTAACTCGGCTGGCCGTTGTCGATACTGACTGTCACGCTACCGGTCGGGCGGGCGGCGTCTATCTCCACCCCATTTTGGCGCATGCCCTGGGTTTGCATGGCCGCCAACAATTCCGCCCCGGCCGAATCCCGGCCGATGCGGCTGACGAATAAGGGTTCGGCGCCCAAGCCTTGCAAATGCCAGGCAACGTTGAACGGTGCGCCGCCGAGAATCCGGCTGCCGTCCGCAAAACAATCGAACAGCGCTTCGCCGAAAATGGTGATCGAATCTGCCGGCATGGTGTCAGCCTCATAATAAAGGTGTGGGGCGGCAACCTTAGCCAATCGGCCGAAAAATGGCAATCGGTTGCGGTTGGCAAACGGGCCGACGGTCGTTTTAAGGGCGGCAGCTGACGTCTTATGCACCGGATTGGTGCGCTGGTTTCGGGTTGTCTGTCGACGCCTATTTAACCGGCTGATAAATCAGCATTAATTTGTTTGGCATGTGGTTTGCTCTGGGTTAAGTCATGAATACACAAAATATTTTCGATGAAATGCGGGCCGGAGACGGCCAGGTGCGACGCCTGTATCAACCGTTTTCGGAGTGGCTGAAAGGTGTCGATCATGCTCAACTGATGCAGAAATCCCGTGAAGCGGAAATGCTGTTCCGCCGGGTTGGTATCACGTTCAACGTTTACGGCGAGGAAGCCGGTGCCGAACGCTTGATTCCGTTCGACGTGATTCCGCGGATACTGGCGGCCAACGAATGGCGCCAGCTTTCGGCCGGCGTGATTCAACGCGTCGCGGCCTTGAACGCTTTTCTGAACGATCTGTACCACGATCAGGAAATCATCAAGGCCGGCATTGTGCCGGCGACCATTCTGGAAAACGAAATGTATCGGCCGGAAATGCAGGGTGTCGACGTGCCGGGCGGGATCTATGCCCACATTGCCGGCATCGATATCGTCCGGACTGAAGAGAACCAATTTTACGTATTGGAAGACAATCTGCGCACGCCTTCCGGTGTGTCGTACATGCTGGAAAACCGCAAGATGATGATGCGGTTGTTTCCGGAACTATTCCGTCGTTATGCGGTGGCGCCGGTCGAGCATTATCCGCAAGTGTTGCTGAACAATTTGCGCGCCGTGGCGCAACCGGGCGTGCCCGATCCGGTGGTGGTGTTGTTGACGCCGGGCGCCTATAACAGTGCTTATTTCGAGCACGCATTTTTGGCGCAACAAATGGGTATCGAATTGGTGGAGGGCCAGGACCTGTTCTGTAGAGACAATGCCGTGTTCATGCGCACTACCGAAGGACCGAAACGGGTGGATGTGATTTACCGCCGGATCGACGACGATTTTCTCGACCCGTTGGCGTTCCGCGAGGATTCCATGCTCGGCGTACCAGGGCTGGTTTCGGTTTACCGCAACGGCGGCGTGACTTTGGCCAATGCGATCGGCGCCGGCGTTGCCGACGACAAATCGACCTATACCTACGTACCGGACATGGTTCGCTTTTACCTGGGCGAAGAGCCGATATTATCCAACGTGCCGACCTACAAGCTGGAAAACCCGGACGACTTGAAATATGTATTAGAGCATCTGGCCGAACTGGTGGTGAAAGAGGTGCAGGGCTCCGGCGGTTACGGCATGTTGGTTGGCCCGACTGCTTCCAAACAGCAAATCGAAGATTTCCGGGCCCGGATTCTGGCCGAACCGGACAATTACATCGCCCAGCCCACTTTGGCCTTGTCGACCTGTCCGACTTTGGTCGAGCAGGGTGTGGCGCCGCGCCACGTCGATCTGCGGCCATTCGTGTTGTCCGGCAAGACCGTAACGCTGGTGCCGGGCGGATTGTGCCGGGTGGCGATGCGGGAGGGGTCGTTGGTGGTCAATTCCTCGCAAGGGGGCGGTACCAAGGACACCTGGGTGTTGAACGGAGATAAACCATGCTGAGCCGTACCGCCGATCATTTATATTGGATGGCCCGCTATATCGAGCGTGCCGAAAACATGGCTCGGGTGCTGGATGTGACCGACCGCATGTCGCTGGTCGCCAACAGCGCCTATGACGAGGCGGCGCGCTGGAAGCCGCCGGTATTGATCGCTGACGACGTTGCCGCGTTCGAGCGCGATTACGGCAGTTACACGGCGGCGAACGTGATGCGTTATATGGCCTTGGACGAACGCAATCCGTCCAGCATCGTCAGCGCGCTGGGGGCGGCACGGGAGAACGCCAGGGCGGTGCGAGTGGCGATGTCGTCGGAGATGTGGGAAACGGTCAACGCGCTGTGGCTGGAATTGCGGCAACGGATCCGGCTGGGCCTGCGCGAGGCCGATATCGGCGAATTTTGCGATTGGGTCAAGTCGCGCTCGCACCTGTTCCGCGGCGTGACCTTCGGTACCATGTTGCGCGACGACGGCTATAAATTCGTGCGGCTGGGCAGTTTCGTTGAACGCGCCGACAATACCGCGCGGTTGCTGGATGCCAAGTTTCAGTTGCTGCTGCCTAACGAAGATCCGGCCGCCGAGGTGGATTACTACGAATGGAGTTCGTTGTTGCGCTCGGTGTCGGCGTTCGAGGCCTATCAAAAAGTTTACCGAGATACGATAGAACCGACCAAAGTCGCCGAATTGTTGGTGTTGCGCGACGATATGCCGCGGTCGCTGCATGCCTGCTACGACGAGTTGGCGCCGATTCTGGAACAGCTCTGCCGCCAGCCCGGCTGCGAATGTTTGCGTTTGGCCGGCGAGAACCATGCCCGGCTGCATTTCGGCCGGATTACCCACATCTTCAATAGCGGACTGCACGAGTTTTTGCAGGATTTTATCGCCCGTAACAATGCGCTCGGCATCGAGATTCAGCGTGCGTTTTTGAATAGCCCGGATTGAACCGCCGGGGAATTGCGGCTGGCCGCGGACGATGTCCGCTACAGATGCGGAACGGACAACAAGTGTTAAAGGAAGCAGGATGGTTAATTCATTGATACACCCCAAACAGGGCGATAAGGCCAATTCGGCCTGGTTCGACGAGTTTCTGGTCCGGTTGCTGGAAAACCGCGACCGTACCGGATTGACCGAAATGATTCGCGAGATCGATGCGTTGATGATCACGGTAGAGCCGGGCTGCTCGGCGGCTTATGTCAGCGAATTGGCCCTGATGACGCCTTACCACTATCTGGTGACATTGGAGTCGGAGTCGCATTGGACCCATATCCTGCGCATCGATATGGAGTCGCCGGATTTGCTGGTGCGGGAAGTGCGCGATCCGGGGCGCGGCGATATCTTCCGCAGTTTGAACGAGGTCTATCCGATCGGAGCGCATAAACCCAACTCGCGCTATATGGGCGAGATTTTCCGGGTCAGCAATCTGCACGAAGTGGTGGAGCAGCAAAAAAGCCGGGAAATCCGCTTTTTCAACCAGGACCAGATCCGCAAACTGGAATTGCCCGGCAATATGGCCATCGTCAAGCCGTCGCCTTACACCCACAACATCGTCGCTTATTGGGAGCGGCCACCGGAAGACATCCGGGTGTACGCATTGGGCAATAGCGTGATCCTGGACGAAGTCAATCGCGGTTACCATGCTGCCAAGGCGATTCAGGAAGAACTGGGGCTGGATAAACTGATCAGGCCGATCGACCATTTGGCGACGCGGGTTTACAGCCAAAACCGGGAAGTGGCGATTCTGGAGTATTTGACCCTGTCCAGCTATTACTACTGGGGGTCCTACGATATCGCCAACCAGAATTCGTCGACCAACGTCACCAAGAGCATCCATTACGCCGACGAACGGATTAGTCCGGCCAAAGTATTCACGGCGGCCAACCAGCCGTATTTCGTCAACCATTTGGTCGGATTACCGTCGCCGACCGAAAATTTTGTCCGCAATTACGGGCCGCGTTTGCATCATTTGGCGCTGGCGGTCGCGGACGGCGAGACCGGCAACCAGGCCAATATCGATTATGTGGTCGATGCGATCCGGGCCAGGGGTAAGGATTTCCTGCTGGATGTGATCGGCTCGCGGGAAGAGGGTTTGAAGCAGATTTTTTCCAGCGCCTCCGAGCACTCGTCGTTGATTATCGAATACGTGCAGCGCTTCGGCGATTTCGACGGCTTTTTTACCAAGCAAAACGTTGCCGAGTTGACCCATGCCGCGGGCGTTGAGGAAAACTTGCGGCTATTACAGGCTGAAAGCGAAGCCGCCAATCCATTGGTGAATGCATGAGTATCCGGGTCGCGATAAACCACAAGACCAGCTATTTCTACGACAAGCCGGTGCAACTGGCGCCGCACGTGTTGCGCTTGCGGCCGGCCGTACATTCGCGGACGCCGATTTCGGCCTATTCGTTGCGGGTCAAACCGGAAAAGCACTTTATTAATTGGCAGCAGGACCCGTTCGGCAACTATTTGGCCCGGCTGGTGTTTCCGGAAAAAACCCGGGAGCTGTCGATTGAGGTGGATTTGATCGCGGAAATGACCGTGATCAATCCGTTCGATTTTTTCCTGGAGGAATACGCCGAGAAGTATCCGTTCGAGTATCCGGAGCAGCTGGCCAAGGAATTGACCCCGTATCTGGAAATTCGGGAGAAAGGGCCGTTGCTGACCGATTTTCTGAAATCCCTGCCGCGTAACGAACAAGCTGTGGTCGATTTTCTGGTGGCGGCGAACCGGGCGGTTAATCAGGCGGTGGCTTACTCGATCCGGATGGAGCCGGGTGTGCAAAGTTGCGAGGAGACTTTGCAGAAGAAACTGGGTTCCTGCCGCGACTCCGGTTGGCTGTTGGTGCAAGTACTGCGGCACATGGGCTTGGCCGCACGCTTCGTATCCGGCTATCTGGTGCAACTGGTGGCCGACGTGAAAGCGTTGGACGGGCCGTCCGGTACCGACCACGATTTCACCGACCTGCATGCCTGGGCCGAAGTCTACATTCCGGGCGCGGGCTGGATCGGTATGGATCCGACCTCGGGTTTGTTTGCCGGGGAGGGCCATATACCGTTGGCCTGTACCGCCGATTACGTCAGCGCGGCGCCGGTCAGCGGCGGCTTTACCGGAGAGGCGCAGACCCGTTTCGAATTTGCCAACCGCGTCACCCGGATTCATGAAGATCCGCGCGTTACCAAACCTTACACCGAGCGGCAATGGGCCGAGATCGATGCGTTGGGCGAGAAAGTCGACGCGGAATTGGTGGCCGGCGACGTCAGGCTGACAATGGGTGGCGAGCCCACGTTCGTCTCGATCGATAACATGGATGCGCCGGAATGGAACACGGAGGCCGACGGCGCAGAAAAGCGCAAATTGGCCGGGAAACTGATTCGGCGCTTGCGCGATAGTTTCGCTCCGGGCGGATTGCTGTATTTCGGCCAGGGCAAATGGTATCCGGGCGAGGCTTTACCGCGCTGGCAGCTGGCTTGCTTCTGGCGCAAGGACGGCGTGCCGGTCTGGAAAAATCCGGGATTGCTGGCCGACGAAAGCCGGGATTACGGATTCGGTAGGGAACAGGCAGAGGGATTTGTGCGGGATCTGGCCAAGCGGCTGGGCTTGAAGGCGGCCTGCATCGTGCCGGGTTATGAAGATCCCGTGCATTATTTACACCAGGAAAGCCTATTGCCAGCTAATTTCGATCCGCAGCAGGCCGACTTAACCGACGATCTGGAACGGCAGCGGCTGGTCAGGATATTGAGCGGCAATTTGGGTGAAGCGGCTGGCTACGCCTTGCCGTTACACTGGAGTTATAGGGCTCGCTCCTGGAATAGCGCTGTGTGGTCATTTCGTCGCGGCGAGATGTATTTGTTGCCAGGCGATTCGGCGATGGGCTTACGGTTGCCGTTGAACAGCCTGCCGTGGGTGCCGTTCGAACAACGGGAACAGCCGGTGGAGCGCAGTTTGTACGATACGGTTGAACCGCTGGGCGATATCGACTCGGAAGTCAGCCGGCGCTATAGCCAAACCGCGAAACAGGAATGGCATCCCCCCGAAATGGAGGCCGTGGACGAGCGCGACTCGAACGACCCGCTGTGGATACCGCATACCGCACTGGTGGTAGAAAGCCGGGAGGGGGGCTTGTATGTGTTTTTGCCGCCGACCAATGAACTGGAGCACTATCTGGATCTGATCGCCTCGGTGGAGGCCACCGCGGCGGCATTGAAACTTCCGGTTGTGATCGAAGGCTACCAGCCGCCGCACGATTTGCGTCTGAACCGCTTGCCGGTGACGCCGGACCCGGGGGTGATCGAGGTCAACATCCATCCCGCCGCCAGTTGGCGCGAGCTGGTCGAGAATACGGCCACGCTATACGAAGATGCGCGGCTGACCCGGTTGAGTACCGAAAAGTTCATGCTCGACGGCCGTCATACCGGCACTGGCGGTGGCAACCATGTCACTCTGGGCGGAATCACGCCAGTAGACAGCCCGATTCTGCGCCGTCCCGACTTGCTGCGCAGTTTGGTCACCTATTGGCAGCACCATCCGGCCTTGTCCTATTTGTTTTCCGGTTTGTTTATCGGCCCAACCAGCCAGGCGCCGCGGGTCGACGAGGCCCGTAACGATAGTTTGTACGAACTGGAAATTGCGTTTCAGCAAATGCCGGACGGCGAAGTGCCGGCGCCCTGGCTGGTGGACCGGTTGTTGCGAAATTTGTTGGTCGATATGACCGGCAATACCCACCGCGCCGAGTTTTGCATCGACAAGCTCTACGCGCCGGGTAGCGACTCCGGTCGACTGGGGCTGCTGGAGTTGCGCGCGTTCGAGATGCCGCCGCATGCACGGATGAGTCTGATGCAAATGTTGCTGCTCAGAACCCTGGTGGCTTGGTTTTGGCGTGAGCCTTACCGGAAGCCGCTGGTACGCTGGGGGACGCAATTGCACGATAAATACATGCTGCCGCACTTTATCGCCAGCGATATCCAGGATGTGGTGCTGGATCTGCAGACAGCCGGCTACGATTTCAAGAGCGAGTGGTTTGCGCCGTTTTTGGAATTCCGGTTTCCACACATCGGTAGCATGCGCGTGGGTAATTTGCAGTTGGATTTACATCAGGCGATCGAACCATGGCATGTGCTGGGCGAGGAAATCACCAGCGGCGGTACTGCACGGTATGTGGATTCTTCAGTCGAACGGCTGCAAGTATCGCTGAACGGTGCGATGGGCGAGCGTTACCTGTTGAGTTGTAATGGCCGGCGGGTGCCGTTGCGGCCGACGGCAAAGCAAGGCGAGATGGTAGCCGGGATTCGCTATCGGGCCTGGAATCCGCCTTCTGCCTTGCATCCCACCATCGGCGTACAGGCGCCGTTGGTATTCGATTTGATCGATACCTGGAACGGCCGTTCGGTGGGTGGGTGCACCTACCATGTCAGTCATCCCGGCGGGCGGAATTACGACACTTTGCCGGTGAATGCCTACGAAGCCGAAGGCCGGCGGGTTAGTCGGTTTTTGCGGCACGGTTACACGCCGAGTGTCGGATCGGCGGAAGTGCCTGTCGAACAGCTGAATAGGGATTATCCGTTGACTTTGGATTTACGCTGGAATGCCACTAGCTAACTTGTTGCCTCGGTGGAGGTTGTACTTTTTTGTCACGCGGTTTCAAAATTAACAGAATTGAGATACCATTTTGAAATGGCGCGTGAAAAAGTTTTCATAGTTAGTTGAACTTATTAAACAAATTTATTAAGTGTGGTGCCGCGTGATCCAAAGTCCGCATTCATTCGATAGTTGTTTCGAGGTGTTTTTAGCCGATACGCCTGAAGCAAAAGATATCCATTACCGTATTCGCTACCGTGTTTATTGTGACGAGTTGGGCTTCGAGGACAAGCAGTTGTATCCGGACGGGATCGAGAGCGACGAGTGGGATAGTCGCGCTGTGCATTTTCTGGTCCGGCATAAATTTAGCGGCGAGTGGCTGGGTGCGCTCAGATTGGTCAGGCCCGGCAAGCAAGGCTTTCCATTCGAAGAACATTGTACCCCGTATCGAAGCCTCCCAAAGGCTTGTTACAGCCGTGCTGTAGAGATTTCCAGGCTCTGCGTGGTCAAAGAGGCTAGGCGTTTTGCGCTGCGCAAAAGCAATGTCCATTTCGATGCTAAATCGACGAATATCAGCTTTTTGCACGATTACCGTAATCTGAATCGAAGCATCATGTGGGGGCTTTATCGGGCGGCAACGGTTTATTCGGCCCGGAGCGGTATCGACGACTGGTTTATTTTGGTTACGCCGGCACTAGCGTACTTTGTTAGCAAGGAAGGCTTCTCGATGCGCCAAATCGGCGATGCGTGCGATCATCGCGGGCAAAGAACCCCTTATCGTTTGAACGTTAAACACATCTTGCAAAATCCGCTGTGGTTACAGGACTACCAACAGGATTACCGTTTGTATTCGGAATTAGCCGAGACGCGTGCGGTCCGTTACGGCGGTAGGGATTTGCACCAAATCGGGGTAGTTTCCTACGTAACCCGTGCGTGACGGTAACTACGGTGGTGGCTGGTCGTCAGAATGGTTTCTGATTAAGCCCTGTAAGCCGTACTTTTCGAACAGCCCGTAAAGTGTAGGGCGAGTTACTCCCAGTAATTTAGCCGCTTCGGAAACATTGTTGTCCGCATAATTCAAGGCGCGTTTGATGGCTACCGTTTCTGCGGCCTCCCGTACCGATTTCAGATTGAGCGGCATCGTATGTTCTGCCGAGTGGCCGATCTCCAGATCGGTTGCGGTAACGACGTTGCCGTCCGACAATATCGTTGCCCGTTTGATTTTATTCTCCATCTCCCGGATGTTGCCAGGCCAGTAGTAGGCCTCCATAGCCTGGGCGGCGTCGTGGGAGAAATGTTTTTCCTTCATATGGTTTTCCCGGCAGTAGCGCTGTAGCAGGGCGTTAGCGATAGTAATTATGTCGCCCTCCCGTTCACGCAATGGCGGAATATCGACCACGATTTCACTCAACCGATAATACAGGTCACCGCGGAAAGCGCCTTGCTCGATCAGGTCCGGTAATTTGCGGTGGGTGGCGCAGATGATTCTGACATCGACAGCTATCTCCTTGCGGCCCCCCAAGCGCTCTATCACGCGTTCCTGAATAAAACGGAGTAATTTGGCCTGTAACGCGAACGGCAAATCGCCGATCTCGTCCAAGAAAAAAGTACCGCCTTGGGCATATTCGATCTTGCCTTTGGTTTGGGCGACCGCCCCGGTAAATGCGCCTTTTTCGTAGCCAAACAGTTCGCTTTCCAGCAGTGTTTCTGGTATTGCTGCGCAGTTCACCGCGACAAATGGCTGGTCGGCGCGCGAACTTAGCTTGTGCAAGGCTTTTGCCAATAATTCTTTCCCGGTGCCGCTTTCGCCGAGTAAGAGAACGGTGGCCTGGGTTGGCGCAATTTTCTCGACCATGCGCATAACCGACTGCATCTGCGGACTGGTGGCTATTACGCCGTGCAGCGGCTTTTGCTGCTGCAGATTCTGATAGTCGCGCTCTAAGGTATCCAGCTGAAAGGCACGTTCGATAATCAGGCCGAGAATATCCGGGTCGACAGGCTTTTGGTAAAAATCGTAAGCTCCCAATGCTACGGCGTGAATTGCATTGGCACGGTCATCGTTGCCGGTGACGACGATGATTTTTGTTGCGGGGGCAAGAGCCAGAATTTCTCGCAGTGTAGCTAAGCCTTCACTGGCATTGCTCGGGTCCGGAGGCAGGCCCAGATCCAACGTGACAACACTGGGCGTATGTCTTCTAAAAGCGGCAATGGCTTCACTCCGGTTGCCGGCAACAACGACTTCGTATTGTTCGAAGCTCCATTTCAACTGTTTTTGCAAACCTGGGTCGTCTTCAACAACGAGCAGTAGTCTTGATTGGGTCATTAATTTCTTGGGGTTTCGGAAAGGCGTTTTGCTAACGGCAGTTGTATCGTGAATGTCGTGCCGAAGCCAAGTTCACTGTCGACGTGAATCTGGCCTGAGTTCTTAGTAATGTAATCACGGGCTTCGTAAGCACCTATTCCCATACCGGCGTTACCTTTGGTGGTGTCGAATGGTTTGAATAAGCGTTCGGCTATGAATTGTTGATTCATGCCTGTGCCGTTATCCACGATCTTGACCTGAGCATAGTCTTGGTTTTTTGTTAATTCAAGCTTAACCCAGCCACCGTCGCCCCGCGTGGCGTCCTGGGCATTTTGTACCAAGTTGGTCAAGATATTGGTTAGTTTTATTTTGTCTGCGGAAACCGGGCACTCGTCTAGGTTGGTTGTTAACTCAATCGGCGGCGATCCGAGGTGTTGTTGGGCTATTGAGCGGACGATGGCCGCTAGATTGACGATGCTGTTTGCGGTGGCTTGAGGTTCTCCTTGTTTTAGCTGTTCGACAATATGGTGCATTTTTTTGACAACATTATTCAACGTGTCGATAGTGTCGTCGAAAAAATCGGGGTTATGTTTGTGTTTTTCGGCGTTTCTGACAATCAATGAGATTTGTGCGACTAAGTTTTTTAAATCGTGCACTAAAAAAGCGGAGAGCCTATGGTAGGTTTCGAATTGGCGATTGTTAGCCAACTCTTCGCTGGCTCGATTCAGCGCTAACGCGTTCGCTAGTTGCATGCCGACCGTTTTCAGTAGGTCATGGTCTTCCCAGTTGAGTTTTCTCGGCACTCTGGCCTGAGTTAAGACGACGAAAGCTTCCAGTTTGTTTAAGTGAAATAGCGGGACTATCAACCAGACTTGACTGTCTTCGTAGCACCAGGGGGACAAATCGATGTCGTCGTATACTTCGGGAGCATGGGATAATTCAAAGAAGTCTATAACCCACTGTTTGTTTGCCAAATAAAGGGGCAGGTCGCCTACGTTATGTAGGTAATCAATTTCCTGAGGTGTTAGTCGCAAATTTTGCTCCGCGGCCAGAAAAAATTTGCCTTGGTCATTTTTTAGCCATAAACCGCCGCCAGTGCTTTCCACCAAATCGGTCAGGGTGTTGATAATAAAGCCTTTCAGTTCTTCCAAGGATTCAAGTTTGGCTAGAGCCTTACTGATTTTGAGCCACTCCTCGCGGTAGTCGTAACTGTAGTGAAAAAAATGTTTGCTAAAGTAAACCTTGGCTAGGGCTCTAATCTTGCCCGACGTGAAAGGTATGATCAGTAGCAGTAGTGCCAGAAATATGAATACTGTTTGAGCGGTTTCACCCCACTCGGTGTTTGCGCGTTTGATATAGAACCCGGCGAAAGACATTAAAATGAGATATGCACCGCAGCCAAATAAGATTGTGGTGTAAAAAATAGTCTTGCGGGGTGTTGTCAGTTCCTGGTTTTCACTGTTAAGCTTGAGTCGGGTAGAAGTGATTGCCAAAAATGGGGTTACCATCGCATTGGTGATGCCGCGCGATTGCCAGAGTGCGAAGTCCAGATGGTTGAACAACAGAGATTTGCTGTAAACCAGTAAATCTACGGCAAAAATGGCGCCCAGGCTGACACAGAGGAATTTTAAATTCCAGCGCTGTTTCAAGGGGGTGCTGCGATAAAGTTGCTCGACCAGAATCAGACCGAGAACTGCAAATACAACATGACCGGCAAATCTGGGATCGGTGTCGAGAACGCTGGTTGTCCATCTCAACGCTTGCGGAAACGCCTCCAGGCAAAAAATTAGCAATGCAAACGCTGAAATAACGATGCTCGTGTGCCCTTTAAACAATTGCTTGTAGCTATTGTAACGCTGTTTCGAAAGTAACGATCCCAGTAGGAAAAACCATGCTCCGTTGCGTATCGTTTCGTGGGCGAGGGTGTCGGCGAAGAAATAGTGGCTATTTTTTGTTGCGAGCGTCACGCTCGTCGACCATACGACGGAGCAGAGAACTGCTATTATGAAAGGGTAATATCGGGTTTTAATGGTTACAACGAAAATCAATAAAAGCCCGTACGCGACGCTGGCAGTGAAGTAGCTGTAGTAAATATAGTTTTCCATGTATGGGTGTTGGGGCTGCATGCTTCCCGCGGCATTATAACCAGCGAGTCAGTGTTATTGATATGGTTTCGCCTGATGATTGAGATACTTAGTGACGTTCTGAAAAACCCGTTGTTCAAAGAGGGTAGTGCGTGGCGGAGGTATAAGCTGAACGCAGGTGCCACTATCGTCAAAAAGGGTGATCAAGGAAAAAGTTTGTTTTACTTGGAAGCAGGCTCGGTCAGGGTTTTAGGAGGGGCTGAACTGGATGGCAATAAGCGGGTCAGTCCAGGTCTATGTGATCTCGAAGCCGGAGCCGTTTTTGGCGACGTATGTTTGTACGAGGCTAGGGAGCGCACGGCCTCAGTCATATCGTTGACAGATGTCCAGTTACTGGAGATTCGTAGTGACATGTTAAGCGTTTACATGGATGACCATCCGGTTCAGGGGTATTTGTTTCTGAAAGAGTTGTTTCAAACAATGTCGAGGCGATTGGGGTTGGCAAATGATCGTATCGAGCATTTACTGGCATGGGGTATCAAAGCTCATGATATCGATAAGTATTTATAGTCGATAACCAATATTTTAGAGAGCGCATAAAATGGAAGTCGCACAAAAGCTGTCATTAGTCGAAAGCTTTAGTCGCTATTTTAGGGTGTCCTTGGCGGAGACCGTTGCGCAAAAACAGCAAGTATTTCGAATAAGATATCGAGTGTATTGCGAAGAGTTTAAGTACGAATCGCAAGAGCATTTCATAGATCAACTTGAGATCGACGAGTACGATCCGCATTCTCGGCATTGCTTGATCACCCACATTCAAACTGGTTTGCCCGCTGGTTGCGTCAGGATGGTTCCGGCGTTGGGTCCAGAATCCGAATCGCCACTGCCTTTGGAGAAATACTGCAGCAATAGTCTGGATCGAGATGTGATCGGTAGTCTTCAGCTTGAGCGGCATACGGTATGCGAGATATCAAGATTGGCGGTCGACGGCGCTTTTCGCAGAAGAACTGGGGAAACTTTGACCCGGTTCGGCGAGATAAACGGTTTGCATTTCTCGCAGCAGGAGCAAAGGACTTTTTCATCCATTGCGGTTGCCTGCTTTTTTGCGGCAACTGTTTTAACCGAGCTCGATAATCGAACTAATGTCTTCGCGATGATGGAGCCGTTTTTGCCGAGGATGATGCATCGGTCAGGTATAGATTTTCAGCGTGTCGGTAGGGACATTGACTATCACGGTATTCGAGCGCCCTACTTTATTACTACACAGTCTGTATTGGAAAATATGCATTCCGAATTGCGGGAACTATACGCTTGGATCAAACAAACTATTGCTGAATAACATTTGCTAAATTGTAGCTGTATTTTTGGGAGTGCTAGTAAGTGGCTATAAAAATAATTAAAGATAATGTCGATAACGGCCTGGCATTACTTTGTTTTCTTCTGTTGATTGGGTGTAACTCTCCGGTTGAAACTGCCGATAGCCATCTGCAAAAAGGAAAAGACTTTATCGAGAAAGGAGAGTTTGATAAGGCTTTCCTTGAGCTAAAAAGCGCCAATCAGAGTGATGATAAAAGAGGAGAGGTTTACTACTATTTGGCGTTGTTGGATGAAAAATCCAATAATTATAAATCGATGAAACAAAACTTGATCAGGGCGTTAGAGCTAGATGCTAATTTACTTCAGGCTAGATTAAAGTTGGGTAAGTTGCATGTGTTATTTGGTGAGTTAGATAAAGCATCGGAGCAGGCTAAAGCCGTATTGAATGTAGATCCGGCCAACTTAGAAGCTCAGATTATCGAAGCCTCTGTCTATGTGAAGCAAGAAAAGAACGATCAAGCTAATACTATCGTACAACAATTATTGAAAGACAACCAGAGTAATGCCGATGTGCTTTCATTGGCGGCCGCTCTGGCTTATAAAGCTAACCAAACGGCAGAGTCTTTGAATCTAATTGACAAGGGCTTGAGTATTGATGGTAAGAATATTGCATTGCGTTTATTCAGGGTAAAAATCAACGCAGCGAATAATGCAGTCGATAAGGTAATAGAAGACTACAAGCAGCTTGTCGAGCTATATCCGGAGAATAACAATTTTAAATTGAGTTTGGCTTCGATTTATTCCATGACAAATAAGCTGGATTCGGCTGAATCCCTGCTTCGGGATGTTGTAGAAAAAGAAGGTTATAAACCCGATTCGGAAATTACATTGCTCGAATTTTTCAATGCTAGATCCAAAGATCGAGTGCCTACGGAATATGAAGCTATGGTGAATCGCCATCAGCAACAGGCGGCTTCGATTGTGGAACTATCGAAATGGATGATGGCAAATGGCTTTACAAGCAATGCTGAAACTGGTTTGAAGAAAGTCGTTGCCTCGGAAGGAAGTAGCGAGTTGGGCTTAACTGCACAAGTACTTATTGCGGATATCGCTGTTGGTGCCAAGAAATACGATTCTGCAGCACAAATCGTTGATAAAGTGCTTTCGTCAAATTCGGATTTTGTTCAGGCTAAGTTATTAAAGGCTAGGCTTTTTCTGATAAATAGCAATCCTGACGAAGCTGTGGCTCTGCTTAATAAACTAGTCTGGGATAAGTCGAATTTAGACGAAGTATACTCTTTATTAGGGCAGGCCCATCAAGTCAAGAAAGATCGCAAAACAGCAGATAGATATTTTAAACAGGCTTTGGAAGTGAATCCGGTTAACATGGTGGCCTTTACAAATAGCTTTGGAGCTTATCTTCAGACTGGTCAGAGAGATGCGGCCAGACAGATTGTGGAAAAGGCGCTTAAATTAAAACCAAATCAAATTAATTTTCTTATTGGCGAGGCGGAACTTGATATCTTAGAAAAACGTTGGGATCAAGCTCAAGATGTTGTGCATAAAATAGCTTTGTTTTCCAAAGAAAAAGCGGTTCCTATTTATCTGCAGGCTAACGTGTTGCAAGGTAGAGGCAAGTACGCCGACGCGGTAGCGTTGTATGAAAAGATTCTTCAGGAGTTTCCCGGTCATCTCAATTCGATGATAAATCTGGTTCGTAGCTATGATGCTTTAGGCCAGAAAGAAAAGGCACTGGCATATCTCGAAAAACACCATGAGCGACATCCTGCCGATGAGGTGATTGTTGGGGTTTTGTCGGACGTTTATTTGACCAGTAAAGATTACAGCAAAGCTAAAAAGTTGCTTGCCGTGCAGGTCGAACAGTTTCCTAAAGTCCCTTCTGCCTATTTGGCTTTGGCCAAAGTGGAAGCGTTATCTGGCGGAAATGTCGACACCGTAAAGCAAGTCTATTCGAAGGGTCTACAGGCCAATCCTGGAGACATACAATTGAGTCTGGCGTTGGCAGGGCTGTATGAACAGGCTAACGAAAAACAAATGGCAAGAAAAATTTATCAGGAATTGCTTGCCAAAGATCCTGATGTTGACGTGGCAATCAATAATTTATCTTCCTTGCTTGTGGAATCTGATAGCGACGATGATGTGGCTAAAGGCGTGCTGTTGGCGGAGAAGTTTAAAAATTCGGAAAACCCTTATTTTCAAGATACGTACGCTTGGGGGCTTGTGAGATCCGGTAAGATCCCCGATGGGATGAAATTATTGGAGGAAATCGTCATCAAGGAGCCAAAACTGCCTGAATTTAGGTACCATTTGGGTGTGGCGCACTACCGCAGTGGCAACAAAGCTACTGCAGTATCGGAATTAAAGCAGGCAATTGCTCTCTCTGATAAGCAGAAGAAGGGGTTTGCTGGCGTGGATATAGCGAAGAAGATGCTGTTCGAGATCGAACATTCTGTAACCAAATAAATGAGACTTTCCTAGTAGGCTATGTTGATAAACAATAAAATATTCTGCGCAGCTTGGTTTGCGGTATTTTCTTACGTATTTTTTTCTGGATGCGCTCAGCCTTTACTTGAAGACGTAGAGCAGGCATCCGATTACACTTATCGTATCGGCCCCGGAGATAGCGTAAACATATTCGTATGGGGTAATCCGGAATTGTCGACGTCAGCAGCTGTAAGGCCGGATGGAAAAATAACTGTGCCGTTGGTTGAAGAGCTTTTGGCAAGCGGTAAGACACCCTTCGAGTTGGCGAGAGATATCGAGAAGGTGCTGTCTACTTACGTTAAAAGCCCTCAGGTCGTGGTTATGGTTGGAGGCTTTAAAGGTGTGCGAGATCAGCAAATTCGAATTATCGGAAGAATTGGTGGCGGTGGGGCCGGCGGTGGCGGAGGTGCCAGTGGCGGTGGCGGCGGCGGAGGGATCGGTCGATATCAAGGGAAATCCATCCCTTACGAGAGAGGCATGACATTGCTGGATGTTATTATCCAAATTGGGCTTGATCAATTTGCCGATGGAAACAGGGCAAGCGTTATACGAAACGTTAACGGAGAGTTAAAGCCGTATGCTGTGCGAATCGATGATTTGATTGATAATGCGGATTTAACGGCCAATGTTTTAATGATGCCAGGGGATATTTTAATTATTCCTGATGCGTATTTTTAAAACTGTTTCGGGGTGTTTTTTTAATAATGGTGAATGAATTTAAGGTCTTTTAATTATGCAGCAAGATCTTTCAGAAGTGTATTTTTATTTAAAAGGTACGCTTAAGTACAAACGAGTAGCCGTTATATTCGCGTTGGTGGTATGTATTGGTGCTTGGGCTTATGTGTTTTTAATGCCTGATAGGTTTGAATCTAAGGCGAAGGTGCATATAGATTCGGCCACAGTGATTAGACCGCTCATGAGAGGGATGGTTATTGAGCCAGATATATCTGCTTTGATAAGAATAATACAGCAGTTAATGTTCACCCGGCCTAATTTGGAAAAAATTATCGAATTGTCTCAGTTGAGCCGAGTTCAGGACGATTTCGGCGGCAAATCGGATTTAATCGAACGTCTCAAGAAAGACATTACCATCACTGGCGGAAGGGGGGATATATTCGACATCGCCTTTGCTTCTAAGGATCCCGAAGTGGCAAGGAGTGTGGTGCAAGCGGTGTTAACAGTGTTTTCGGAACAAACCGAAGGTAAAGCGCTGGCTGATGCCAGTGATGCTCAGCGTTTCATAGAGCAGCAGATACGGGATTATGAAATTAGATTGCAGGATGCAGAGAAGGCCAAAGAAGAGTTTAAACGAACCAATTTGGATTTATTGAACGATACCGATCAATTTCAAGCATTGCAGAAAATGAAGGAGCAGTTCCAGGACGCCAATACTGCACTTCAGCAAGCCATATCAAGAAGAGACGTTCTCGCGGAACAGGTAGCCGAAGTCCGAGATTCAGATGAAGATTGGGGAATTCCTACGACCTCCCAAGATGTGCCGTCCGCCGATAACGCCAGAATCGAGTCGCTAAAAGACAAGCGAACTGAGCTTTTATTGAAATACACCGAAAAGCATCCGTCTATAATCGAAATAGATAAGTTGATAAATACCCTGAAAACTCAGGAAGAACAGCAGGCGGCAGGTAAACAGGTTTCAGTGGAAAAAGAAGCTAAGAGCGATGAACAGACTTCGATCGCGCCCGCTAAAATGACAAACCCATACGTGCAAGCCCTGAAAATGGGTTTTGATAATGCCCAAGCAGAGGTGGCTTCCAATGAGGCTTTAGTAGATTCGATTCGAAAACGAATAGCCAAACTGGAGGAGGGTTTGAATGAGCGTTTAACTATCGAGACGGAGATGAAAAATCTAAATCGCGATTACGAAACGATCAGTCGTAAATATTCTGAGTTATTGGAAAGAAGAGAGCAGGCACATATCACCGAGCGTGTGGATGATCAAACTTCAAGATTAAAGTTTAAAATAGCTGATCCTCCGAGTAAACCTGATAAGCCGAGCTTTCCGAACAGAAAGCTATTTTATTCGTTGGTTTTACTCGTAAGTATTGTAATAGGGTTTTGCGTCGCTTTTTTAATTTATTTTATTCGTCCGGTTTTTATGTCTACGCGCCAAGTTCGCGTCGTAACTGGGCTCCCTTCTTTGGGCAGTGTGTCCTTAACCTCCCAGGGCATAACCAAATCTAGTAACGTCGACTGGGTGTTAGTATCGACGTTGCTGTTGTTGGTGGCTGGATATTTTGGAATTATGGCGCTAGAAATACTTAAATAAGGCGTTAATGATGAGTATTATTGAAAATGCGCTAAAGAAAGCGGCTAAACAAGGCTTGGTTGCCAATAGCGAAGCTGTCGAGTCAGCCAGTTTGGGTGTCGGTAAAAAGCCGGGTTTGCAGGATATCGATTTAGTAGAGTCCGACAACACAAATTTAGGTATTGGGACCAAAGTCGTTGCGGACAGGCAGGTCGTTATCGATTGGCAAGCACTATCTGAAAATGGTTTCATTGATAGTAACAATGCTAAGTCTCAACTTGCTGAAGAGTTTCGGGTGATAAAGCGTCCTTTGGTTAACAATATCCAAGGTGCTGAGAATAACGGGATTAACCGGTCTAACCTGATTTTAATATGTAGCAGTTTACCTGGAGAAGGGAAAACATTCGTTTCGATTAATTTGGCACTTAGCATCGCTAATGAAAGAGATAAAAGCGTTCTGCTTATTGATGCCGATGTAGAAAAACCGGGCGTAGCAAAACAGCTTGGAATTGATAACTCTCGCGGATTGATTGAATACTTGGAGGACGACAGAGTCACTTTTTCAGACATTTTATTAAAAACCGATTTGCCGAATTTGAGCATTATTACTGCGGGTAAGCGGCATAAGTATTCAACCGAATTGTTGTCTAGTCAGCGAATGTATTTGTTTGCCGAGGAAGTTAGTCGCCGCTATAAGGATCGTATCGTTATCTTTGACTCCCCGCCGCTCTTGGTTGCTACCCAGGCTCAGATTCTTGCCGAGCTTGTTGGGCAGGTCGTACTTGTTATTGCTGCTGAAGTTACTCCGCAGAGTGTTGTAAATGAATCGGTTTCGAAACTGAGCAATTGTGACGTGGTAATGACGTTGCTAAATAAAACGAGAAAAGAAATAGATATATACGGTCATAACTACAGTTACGGGAAATATGGCCATTTTTGATTGTCGTGGGGTTTCGTTTGATAAAGCCAGCCGGCGTCTGCTTGCCGCAGGGCTTTTTGCTTATTTTGGTTTTTCAGAAGTCTGTTACGGATTTGATTGGCGCGTGACTCCTAGTTTATCTGCTTCCGAAACGTTCACTGACAATATAAATCTCGCTAACGTTGATAAAAAAAGCGGCTTCGTGACCGAAGTTACCCCAGGGCTATCATTAAACGGTGCATCCCCTTGGAGTAATTTTAATCTGAATTATCGGCTGCAGAGTTTGCACAATGCCGGTGGGCGTGATGATCTGGATTTTAACCACCAACTGAATATGTCGTCTTTGTATCAGGCGATCAGGAATACTTTATACATACAGACTACAAGTTCAATTAGTCAACAAAATATTAGTAATGCCTTTGTTACCACCGATAATATTTCTGGTTCCGGTGGGCGAACCGAGAATAAGAACTTTAGTATCTCTCCTTATTGGACGCCACGGTTCGGTTCGTTTGGGAGTGGTTTGGTCAAGGTTGGATATAGCCGGTCTACTTTTGACAACGCTACTTCGGAAGGGACAACAGGTGTGGTCCCGGATAATTTTGTAACTGATTCCGATACTTTTACGCGCCAAGCCCGTTTATCGAGCGGATCTTTTTTTAGCAGCGTGAATTGGGCTCTAAATTATTCGTCGACGGAACAAACTAGAGGAACAGGTCAGGACGTCCGTTTTGAACAGTATCAAGGAGATATGCGTTATTTTTTTAATCGAAAGTTCAGCGTTTTCGGTCAGGCAGGGTTCGAAAATAATGATTATCAGACTACGCAAAATAGTATACGAAACGGCTTCTTCTATACTCTTGGCGGACGCTGGAGCCCCAGCCGCTGGTATTGGTTAGAAGTAGGTTTGGGTAATAACAAGCATGCCACGCTACAATTTAATCCGTCGAACAATTTTAGTTCTACCATTACCTATCGTAACAAGGATGTAGGGCTGAACACTGGAGACTCTTGGGATGCGAGTCTGAGGTATCAGCTTCAGCGAGCTAATATCGGCTTCAACTATAGTCAAGAGACTACCACAACTCAGCAGTTATTGACCGAGCAGGGCTATTTCCTCAGGGATGCATCTGGGAATCTGAGTCAAGTGATTAACACTCAAGATTTAATTACTCAGGGTTTTTTGATGGTGGATCCGTCAGACCCAACCGGAACTCGGTTAATTCCCGGCCCCAATTTTAATAACTCTCGGCTCGTGGCAAATCCATTCGATTTGGTCAATGATGTCATTATTCGCAAACGCGGAGCATTGTCGGTCAGTTATCAATCCGGCAAAAGCAGTTATAACGCTTCGGTTTATAACGAGAGGCGTTCGTACGAACTTCGAGCTGGCGAGGACATGTCTTATGGCATTTCCGGCGGGTGGCAGTGGCAAATCGAGCCAAGGTTGGACTTTTACCTAAGGCCATCTTGGCAGCATAACGAGGGCCAAATTACGGATAACACCCGGTACGATGTCGCATTGGGCCTTACGCGAGCAATACCTATAAATCTCGGAAGACCGTTACTGATGAATACCAGATTAGAGTTTCGCCACATCAACCAAAGTTCTGACACTTCACGTTTCGACTATACTGAAAACCGTGCAACAGCCAACTTCAATGTTCGTTTCTGAATTATCTTAAGAATGTACGACGGTTTTTATAATCTCACCCAAAAGCCTTTTCAGCTCAGCGCGGATCCTGATTTCTTTTTCCAAAGCTCAGTCCATAAACGGGCGTTGGCTTATATGCATTATGGCCTGACCCAGGGTGAAGGCTTTGTGTTGGTCATCGGTTCGCCCGGTACCGGCAAGACCATGTTGGTAAAAAGTTTGATCAAAAATTTGAATAAAGACAAATTGTTGATCGGCGTAATGATGACGTCTCAGGTCGGGCCGGAAGATACTCTGAGAATGGCTGCATCAACGTTCGGTTTCACATTTTCCTTGACTGACAAGGCTAGTTTGCTATCGGGCTTTGAAAAATTCATCGTCGAAAAAGCCAGAGAAGGAAGGCGGTTATTGCTGATTGTGGACGAAGCGCAAAATTTGCCTAAACAGTCGCTGGAAGAGTTGCGAATGTTGACGAATCTGGATGTGAACGGCAACCCAGTATTCCAGGTGTTTTTGGTTGGACAGACGGAATTGAAGCGCACTATTTATGCGGCTGACATGGAACAGTTAAAACAACGCATAGTTTCCACATTCCAACTCGATCCTTTGGATTTGGAAGAAACAAAGGAATATATTTTGTTTCGCCTGCAAACTGCCGGTTGGCGCGGAACGCCGGAATTTGCTCCGGGTGTTTTCGATGTGATTCACGAATTTACCGGCGGTATACCTCGGCGTATTAACTCGTTGTGCGATCGTTTATTGTTGTTCGGTTATCTGGAGGAACTGGCACTATTGAACGAAGAAGCTGTGCAAAAGGTGATTGTCGAAGTCAAAGAGGAGATGTTGCTCGAATCGGGAGATGAAGACTTTCATATGCCGCCCCTGGTTTCCAGTCGTGTTGGTGGTCTCGATGCGAGCTTGGAGCAAAGATTGGATCGCTTGGAAAGTATCGTGGACGGCTTAAGGGTTAGCGCCAATAAGGAGAAAGCCCTGCTGAGAAAGGCGATCTTGCTACAGTTGGATATGGATAGCGTTTACGGTGAAACAACGGATTCCGAATAGGGTTAATAATGCCTAAAACTATAGTCTGTGTCGTCGGCGCACGGCCGAATTTTATGAAAATGGCGCCTATTATTCGGCAAATGCAACAAGTAAAAGATCGGATCGTCCCTTATCTTGTGCATACGGGCCAACATTACGATCAAACGATGAAGGATACGTTTTTCCAACAATTGGGTATTCCGGAGCCGGATTGCGATTTGGGGGTTGGATCGGGGACGCATGCGGTCCAAACCGCTAATGTCATGTTGCGTTTCGAGCCGGTTCTGGACGAGGTCAAACCCATTGCCGTTCTGGTTGTTGGTGACGTTAATTCTACGATTGCATGCGGATTGGTAGCGGTTAAAAAAAATATTCCGCTGATTCATGTGGAAGCAGGATTGCGGAGTTTTGATCGGGAGATGCCGGAAGAGATAAACCGTATTCTTACCGATCAGATTTCGGACTTGCTATTTACGACCGAACGAGCCGCGGAAACCAATCTGGTTAAAGAGGGAATTGCGCTCGAGCGGATCAAATTCAGCGGCAATGTCATGATAGATACCCTGCTGGCGAATTGCAGACAGGCCGATTCCTTGTCTCAGATTTTGCAAAAATATGGCGTCGATTGCCTTGTCTCCGAAAAAAAGTATGCATTGTTAACTATGCACAGGCCGTCTAACGTCGATGATGTTGAAACACTATCGCGCTTGGTTTCGGTAATTGTGGATATCAGTAAAAAATTGCCTGTGGTGTTCCCTGTACATCCTCGGACCCAGCAAAAACTGCGCGAGGCTGGTTTGTTATCGCAGTTGGCAGAGCAAGATATCGTATTGCTCCCACCAGTGGGCTATCTGGAGATTTTGGGATTGATGCAGTCAGCTCAGTTAGTGTTGACTGATTCGGGCGGGCTACAGGAAGAAACCACTGCATTGGGTGTGCCCTGTGTCACTCTCCGCGAAAATACCGAGCGGCCTATTACCGTAACTGAAGGTACCAATACCATTGTGGGTAGTGACCCTAGCAAAATCATGATGTGTGTCGACGATATTATGGCGACCGGCGGTAAATCAGGTCGGGTGCCTGAATATTGGGATGGTCGGGCGGCAGTTAGAATCGTGGAGGAGATTTTGCAGCATTATCAATTAGCGGGCTAACAAACTGATGAACGCAGCAATTAAGCCTGTTAACGCGATGACAGTGGATGTCGAAGATTACTTTCAGGTGTCGGCATTCGAGCGGCATATAGCGCGCGACCAGTGGGATAATATTCCGCACCGGGTAGAGCAAAATACCAGCCGAATTCTTGATTTGTTTGAGCAGAGGCAGGTTAAAGCGACGTTTTTCACGTTGGGTTGGGTCGCCGAGCGTTATCCTGAACTGATACGGAGAATCGTTGCCGATGGTCACGAGTTAGCGTCCCACGGCTACCAGCATACTCGCGTTACTGAACAGACGCCGGACCAATTTCGAGAAGACCTGCGCCTGAGTAGAAATATTCTGGAAGATACTTCGGGGCAGGCGGTTATGGGCTACCGAGCTGCTAGCTATTCGATAGGCGCAAACAACCTTTGGGCTTTGGAAATTTTGCAGGAAGAAGGGTTTGTTTATAGTTCCAGCATTTATCCAGTAAAGCACGATTTATACGGCATGCCAGATGCGCCGCGCTTCGCTTATCGGCCAGCCAACGCCCCAGGCTTATTGGAGATTCCGATAACCACGTTGAATCTGCTCCAGCGTAATATTCCGTGCGGTGGCGGCGGATTTTTTCGCTTATATCCCTATTCTTTCTCTAAGTGGGCTTACCGCTATATTAATAATTACGAAAAGCAGCCCGGTATATTTTATTTTCACCCGTGGGAAATCGATCCGGAGCAGCCCCGGCGAGAGGGATTATCGTTTAAAACCCGCTTTAGGCATTACCTAAATCTCGGCAAGATGCACCATAGACTGGATAACCTGCTTAGCGATTTTGCCTGGGACACCATGCGTAATGTATTCCTAACCCAATCAGACCGTCCCCACCAACCATGATTAAATTGCTTGAGCCCTCCCAAACAGAGCGTTGGGATAAGTTTGTTTTGGCAACTTCCGGAGGCAGTTTTTTTCATTTGGCGGGGTGGCAGCAAGTAATCAAACAGGCTTTCGGGCATCCTACTTATTACTATTATTGCGAGCGAGACGGTCAAATCACCGGGATATTGCCCTTAACCCACATTAAAAGTCCGTTGTTCGGAAATACTTTGGTTTCGAATGCGTTCTGCGTATACGGCGGTATCCTGGCGAGTGACGATCAGTCATTCACGGCCTTAAAAACTCAGGCGCAGCAATTAGCGAGGGATTTGAGGATCGATTGTCTGGAAATGCGAAATCGTGTGCAGGCACATCCAGAGTGGCCTCATAAAGAACTTTACGTGACCTTCAGAAAAGAACTGGATCCGGACGTCGAAAAAAATCTAAATGCGATACCCAGAAAACAAAGGGCGATGGTACGTGCCGGTATCAAGGGCGGTTTGGTTAGCATTATCGACGACAATGTAGATCGCTTCTATGCCGCCTATTCGGAAAGTGTCAGAAATTTAGGCACGCCTGTTTTTTCGAAAAACTATTTTCGCATCCTAAAGGAAGTTTTCGGCAACCGTTGCGAAGTGCTGACTGTAGAGCATGAAGGGCGCTTAATTGCCAGCGTCATGAATTTCTATTTCAAGGATGAGGTTTTACCGTACTACGGCGGCGGTGTTGAAGCAGCTAGGGATCTGAAAGGTAACGATTTCATGTATTGGGAAGTGATGCGCCGTGCTGTAGAGCGAGGGTGCAAGATTTTCGATTACGGCCGCAGTAAAATCGGTACCGGATCCTTCCGTTTCAAGAAACACTGGGGTTTCGAGCCCGAGCCCTTGTTTTATGAAATAGATTTAGTAACGGCAAAACAAATTCCGGAAATCAATCCGCTGAATCCGAAATACCAACTGTTTATAGCTGCTTGGAAAAAACTGCCGCTCCCGGTTAGTCAGTGGATCGGTCCTTGGTTAGCTAAAGACTTGGGTTGAGCATGAAGCCCAATTTGCTGTATCTGGTTCATCGGATACCTTATCCGCCGAACAAGGGCGATAAGATCCGCTCCTTTCACTTTTTACAGGCGTTGTTGGCAGACTACGACATTTTTCTAGGTACGTTTGTAGACGACCCTGATGATCGCCAGTACGTCGGTGCCTTGGCTGATGTGTGTAAACAAGTCTGTTGTGTCGATCTCGATCCTCGGCTCGCAAAGCTCAAGAGCGTGTCCGGTTTGTTGACGAATGAAGCCTTAAGTCTACCGTATTATCGCAATGCCGAATTGCAAGCTTGGGTAGACCAGACTATCCGTGAGCATTCTATTGATCGGGCGTTGATATTTTCTTCGCCAATGGCTCAGTTCGTGCGTAAGCATGCTGCGTTAACGGTCGTTGCCGATTTTGTTGATGTCGATTCCGACAAATGGCGGCAATACGCCCAGAGCAAGGCGTGGCCTGCTCGCTGGGTTTATCGGCGCGAGGCCCAAAAGTTGTTGGAGTTCGAGCGCGTCATGGCGGCGCGCACCGCCGCCACTTTGTTCGTGTCGGAACAAGAAGCCCGTCTATTCAGATCGTTAGCGCCCGAGGCCGCGGACAAAATTACGTACGTGAATAATGGTGTCGATATAGAGCGCTTTGATCCTGCGCTTAGTTATCAACGGCCGTTCTCTGCCGATATGAAATCGATTGTCTTTACCGGAGCCATGGATTATTGGGCTAATGTTGATGCGGTTAAATGGTTTGCGGAACAAGTGTTGCCGTTGATTTTGGCAAAAAGTCCCGCATTGCGGTTTTACATCGTCGGCTCCAAGCCGGCGCGAGAGGTTCTGCAATTGGCCGAGAATAGTGCTGCGGTGATTGTCACCGGTCGCGTCGACGATGTCAGGCCATATATAGCCTACGCCGATTTGATCGTGGCGCCGTTGCGGATTGCTCGCGGTATTCAAAATAAGGTTTTGGAAGCCTTGGCGATGAATAAGCCAGTGGTTGTCTCTTCTGCCGGAATGGAAGGCATACCGATCACGCAGGATTTGCAGTTGGCGGTGGCCGACACCGCGGAAAATTACGCCGACCGGGTTTTGGCGTTTTTAGAGAACCAGCCGGAGTGTGGTGATTCAAACCGCCGTTTTGTGCAAGACCGTTTCGGGTGGGCTGAGAATGGCCGGCGGCTGCGCCAAATGCTGGCTGGGGAGTGAGGCTGTGTCCGAAGCGAAGCCGCCGTTGATTGTACATATCATTTACCGACTGGGAGTTGGTGGGCTCGAAAATGGTCTGGTTAATATTGTCAATAAATTGCCGGCAACTCGTTATCGTCACGCCATCATTTGTTTGACTGAAAGCACCGATTTCAGTCAGCGTATCTGTCGGCCCGACGTCGAAATTTTTGAATTGCACAAACGGCCCGGTCAGGATTGGAGCTCCTTTCGTAGCGTTTATCGGTTATTGAAGCAATTGCGGCCGGCAATCGTCCACACGCGCAATTTAGCGGCCATCGAATACCAAGTTTGCGCTTTGTTGGCGGGTGTGGGTTACCGCATACATGGCGAGCATGGCTGGGATGTGTTCGATCCCGACGGGAGCAACGTCAAGTATCAGTTGTTACGCAGAATACTGGGGTCGATTATTCATCGATTTATTCCATTGTCCCGCCATCTGGAAAGCTACCTGCGGGATAGGGTGGCAATATCGGGAAGCAAGATTACTCGTATTTGTAACGGAGTCGACACAACGGTGTTTTATCCTGGCGAGAATGAGGCTATCGTTCCGGATGGTTGCGGTTTGGCATTGCGCGATAAAGTTGTGATTGGTACCGTCGGCCGTATGCATGGGGTTAAGGACCAAATTACCCTAGTCCGCGCTTTTATCCTAAGCTGTCAGCAATCGGCCGAATTTGCCGAACGTTGCCGATTATTTTTAATTGGTGATGGCCCGTTGAAAGCAGAAGCTATCGATTTGTTAAGCGCGGCGAATTTAGCGGATTGCGTCTGGTTGCCTGGAGAGAGAGCCGATATTCCGGTGATATTGCGTGCAATGGACATTTTTGTGTTGCCCTCGATTGCAGAAGGGATCTCAAATACGATTTTGGAAGCAATGGCTAGCGGTTTGCCGGTTATCGCAACCCGTGTCGGCGGCAATCCGGAACTCGTGACCGATGGGGAGACAGGTCGATTGGTTCCGGCTCAGGATGTCGTAAGTCTGTCGATGGCTTTGAATGAATTGGCGTTAGATGGCGAATGCCGCCGCCGCTTTGGAGAAGGTTCCCTGAAGCGAATTCATGCTGAGTTTTCAATCGATAGTATGGTGGCTCGTTACCAGCAAGTGTATGACGGGCAATAATTTGCGTCGGAGAGATTTTATATGTGCGGGATAGTGGGTATTTTCGATATTCGGGGATTGAGCGAAATAGACCGCAGTCTGCTGTCGCGCATGAACCAGTCCCAGTTCCATCGCGGCCCGGATGAGGGTGGGCTACACACCGAACCTGGATTGGGATTTGGTCATCGCCGCTTATCGATTATTGATTTGTCCAGTGGGCAGCAACCGATGCACAGCCAGGACGGAAACGTCGTATTGACGTACAACGGCGAAGTTTATAATTTTCCTGAACTACGTTTGGAACTCGAAGCTTTAGGCTACGGCTTTAGAACTCACTGTGACACCGAGGTCATTTTGTACGCCTGGCAGGCGTGGGGCGAGGCTTGTGTCGAACGCTTGCGCGGCATGTTTGCATTTGCGATTTGGGATAGACTGAAGCAAACCTTATTCCTGGCTCGTGACCGTCTTGGGGTTAAGCCCTTGTTCTATGCGGAGCTGTCAAACGGACAGTTTATTTTTGGTTCTGAACTCAAGGCATTGACGCAGCATCCGTTGTTGCCTAAGGACGTCGATGTCACGGCCATAGAGGACTATTTCGGATTTGGTTACATTCCCGATCCGAAGACCATCTACCGGGGGGTGTACAAGTTGGAGCCCGGTTATTGCTTGACCATCAAGCGGGGCGATGCGGGTTTTCGGCCGAAGCAATATTGGGATGTAACGTTCCAGCCTGTGGGTTCGGTTGACCCCGTCCAAGCCGGCGAGGAGCTAATTGCTCGTTTGCGGGAAGCGGTTAAAATTAGGATGGTTGCCGATGTGCCTTTAGGCGCATTTTTATCCGGCGGCGTTGATTCCAGCGGCGTGGTGGCGCTGATGGCAGGTTTGTCCGCTGATCCGGTGAACACCTGTTCGATTTCTTTCGGTGATCCTAAGTTTAACGAGTCTGAATTTGCCGCTAGAGTTGCCGAGCGTTACCACACCGCCCACCGCGTAGAGCAGGTCGATCCTGATGATTTCAGTTTGATCGATCAGCTTTCCGGCTTGTACGATGAACCTTACGCCGACAGTTCCGCGTTGCCCACGTATCGGGTGTGCGAATTGGCCAAGAAGCAGGTTACCGTGGCGCTTTCCGGTGATGGCGGCGACGAAAATCTGGCTGGATATCGCCGCTACCGCTGGCACACCTATGAAGAACGGGTCCGATCCGTATTACCGGACGCATTGCGCATGCCGTTGTTTTCCGCTCTCGGTAGGGCCTATCCGAAGTTGGATTGGGCGCCGAAAATACTTCGCGCAAAAACGACTTTGGAGGCGATCGGTCGAGATTCTATGGCCGGTTATTTTCATAGCGTTTCGGTGTTGTCGAATGCTATGCGTACCGAATTGTTCAGCGAAAGTTTGCGGCGTGATTTGCAAGGCTATCAGGCGGTTGAGGTGTTCCATCGTTACCGGGATCGGGCTCCGCAGGATTCGTTGTCGATGGTCCAGTATTTAGATCTGAAGACTTATTTGGCTGGTGATATTTTGACCAAAGTCGATCGGGCCAGTATGGCTCACGCATTGGAAGTGCGTGTGCCGTTGCTAGATCATAAACTGGTGGAGTGGATGGCGACTTTGCCGCCTGAATTAAAGTTAAAGGGTCGGGAAGGTAAATATGTTTTCAAGAAAGCTTTGGAGCCATATTTGCCGTACGATGTTCTCTATAGACCTAAAATGGGTTTTTCGGTGCCGCTATGCAGTTGGTTTAGAGGTCCTTTGAAACAGCGGGTGCAAGACGCTTTGTTGGGTAGTACGCTGGCGAACACAGGTTGGTTCGATCATAGTTATTTGCAGCATATCGTTAGTCAGCACCAATCAGGTTTGCGCGACTACAGTGCCGCAATTTGGTCTCTATTGATGTTCGAGGCCTTTGCGCGGAATAATCTGACCTGATAGTTAAGAAATATCCCTTGTACAACTGTGCAATAGACACCGGAAAAGTGTTTTGCTAAAGTGTGACGTAATTCAAAGTTAAATCCAGGGTGAGCAGAAATGAGCGATGCAAATAATACGTTGCCCGAACATGGCGAACAATCAACCGGCGGTGCGGCCGTAGACAAAACGCGGCGGACGTTCGCAAAGGCCGGTGTCGCTGTTCCGATAGTCATGACTTTAGCCAACCGTTCGGCATGGGGCGGAGGGAAACGGAGTTGTGGCACGATTTCCGGTTTTCAATCATACGCCAGCGCTGGGAATGTCGATCCCTCAGGCACAGGAACCTATGTGCCGCCGACTCCAAATCCGCCCAGTCATTACTGTGGAGCAGGCACGGCAACAAATTGGCCGACAAACACCACAATCAAGTGCAGACCATTCACCAAGACTCACGAAAGTGGGGCGCCTTTGGAAGGTGGCTATTGTTTGCGTGATAGATTGGTAAGCGACGGTTCGCCATCGACTTCTACAACGAATAAAGGTAAGTGGAGGGCCAGAGATACTTGGGACTCTACTGTTGGAACAAGTACTGCATCCCAATACAATACTGTGGGCCAGTTCAAGCATGCTGATGTCAAATCGTTAGAAAATGCTTCAACTTATATCACCTTGGAATACGCGCGAAGCAATGGAGTGCCGGACGACAGATCGTTGCACGATTGCATTCGAGATTTGAGTGCCGGAAGTTACACTCTGGACAACTGTTTCGCTTGGTTGTTTGTAAATGCCTGCCATGGCAAAAACTTTATAGGCACTACTCCGGCCGATGTCAGAAGATGTTACACAGATTATGACGAGGCGACGGTTATCGGTTTTTGCAAACACCTTATCGGTAATTGTTAGTATTTGGGGAAGTAATCCCGCCGTGCTAAATGGTGATACCGTGCTGTGGCGTAGTGTTGGAAATGTGATATGCCATGAGTATGATGACGCATTGCTTGTTTTCCATGAGCCCTCTGGCGAAACCCACCTTATGGCAGGTGTTTCAAAATCTTTCCTTGAATATTGCTGTTCGGGGGCTATATTTAGTCTAGACGATTTGCTTGAGTGGGCTGGTCAAACAAATGGCGATAAAACCGACGTGTGTCATTCGCGCGATTTGATGCTATCGACTCTCGCAGAAATTTCCAAAATTAACCTTATCGAAACAATTCGTTGCGAGTACGTGAGTTAAGTTTACCTGCTGTTCGCGAGGCGATATCCGGGAGCGGATTGATACTTCAAATCGGTTGTTTCGTATTTTCAATTAAGTCAAGAATTAAGTGTCTGGCGGAAGCTATATCTTCTCTTTATGGAGATTACGAATTAGCGGATGACTCCTTCATTGACTTTCATGTCGACTTAAATGTCGTAAACGATGTAAGCAGACTTTTTTTTCGCAAGAAGGCTGTTTTTCTATCGGACGGCTTTGCACCGTTTGACCCTCTGCCATATCAGCATGCCCCCGCTTTAATAGAGTGGGGTATGAACTGGTGTGTTTCCAGCCAAATCAATACATTTTTGATTATTCACGCCGCTGTGGTCGAGAAACATGGTTACGCAGTGGTAATGCCGGCGCCGCCGGGTTCGGGAAAAAGTACGTTGACGGCTAGTTTGGTACAAGAAGGGTGGCGCTTGCTGTCCGACGAATTAACCTTGGTGGATCTTCAGACCGGTTCCGCGACTCCTTTCCCACGTCCCATTAGTTTAAAGAATGAGTCTATCGATCTAATCCGATGCCGCTACCCCAAAGCGGTATTCGGCCCATTAAGCTCTGACACGGTCAAAGGTAGCGTTTGCCATGTGCAACCGCCTACTGCCAGCGTCGAAATGCAACACCAATCCAGTCCTATTGGTTGGGTGGTGTTCCCTAAATACCAGCAAGGAGTTGAGGCCGAGCTTCTAAACATTGGTAAAGCCGAGACCGTTATGGAACTGGCGGATAATTCGTTCAACTACAGCATATTGGCCACAACCGGGTTTAATGTTCTTACTGATATCGTTGACCAAGCCGATTGTTACCGTTTTCGATACAGTCGGCTTGACGATGCAATAGCGGCATTCGAGAACTTGGCCCACTCGAAAAAATGATCGAGTTTCCTCTTATCGTAAAAGTTCTTAACGGCGAGATGTCGGCGCCAGAGCTGACGTTGAAACAATGGGAACTATTGATTCGCCAAGCTCAAGCGTCAATGCTCGCGGGCGTCTTATGTTATCGGTTCGATCCTGACTCGATTCCGATTAGAGCGTTACGTCATTTGCAATCGGCGCGGGTTCATTCCGATAAGCAAGTCAACGATTTGTTGTGGGAAATTCATCATCTAAAGAAAGTGGCTGCTGAGTTGGGCTTGCCTTTAATCTTGCTTAAGGGTGCCGCCTATGCCGCTTCTGCCTGTCCGGCTGCTAGAGGCCGTTTTTTTTCGGATATCGACTTGTTGGTACCGAGACCGGTCATCGCCGATGCCGAGAAAAAGTTAATGGCCCATGGCTGGGTCAGTAGTTTGCATAATACGTACGATCAGTATTACTACCGGAAATGGATGCACGAAATACCGCCGTTGCGGCATGTATTTCGCGGCAGCGTTATCGATTTGCATCATAATATTCTGCCGCTTACATCCAAAGCCTGTCCTAATGCCAGTTTGCTTATCGAAGCAGCAGTCAATGTAGGCGACAATCCGCAAATTCGTGTGTTGCAAATGCCGGACATGGTAGTCCACAGCGCGGTACATTTGTTTTACGATGGCGAATTGGATCACGGATTGCGCGATTTGGTCGACCTGGACAGTTTGCTTAGAAACAGTTCTGAGGATATTGCTATGCTTGTGGTCGAGCGGGCTTTTGAGTTGGGGCTGCAGCGGAGTATTTTTTATGCTTTCCGGTATCTGAATATCATTCTGCAAACACCCATTTCTGCGGAAGTGCAGCAACGAAGCCAACAGGCGGCGCCGGGACGCTTCGGATTACAGATGATGGATTTCTTGTTTCTCAGGGCGCTCATGCCGGCGCACCCGAGTTGCGGCGATCAATGGACTGGGTTAGCCCGATGGCTGTTATATGTAAGGTCCCATTGGCTGAAAATGCCCTGGTATTTGCTGTTTCCGCATTTGTCTAGAAAAGCTTGGTTTAGGCTGATGGGTAAAGAAAAACATTAGTTTGTGATGCTCTCTGGGGGTCGCAGCTAATTGCAAAACAATAATAATTGACATGAAAATTCTGCATATATTGGACCATTCCATCCCATTGCACAGCGGATATACCTTCCGCACCCGGGCCATTTTGGAGCAGCAACGTAAATTGGGCTGGGACACTTATCACGTCACATCGGCCAAGCATCTGGGAAACACCGCAGCGTTCGAAGAGATAGACGGTTTGCAATTTTATCGCTCGGATCAGCCAACAGGCTGGCTGGCTGGGTTGCCGGTCTTAAACCAGTGGGCGATAGTCGAAACTCTGTATCGGCGTCTTACCGAAATAATTCCGCAAATAAAACCGGATGTTCTGCATGCGCATTCGCCAGCCTTAAACGGTCTGGCCGCACTCCGAGCCGCACATAAGTTCCGATTACCGTTAGTCTATGAGTGCAGAGCATTTTGGGAAGATGCAGCGGTGGATCACGGTACGACTCTGGAAGGTAGTTTGCGTTATCGGTTGACCAAGTACTTGGAAACCTTTGTGTTCAAACGGGCGGATGCTGTGACCACGATATGCGAAGGCCTGCGTGGCGATATCGTTCAACGCGGGATAGCGGCAGATAAAATCACCGTCATCCCGAATGCGGTCGATATAGAAAAGTTCAATTACGGCGAACAAGCCGACTCTGAGTTGTTAAAGCAATTGGGTTTGACCGGAAAAACCATTTTGGGCTTTATCGGCTCGTTTTACGCCTACGAGGGCCTGTTGTTATTGCTGGACGCCTTGCCTGCAATCGCCCGGCAACAACCGAATGTCCGCTTGCTGTTGGTCGGAGGTGGGCCGCAACAGCCGCAAATTGTCGAAAAAATTGCAAATCTCGGCTTGCAGGAATGGGTCGTCATGCCGGGGCGGGTACCGCACGATCAGGTGCAACAGTATTACAACTTAGTAGACTTGTTGGTTTACCCGAGAATGTCGATGCGATTGACCGATCTGGTGACGCCGCTCAAGCCATTGGAGGCTATGGCGCAAGGTCGGATATTGGTGGCATCGGATGTCGGCGGACACCATGAGTTGATCAAAGATCGCGAAACCGGCTACCTATTTGAGGCGGGCAATGCCGATGCCTTGGCTAATACCATATTGTCTGCGTTGCAGGATCAGGGACACTGGGATGCAATTCGGAGAGCGGGCCGAACTTACGTGGAACGAGAACGTAACTGGCAGCGAAGCGTCAGTCATTACCAAGCCGTTTACGATGGATTGCTAAGCCAACGCAATGTGTGAACGACAGCCACGGATCGTTGTTTTTAGTTCGTTATATCCCAGTCGAGTGCGGCCGAACGCCGGCGTATTTATTCGGGAACGCATGTCCAAAGTAGCCGGGCATTGCGCGTTGGTAGTGGTTTCGCCGGTGCCTTGGTTCCCTTTGCAAGGGTTGATTCGGAAACTCCATCCCGGATACAGGCCCCAACCCGATCTAGTAGAAGAACAAAACGGCATCACCGTATATTTTCCGCGTTTTCTGGCGTTGCCGGGAATAGGGCGGGCTCTGGACGGTTTTTTCATGGCAATTTGCAGCTTGCCGGTACTTCTAAAGCTCAAAAACAAGTCGGCGGTCAATTTGATTGACGCCCACTTCGCCTATCCGGACGGCTATGCAGCCTCCTGGCTCGGACTATGGTTGAAATTGCCGGTGACTATTACCTTGCGGGGTACAGAGTTACCGTTGTCTAAAATTCCTGCCCGGAGGAGGCGTATGTTAAGCGCCCTAGCTCGCGCGGCCAGAGTGTTTTCTGTATCGGAGTCTTTGAAAACCCATTTGGTCGGATTGGGTGCCGATACCAACAAAATTCGGGTGGTCGGCAACGGGGTGGATACCACAAAATTTTTTCCGATCGATAAAGCCCAAGCCAGAAAAGCATTAAATATTGCCGCCGACGCCCAGGTCTTGATTTCGGTCGGCGGTTTGGTGGATAGAAAGGGCTTTCATCGCGTCCTGGAGATATTGCCCGACTTAAAAAACAATCACTCCCGTTTGTTGTACCTCATTGTCGGCGGAGCAAGTCCGGAAGGCGATATTAAGGCCCGCTTGGTCGCCCAAGTCGAAGCCTTGGGTTTGACGGCCGATGTGCGTTTTCTGGGCGCCATGGCGTCCGATCGTTTGTATCAGGTATTGTCCGCTGCCGATGTATTTGTGTTGGCGACCGCGAACGAGGGCTGGGCCAACGTCTTTCTTGAGGCCATGGCTTGCGGTCTGCCGGTTGTCACGACCGATGTCGGCGGTAACAGGGAAGTGGTCTGCAGCAGTGACCTCGGAATCGTTGTCCGGTTTGGAGACCGGCAAGCGTTGCAGGATGCGGTCGATGCGGCATTGGCTGCGAATTGGAATCGGGAGGCGATTATCGAATATGCGCGACAAAATAGCTGGGACGGTCGCGTCGAAATATTATTGTCTGAATTCAATAACTTGGTGAACGTATGAGTTTTTATACCTCGTTGTGCTCTTCGCTGATATTTCCGCTTCACGAGGTCCTGAAAAAACACTCGACGGTCAGGGTTCGGCGCGATATGGAACGCAGCCAATGGTGGTCTCCGCAGCAAATTAGGCAGGCTCAGCTGAAAACGCTGCGTTTATTCTTGAGCGATGTGCAGGCCCATGTCCCGTATTACCGACAATTGTTTGCCGAGTTGGGTCTCGATGTCGCTCAGATAGAGTTATCCGAGTTATCCCGGTTGCCGCTGTTGACTAAAGCGGAAATACGGCAGCATTTGCCTGAAATGTCCGCGGATGACGCAGTGGGATTGGCGCGGTTTAATACTGGCGGCTCCAGTGGAGAGCCGTTGATTTTCTATATCGGCAGGCGCCGTGTCAGCCACGATGTCGCCGCCAAATGGCGCGCAACGCGCTGGTGGGGTGTGGATATTGGTGATCCTGAGGCTGTGATCTGGGGTTCGCCAATCGAGTTAGGCGCCCAAGATAAGATTCGTCTGTTACGGGACAAGTTGTTGCGGACGCATTTAATTCCCGCGTTCGAAATGTCCGCGGAAAAAGTCGATGGTTTTATCCGTCAGTTGCAGCAGATCAGGCCCAAAATGCTATTCGGTTACCCCTCGGCGTTGGCGCATATCGCCGGTCGCGCCGAACAAACCGGGGTGAGGTTGGATAATTTGGGCGTCAAAGTGGCCTTTGTTACTTCGGAGCGCCTGTACGATCATCAGCGGGAAAAAATCGAAAGCGTATTCGGCTGCCCGGTGGCAAACGGATACGGCGGCCGCGATGCCGGCTTCATCGCCCACCAATGTCCGCACGGCGGCATGCACATTACGGCGGAAGATATCATCGTCGAGATCGTGGACAAAGACGGAAAGCCACTGCCCAATGGAGAATTGGGGGAAATTGTCGTTACCCATCTGGCAACCCGCGACTTTCCTTTCATTCGTTATCGCACCGGCGACATGGGCATATTGTCCGAGAAGATGTGCGGATGTGGGCGCGGTTTGCCGTTGCTGGAAGAGCTCCAGGGACGCACGACCGACTTTGTAGTTGCGCTCGACGGGACTGTGTTACACGGTTTGGCCCTGATTTATGTACTTCGTGATCTGGAAGGTGTCGAGGCTTTTAAGATTACCCAAGAAAGTTTGGAAAAAACCACGGTACAAATTGTGAAATCCGCCAGCTATCGGGATGCAGCCGAGCAAAAAATCGTCGCGGAATTTAAAAAGCGTCTCGGCCAAGCGGTTACCGTCAACATTGAATACACCGATTACATTCCCAAAGAGCGTTCCGGCAAATTTCGGTATGTGATCAGCCATGTAAAACCCTAATTTTCAACGGCAGCTATGACAAAATTTGCGGGATGGATGGGGCCGGTTTCCGACACGGAATCGGCGGTTGCAACGCTGGCACAAACAGCGGGTGAGTTGCCGGTTGTTCAGTGCGCCGGCCGCGGTTATGCGGTAGCGACTGACTCGGCTAATTACAAGCAAGCGAGCGGGGTGTTGTTGGTGGCGCTGCAATCGGCATATCCCACCGATGCGTTGTCGAGTTTATTGGAGGCATATCTACAGCGCGGAATCGAGGCGCTACGGCGTCAGCCCGGCATCGTCAACTTGTTGCTTATTGATGAGCGGCAACAAACGACGTTTTTAATGACCGATCCGATTGGGATTAGCCACATTTATTACGCGAAGACCAACGACGCATTGGTGTTTGGTTCCAGCGCGGATTTTGTGGTGCGTCACCCGCAGGTGAGCAATGCCATTTCGCCCCAGTCGGTTTTCGACTACCTCTATTTCAACTATTGCCCCAGCCCAAACACCATTTATCGACAGGTCATGAAACTGGAAGGCGGGCAATGCCTCAGTTTTCATGGCGGTAAAGTCGCGATTGATCGGTATTGGCAGCCCGACTTTTTCGAAAACGACTGCGATTTACGCCAGTCCGGCCGTCAGTTGCAACAATATCTGGTCGAAGCTGTCCGCGATAGAGTGGCAGACGACGAAAATACCGGCGCATTCCTGAGTGGCGGGCTGGACAGCTCCAGCGTCGCCGGTGCACTAGCGCGAGTATTTCCCGGCAAGGCCAAGACTTTTTCCATGGGATTTCAAGTCGCCGGGTATGACGAAATCGAATACGCCAATATTGCGGTTGCTGCGTTTAAAACGCGTTCCCATACCTATTACGTTACGCCGGAAGATACGGTTGCTGCGGTTCCGGCAATTGCCGCCTACTACGACGAGCCGTTCGGTAACTCGTCTGCGCTTGCGGCCTACTACTGCGCAAAACTGGCAAAAGACAACGGCGTTAACCGGCTATTGGCCGGCGACGGCGGCGACGAAATCTTCGCCGGCAATGAACGCTATGCCAAGCAGATGTTGTTCGAAGGCTATCATCGCCTGCCGCAATTCTTAACCAGAGGAATGGAGTATGTGCTGGATGGTTTGCCGGACGCGATCGCCAGGCAAAAGATTCCATTTAAAGCCAAAAGATATATCGAACAAGCCAAGGCCGCGATGCCTGATCGTTTGCAGGATTACAATTTTTTACATCGCCACGCGGCGGCGGATATTTTTCAAGCGGATTTCCTAACCGAGGTCGATATCTCCGCGCCGATGCAATCCTTGCGCGAAAACTATTGGCGGCCGGCAAATGCCAGCACTCTGAATCGAATGTTGTACATGGATTGGAAATCCACTTTGCACGACAACGATCTGGTTAAGGTCAACCGGATGTGCGAAATGGCCGGTGTCGAAGTCTGTTATCCGCTGCTCGATCCACGCATCGTCGATTTATCCTGCCGCATTCCGTCGGCCGATAAGTTGCGCGGTCAAAAACTGCGCTGGTTTTATAAACAAGCGATGGCCGATTTTCTGCCGGAAGCCATCATCAATAAATCGAAACACGGCTTCGGCTTGCCGTTCGGTATTTGGTTGAAAGATCACGAGCCTTTGAAACAAATGGCTTACCAAGCCGTTCGCGATTTGGGGCGCAGGGATTTTTTTCGGCCGGAATTTCTGGAGCATGCGATCAAGATGCATCAAAGCGTTCACGCCGCGTACTATGGCGAATTAATTTGGGTGCTGATGATGTTGGAACTTTGGTTTGTCGGTAAAGGCTATTAATCCAGTTTAAATTGGAGTGGTTGACAAAAAATGTCAGTTTCAGCCAAAAACGGCTTGTCCGCGGAAGCTGACAAATTTAGAGATAGGCTGTGGGGCGGTTCAAAAGCTTGAATCGCGGTTGCAGATGGCGTTATCAGTCACTTGGCACGCAACTTGTATTGGTTAATCCGAGTTTTAACCCCGTTAACTTTGAAGGACGTTCTTATGAATAAACAATTACAAAAAGCACAACAAGGTTTTACCTTGATCGAATTAATGATCGTGGTCGCGATCATCGGTATTTTGGCTGCAATCGCGATTCCGGCGTATCAAGACTATACGGTTAAATCCAAAGTATCAGAAGGTCCAAGCCTCGCGTCTCCGGCTTTGACCGCGGGCGGTGTGGCATGTAGTGAACAGACTTTGACTACTAACTTAACCAACACATTCTTTGGATTGTTGCCAAAGGAACAAATCACCGGCAACTATGTGAAATCTGTGGAGATTACCGCTGGTTCAGCTTCGACAGCCAGAGTTACGATTGCCTATAAGACAATAGGTACTTCTGTACAAGCTGACCAAACTGTTATGTATCAAGGCTCTTGCACTCCAGGTAAAGGAATGACTTGGACCGTGGTCCCGACAGGTGGCTCTGGTAGTACAGTAGCTCAAAAATATTTGCCGAAGAGCTAAATAGACTGAGGCATTAATACAAAAGGGGCTTCGGCCCCTTTTGTTTTATAGGGGGCGATTTAAGAATGATTTTAGTAAATAGTTTGAAGCAATCGTCATGGCAGTATTTCCTACCAATCTTTGTGTTCTCGGTTGTTATATTGGTTATATATTACCCGGGACGGAATGGGACGTTTTTGGCGGATGACTATCCCAATATTATTGATAATAATGGTGTCTTAATTGAGGGGCTGGCTGCCGAAGACTTAGGGTCTGCATGGAGTGCCAATACCAGCGGACCGTTTAAAAGGCCAATAGCCAGTGTCAGTTTTGCATTAAATTATTATTTTGCCGGACAGAAATTTGACCCTGTCCCATTTAAATTAACCAATATTGCTATCCACGCAGTCAATAGCTTTTTGGTGTTTTTACTGAGTTGCCGGTTGCTTGGCGCGGCAGCGCCATCTTATCCCGTCCGGAAACTGGCATTTATTTCTGCCCTAATCTGGGCCTTACATCCACTGCAACTGACTTCAGTGCTGTATATCGTGCAGCGTATGAATAGCATGGCGACTCTGTTTATGTTGGCCGGGCTATTAGTGTTTTTGAAAGGTAGATTGCAAGTCGAAAAGCCGTCCGGGATTTTCCTGATGGTGCTTGGCTGCGCGCTAGGTACCGGCTTGGGCTGTTTATCCAAGGAAAATGCATTGTTGTTGCCGCTGTTGATTTTTGTCACCGAAGTCACTTTGTTGCCTAGCATTCCCGCCGCTTCCCGTTTCAAAGTTGGTATTTTCTATTGCACCACTGCAATTTTGCCCATGCTGCTTGCGGTGTTGTATTTGCTGACTCATCCCGACTACCTGCTCGGCGGATATTTAGCCCGGAATTTTACGCTGACAGAAAGATTAATGACTCAAGCCAGAGTATTGTTTTATTACTTGGGGCTACTGTTTTATCCGGACAACACCGAACTCAGTTTGGCGCATGATGATTTTCTGATAAGTAAGGGCTTATTTCGGCCAATCGCAACTCTGCCAGCCATTCTCGGTGTTTTCGGGCTAATCGGATTTGCAATTTATCATTCTTGGCGGGGTAATTTTCGGTTTTTGACTTTTGCCATTCTGTGGTTTTTTGTCGGACATGGTATGGAGTCCACCGTATTTCCGCTGGAATTGATTTACGAACATCGAAACTATTTGCCTAGCATTGGCGTAGTGATTTCGATGGTCGTTCTCTCATATCATTTTTTAGCCGGCCGTGTCGGCAAAGGCCTATTGAATTTACTCTACGCCGGCATCGTCGGCAGTTTGGCGCTGGCGACCTATACCCGCGCTGCGATTTGGTCGAATTTGGATAGTTTCAGTTATTTTGAAGTACGCAACCATCCCGGCTCGGTCAGGGCCAATAGCGCCTACGCAAACAATCTGGAGCTGAAGCGTGGCCCAAATCCGGAAACCTACCAGTATTACTTGAATGCTTCGAAATTGAACGAGTTCGAGGTTTCGACTCTGATAGAGATGTTCAGGGAGTTGAATAGGTTGGTTTATCTTCATGCTGCCGATAAAGCAGATACTGATGTGGAGTTGCCGGTCCATTATGACGATCCGTTGATACTCGACCGCGGATACATGGAAGCACTCAAGGCCTTGGTGCACCGGGAGATTTTACGTCGAGTGGCTTACCGTTCCCATCCGTTACGAACCATGGATTCAGTGCGCTCCGCGGCTACCTGTGTGGTCAACGGCGATTACGAATGCAAAACCATTGCCGGCAATGTCTTGGAGTGGGCCGATGCGGCTTTAGTACAGCCTAACTTCATCGACAAAGCCATGATGCATCTGATTAAAGCCAAGGTGTTTTTAACGCAGGGCTTATTTGAACAAACTCATGCCGAAATGGATAAAGCGATCGAATTAGAGCCGAATCGGATGTATTTGCATGCGGAAAAAGCCTACCTGTTCATTGCCTTGGAACAATACGATACAGCCGAACAGGTGATTCGGCACGCGGAATCTTTGGGAGTGGCAAACGGTTTTGACGCCAAAGAATTCCAAAAGTTGAGGGAGGCGATCGCTTACAAAAAAGCGATGGTACACAATTAGTGCTCGTGAATTATTCTTCTGCGGTCCCCGGCCGAATTCACTAAAATAAGCCTTTAGTGTTTTCCCGATTTGTGGCGTTACAAATCGGTTTTAGCGAATTACCACAATTTGCCCCGTGGCCTGGGATTATGCGGATACTCAACATCAACTTCAAAAACATCAATTCCCTGGAAGGCGAGGGTCGTATCGATTTCGACCAAGGTCCTATCGCCGACTGCGGCGTGTTTGCGATCACCGGACCGAACGGCTCGGGCAAAACCAGTATCCTCGATGTGATCACGCTGGGGCTGTACGGAGAGACTTTTCGCTTGGATAAGCCGGCGGAGCACGTGATGACCAAGCAGACCAACGACAGTGTGGCGCAAGTCGAATTTGCTCTCGGCGATGTTAAATTTCGTTCCAGCTGGCGCGTGGAACGTACAGGCGATAGCGTGTTACAGCCTCACATGGCCTTGGCCCGGTTAGACGGCGAACAGCAAGAGCTCTTGGCCGACACGCCGAACTCGGTCCGAACTCGGATTGCCGAGTTAACCGGTATGGATTTTCATAAGTTCAGCAAGTCCATGGTATTGCCGCAAGGCGATTTCGCCGCGTTTTTGAATGCGCTCGATAGCGAGCGTATGGATATTTTGGAAAAAATCAGCGGCTCCGATATTTACCGGGATTACCGGGAGCAAGCCGAATCCAATTACCAAGCCGCTCGTGCCGGTTTGGCTCAACTGCAGCAGGATATCGAATTGATCCCGCTATTGGCCCCCGAGGCTTTGGAAGCCGCCGAGCAGGATTTGCAGGATTTCAAGCAGCAGGCAGATGAATTGAAGGCGCAACAAGCGCTGCTTGAACAACAGATGCGTGACGCGAAAAACGTTCGGGTTCTGCAAAATCGGCAGATACAACTGGAAAGCCAACTACGTCAGATCGAAGATCAAATACAGCAATTGCAAACTGCGCTGCAGGAAATTGGTGGGTTGCAGGATGCCGCCCAGTATCGCGAAGAACTTATTGCATTGGATACAAAACAAGTTCAGCTCGAGCAAAGTCAAGCCAGTCTCGCAGCATATCGGCAGGAACTTGAGATGTTGCGGAGGCAGCTGGGGGCAGAGGCGGAAAGCAGCACGCCTGAGGAGTTAGCCGGTAAATCCTTGGAGACGCAAAAACAAGCGATCGACACGTTGAAATTGAAAATCAGCGAACTGAAGTTGCTGTTGCCCAGCGAGTCCGAGCTTGTCCAGGCAATAGAGCTGCAACTGGCTGAAAAGAGAGCTGCGTTGGCCGAAGTCGATACCTGGCTGCAAGAGCAAAGCCGCGATGCCGCATTGCTGAGCGATTTTCCGGACATTCCCCGGTTACGAAACCTGCGGGTGGAACTGGCGGAATTGTCCGGTAAACAGAAAAGCCAATCGAACTGGACCAAGACGACCACAGCGGCTTTGCAAAAGAACAAGTCGGCGCTAAACGCCACTAAAGCCGATATCTCTGAATTAGAAGCCAAGATTAGCGACGCCCGTGACGTGATGGCGGAGTTGGCGCAAGGTAAAAGTTTCGATGAGCTGAAAGACCTAGCGGTGGAGCAGCAGGGCAGAGTCAATGATTTTCGAGAATTGCTATCGATTGCCGAAGTCAACGCCAAATTCAACAAGAAGGGGTTTTTTCATTGGTTTTCGGCTGGTAGCAAACCTGCCGATTTACCTGATGCCGCTGGGCTGCAGGCACGGCTGGAAGAATTACGGGATGAACTAAGCCGGGAGGACAATATCGGCAAGGCTTTAGAGCAGGCGGTAGCCAACGAAGCCTTATTGAAACGATTTGCCGCGGAACGTAGCAAGCTGGTAGAGGGGCAGCCTTGTTATTTGTGCGGTTCGTTGCACCATCCTTACCTGATGAAGCCACCGCTACAGAGTAATGCCAAAAAGGCCTTGGTCGACCAGCGCGGAAAGATGCAAGTGCTAAAAACCACGATCGACACGTTGGCGGCGCAACTCACAGCAGCGGAAAAGCGGGGCGTGCAAATATCCGCCCGCGACCAGCGCTTGCAGCAAATGCGTTCGGATTGGCAGCTGCTGGTTAATCGATTGAATGTGGTTAGCCAGGATTTGACGATCGATAATGTTTCCTTGCAGAAGCGCTTGCTTGCCAACGAGACGGAGGAGCTGGAGAAAATCAAAAATTTGGTTAACGAACACGCCCAATTGCAGCGGAATGTGGCGAAATGGTTGGCGGAAATCGATAACAAAAAGTCTGCTCTGGAAAAACTTGCCGCATCTGTCAGTCAGTTGGATGAGGCCTGGAATAATCGGCCGTCCGAGTTTGTGGAGGTGGAGCAGCGTTTTGCCGGTCTTAAAGCCGAAGAGAAAGCGTTAACTGAGCAGTTGGAACAGCAACTCGAAAAATTGGGCGAGAAATTGCCCGGTAAAGGTAAGGAAAACCTGTTGTTCGACAAGTTAAATGCCCGTCGCCAGGATTACCAGATTAGAGAAATGCGGCAAAAAGGCTTGATAGAGGAGGTGTCCGCGCTACAGGAAAAATTGCGGGGAACTCAGGCGAACATCATCGACTACCAAAACACACTCTCGGATTATGCGAGCCGATTACTAAACGAGGAATCCGTGGGCTTGCATTTGGCCTTAGTCGAAAAGCAAAAGCTGATCGTCGACTGCGAAAGCGCATTGTCGGCTCAGCAAATCGAATTCGAAGCCATGTCCCGTTTGGTTGCTGGTAAGTTGGCGGGTAGTGACTTCGCCGATATCGACGATTTGCGGGCGGCATTGATGCTTATCGATAGCCGCCAGCAAATCGAAGCGGCGCTGGCGGACCAAGCCGGCCTAAGAGTGTCAATTGTGGAAGCCTTGGCTAAAACGGGCGAAGAGTTGCAACGGGAAGCTGCGGTATTGACGATGATGGCGAATACTGACGAAGAAAGCATATTGTATTCGTTGAAGCAGTTGACTCGGCAGCTCGAAATCGCTGAGCAGGAAGTCCATAGTTTGGAAAACAAGCTAGACAAACAACAGGGCTACCGGGAGAAACTTCAAGGGTTGCAGGGGCGGCTAAGCGAGCAATTGGCGTTGTACAGTCAAGCGGAAGCGGATCTGAAACTGATCTCCGATGAACAGGGGGGCTGCGCAAGCGGATTCAACAGCTGTTGGTCGATAAGTTGATGTCCAAGGCCAATCAAATTTTAGAGAAACTCAGTGGTCGTTATTACGTGCGCAGCGCCGTAAACGATCACGGTTTGGCCCTGGAGATCGAGGATACCAAACAGAGGAATCTGCGCCGATTGCCGAAAACCTTATCCGGGGGTGAAAGTTTTGTGGTGAGTTTGGCTTTGGCTTTGGCGTTAGCGGAAATTGCTAATAATGGACGGGCGATCGACTCGTTATTTTTAGACGAGGGTTTCGGCAATCTGGATGCCGAGGCTCTGTATCTGGCGATGAGTGCGCTGGAAGGGTTAACGACTCAAGGTAAGACCGTCGGCGTGATTTCCCATGTCGATGCCGTTAAAAAACGCATTAAAACTCAAATAGAGTTGGTGAAAAAAGCCAACGGCTTGAGCGAATTGAAGATGGTTGCCTAGCAGAAGCGGCGGCCTTGGGCTTATTCCAAAGGCCGCTATGCCGAATCGAACTACCGGCTGGGACGAAAGGCTTTGCCGTAGGTGGTTTCGGCGTCGAAATTGTCCCAGACGTAAAGCGGATAGACTATCGGTTGGGTTGGAACTGGTGCCGAGACCAGATCCAGCACGCCGACTCCGATACGACCGCCCATATTCAGCAGACCTTTTAATGTGCCGCCGACAAAGCCGTAAATCACGTTGCTTTGATTATTGATAATGATGATGTTTTTGGGGATTTCCAAGGACGAAGTCGCGATGTTGGCGAGACCGGTACTCAGTTTGCGGCCGACGGTCTGGCCGTAACTTTCCGATTCGTCGGCTTGTACCGTTAAGCTAAAGCACGCGGTGGCTGATAACAGCAATACTGCTGCGTTGCGAGTAACTTGATTCATGGCGTGTCCTGTAAAAATCCCATTTTGCATCGCGGCCGGAGTTTCGGCTTATAGGTCTTCCGCGTCTCGGCCGAAAGTATAGCAGAGCTTGATTGGATTACTTTTTCAAGGCTTTTGCAAATGCCGAACTCATTGAATTCTGTAGTGCGGGTTGCGGCTTAGGCTTGTGGTTGTTTGGGGTGGCCTTTTCGCTACGCACGAAGTCGCTGCTGTCGACGTCTTTTTTCATGCTCAACGAGATACGCTGGCGGGCGACGTCCACCTCCAGTACCCGTACCTTTACCGTATCGCCGGCTTTGACGACACTGCGCGGATCCTTGACGAACTCGTCAGCCAAATGGGAAATGTGTACCAGCCCGTCCTGATGGACGCCAATGTCGACAAACGCGCCGAAAGCCGCGACATTGGTGACCACGCCCTCCAGGCTCATGCCGGGTAAGAGGTCGGTGATTTTTTCCACGCCCTCTTTGAATTGGGCGCTTTTGAATTCCGGGCGCGGGTCGCGGCCGGGTTTTTCCAGCTCCTGCAAAATGTCGCTGACTGTCGGTAGGCCGAATTCGGCGCTAGTGTAGTTTGCCGGATTCAGGCTGCGCAGAAAGTGGCTCTGGCCGATCAGGTCGCGGATCGATTTACCCGTGTCGTCTAAAATTGCATTGACTACAGGGTAGGCTTCCGGATGTACCGCCGACGCGTCTAATGGATTATCGCCGGTCATGATGCGTAAAAAACCGGCCGCCTGCTCGAAAGCTTTGTCACCCAGGCGCGGCACCTTTTTTAATTGGCCACGATTCGCGAACGGACCGTTAGCGTCGCGAAACGCAACGATGTTCTCGCTAATGCCGCTGTTTAGTCCGGAGACTTGTTTTAACAGTGCGGCGGACGCAGTATTTACGTCAACGCCGACGGCGTTTACGCAGTCTTCAACCACGGTATCAAGCATACGGGCCAGTTGCGATTGGTTGACGTCGTGCTGATATTGACCGACGCCGATGGATTTGGGGTCGATTTTAACCAGTTCCGCCAACGGATCTTGTAACCGGCGCGCAATTGATACTGCGCCGCGTAGCGAGACGTCGAGGTCAGGAAACTCCTTGGCTGCCAGTTCCGATGCGGAATATACCGACGCGCCGGCTTCGGAGACGACAATTTTCTGGAAATGCAATTCCGGGTGGCGTTTCATTAAGTCGGCGACCAGTTGATCGGTTTCTCGCGAAGCGGTCCCGTTGCCGATGCTAACCAGTTGTACCTTATATTGCGTTATGTGCCTGGCTAGCGTTGCTATTGATTGATCCCACTGGTTTTTGGGTTGATGGGGGTAAACGGTGTCCGTGGTCAGCAATTTACCTGTCGGGTCGACGACGGCAACTTTTACTCCGGTGCGAATACCCGGGTCTAACCCCATGGTTGTTTTTGGGCCGGCCGGCGCCGCCAGCAACAAATCGCGTAGGTTGGCGGCAAAGACTTTTATGGCCTCAAACTCAGCCGCTTCCCGCAGGCGCATTTTCAAATCCATGTCGATGCGGGTAAATAGTTTGACTTTCCATGCGAAGCGGGCGGTTTCGGCCAGCCAGGCATCGGCAGGTTTTTGGGTGTCATTGACTTGTAGGTGGCGGCAAACGAACTGGGTGCAAAGCTGGTGCTCGTCTTGATCTTGTTCGGCTGGTTTCAGCGTCAGCGTCAATAGATCTTCGTTTCTGCCGCGGAACAAAGCCAAGGCTCTGTGGGATGGGATTTTGTTGATCGCTTCACTGTAGTCGAAATAATCTTTAAACTTGGCCGCCTCAGTTTCTTTTCCCGATACCACGCTTGCCTGCAAGATGCCTTTATTCCAGATGCGTTCGCGTAGTTCGGTTAGCAATTCCGCATCTTCGGAGATGCGTTCCATGATGATTTGCCGTGCACCCTCCAAGGCCGCTGAAACGTCCGCGACGCCTTTTTCCGGATCAAGGTAGGCGGCGGCGGCTTGCTCCGGAATCAAATCGCGGTTTTGCAGCAGGGCGTCAGCCAATGGTTCCAGGCCTGCCTCGCGGGCAATTTGTGCTTTAGTGCGGCGTTTGGGTTTGTAAGGCAGGTACAAGTCTTCCAGCAGCGTTTTGGTGTCGGCATCGCGGATCGACTGTTCCAGTTCCGGCGTCAGTTTGCCTTGGGATCGGATGCTGTCGAGAATCGACTCGCGGCGATCGTTGAGTTCACGCAGATATCCCAAGCGATCTTCCAAGTTCCGCAATTGAGTATCGTCCAAGCCGCCGGTCAATTCTTTACGGTAGCGGGCGATGAAGGGTACGGTGGCTCCCTCGTCCAATAAGGCAGCGGCGGCGGCAACTTGTTGGGGTCTTACGGAAAGTTCTGTCGCGATTTGTTGGATGACATCCATCAGTGTTTTGCTCGGAGTAAGTAAAACCGCCGATTTTATCGTACCGGTAGCGGATGAAAAAGCAGGGAAGGATGGAAAAACAGCAGGCACAAAAAAACGCCAGCTGCAGAGCAACTGGCGTTTTGAAGACTAAAGCAAACTAATTATTTTGCTTGGCTCAGGACGTCATTGTTGAAATCTTTGTGCTTAGACAGCACTTGAGCTTCGGCAGCAGAACTGGTGTCGCCGCTGTATTTCAAGTGTTTGGTTTCGTCTTGTTTCAACATAACGACGCCAGCAATAGCAATCGCAGTAACAACAGCAACTACGGTAAAGGTATTGTCTTTTTCTTGTTCAGCCATTTTCTAATCCTCATCTTGTTGTTGTAATAATTAGCCCTATACAGGGGCAACTCGAGTTGTATGTCGAATTTAGTATTATTGTTAGTCGACGGGGCATTTTTTACACTTAAATTTGTTTTGTGTCAAAACAATATTTTTTCGTTGCGAAATTTTGTGCTGTATCAGTGCTGTAGCGGACTGTCCCGACGGTTTTGATCGGGGGCGTTCACGTGACGCTGGCGGAGGCGCCGGCGATTGGTCGGTTCGAAGTTCGGACGTCGAACTGGCCGCAAAGCCGTCAACACGGTTGTTTCGGTATCTCTTAAACGGAAACGCGTGTTAGCATTCGTAAGATGAGACAGCGAAACCGCATCGGGCTTCGCCTTCACTTTTTATCATGAGGATACAACAATGGTTAAACACGTACATTTGCTGTTCGTAGTTCTGGTTGCGGTCAGCTTTGTCGCAAGGGTGCTGGCAGCGCAACTCAAGCCTGAGTTATTGCAGCGCCCGGTGTTGAAGATCGCGCCGCACGCATTAGCGAGCTTGTTGTTGCTTAGCGGTATTGTTTTGGTGTTTCAAGGTGGCTGGTTGCACGGCAATTTTGGTTGGATTGTGGCCAAGTTGTTGGCATTGCCGATTTTTATCGGCTTGGGCATGCTTGCGATTCGTCGGGAAGGTCAGCAGCGGTGGTTGGCGTTTTTCGGTGCAATTCTGGTGTTCTTGTACATTGGCGGGGTGGCGATCGGTAAAGATGCCGTTTTCATTTTATAAAGTTATTTGATATCAATGGCTTGATAGTCTTTATTTGATGGGGAAAATATGGCTTGACAAGCTAAAAATATTGTTAACTAACGAAAAAGGCTTGTCATGCTGGGGCTCTTGAGTTAGTCTCTGAACCTCCTGTCAATTCTTAACGAAAGGAGGGTAGGATGCGAAAAGCGAGATGGATAGCTTTTTTAACGCTATCAACTGGCCTGGCGTCTGTTAGCTCTGTTAGTTATGCGAAAACAGAGAAACACGGTTTGCTTTCCATTGAACAAAGTGGCATTGCGTCGTACTACAGCGACAAATTGCATGGTCAGCGGACAGCGAACGGTGAGGTTTACGATAAAAATGCAATGACTGCGGCTCATGCCTCCTTGCCTTTCGGCTCGGTGGTGCGAGTTGTAAACTTATCCAATAACCGTAGTGTTCAGCTACGTATCAACAGCCGCGCTAGTCGCAGTAACAAGCGATTGTTAGATGTATCTAAGCAAGCGGCAAGAGAGCTCGGTTTTGTAGAGGCCGGCTTGGCCAAAGTGAAACTTGAGGTGGTACGCTTCGGCGACGCCTAAGGCTTGAATCGCCGACTATCCGCCCTATGTTGTCGTCCCGGATAGTCGGTCGGTTTTTTGTTACCGATCAGGGATTTGAAGTTGGAATGGCTTTAAAGCCGATATCGTCCCGATAATATACGTTTTTCCAATCGATTTGGCGGGTCAAGATATAAGCTTTGCGTTGAGCCTCGGCAATGTCGGCCCCCAAAGCGCAGGCGCATAACACTCTGCCGCCGGCCGTAACCACCTGTCTGTCGTCCATTAACTTGGTTCCAGCATGAAACACTTTTGTATCTTCGGTGCTATCGGTCGGTAAGCCGTTGATAGCATCCCCTTTTGTATAGGTGTCCGGATACCCGCCGGCAGCCAATACGACGCCTAAAGCCGCTCGTTGGTCCCACTCGGTATCGATTTTGTCCAGCGTTTTCTGCAATGCTGCCTGGCACAACTCCACAAGATCGCTTTTCAATCGCATCATGATCGGTTGTGTTTCCGGATCGCCAAACCGGCAGTTGTATTCCAGAACTTTTACCGTGCCGTTTTTGCCGATCATCAAGCCCGCGTAAAGGAAGCCGGTATATTCATTCCCGTCTGCGCGCATGCCGCGTAATGTAGGCATGATGATGTCATTCATGACCCGCTGATGGATTTCGGGAGTCACCACCGGAGCCGGGGAATAAGCGCCCATGCCGCCCGTATTCGGTCCGAGGTCGCCATTGTCGCGCGCTTTATGGTCTTGCGACGTCGCCATTGCTAGTGCGTGCTCGCCGTCCGCGATGACAATGAAGCTGGCCTCCTCGCCTGCTAAGAACTCCTCGATCACAACCCGATGCCCGGCTTCGCCGAAACTGTTACCGGATAGCATGTCCTGCACGGCCTCGATAGCTTGTTCCTCGGTTTGAGCAACGATGACGCCTTTTCCGGCCGCCAAGCCGTCGGCTTTGACGACGATAGGGGCGCCCTGGCTGCGGATGTAGGCGATAGCCTGTTCGGTGTCGGTAAAGGTTTGGTAGGCTGCAGTCGGTATACCGTGGCGGGCCATAAAATCCTTGCAAAACGATTTCGACCCTTCCAGCTGTGCTGCTTGGGCGGAAGGGCCGAAACAGGCAAGCCCTGCGGCCTGGAATTGGTCGACGATACCGAGTACCAATGGGACCTCTGGGCCGACGATTGTCAAGTCGATGCCGCGAGCCTGGGCGAAATTCAGCAATCCCGGAATGTCGTCGGCTTGAATGTCGACGTTGTCGATACCGGGTTCCAGCGCGGTGCCGGCATTGCCGGGAGCTACGAACACATGGGGGGCTTTGGGAGATTGTTTGGCTTTCCAGGCCAGGGCGTGTTCGCGCCCGCCGCTACCGACGATCAGGATTTTCATAGGACTTACCGGAAATGAGTTGGGAAAACAGGGCCGGAGTCGCCGGCCCAAATTGGTATGAATCAGAGAGGCTGAAGCTTATCAATGCCGAAAATGGCGCATGCCGGTCAATACCATCGCAATATTGTGCTCGTCCGCCGCGGCGATTACTTCGGCGTCGCGCATCGAGCCACCGGGGTGTATCACAGCTGTAATCCCGGCCGCCGCCGCGGCGTCAATCCCGTCTCGGAACGGAAAAAACGCGTCGGAAGCCATCACCGAACCGGCGACTTCCAGTCCTTCGTCTGCGGCTTTGATGCCGGCGATCTTGGCGGAATAGACCCGGCTCATTTGGCCGGCGCCTACGCCGATGGTTCGGCCGTGTTTGCCGTAAACGATGGCATTGGATTTGACAAATTTGGCGACTTTCCAGACGAACAACAAGTCGGCCAACTCTTGTTCGGTCGGCGCGCGCTTACTGACGATTTTTAAGTCCGCGGCAGTGATGTTGCCGGTATCTCTGTCTTGAACCAGCAGGCCGCCGCCGACCCGTTTGAAATCGAATTGGCCATCATCAATTTCACTCCAATATCCGCACTCCAAAACGCGGATATTGGGCTTCTTGGCCAGAGCCGCCCTGGCGTCGGCAGCAATTGCCGGGGCGATAATCACTTCCACGAACTGGCGGCCGATTAGTTCCGCAGCGGTGGATGGGTCCAGTTCGCGATTGAAGGCGATGATGCCGCCGAACGCGGAGGTGGGGTCGGTTGCATAGGCGAGGTTATAGGCCTCGAAAATATCTTTACCAATCGCAACGCCGCAGGGATTGGCGTGTTTAACAATCACGCAGGCCGGCTGGTCGGAAAAGGCTTTAACGCATTCTAACGCCGCATCGGCGTCGGCAATGTTGTTGTAGGACAGTTCCTTACCTTGTAACTGTCTGGCGGCGGCGATGCTGCCGGCAGAAGGTGTTTTTTCCCGGTAAAAAGCGGCGTTTTGATGCGGGTTTTCACCGTAGCGCATGGTTTGCAAGCGCTGAAATTGCAGGTTGAGCGTATCCGGAAAGCCGCTGTCGATGATGTTTCCTAAATAAACCGAGATCGCCGTGTCGTAGCGTGCAGTATGTTCAAAGCTTTTCAGCGCCAGTTTGAAGCGGCGTTCGTGACTTAAGGTGACGTTACCGGTTTGCAGTTCTTCGAGAATGGTCGAGTAATCGGCCGGGTCAACCACAACTGCGACATCCTCGTGATTCTTGGCCGCGGCGCGGATCATGGTCGGGCCGCCAATGTCGATATTTTCAATTGCAGTATTCAGATCGCAATCGGGTTTGGCAACGGTTTGTTCGAACGGATAAAGATTCACGATCACCATGTCGATCGGCTGGATGCCGTTTTCTGTCATAACGGTGTCGTCAATTCCACGTCGGCCCAATATGCCACCGTGTACTTTGGGGTGAAGCGTTTTGACACGGCCGTCCATCATCTCCGGAAAGCCTGTGTAGTCCGAGACTTCCCGGACGGCAATGTTGTGCTCGGCCAACAATTTCGCAGTGCCGCCGGTGGATAGTAATTCGACTCCCAGGCCGTTCAGGCCGCGGCAAAATTCCAAGATGCCGGTTTTGTCGGAGACGCTGACCAACGCACGGGTCACTTTTTTGTTCATGCAAACCTCAAAAAAGGGGGGGGAAGAAAATGTTAACTAATGCCGTAATGTTCCAGCTTTTTTCGCAGGGTGCTGCGGCTAAGGCCTAAGATGACCGCTGCTTTGCTTTGGTTGAAATCGCAGTATTTCAGAGTGGTTTCCAACAGCGGTTTCTCGACTTCCGCCAAAACCAGATTGTAGAGGCCGGAGGAGTCGTGACCGTTAAGGTGCTTGAAGTACTCTTCAACGCAATCTCGGACATGGTCTGAAAGGGTGCGGTCGCAGCCGTTATCTTTGGAAGGGGGTGGTGTTACCATCTAGGCCGCTCTTGATGAAATTAAATTAAAAGATGCGTCGACCAGTTTAAGTTGCAGCTTGGTGTCCTGAGCCTGGTTGATCGCCGCTTTTTGAGCGGCCGGCAAAGTGCCGAGACGATCGAAATACCAGCCAATGTGCTTGCGAGCGATTCTAACACCACTGTCTTCGCCGTAGAAACTGTATAAATTCTCCAAGTGTCGAACTATGAGGGTTTTGATTTCGGTCAAACTAGGCGGTATCGCGGATGTACCCTGCAGGCTTGCCGTGATTTCATGGAAAATCCAGGGGCGGCCTTGGGCAGCGCGGCCGATCATGATGGCGTCGGCTCCGGTGTAATCCAGGACTTGTTTGGCTTTCGCTGCGCTATCAATGTCGCCGTTGGCGATGATTGGAATTTTGCTTACTTGTTTTACGCTTTTGATAGTGTCGTATTCGGCATGGCCTTCGAATTTACAGGCTCTGCTGCGGCCGTGTATGGTTAGAGCTTGAATGCCGGTTTGCTCGGCGATTCGGGCAATCCGCAATGCATTGCGATTCTGCGGATCCCAGCCGGTTCGAATTTTCAAAGTGACCGGAATCTCAACTGCGGCGACCACTGCGTCCAGAATTCGGGCCACCAGATCTTCGTCTCTGAGTAGCGCCGAACCGGCGGCGGTCGAGCAGACTTTTTTGGCGGGGCAGCCCATGTTGATATCGATGATTTGCGCACCGCGTTGCTGGTTGAGCCTCGCGGCGGCGGCCATCTGCGCAGGATCGGCGCCTAAAATTTGCACAGAGCGTAAGCCGGCTTCCCCAGCACGGTCGGCTTTTTTTAAGGTCCGGGGATGATTTTGCAGGGTGTTGTTCGAAATCAACATCTCCGATACGACCAGACCGGCACCGAACTCGCTGCACAGTTGCCGGAAAGGTTTATCGGTTATGCCCGCCATCGGGGCTAACAGGACATTGTTGGGGAGTTGATAAGGGCCGATCTTCATGGAGCGCCGGGCTAGCCGAAAAGGCAGAAAATGATACCCTAAAATCGGTAGGATGGAGAAGCCGGGATTGCCGGGGCGCTAATTGCGAGTGGTTGCCCGAGTCTGCCGCTGGAGGGTAGTCTGGGGAATTCGAATTTTGTTAAGCATGCTCCCGGGCGTTCGCAGCTTCAGATCAACTGGAACGGATTAATCAACGCGTCGCAGGAGGACGCAAATAGATATGGAATATGAGAACAAACAAGTGGTCTGGCATCGGGCAGCGATTAGCCGGCAGAACAGGGAGGCGCTGAATGGGCATCGGTCGGCAATTTTGTGGTTTACCGGCTTGTCAGGAGCTGGTAAGTCGACGTTGGCACACGCCGTTGAGGAGCGTTTGTACTTGATGGGGTGTCGTACTTTTGTTTTGGATGGCGACAACGTCCGACAGGGTCTGTGCGCGGACCTTGGATTCAGCGACCAGGATCGTAGGGAAAATATTCGGCGCATCGCCGAAGTTGCCAAATTGATGCTGGAGTCCGGAGTCATAACGTTGACGGCGTTTATATCGCCGTTTCGGGCGGAACGCTTGCAGGCACGTAATTTGGTCGCCGCGGCTGATTTTATCGAAATATATTGCCGATGTGATCTGGCTGTCTGCGAGCGGCGCGACACCAAGGGCTTTTACCAAAAAGCCAGGCTGGGAGAGATTAAATGGTTTACCGGAATATCGTCGCCTTACGAAGTTCCGCAAAATCCGGATTTAATCGTGGAAACCGGCAGAGATGCCTTAGAAGAATGTGTGGACAAGGTCATGGATTTTTTGGCGGCAAAAGGGGTGATCCATCCGTTGCCGGAAGGCGGTGAGCTATGAACATCGATGTGTTTAACGGCGATGCGGATGGTATCTGTAGCCTGATTCAGTTGCGTTTGGCATATCCGCTTGAGTCGAGGCTAGTGACCGGTGTCAAGCGCGACATTGGGCTTTTAAACCGAGTTGTGGCCACCCGGGGCGACGACGTGGTGGTGTTGGATGTATCCCTGGACCGGAATCGCGCTCCGCTGTTGGGACTGCTGGCCGAGGGCGTCAGGATTTTTTACATGGATCACCATTATTCCGGAGAAATACCCGGCAATCCGTATTTGACAGCTTGGATCGATACCGACGCTAACGTTTGCACCAGTTTATTGATGGATCGCTATTTGGGCTCGCGTTATACAGCATGGGCGATTGCCGGGGCATTTGGCGACAATTTACGCGGCGCCGCTTGCGAATTGGCCAAGCAGTTGAACATATCGGCGCGGGAATTGCATGATCTGGAGCAGTTGGGGGTCTGTGTCAATTACAACGGCTACGGCAACGATATTTCTGATCTGCACATGGCGCCAGATTTGTTATACCAAGAGCTGAAAAACTACTGCTCGCCGCTGACTTTTATTTCTGAAAAGTTCGAATTGTACCGGCAACTATGCGACGGTTATTTTAGCGATTTAAACTTAGCCAATGACGCCGATGTGGAATATGTAACCAGTAAAGTTGCCGTTTATGTGTTGCCTAACGAAAAATGGGCTCGTAGGGTAAGTGGCGTGTGGGCAAATGCTTTGACTAATCAATATCCGGATAGGGCGCATGCTGTGTTGACACTCAATGGTGTGGGGGGGTACCAGGTTAGTTTGCGGGCCCCTTTGGTAAACAAATGGGGAGCAGACCTGGTGTGTGCTCAATTTGGCGGGGGAGGGCGTAAAGCCGCTGCCGGTATCGATAATTTGCCAGGAAATGAATTGAAACGATTTGTCGACGTGATGGTAAATCAATTTCTATGACTTTGTTGTTATATTATGTTTTTTTTATAGTTTACGGCAGTCTGATACCGTTTGATTTTAATGGCTACACTTTTGAGCAAGCTTGCAGAGTATTTGGCAATATACCTTGGCTGGCCTTGGGGATGTATTCCAGGGCTGACTGGATAGCCAATATCTTGCTCTATATCCCGTTCTCATATTTGCTGGCAAATGCGTTGGCTGGTAAGAGCAGTCCGGCTTCTTATCGACTGTTGGCTGTTGTGATTGCGGTGTTGCTTGGGTTCGTCCTTGCATTAGCTATCGAGTTTTGTCAGGTATTTTTTCCGCCGCGGACGGTGTCGCTAAACGACTTGTTAGCCGAAACCCTCGGCTTGTTTATCGGGTCCGGTTTATGGCTAATTGTCGGTGGTAAAGTCGACGAGTTGTTTAAATCGATTGTGAATAATAGCCGCCAATCGCAGTCGGCATTTATTACGCTCTACACGGTTTTTTACCTGTTCTTGAGTTTTTTTCCGTTCGACTTTGTTACCTCTGCGGATGAGCTTCATAAAAGTATTTCGGCAAAATCCATAGGATTTTTTTCTGGAATCGTAGATGGCGATGGTGTCGTCTTTGTTTTAAAGGCGTGTTTAGAGGTTTTTGCCGCTGTACCGCTCGGTTTCTTTATAGCCAGTAAGTTTTTTTGCCGTAGAATCGGAAATGTTTTTTTATTGGCATTCTCGGTTTCGGCTTTGTTGGAAGTATTGCAGTTATTGCTGATTACCGGCACTTTTCAGGGGGTATCGATAATAGCCAGAGGCGCGGGAGTTTGCTTCGGTGCATGCGCAGCAAACGGCAAATTGAATTTGAATCTAAAATCGCTACGAATTGAGTTTTTACGGTTTTTGCCAATTGTCTTTTTTATCTATTTGGTTGTTGTGTTATCGGTGAACGGTTGGTCACTCGCTAGTTTTACCGGCTATCAGAATGGCTTAGCCAAAATAGCTCAAATTAACTGGTTGCCCTTTTACTATCATTATTATGTTACCGAAGCGGTTGCCTTAACCAGCGTTATGTACGTCGTGGTAACTTACCTGCCGCTAGGAGTGGGATACGCATTTATAGAGAAGCGTTTAAACGTAAGTTATATCGTAGTTGCTGCCGTATTTTTGGCTTTGTTAGTTGAATTTGGGAAGTTGTTTTTTTCAGTTAAACATCCCGATCCTTCTAATTTTCTAATTGCCGGATTTTCTGCCTATTTTGGATTCTACATTGTAAATGTCTTTAAGTATGCTGAATATGGCAATTTTTCCGGATCGGTAAAAAATGGGAATATGAGAAATACTCAGGCTCAAATAGCGTATCAAAGCTTTGGCAGTTTAGACGCTACAGATGGTGCAGAAAATCAAGTCGTTCTATCGACTCCCCGTTCGAATACGGACTATAGTTATGGGCAATCTAATACCTTAGGAAAGTCGATCGCCTTGGCAGTTCTTTTTTTCGTGTTTTGGAAAGCGGGAAGTCTGCCGGCATTTACCTTGCAGATTGTTGCGTTTTTAGTGGCTTACGCAACAGCGGTATGGCTTATGCCTCAAGCGTGGTTAGTTTTATTACCGACGATTGTGCCTTTGATCGATTTGTCGCCTTTCAGTGGTCGTTTCTTCTTCGCGGAAGTCGATTTAGTTGTTCTGACGACTTTCGCGGTCAGCCTGCTGAGAAATCGATGGGTATTAAGGGATAGTGATGTACCCGGAGGATTGTGGGTTTTGACGATGTTGCTAGTTTCTTCGTTGTTAATAAGTTTGTTGGCCGGACTATACCCGTTTGACACGGTCGATGATAATTCGTTTATTAACTACTATAGCCGCTATAACGCCCTACGTGTTTTCAGAGGCTTTTTTTGGGCATTGATTCTTTTTCCTGTTTTGGTTTTTAGTTTAAAGCGTATTAATAAAGCGCGAGAATATTTATGTTCGGGTATTCTGTTGGGCTTGTTAGTTGTCTGTTTGGTGGCGATTTGGGAAAGATTTTTGTATTCAGGTTTATTTAACTACGATACCGACTTTAGGATTACAGCGAGTTTTGCCAGTATGCATACCGGCGGCGGGCATATTGATGAGTATTTGGTACTAGTGGTTCCGTTCATCGCAACTCAGTTTTTCGGTAAACAGAAAGCGTTTCGATCGGTTTTCGCCTTGGTATTATTGACGTTAAGTGCATATACTATATTGGTTACATTTTCCCGGGGGCCGTATATTGCCTTTATGGTTGAGGCCGTTTTACTGTGTGTATTGTTTTATACTTCCGTAAGAAGCAATGTCCGCTATCGATTGGGTTTTATTTTGGCTGTTGCTGTGGCGATTACCGTTTTATTAGGACTGTCCGTACCTGTTTTGAAGGGGGATTTCATCCAGAAACGTTTTAGTCAAGTCGAACAAGATTACTATATCAGGACATCCCATTGGTTGGACGCTATAAATATGATGGATTCTGGAATTGCGACTAGTCTTTTCGGAATGGGATTAGGTAGTTATCCAAGAACCTACTTTTGGCGAAATTCCGAGAATACTATTCCGGCAACGTATTCTCTCGCCACAGAGGGTGACGGGCATTATTTAAAGCTGGGCGGTGGAGACTCGCTATATGTCGAGCAAAGGGTACCGGTTGCGCCCGATACTGAATACAAACTCAGTTTCGAGGCTCGAAGTGAGTCCTCTAATGCAATGCTAACAATTCCGATTTGCGAGAAAGCGCTTTTATACTCGTTTGATTGTATTTGGGACTCTTTTAACTTAGCAGGTACAGGCAATTGGCAAAAATTCGAAAAAATTGTCAAGGTTACGAGTATTGGTGCTCCGAAAGGAAAATTAACTGGAACTTTGTCGAAGCGCGCGACGAAGTTAGGTCTTTATAACGGCATAAGTCAAACAGTATTGGATGTAAGAAATGTCAGTCTGGTCGATGCGGAAGGAAACGATTTAGTTAAAAATGGCGGTTTTTCGCACGGATTCGATTATTGGTTTTTTTCTACCGATAATCACTTGCCTTGGCACATTAAAAACATCTGGGTCCAGATGTTTTTCGATCTCGGCTGGTTCGGGCTTCTTGTTTTCAGTTGTTTTGTCACTTATATCTTGATTCAAAGTTTTAAAAGTGCAGTTTTGGGTGATAGGTTTAGCTTAGCCGCAACGAGTGGGTTAGTCGGTTTTTTGGTGGTGGGCGTAGTCGATAGTCCTTTTGACGAACCGCGGCTAACTTTTATGTTTTTATTGGTATGTTGGTTTTCGATTCTCAGTAGAGCGAATAATGCGTAACGAGTTCTCTTCTATTCGCTCTTTAAAAATGAGTGAAGGTTTTTTTTGTCGATTAATTAAAAATATTTTTAAGAATTTTGGTGCAAAGGAAATATGGTTTTTATTCTTTATTTCGATTTCTTCCAGCCTGGAAGCGTCAACTCAGCATCCTGTGCCGGCTTCAAAACAGACTCATGAAGAAAGCAAAGCTAATAGACAGCAAGAGATTGCGATCGAGACCGAGAATGCTCAACATCCTAATAAAGAAAAACAAAATTCTTTAAGTGGAGCGGAAAGTCAGAGTTTAAATACACTAACTAAAAAAGACGCATCGCAAGTTGAGCCTTACTTGACGTTTGGTGAACTGCTGGCTAGAAATGCCGTAAAACCCTCTGTTTATCCTCGAAGTGTTGATGATAATGGCGATTTGAAAGGTTTTTTTAATGTTGAACCCTCCCTTAAAATTTCATACAGTGGAATGCTCGACTCAGTCAGGGATGCGATAGGTGACTCTGCATATAGTAAATTGCTATGGACTTACTACGATATCAAAGAAATTGATAATTTAATTTACACAAAGATGGCTCAATACGATTTTAGTCATAGTGTTTTTTCGGAAGGATTTCGGTCTATAAACGGACTGAATCAACAATTTGGCGCAAGTATCATGGTGAGCAATAGACTTGGGGCGCCGAATGAAAATCCTATGTTCCAGGGGGAGTTTAATAAAACGCCGTCAAACGCTGGGGGTAAAGCGGTGTTGAATATTCCGGAGCAAAGCCTGGAGAACGTGCAAAGCGACGTCCTTGAAAACAGTTATTTTGCGTTAATTCTGCGGTTTCTCACAGTAAAAAACCTGATTTACGCGATGTTGGCTACTTTTCTAGGCGGTTTGCTTTTAAGAGTCGTCAGGTTTTTTATCAAGCAGGATTTAAGTTAAATCGTAGGAAACCGAGAATAGAAGTCGCCCAATCTGTTTCCTCAACAAATCCGGAATTTAAGTTCTATTAATTTAATTCGATTTTCACATTGACTTCAAGTCCGACTGGTGCTTGAAGTGGCGACTCTGGGTCGATAAAAACTTGAATAACGTCGATGTCTTTGCGCTCGGTTGCTGTTTTTGCGAACACGGTTTTTTTACCCATAATTTGCTTCACCAAGGACACGCGAGCGGGAATTTCTTTATCGCCTAATCCTCTGCCAAACAAAGTCGCCTTTTGGCCTGCGCGAAGCATTAATGCATAATTCTCGTCCACTTCAGCCCGCACGCGTAACTTGTTTAGGTCGCCCAATAATAATACCGGCTCCGGGCTGCTAGTCGAAAATGTCGACTCGCCGACGCGTAAGATATTTTCTAGCACGGTGCCGTCGATCGGGGCAATCAGTAAGGTTTCGGCGAGACTTTGCTGAGCGGCTTTTAATCGGGCTTCGGCAACTGCCACTTGAGCCATGGCGGCTTGTTTGTCGACGTCGCGGACGTAGTTTGTCAGATAGCGGGTTTCCGATATTAGGCGAAGACTATCTGCTTGCTTAAGCTTGGCACTGGTTTCAGCCAGATCGCGTTCGTCTTCCGAAGCGAATTTGCTATTTTGCAGCCGGTCGATGCGCTCGAGTTTACGGCGTGCATATTCAGCGTCCAGGGCAGATACCTTCTGCGCGCTTTTTTTGGCTTCTATTTCGTAGGGATTGATGCCTGCCATCACTTTTGCCAAATCGGCTTTGGCGGCGGTTAATTGGGCTTCCGCTACGGTCACGGCGATCTGCTCTTCGGCGTTTTTTTGAGCGGCGAGGGTATCGCCGGCCTTGACCCGTTGACCCAGTTCGACTTTATATTCGCCGAGGATTCCAGGGTGTTTGAATGCTACTCGGCGAATTTCGTTGGCAGGTTCAACGTAGCCTATGCCTTGTATCCTTCTCGGTTCTGATCCGGATTGCTCGGCTAAAAGTTGCGGACTGCCAATTGTCACCAGTAGAGCTACAAAAAATGAGGCGGGGCGTCGCATATTTAAAGTCCGGGAGGATGGTCCAAATTAGTTTCAGTATAGAAAGTATTTTCCGTTGCCGCAGTTTGCTTTCGTTCCACTAGAAGTCCGTCTGCAATCGACAGGATTCGATCGAAAAGAGGCAGCATTCTGGTGTCGTGGGTCACAACCACTAGGACTGCGTTTTCGATTCGGGCTTGTTCCAGCAATAGTTCAACTACGGTTTTACCGGTATTCCAGTCAAGTGCGGCTGTAGGTTCGTCAGCCAGTACAATGGATGGTCGGTGCAATAACGCGCGGGCGATGGCTACGCGTTGGCGTTGTCCGCCGCTCAGTTGCGTCGGATATTTGTGCCGAAGAGGTTGAAGTTGCAGCCTATCCAGTAGTTTGTTCACGCGCTGATCGATATCGGAGGGTTCCATGCCGGCATTGCGGCCGACAACGGATAGGTTATCTCCGATCGTTAAAAACGGTAACAGTTGAGCTTGTTGAAAAATAAACCCGAGTTTTTGTCGGCGAACTTCGGTCAAGCTGCTTTTGTCGGAAAAATTGACGGGGTTATTATCGACCAACAATTGGCCGGCGCTCGGTTCGAGCAGGCATCCCAGTATCGATAGCAATGTTGTTTTGCCTGAGCCGGACGGGCCTATCAATACCGATGCTTCTCCTTGGGTGAATTCGAGATCGACACGCTTCAATACCTGTTCGACAAGATCTCCGCTGCCGTAACTTTTGGTTATGCCCTGGCAAGCTAAAACGTTTTTCATCAGTGAAACACCGATACTGGGTCCAATTTAAAGACTGCACGGATCGAGAACCAGGAGCCGGCTACGCAACATAGTAGTGAAAATAGGGTCAGGCACGCGGAGACCGCCGGCGTGGTTTCCAATGGAATTGGGCTCAGCGCTGTGAGTTTGCAGGCGACTAAGAACAGTAACGAGCCTAATATTATGCCCAGTCCGCCTAGGGTTATGCTTTGCGCGAGTATGATTTGTCTTAATGTTTTTTGGTGGAAGCCTAGAGCAAGCAGGGTTGCGTAATTGCCGATGTGGTCTTGCGTGATTGAAAACAAAGTTTGGCTCATAATGATGACGCCAACCAACAACCCAAGTGCTGCCGTTATGATGACGGTGATGCCTACTCCTGTTTCCAACATCCAATATTTAACCGAGCGAGCCGCGAATTGTTTTGTGGTCAACACCTCAACGTTAGATAGTTCACTCGCGATTCGGTCGCGGATGACGGACGGGTCTTCTCCTGGTGCTATGCGCGCCAGGACGTATGTAATATCGTCTTCTTGATGGGCGGGGACGTAGCCTAGGGCGTTATCGATTGATGTAAACACAAACGGAGCGGCAGTAAAGGTGCGCACTCCTCTGGAGAAACCGCCAACGATTGCTCGCTTTCCTTCCATCTCCGCTTCGTCTCCGATGTTATTCACACCCAGCGCGTTTTTTGACAGCTCGTCTATCAAAACGGTATCGGGCAAGTGCACGGATTCGATATCTCCAGAGGCGATATTCCAGGGGCCGCCGGCGTTGCTGGAATCAAGGCCAATAACTTCAACGGTGATACGTTTACCATCCGGATGTTGCCAGTTTATCCAAATCACTAGCATACCTTCAGCCCACTTAACGCCATCAACGCTACTGACTTGCTGGATTCGATGCCGAGGTATGGTAGTGCCGAAGTCGAAAGTACGTGTGTTTTCTGCCATTACCCATACATCAGCCCCAGCATGTTCTATTATGGCACTGTTAGTATTTACCCAACCGACCAGCAGGCCGATTTGAGCGGCCGCCAAGAAGAATGCCAGTGCTATGCCGACCACCGTCATCGCAAAGCGTAGGCGTTTGTGAAGTAACATTTGGGTGGAAACTGGGAAAACTACCGAATTCATCGTGGAATTGAATGATTTTTACCGATGTGAGATTGGACTTCTGCCGTCTTTTAGCTGGGTATCGCAGAGGAAGAGGCTAGTAGTTTAGGGTGGCCAGTCTTCGGCTTGAGGTTTAGGTCCAGGGCATCGGTGTTGGGAGGATGACTATAGATACATTCATAATAGTAGCTGGCGCAAACAGAAGGCAAAAAAGCCTGTTGACAGTATAGCAAAATACTTAGTACAACCACCGACCTCTATCTGGAGCAGCCCCATGACCGCATTCAATTTCGAACAGGCGTTTTCCCGCAATATCGGTTGGATCACGCAAGATGAACAGGCAAAACTTCGTGGCAAAAAAATAGCGATTGCGGGTTTGGGCGGCGTCGGAGGCAGTCATTTGCTTACGCTGACCCGCTTAGGTATCGGCAGCTTCCACATAGCGGACTTTGATAAATTTGAACTGGCCAATTTTAATCGTCAGGCAGGGGCGACAATGTCGCATCTAAATCAGCCCAAAGTTGACGTGATGGCAGACATGGCGCGCGATATCAATCCTGAGTTGACCATCGAAAAGTACTCGGACGGTGTTACTGCAAGCAATCTCGCCAATTTTTTTAGTGGGGTGGATTTATATGTTGATTCGCTCGATTTTTTCGCTTTCGAAGCCAGAGAGATGGTGTTTGCTTACTGTGCAGAGCATGGTATTCCTGCAGTCACGGCGGCTCCTTTAGGAATGGGGGTTGCGCTACTGAACTTTATGCCGAGCAAAATGACTTTTGAACAGTATTTTCAACTTAGAGGTAAGTCGCGAACGGAGAAAATTTTGCATTTCTTATTGGGATTGTCGCCCGCTATGTTGCAGAGAGGATATTTGATAGAGAGAGGTGCAGTCGATTTACTAAATAATCGTGGGCCTTCCACTCCAATGGCATGCGAGTTGTGTGCCGGAGTCGTAGCGACTCAAGCTCTGAAAATTTTATTAGATCGAGGTAAGGTTATTGCCGCGCCGACAGGGTTGCATTTCGACGCTTACCGTAACAAGTTGGTTAAGACTTGGCGGCCGGGCGGAAACAACAATCCGATCCAGAAGTTGGGTATTCTGCTGGCTAAGCAGCAGTTTATTAAGATGATTCAGGAATAGGATTTCTTCCTCGTCATTGATTGGCCAAAACTAAAATGGAAAAGACAACAATAGAAAAAATATTGGATGCCGCCATTCGGGCGCCATCGGGAGACAACTCGCAGCCGTGGCGTTTTGATGTTACGGACGATTGCTCGAGCATACTTCTTTATAATCTTCCTGAAAAGGATGACTCTTATTATAATTATCAACAGGTCGCGTCTTATATTGCGCATGGCGCAGTAATAGAAAACATTAGTTTAGCGGCGCGACATTTAGGCTTTTCTATTAACGTCGAGTTGTTTCCAAACTCGAGCAACATTCATCAGGTTGCAGTTATTAATTTTAGGGGTGAAGAAAATTTTCCCGTTCTAGAACCGCTTTATGAATCCATCTTCAAGCGGTCGACTAACCGATTTAGATATCAATCGGCTAAATCGACTATTTATGACTTAAAGTTATTGGTAGAGTCAGTGAATGCAATTCCAGGTGTTGTTAGTCATTTTGTAACGGAGCCGAATATTATAAATAAATTGGCGAAAGCGTTTATGATAAATGATAGTTTGGTTTTCGAGAGTCAAGCTATACATGGCTTTCTATTTAGACAAATACGCTGGAATCGAGAGCAAAGCATCAATTCCGGAGATGGTATGGCATTGGATGTTTTAGGTTTGAGTTGGCCCGAGAAACTATTATTTCCAATGTTGCGCTTTTGGCAGTTTGTGAAATTGGCCAATTATTTCGGATTGTCACGAGTGGTTGGTCTCAAGTGTTGGTACAACTTTCGTAATGTACCCATCGTTGGTATGTTGTGCGTGGAAAGAACTGATAGAGTTGGATTTATTCAAGCAGGCCGAGCCATGCAGCGAGTTTGGCTGGAGGCCACTAGACAGGGATTGGATTTTCAGCCGCTTGTCGGCTTGCCTTTGCTTTTTTATCGTGGGAAGGTTGCGGATCTGTCAGCTTTTCCTGAAAAACGTCAGAAGCAGCTTTTTCAGGCTGAGGCAAGACTAAGGGAATTGCTCAACGTAGGTGCCTCTGAAGAATTAGTAATCGGTTTTAGAATCGGTAAAACTTTGCGGGCAGGGGGGCAACCCTGAGAAAGCCCGTTTCCATTCAATCTTAATTAACTTATTGACGTCTCTGTGTTAGCGGAAAGAACTCTGAGCAGTCGCATCTGGTGCGTGGTTACGTGAACCCGACAATGCATAAAGAGTTGCTGTTCGGGGCAAATCCAATTCGAGAGTCGGCCGGTCGTGCCTTATAACTCGGATTGTGAGCCATGTTTCAGAGCTGAGTTGCTAGTGATTGGTCACTGATCAGATCGGCATTATGGCGGGTGGCGCAAGCCGGTTAATCGAGTTTTATCGTTAAAATTCAAGTTGTCAATTGCAATAGTATCTGTGCAAAACTTGGTATTCTCAGACTTGTCTTAGTTCCCACTCGCGATGGGAGTATATGAATTCTCTTTCTATCTATAAATCCTGCCCAGGAGGGTGTCGTGTTACGAAAAAAAAAATAGTGATTATTGTTCTAATGGGTTTGCAGTAGCGTTATTGACATATGGTTTTTCTATTTCTCAGGCGTGGGCTTTGTCTGTTTATCCCGAGCAAAAGAACGACCCCGTTATAGAGCAAGGCTTGGGGTTGGATGGATTAGGCTTTGGTCAAGTGCCGGAGCAGGATTATTACCGTAATACTCCCGGAGTTTTTCTTCCAGATAAGAGTGAACTAGTCAAGCAATTCTACCATAGCGGTTTAAAGCATTTGCAAGAAGGGCGCAAAGAGGAAGGTGTAAAGGATTTAGAAAAGGCCTGGAGACTGGCGCCAAATCAAATACCAACGGCCGTTGCTTTATCCAATATTTATCTTAAGGATAAAAAAGTAGAAAGTTCTCTCGATATTGCTAAAAAGCTTCAGCAAGCCCAGCCAGACGTTCCTCACGGTTTTATTATCGAGGGTTTTTCTTACCAAACTTTGGGGGACGATAAAAAGGCTATAGCCGCTTTTGAAAAAGCTCTGGGCTTAACTAAGGGTGAGCCGTCAGCATCTGCGGCGTTAGCTGAATATGCGTTGCGTGGGAAGGATCCGCAGCTTGCTCGGTCGCTGTATTTGGATGTTTTGAAATATAATCCCGGACATATTCGAACTTTATTTTTGCTCGCGGGGTTGGATAAAAATTCCGGGGATACCAAGGAGGTCGAGGCTTTGGTTGCCGATGCCCTGAGCAAGGCGGCCGATGATCTTCAAACTCATAATCAGTTCGCCCAAATTTACGAAGTTCTTAGAAACTATCCGCAAGGGATTGGCGAGCTTGACAAAGCGCTTAAAATTCAACCGGATGACGGCTATACGCTGTTTGCTAAAGCGCGACTATTGGCTTCCGACCGACAGTTTGATGCGGCGCGAGACATTTTGAGCACGTTGTCGGCTAAGTATCCCAAGTCTGCGAACTCCCGTCAATTAGAGGCGCGTATAGCTTTGGAGCAAAATAAGCCGGATGAAGCCGTGGCTTTGTTTCAAGAGGCATTAAAGCTAAACGACAATACGCCACTCGCAATTGAATTGGCTGTTGCTCTGATGCGGGCTGGTAAGACTGATGCAGCGCTAGAGGTGTTTCGAAGCCGCATCAATAGCGAGCCGACCAATATAAGTTTGCGGGCTCTTTACGCAGAACAATTGCGCAGAAATAAAGCCTTTGATGAGGCCTTGCTGCAATATGAGGAAATTATTAGACAAAATCCCGATAACATTGCCGTGCATAACAATATGGCGTGGATGTTAGGTCAAAAAGGTGATATCGATTCGGGCCTGCGTCACGCTAAGCTCGCCTACGAAAAAGCACCTAAAGATCCTAACATTGCCGACACATACGCTGAGCTATTGTTAAAAAAAGGCGCATTTGTCCAAGCAGAACCGATTTTGCTTAAAGCTTACGAAGCATTACCGAACAGCAATAGCGTTCGTTTGCATCTGTCGGAAGCTTACTTAGGGTTGAACAAGCGCGATCAAGCCAAAAAACTCCTGACCGAATTGCTGGCTCAAAAAGGTGATTTTGACGAACGCCCGCAAGCTGAAGCGTTATTGAAGACGCTCGCGGCAAATTGATTCTAGGTGACCAGTTATGAAGACCCATCCCGTCGATTTTATCTTGTCAGGGTTTTTTACAATCTTGATTTTCTGCCTGAGTTTGTTTCCGGTGTCGGTTTTGAGTGGGATTGTTACCGTACCTGCTTTTGGCGATTATCATGTCGTGATCGATTCGCTATTGCTTCTTTTGCTTTATGGGTTATGGTCGGCAGCGATTCTCAGGTTAATGATGGTGTTCAAGCCGTTTTCGCCTGGAGAATACTCTATGGAGGATCGCTTGTTCACTTACTGGAAATTATTTACGGTGATTTACGAGTTTGGCAAAGGGGCTTTGTTGCCTTTCACAACGGTGTTCGCAAAACCGCTTGTGGCCAAGTTATTCGGCGCAACAATAGGGCGGGATATCGCCCTGGGCGGGCATCTGGTCGATCCTCAGCTGATTCAGATTGGTGATGAAGCCGTTATTGGTCACGATTCAGTTATTACGGCACACACGATAAACAGCGGCACCATCGTGCTCAAACCTGTGGTTATCGGTGCCAGAGCGACGATTGGCGTCCACGCGGTATTAATGTCTGGCGTAAGTGTGGGAGAGGGGGCCATTGTTGCGGCGGGTTCCGTAGTGCCGCCGGATACCAGCATTCCGGCAAATGAACTCTGGGGCGGTATTCCGGTAAAAAGAATCAAATCGTTGTAGTTGGGTGTCGCGAAATTTTACAGTTGTTCGTTTTTATCGGTTCTGTATTTTTTAACTCATTGAAAATGTTAATTAAATTATTTTGGCATCCATATTGCTTTGTTATGGCATCACCGAGTGATACCTGTTTAACCTCAAAATTTGGAGCAATGTCATGTTTAACAAAATGAAAGTTATCGGCGGAGCCTCTTTGTTGGCTCTCAGCTTTGGCGCTAACGCGGCCCCTGTTGATTTGTTTTCGACCAATCAAGGCGCATATACAGATAACACCAAAGACGGTACCGATACCGGCACTATTATTACTTCCGGTCCTGGCGGCTCTGTCGGTGTTGCTGATCCGACCATCTTGGGCGGCAACCGGGATTTGTTCGTTAGTAAAATCTCAGATAACAACGGAGATCAAGCTACCCGTTCTGCTACTGCTTCTGTATCCGGTGGCGTGTTTGACTTTAGTACTTCTACCGGTACTACCGGCCGCGCTCAAATTCAATGGGACGGCGCAGAAGCTACCAACGCGATTGATCATACTGGCTTGGGTGGTCTGGACTTGACCTTTGGCGGTACTCAAAACGCATTTTCTATCGGCGTGGTTTTTTCTGATGCTGGCTTCAATTTCAAGATCACAGCATATACCGATGCAACTAACTATACGGAAGTGACGATTACTTCCAATGCGCATGATGTTCCAGCTACGACTTCGATTCCTTTTTCTGCGTTTCTGTTGGGTTCCGGCAGCTACCTGGGCGGTACTGTTGTAGTTAATCAAGTCGGAGCAGGTGGTGATTTGACTAAACTGGGCGCGTTGGTTGTCGATATCGACCAATTCGGTCTAAAAACCTCTTTGGATTTGACTTTGGATCAAGTAACTACCGTTCCAGAACCTTCTGTATTGGGTTTGATGGGTATCGGTTTACTGGCTGCTGGCTACTCTCGCGGCAAAAAAGCTAAATTGGCTGTTTAAGTTTTAGCTTAGCTGATTTAACATTGAGGCGGTGTCTTCCTCTGGGAGACGCCGCTTTTTTATGCCTTGAGTTTTCTGGAACGGATCAATATTTCTAGCAATGAAATCTGATGCCAAACGCGTATTGATTTTTGCCGAAGCTGTGACCTTGGCGCATGTGGCCCGTTGCGCCACCATTGCCGAAGAGTTGTCCGCGTCAGGTAAATATGAGGTGATCTTGGCTGTAGACCAACGTTTTCAAGCGGTTTCCAGGCCTGCAAAATATCGGCATATAGAGATTGAATCCGTTTTAACCGACGAATTCCTGAAAAAACTAAATAAGGGTTCTCCGCTGTATAGCGTTAAAACTCTTGAAAAATACGTACAGGAAGAGCTTAGAATTTTCAGCGAGTTTAGCCCCGATTTCGTTATCGGCGATTTCCGGTTGTCACTAGCGATTAGCTGCAGGCTTGCAGAAATACCTTATGCGACGGTAACCAACGCTTATTGGAGTCCTTACATTGAGACTTCTTATCCGATTCCTGAGTTACCAATAACAAAGATTTTCGGCGAAGCGGTCGCACAAAAGATGTTCGATCTTGTCCGGCCGGCTGTGTTTGCATTGCATTCCCTAGCTTTTAATCGAGCTTGTAAAAAATTCGGCTTGCCTCCCTTGGCATACGATATGCGGGAAGTCTATACCCATGCCGATTTCACCCTATATGCTGACATCGAATCTTTGTTTTCGATGCGGGATTTGCCGAAAAATCATTTTTTTATAGGTCCGATTTTGTGGTCGGCGGATGTTGATTTGCCTGACTGGTGGTGGAATCTGCCGGAAGACAAACCGATCGTTTTTGTGACTTTAGGTAGCTCCGGCAACGCCACATTACTGCCGATGATACTTGAAACGCTATCTAAAATGCCGTTGACCGTGGTCTGCGCGACAGCGCAAAGAAGCAATATAGAAGTCTGCTATCCGAACGTGTTTATTGCCGATTATCTGCCAGCGGAACACGCTGTGAGTAGGTGTGATTTAGTAGTTTGCAACGGTGGCAGTCCGATGGTTTATCAGAGTTTGGCATCTAACAAACCTGTGCTTGGCCTTCCGAGCAATCTTGATCAATACCTGATGATGTCAACCCTGCGGCAAAGCGGTAGAGGGTACTTAATCCGTTCTGGTCAGGCAGATCCTATAACTATTAGACGAGCCGTCGAGCAAGCCCTGACAAATACGCCGGAAAATCTGGCCGGGGAATGTCATTTGCATCTCGACAAAATTATTGACTTGATCGAAGGGAAAATGGCCGATTAGAGATGTGAGCTGGAACGGCTATCGATGATGTCTTTAGCGTTATCTTGCTCCCTTACCCCACAAAATCACTTCAACCGTACTCAACATGATCGTTAAGTCCAAAAACAGACTGTAGTTCTTGACGTAGTACAAATCATATTGCAGTTTTTGCCGGGTGTCGTATTCGCTGGCGCCGTAGGGGTAACAAAGTTGAGCCCAGCCGGTGATGCCAGGCTTAACTCGGTGTCGTTCCTTGTAATACGGAATGGTTTCTTCGAAGCCCCTGACAAATTCCGGTCGTTCCGGTCGGGGGCCGACAAAGCTCATATCCCCTTTAAGGACATTCAATAATTGCGGCAATTCGTCTATCCGGTATTTTCGGATGAACTTGCCGACTTTGGTTACACGGTCGTCGCTCTGGCTGGCCCATTGCGCCCCGTTTTTTTCGGCGTCCACCCGCATGCTGCGAAACTTGATGACGTCGAATGGAACGTCTCGGTAGCCGACGCGTTTTTGCCGATAAAATACCGGGGCGCCAAAACCGCTTTCCATATAGATGGCCGCTGTCGTCAACAGCATCAACCACCAACTCACGGCCAGCAGCAACAAGCTGGCGATAATGTCGAAACTGCGTTTGACGATCGGCCTCATGCCGCTGTTGACGAAGCCGTCGGAGAACATTAGCCAACTTGGGCTGAGGGCGGCGAGAAACACCAGACGTTGTTCCCGTTCGTAGAAAGTCTGCAAGTCCATGACCTGTACGCCGGACATTTTGATGTCCAGCAATTCCTCGACGGGTAATTTTTTACGCCTGTCATCCACGGCGATGACGATTTCGTCGACATTTGCCGCGTCAACAATATCGGTCAGCCTGATTTTGTCGTTCAATGCAATGGCATGGGGCACCGCGACCGGCTCGTCCTCTAACGTTATGTAGCCTACGATTTCGAAGCCTTTGTATACGTAGCTGGAATTCACCACGCTCAGTTCTCCGGCTCTGTCTCCGCAGCCGACTACCAGCACTCGGCGTTTTAAATTTTCCAAGTTTACGAAGCGGTAGAACAGGTAACGGGTAAGCAGCAGGCCGGAAAAAGAGAATAAGATCGCCGAAATCAACACGCTGCGCGCCAGCATGAGCTCGGGGATGATGTAGTAGGTGAAGGCCAGAATAAATACCGCGACGGCGAAACTGACGCTGATCCGTTGCAGGATGTTGTATTCCTCTTTATCCAGTGTTTTACGGTACAGCCCCAATGCGGAACAACTGGTCGTCATGATGATTGAAAATACTGCCGCAGATGACGCCAATTCCGGTTGCGAGTACCAAGAGGCCGTGTAAAGAAACCGGACTGCAGCTCCGATATACATGGCCGAGTAGAACACTATGGCTTCGGCCAGCAGGAGCCACAGGTAAGCCGTCGATATGTAATGCCGAAATATTCTGATCATGGTTTGAGCTTTCGCCGGTTCCGGACAGTTATCGGGCAGGGCCCTGTTCTAACAATGTTTTAATGTGTTCGGACGGAATCGCATAAGTGATGCCGCTGGGGTTTGAAATCGCATTTTCCTTACTGCCCTGGACAAACACTTTATTGATTATGCCGACGACTTTACCGGACTTTAGATCGTAGAGCGGGCTGCCGCTATTGCCCGGATAGGCAGTTGCATCCAGTTGGAAAATGTCGAAGGGGGTCTGCAGGCGTTTCAGCATGTTGACGTTCAGTTGATTGCTGGCAACAGCCGGAATGGCATTGGGCGATATAGCCGCAATAATGCTACGGTGCGTCACCGGATACAGACCCAAAACCATGCCAATCGGATAACCGGTGAAGGCGTATTGCTCGCCCTCGCGGACGCGTTGCGAATCGCCAATTTCCAGTGCCGGCAGGGCGCGGCCTTCAACCGTCAATAGCGCTAGGTCGTGGTCTTCGTCGGTCGCACGGAGATCGGCTATTTGCATCTGTTCTTTTTGTTCTTCGCGGTAAAACACGGCAAACCGCTCCAAATGACCTGCGTCAAGTTTCTTGGCGGTAACGTGAGCATTTGTGATCACCTTTTTGCCGTCTGCCACGGCAAATCCAGTTCCAAGCAGGACGCCGCGCGGATTGCGGCTTGGCATATACGTTCCGATTGCCACAATTCCGGGTTTGACCCGGTTTAGTATGTCAGGTAGGTTCAATTCGCTGGAGCGGCTGCCGTGAGGGAGCAGTAGCAATACCAGTATAGTGACGAGGAGACGCTGTATGCCGAATTTCATGGTCTATAAGTGCCGGAGAGCCTTGAGGCCTTGTTTGGTTTAGAGTGTAGCGCAACTTAGTCGAATTGGCATCGCGCTGTAATGGTGTCAGTTTAGGTTTGACGCTCGCGGATGAATGGATTTCGCCGGCGGGTTCCGGGTTATATTTCGGCGAAAACCGCTCGGAGCGCACGCCATATCCGACTTCGATAAACGTTAGCAATAGTAGCCAGTAATTAGGAAGACCTATTTGGCTGGCACTAGTTTGGCGCAGATCGGTGTTTGGCGCAGTGAACTTGTCACTACTAGGACGGTCCATGCAAGCGGAGATAGTAATCCGTTTCCGGCGGCGAGACGGTAAATTCTGAGATCGGTTTCGATACAGCGATTAACGACGGACCGCCGGATCTTTTAGTCAGATTTGCTCTTCGGCAAAACTGCCGTTTTTCCAACACAACACCCCAGCCGACTCCGGCCGCCAATCCGCGAGCACGTACCGTAGCGCCGGTTCACCGTCCAACATGAACTCGTGACGGTTCGGCCGATGAGTATGGCCGTGGACCAAGATGCGGCAATTGTACTGGCGCATCGTTTCCATCACGGTGGCTTGGTTGACATCCATGATTTCGTCGGATTTTCCTCGCTTATGAAAGTAACTGCGCAAACGGTACCAGCGGGCGGCGATCAGCCTTAGCCAAAGCGGTTTGTTCAACACTGAGTCCTGCCATTCGCGACGGCGCGATTTGATGCGGAACGCTTGATATGCCTCATCGTCGCTGCAAAGTAAATCGCCGTGGGTAAGCAGTATCCGGTGGCCGTCGAGTACGATAACTTCGAAATCTCCGATTAGCCTGATTCCGGTTTCGGCACAAAATGCGTCGCCCAACAGAAAGTCCCGGTTGCCTTGTTGTACGAATACTTTTACGCCGGAAGCGGTTAGTTCCTTAAGCGCCTGTTTGATCGCTCTGGCAGGCCGGGTGTTATCGTCGTCGCCGATCCAGGCGTCGAACAGATCGCCAAGTATATATAGAGCTTCTGCCTGGGGGGCGCGTTGTTGCAGGAACGCGAAAAAGCGCCGGAGAATTTCGGGTTTCTCCAGCGCCAAATGCAAGTCGGAGATGAATAGGATGTCTTTCACAAACGGGGCCGTGACGGCGATACCGTAACGGCAGGGGCCTTATTCCACGATTTCAGCTTTCTCGATGACGATGTCGGTCTTAGGTACGTCCTGATGCATGCCGCGGTTGCCGGTCGGTTGTTTTGCCATCGCGTCGACTATGTCCATGCCTTCGGTGACTTCGCCGAACACGGCATAGCCCCAGCCGCTGGGGGTCGGGCTGGTATGGTCCAGAAAAGAATTATCTTTGTAGTTGATAAAAAATTGCGCGGTGGCGGAATGCGGATCGCTGGTGCGCGCCATTGCCAGGGTGCCGCGTTTATTTTTCAGGCCATTGTCGGCTTCGTTTTTGATGGGTGCGTTTGTCGTTTTTTGGTTAAACGAGGTATCGAAACCGCCGCCTTGCGCCATAAAGCCGGGAATGACCCGGTGGAAAATCGTTCCGTCGTAAAAACCTTGTTTGACGTAAGCGGCGAAGTTTGCTGCGGAGGCCGGAGCCTTTTCGTCCTCCAACTGGATGGCGATGGTGCCAAGAGAGGTGGTTAATTTAACTTTGGTGTGTGTATTGGACATTTTATTTTCTGTTGCAAATGAAAGAGTTGAGATTGAAAACAGCATCAAGTAAACCAGAGTTGCGCGCATGACCGCTCCCAAATATAGCTGCAAGCCTTGAATTCTATGTGTTTTTATCTTGAAAGAGAAGTTCGAATCTTGGTAGATTGCCGGATGTTTTGCCGTCTTCAAGCCTCCTATACATGTTAAAAATCTACAACACTCTGACCCGCAGCAAGCAAGAATTCGTCCCGAAACAACCCGGAAAAGTCGGTATGTACGTCTGCGGCATGACCGTCTACGACTACTGCCACATCGGCCATGCCCGGGTGATGGTCGTGTTCGATACGGTGGCGCGTTACCTACGGCATTCGGGTTACGAACTGATCTATGTGCGGAATATTACGGATATCGACGACAAGATTATTCAGCGCGCTAACCAGAACGGCGAGGATTTTACGGCACTGACCGCCCGCTTTATTGATGCGATGCACGAAGATGAACGGGCTTTGGCCGTGCTGCCGCCTGACCGCGAACCCAGAGCAACCCAGTCGATTTCCGAAATCATCAACATGATATCGGCATTAATCGACAAGCAATTTGCCTACCTCGGGAGTAACGGCGACGTGTTTTATGCCGTCAACCGGTTTCCGGGGTACGGCAAATTGTCCGGTAAAAATATCGAAGACTTGAATGCCGGCGAGCGGGTCGATGTCGACGGCGCCAAACGCGATCCGTTGGATTTTGTCCTGTGGAAGACCGCCAAGCCCGGCGAGCCGGCGTGGGATTCGCCCTGGGGCTCCGGTCGACCCGGCTGGCATATCGAATGCTCGGCGATGTCAACCTGCTGCCTGGGCAACCATTTCGACATTCACGGCGGCGGCATGGATCTGCAGTTTCCGCATCACGAAAACGAAATCGCCCAATCCGAGGGCGCTACCGGCGAGCCTTTCGTCAATTACTGGATGCACAACGGCTTTGTCCGGGTTAACGAAGAGAAAATGTCCAAATCGTTGGGCAATTTTTTCACGGTGAGGGAAGTGCTGAAACAGTACCGTCCGGAAGTCATCCGCTTTTTCATTCTGTCCAGTCACTATCGCAGTCCGTTGAATTATTCCGACGAACATTTGGATGAGGCCGGTATCGCCTTGACCCGGCTTTATACCGCGCTGAGAGGGGTGGATATTGCCGATATCCCCGCAGACGTCGAGTTCAGACAACGCTTCGAGCAGGCGATGGACGACGATTTCAATACGCCGGTCGCACTGGCAGTGCTGTTCGAATTGGCGCGGGAATTGAACAAAGCCGCGGATAAAACGCTATTGGCCGCCACGTTAAAACAGTTGGCGGCAATTTTGGGCCTGTTGCAAGACGATCCGGAACAATTTCTGAAAGGTGGGGCCGGGCAGGGCGGTTTGGACGAAGCGGAGATCGAACGCCTGATAGAGGCACGCAAAGCCGCAAAAGCGCAAAAAGATTGGGGGCAGGCTGATGCCATTCGCGACCAATTGAAATCTCAGGGCATCTTGCTGGAAGACGTGGCCGGCGGTAACACCACTTGGCGCCGGGAAGCTTAAGGAAACACATGAGCGAAATTAAAGACAAATCGATCGCAACATTTCTCGATGAACTGGCCAGCAAACAAGCCACCCCGGGTGGCGGTAGCGCGGCGGCGGTTATGGGGGCGCAGGCTGCGGCGTTGATCAGTATGGTTTGCAATCTGACGATAGGAAAGCCGAAATACGTCGAGGTGGAAGCCGAGTTGAAGAATTTGCTGATCGAAGCCGAAGCTCTGCGCCAGACGCTGATCGATATGATCAAGGCCGACGTCGACGTATTCGATAAACTGATGGCCAGTTACGGCTTGCCGAAAGCCAACGATCAGGAAAAAAGCCAGCGGAGCGAGCAAATCCAAATCGTGTTGAAGGAAGCGACGCTGGTGCCCTTGGCCTGTGCCAAGGCGTGTGCAAAGGCTATCGAGTTGAGCAAAATCGCCGCCGACAAAGGCAATTTGGGCGTGATCAGCGATGCCGGCGTAGCGGTGATGGCCGCCTACGCCGGTTTGAAGAGTGCAGCTTTGAATGTGCAGATCAATGCCGCCGGTTTGAAAGATCGCGATTTCGCCGATGCCCAACTGGCCGAGCTTGACGGATTGCTGGCGGCGGCAGAACAAGCCGCGCTGCACGTTTATCAAACCGTGCAGAGCAAGCTTTAACCGTCACGGCTTTTTGATCGCCGGGTGTTGATCGCATTTAGCTTAATTTCGCGAAGGGAATATGCCTGAAGTCGCGATGCAATACGTCATGCCGACGTAAGGATTGCGTATAGGTACTGGCTGATTCCCGCCGGTGATTCCGATCGATGTGGTCGCGGTGGCCGATGCGGTCAGGGCTTCCGGAGCCAGCGGCGAGCTGGCTCCCGCGACGTTGCCTGAATAAATGTTGTCCCGAGCGGATGAGGCTGCCAGCACTTTACCGGCCGGGCTGCTGCTATTGCCGGTCGCATTGACTGTGTTAATGGTGCCGGTAACTTGGACATTGGTGCTGGCGGTATGATTGTGCTGCGGTAACTGGGTAATATTCAAAACCACGTGTTCCGCCCCGGCTTCTTCGCCGAGGAATACATTGAACAGTCCCGGACCCTGGCCGGCGCCGACTGGAGTTCGCCCGCGCAGATCCGGCAGAGCGAAGGTGCTGCGGCCGTCGCCGCCGTAAGTCGTACCGAGTAACGAAAACAAGGCGGTGTGACTGGCGATGGGTAGCAGCGAGCCGTCGGCCGGCAGGTAGTTGCGCGGGCAAAAGTTGAAGGCAAAGGTGCACACTTCACCTATGAAGGGCTCGTTGCCACAGGCTGAGGCGGACATCGGTAAGCTGGCAGCGGCGATCAGGGCCAGTTTCAGTAGCGGTTTTTTGAAGGGTTTTGACATGTCGGTTTCCTCTTAAATTTAAGTTGTCGGGTCTTAACCAGCGAGCGGGTTGCTACGGCGTTTGGCGGCGAACAGAGCAAGTAAACCGATTGCTGTCAGCATCAAGCTTTCCGGTTCCGGTACGGTCTGGCTGTTTTGTTTGACGACCGAGTCGACCGTAATCAGCGTGTTCACCTCACCGCCGAACAAGCCGGAATCGGCCCCGCCTTGCAACAGTACTTCGGGACTGCCGTCCCCTAAACTCAGCAATTGGCCCGGATTCAATAGAAAGGACAGGATCATAAAGCCGCTGTCGCTTAAGGTGCCACCGAATCCGCTGGCGGTATCAACCAAGTTGTTCGTGAATAGAAATTGTTGGTTGCTGTACGTGGTGTCGGACAATCCGCTGGCGAATAACAATTCGCTACCGTCCTCTTTATGCAAGGTGACTTGGGCGCGGGCGAATTCGCCGTTATCCGTCGTGGAGCGGACCGAGTCGGTCGCGCTGACCTGATAGCTGAATTGGAACCTTAAATTAACCAGGAAGGCATCGGTGGCCGAATTGTTCTGCAACGACATCGTATAGTCGCCGAACAACGGATTGACGATAGACGGTTCGCTGTTGGAGCTGCCATTGGCATTGAATTTGATGCCGAAGCCGTCGCCGATGCTGGTTAGCGTGCCCGAGAGTGGATCGATGCCGTTGATCGCCGCGCCGGTCAAGGTCGTCGTGGTCGTGATGCCGGCCATAATTCTGGTCAATTCCCCGGCTTGTGTGGCATTGACCGGGTCGGAAGGCGAGCCGGTGCTGTCGAATTCGGCGGAACCTTTGATAACGATGTTCGGATCGAAGCTGGCGGCATGCGCCGCCCCGATTTGTTGGCCTAACGCCAATCCGATGGCCAAGGCCAAGCTTTTGAAATTGCGGAACGGTCGGTCTGGCGTGGCGGTCGGGTTGGGATTGGCCGGATTTGGCATGGTGACGGTTTTCATCGGTTTTTCCTCTTGATTTTTGGCGAAGTAGTTATGAATCGGATCTCGGGCCGGGCCCGAACGGGTTTCCATAATCGATAGTCAATTCGTGTGCCAAGGCGGTTTTAGCAGCTCAAGTCATTGGTTTTGCGGTGTTTTGTGGCAGCGGGTTAGCGCGGGCGACAGAGGATGGGCACGGGATGTCGCGCGATTTACGAAATATCGCGCTTTATGGCGGAGTGTGGCAGCCGATGCGGCCAGGATTGGAGGCTAACAATGAGCGGTTTGACGGCGGCGGTCGCGAGTGTTGGTCTTGACCATGCTGTGGCACCGTTCTGACGCGACGGCAAACGGCCGGCGCCAAACTATCGATTATTTCACCGGCCGCCGGTGCAAACTTTGCTTGGTGGGCCGCGCCAACTCGCAGACGGTTTCGGCGGCTACCGCGCCGGGTATAATGCCGGTATCGACCGATAACCTGAGCGCCGTACGCGGTTTTGCGGAGCAATCCATGTCCAAACCCCTGATTTACAAAGGCCGCGCCAGCATCAGCAATGCCGCCGGCCGGTTCGAGAAGCAAAGCGGCCATGCCGAGGACGACGGCTGGGGCAGCCTGGATGACGATCTGCCGCCGCTGCCGACCGAAATCGTGGTCGATAACAGCAAATCGCTGATCACCTATAACGATTCGCCGGATATTCCGTTCGACCGTTCCATCAATCCCTATCGCGGCTGCGAGCACGGCTGCATTTATTGTTTCGCCCGGCCGACCCACGCTTACCTGGGCTATTCGCCGGGCTTGGATTTCGAAACCAAAATCCTGGTAAAACCCAATGCCGCCGCATTGTTGCGGGCAGAGCTGGGCAAGCGCAATTACCAGTGTGCGCCGTTGGCCTTGGGTACCAACACCGATCCCTACCAGCCGCTGGAACGCCAGCAGCGCATCATGCGCGGCATATTGGAAGTGCTGGCCGAGACCCGGCATCCGGTCAGCATCGTCACCAAGTCGGCCTTGATCGAACGCGACATCGATATTTTGGCCGAGATGGCGCAACAGGGCTTGGCCTCGGTATGCCTGTCGGTCACGACCTTGGACCGGAATCTGGCCAGAACTCTGGAGCCGCGCGCCTCGGCACCGCAACGCCGGCTGGACGCCGTGGCGGGCTTACGCGAGGCGGGCGTGCCGGTCGGGGTGATGGTGGCGCCGTTGATTCCGGTATTGACCGACTACGAATTGGAGCGAATCGTCTCCGCCGCGCACGCGGCCGGTGCGCTCAGTGCCGAATACATTCTGCTGCGCCTGCCGCTGGAAACCGCTGAGCTGTTTGAAGAATGGCTGCAACACCACTTTCCGCTGAAAGCGGAGCATGTCATGAACCGGGTCCGCGACAGCCGCGGCGGCAAAGCCTACGATGCCGCGTTCCATCAGCGTTTGCGCGGCAGCGGTTCTTACGCCGATTTGATCGCCCAGCGCTTTGGCTTGATCTGCAAGAAACTGGGCATGGACCGCGCCTTGCCGGCATTGCGTAGCGATGTGTTCCGCAAGCCCGAGCCGAGCGGGCAGATGAGTTTCGACTTTTTCGATTGAGCCGGCTGCGTGGTGTTTGTAACGCCCATTATTCTGTGGACTTACGGCCTGCTGAGCCTGGCCGTGCTGGGCTTATGGCTGCCCGGCAAGTGCTGGCTGACGCCATTGGCCTTGGCCGCGGCGATTGCGGCCGGACTCTACGGCCGTATCCTGCAGCCGCTGGCCTTGCTCTGGCCTGTACTGTTGGCGACCGGATTGCTGCTGGCCGAACGTGCCGCGCTGGCTAAGTTTTGGCGGACTCTGGCCTGGCTGGTCGCCCTCATCGTTGCTACCGGGTTGATATTTCATTGGTTGCCGGGCTTCGCCAATCCCAAAGTCATCGCCGATTGGCGCTTCGGTCTGGATTCGTTGCCGTATAGCAAGTATTTGAACTTCGACGGCATTTTGCTCGGCCTTTGCGTGTTGGGTTGCACACGGCACCGCCTGCCTAAGGTCGGGGAATGGCGACAACTCGGGAAACGGGTGTTGCCGATTCTGTTGCTGACGACGATCGCGGTTTTAGGAGCGTCGCTGGCTTTGGCGTTTGTGCGCTGGCAACCGAAATGGAGCGAGCTGTTTTGGCTGTGGGCCTGGGGCAATTTATTGTCGACCTGTCTGGTCGAAGAAGCCTTTTTCCGGGGTTTGTTACAGCGCGGCTTGATGCGCTGGTTGAAGCGTTGGCGCCATGGCGAAAAGTCGGCGATTGTATTGGCGGCGGCTCTGTTCGGTTTGAAGCATCTGCCGGGCGGCTGGACTTACGCCGGATTGGCGACGCTGGCCGGTATCGGTTACGGCACAGCATATCAGGCCACTGGCCGCGTGGAAGCCGCGATCCTGAGCCATTTTGGCCTGAATTGTCTGCACTTTTTGCTGTTCAGCTATCCGGCACTCAGCGCCGGCGGCATTTAATCCTCGCTGTCGGTTGCGGTTTTCGCCGGCAGCAAGCCTTCAGCGCGGATCATCGCTTTAAAACTTTTCATCACCGGCCGCGAGATGGCGGTTTCGGCTAGCAGGCGTTTTTCGTAGATCAGATTTTTCAGTGCTTCGTCATCGGCATTGCGAGCAGATTCGATCAGTTCGTGTACGCTATGGTCCAGCAATTGGCCGGGCAGATGTTTGATCCGGTCGTACAGCAACTCCATCACCACTTTTTCCTGCGCCGGCATCTTGCATTTGCCGTCCAGGATTTTCAGCATCACCGTCACGGCGCAATCGATCTGAAGCGGAGATAACGCATGCGTTGCCGCCCACGCGGCGACATGCTCCGGCGTCATCCGATTTCCTCGCCGGCTGCGGTACGCCGGGCGTAATCCAGCAGGGATTCTTCGACCGCCGCATAGGCATATTCGGACACGGCGCGGACGCCGATGGCGTTGACTTTCGCGGTCGGGCCGTCGCCGATGCGGGCGACGAAAACGGCGTGGCAATCCTTGATGGTTTCCAGGATGCCGGCCATCGCCGATTGGTCGGCGTGCTGGCCCAGGCAATAATTATCGACGTCGCGGGTTTCCAGGAGCCGGCAGCCGTTTTCGCCGACGCTATAGATGCCGAATTTTTTGGCGTGGCCGAAGTGTTCGTTGATCGAGATGCCGTCTTTGCTGGCAACCGCGAGTTTCAGGGCCGGTTCCAGCATAGTCCTGACTCCGGAATTGGTCGGCCGGCTATGGCCGAATGGAAAGCAGCGAATTTCGGTTTCATCGTGGCAAAAGTGGTGGTGGTCAGGACTTGATTAGCAAGTCCGATACCAGACGTACAACCCAGGCGGACCGAGGGCTGCGGCTATAGCAGGAGCATGGGTTGTCGGGTTTACGACAGGTCAAAACCGACAAACCGGCGCTGAACTGCGTCCGGCGCATAACGCAACGTTGCCGGCAATCAGTCGCCGCCGCCGCCGCAACCGCCGCCGCAGCCCCCGGAATCGCCATCCCCGCCACTGTCCCCGCTGCCACTGTCGTCGCCGAAGCCGTCGGTGTCGCCGTCGAAACTGCTGTCGGCGAAGTCGGCGCCGCAATAGGGCGTGCCGCTACGGCCGTCGTCGCCGGCACGGGCGATCTGGCCGCGGCAATCGGCGACGTAACTGAAACCGTCGGCGATCTGCAATTTGCTGTCCAGGGCAAACAGGAGCGGTAGTCGGCTGGGTTTTCTGGGGTTGATGTTTTCCTCGCGGCAGCATTGCCACCAGACCCGGCGCAGGCCGGCATTGCTGCGGCGGTTTCGGCTCAATACCACGGCCGGCGTATGGTGCAGAAAGCCGCCGAAGGCTTGGCGGCAGAATTGCTGGTAATGCCGGGTATACAAAATGAACTCGTGCCACAAGTCGTCGGCCAGTTGCGACGGCATCGACACGAAGTTACCGCCGCCATGCAGATACGCCAGAAAAAACTGGCGCAAGGCACGGGCGGTCAATTCACAGTCCTTGCGTGTCAATTGCGGCCGGCGCTTTTGCAATTTTTCGAATAGCCCGGCAGGGAAGGCGTAGCGGCGGATGAAGTCGGCGCGGGCAGCGCGGCGCCAGTGCTGCCATAACCAGAGCAGCACCGCGCTGAGTATGGCTATCAGGATCAGTAGCGCAGTTTGGCTGGCCATAGTGTCACCTTAGTCCTGATGTTTTTTCAGCGTGCTGCCGGCCGGTTTGAAAGTGTGCAAGTCCACGGTCGGCTCGGCGCCTTGCGCGGCGCAGCCCCAGCTTAAGGCTTGGTCCTGGGTGAAACGCTTGCCCAGTTGCCAGGCGATTTCGGCACGGGCCAATTCGACGCCCAGATAGAAAGCGTGGCCGCCGTCGGTTTCGACCTGCAGTTTCGGATATAGATCGAACGGGTCGGTGGCGCTGTGCAGGCCGTCGCGGTTGAAAATGTGGATGCCGTCGCTGTTGACCTGGATTCGGTAGCTGGGGTCTTTGATTTGCGCCGCCAGATTTTCGACTTCTTCGCGGCTGTTCAGAAACGGCGCAGTCTCGTGCACCGTCATCAAGTCCGGGCTGATATGTTTGGGCAACGTGTTGTGCTGTTTGGCGGCATACATCATGCGCCGGGCCACGTCGGCCTCCTTGATCGCCCGCCGTGCGTGTTTGCTGACTTCCGTTGCCAGGATGTGGTTGATGTTCAGTTCCGAGCAAATGCCCAACAACATGGCATTGATGCCGGAGGTGTCGGCGTGGGTGAGTTCGGTCAGGTTGCCGACACCCATCATCATTTCGATGTCCGGGTAGCGTTGGCGAAACTGGTAATTGCGGACGATGGACTCGGTAAAGCCGAAATGGATTGGGTCCAGGATCGGGTCGACGATGAAGGCGCGGTTTTTGGCGCTCAAGGTCTCGATGGCTTGATCCAGTGTATCCAAGTCGCCGTGGACTTCCGGAATCAGAATCGGCGTTGCCGCCACTTCGTCGGCAATCCACAGACTCTTATTGGTCAGGCTCAGCAGGTAATCGGCGCCGGCCTTGCCGCCGGCCAGCAGGTCGGCGTCTTCCAGCGAGTCGATGCTGACGCTAAAGCCTTCCTGCTTCAACGTTTTGATGCAATCGGCCAGATGTGGAAACGGCGTGCCGGGTAGACAGCCGATATCGATTACGTCGGCACCGTTGGCTTTGTAGTAATGCGCGCGCTCGACCACCGCGTCGACGCCGATATTCGGCGCATCGGTGATCTCGGCGAAGATTTTGGTTTGGTATTGGCTCAGGTCGTATTGGTGCGCAGCCATGCCGAAGTGTTGCGGCAAGTCCTTGATCTCTTCCGGGCCGCGTTCGACCGGAATGCCGTAATGCCGGGACAGCATGTCCAGATCGCCGCGGCAGCGGCCCGGTATCACGATGCGGTCGGCGCCGCCGGTGTCGGTTAGCCGGCGAGCGATCATTTCCGCGGTGATCAGTGCCGCCACCGTCACGCCCATCACATGCACCTTGTAAAAAAAATCGGGCTGCATTTTTTCCAGCACCTGGCGGACCTGTTTTTCGGCCAGGCGGCCGGTGATGAACAGGATTTTTTCGCTCATAGCCCGGCCAGGCGGGTGTTTACCGCCAGGATCAGTTGTTCGACGTCGTCCACGACTTGGGTGTAGGGAAAGCTGCGAATTTTATCGGTGGCCTCCAGGTCGACCGGGCGCGGATAGACCATGAATTTTTTCTTGCCCGGCGCGGTGGTCTCGATTTCCGGCGCGGTATCGCAGGGGTAGACGATGCTGGGTACTCGGCATTTGCCGGCTTGCGAGTACAAATTGGTCACCAGCGAATCGGCGATGCCCAGCACGCATTTGGCGATGGTGTTGGAGGTGGTCGGCGCCATGACGAAGGTGTGGTAATAGCCTTTGTAAAACAGCCCCACCGGCGGCGCCGAAGCCGCTTTGTCCCGATAAATCGGCATCTTGGCGCGGATATCGTCCAGTTTGATGCCGTACATTTTCAGTACTTCCTCGCCGGCCTGGCTCAGGTAAAGATCGACGTTATCCAACGTCAGCATGAAGTCGAGACATTCTTCGATGTAATGTCCGGAGCCGGTGATAGCCCAGGCAAGGCGTGGCGTGGTCATGGCGTTTCGGTTAGTTTGCAGGTCGCGGCATTATACGTGAAGACTCGCGGCAAATGCCGCCGAGGCCGAGTGGGTTCCGACCGGCCGCCGCCGCTATTTTCGCCGCGCCTTTTAGTTGCTTGGGATTTGTAGGATAAGGCGTACAATGCCGAGCCGAATTGTCAGGATATTTCTCCCAGCCGCTATCGTTTCGTTTGCCGTTTCATTATGGATAGTCAGATTACTCAATTGCAGGATACAAACGTTCTTCGAAAAACGCCGCACGTCCTGGTATTCGCCAGTGGCACAAGTGGGGTCGGCAAGTCCAGTTTGGTGGCTAATCTGGCCGCGGCAATGGCCGCCCGTGGCCTCGGTGTCTGCATCATCGACGCCGATACCGGGCTTTCCAATATCAATTCCGTGCTGGGCTTGCGACCGGCGTTCAACCTGGAGCAACTGGCCCGCGGCGAGCGTAGTCTGGCCGAGGCGGTGATCAAAACCAGTGACGGTGTGGCGGTGTTGCCCGGCGCGCAAGCGCTGATGAGCAAGCCGTTGGCGGCGGAGCAGCACTCGCAGCTGGAACGGGTAGTGCGGGAACTGGAAGGCCAATACGATTATTTTTTGATTGACGTCCCGGCGGCACTGACCGACAAGGTATTGCAATTAATCGAGGCGGCCAGATACGCATTTTTGTTAGTCAGTGCCGATCCGGCCGCGTTAACCGACGGCTTTTCCCTGCTGAAAGCCTTGAATGCCAGAAACTACCGCGGCAGTTTGCGCGTGGTGGTCAATCAGGCGCTGGATTATCCGGCGGCGACCGAAACTTACCGCCGGTTTGCCGCGGTCGCCGAAAAGTGTCTGAAACAGAAGGTCGAGTACGGCGGTTTCGTGGTTCGCGACGACAATGTCTCCAAAGCGGTGGCTTTGCAGATGACGGTGATCGATTTGGCGGCCGGTTCGCCGGCCAGCCGCTGTTTGTTCTCGTTAGCCGATAACATCGTCAAACATATCGGCAGCGATCCGAATGCTCCCGGTTTGACCGACTATTGGCTGCGGATGCTGACCGCCGCCGATGCCGCGCCGGCGGCCGAGCCCGCAGTAACGGCGGGATACGCGGAACCGGGGCCGGACATTCGCAGTGCGGTCCGTACACAAAGACCGGCTGTCGCCAGTGATACGCCGCAGCGCTTGCTTGCGGACATAAGACGCCAAGTTTTGGACCAGCCGGCACTGGAGCGGTTTACCGGCGATTTCGTCGAAGCGTATTGCGAGCAGTTCGGCACCTTTCCGGCCGCGTTCAAGGCACTGTTTTATCGTTGGCTGGAAACCGAAAACTATGCTGCGCCGCGCCTGCTGGAACTGGCGTCGACTCTGGAGGCGTTGTATGCGATGCGCCATCAAACGCCAATGTACAAGCTGTCTGAAGCAGTGGCGCGCTTGGCGGCCCAGGTGCAGGGACAGCCGGAACAGCACCAGGATGCGATCGAACAACTGCGCGTCGCGTTCCGGCAGGCTTACCATCGCGACGCGTTCGATGCCGAACAGGCGGTATTGGCCAGCGTCGGCAGCGACGAATTCACCGAACAGCGGTTTGAAGAATTGCTGCAAAAATTGCGCGATGCCTTTCACGCCCGCTTCAATCGTCCTTACCAAAGCCAACCCGAATTATTGCTCACTTCGACGCTGGAGGCTTTGGATATGATGGCGGTTGACCAACAAAACCTGCAGGACGAAATCGCGATGTTGATGCACGGATTCCAGTTGTTGGCATCGCGCCGCGAAAAACTCTCCATCGCCATCAAAACCTTGTTAAACCCTGGGCTTGGCGGTGTGGCGCCGCCCATGGCAGGCGATGGCCGATCGCGTTGATTCGGCATCAGGCAAGCGGTTTTAACGGCAGGTCGGTCGAAGCTGAATCGCACCAGCGTTTATCCCGTCGTCGAGCCCAGCGAATCGCTCAAATCAGATTACTGTGGCCTGGTCAGGCCTTGCATTAGCCGCAAAGCCTTATTGGGCCCTTCTTCCTCCATTATCAAAACATCCGAGTTCCCAGGCAAATCCGGACCGCTCTCCGCCAGGCGATAACAGGCGCGGCTGGTGTCCCCGTCGTTCGGTCAGCGGGAGCTTTTGGTTCGGGCTTTATCGCAACCGTGGATTTTGGTTAAATCGCGGCCTTGCCTCAGCGATTTCCTGATCATGAACTCCAACAAACCCGCGAAGAATCGGCCGTTGACCTATTACCGCCGCGAATTCAACGCAATGGGTACCCCGTGCGAAATTCAATTGTTTGCCGTCAGCACCGCTACCGCCAGTGCGGCGGCGGATGCGGCGGTGGCCGAAGTCCAACGTTTGGAGGCGCGATATTCCCGCTACCGCCCCGACAGTTTTCTGTCGGAAATCAACCGGGCCGCTGCGGCCGGAACCGCGATCGAAGTGGACGCCGAAACTGCAAGTTTGTTGGATTACGCCACGACCTGCCACCAGCAAAGCGAGGGCTTGTTCGACATTACTTCAGGACTTTTGCGGCAGGCCTGGAAATTCGATTCCGGCCGATTGCCCGAGCCGGCTGCGCTGACGGCGCTGTTGGCCAAAGTCGGTTGGGATAAGGTGGTTTGGCAAAAGCCTTTATTGGGTTTCGGCGTCGCGGGCATGGAAATCGACTTCGGCGGCGTGGTTAAGGAATACGCCGCGGATTGCGCGGCGACGGTTTGCCGCAATCGTGGCGTCAAACACGGCGTGGTTAATTTGGGCGGCGATATTCGGGTGATCGGGCCGCGCGGCGACGGGACGCCGTGGCGGGTCGGCATTCGCGATCCGCGTCAACGCGGCGAGATTCTGAAGACCTTGCCCGTTTATGAAGGTGCGGTGGCTAGCAGCGGCGATTACGAACGTTGCTTGCTGATCGACGGTGTGCGTTACGGCCATATTCTTAACCCGAAAACCGGCTGGCCGGTCAGGCATCTGGCGGCCGTTACCGCGGTCGCCGATTTTTGCGTGGTGGCGGGCAGTGCATCGACGATTGCGATGTTAAAAGAGGCGGACGGCGTCGAGTGGTTACGGCAGTTGAATTTGCCCTGCCTGTGGGTGGATGTGCATGGCGGCAGCGGCGGCACACTGGGCTAGGCTGTTGAGCAGACCGCTATTCGGGTCTGGGTTCAGGCCCGGGCGCAGACCCAAACGTCCACCCGGCCGACACCGGCCTGCTTTAACACACCGGCCAGAGCCGAAGCGGTGGCGCCGGTGGTCATCACATCGTCGACGATCGCTACATGCTCTGCTTTTAACGATTTAATCAGACGAAATGCGCCGCGCATGTTCTTATGCCGTTGTTTGGCCGGCAAGCCGGTTTGATGCACGGTATCCCGGCTGCGCGCCACACTATACAAATCCAGCGGCAGCTCGAAGCGCCGGGCCAAATGGCGGCCAATCTCGATCGATTGGTTGAAACCGCGTTCCCGGTATCGGTGCGGATGCAGCGGCATCGGCAGCAGTAGTTCCGGCAGTTCGGCGTCGGCGGCGATATGCTCGGCGAGCAGCATTGCCAACAGGCGCGCATTTTTATAATCGCGGCCGAATTTCAACTGACCGATCAGGTAGGGCATCTGATAACGGTACAGATACGGCGCATAGGTCTCGTCGAACTGCGGCGAGCGTTTCAGGCAGCGCCCGCACAAGCTGGGCAGCGCAATCTCGCTCTCGAACGGTTCGCCGCAGCGATAACAGCAGCTTAGATTGCGCGGCAAATCGTCCAAACAGCCCGCGCACAAGTCGAAATCGGCCAAGCCGGTATCGCCGCACAACACGCAACGCGGCGGCAACAGCTTTCGTTGTATAATCTTCAGCCAGTTGTTTACCATTTTTTTGCTGTTGGGTTGATAAGTGGCTGTGACGGCCCCGCCTGACAATTTTTCGGAGAGTAACAGAATGTCCGCCAGTCACAAACCCTTGGAACCGGTCGCAGTGCGCCACGATTGGCAATTGCACGAAGTCGAAGCTTTATTCGGCCTGCCGTTCAACGATTTGATATTTCAGGCCCAAACCGTACACCGCTCCTGTTTCGATCCGAACGAAGTCCAGGTCAGCAGTTTGTTGAGTATCAAAACCGGCTCCTGCTCGGAGGATTGCGGTTATTGTCCGCAAAGTGCGCGTTACGATTCGGATCTGGCGCCGGAGGCTTTGATGCCGGTTGACTCGGTATTACAGGCTGCTGAGCGGGCCAAAGCGGAAGGCGCTTCGCGCTTCTGCATGGGCGCGGCCTGGCGCAGTCCGAAAGATCGCGATATCGAACGGGTGGTGGAAATGGTCAAGGGCGTCAAAGCGCTGGGCATGGAAACCTGCGTCACGCTGGGCATGTTGACCGACAAGCAAACCCAGGCTTTGAAAGAAGGCGGTTTGGATTACTACAACCACAATCTGGACACCTCGGAAGATTATTACTCGGAAATCATCACCACCCGGACCTATCAGGACCGGCTTGATACGCTGGAGCGGGTGCGCGATGCCGGCATCAACGTCTGCTGCGGCGGTATCGTCGGCATGGGCGAGTCGGAAACCGACCGCGCCAAATTACTGCTGCAGTTGGCCAATTTACCGAAGCATCCGGAAAGCGTGCCGATCAATATGTTGGTGCAGGTGCAGGGCACACCGTTGCACGGTACCGAAAAGCTGGACCCGATCGTCTTCGTGCGCACTGTGGCAGTGGCCCGGATCATGATGCCGCATTCGCGGGTGCGCTTGTCGGCCGGACGCACCCAAATGAGCGACGAAATGCAGGCCTTATGTTTCCTGGCTGGTGCCAACTCGATTTTCTACGGCGAGAAGTTGCTGACCACCGACAATCCGATGACCAACCAGGATAAGCAATTGTTCGCTCGCTTGGGCGTGCGGATGGGCGGCTCCAGCTACGCCTGATGCCGAAGCGGTTTTACGATTTTTCCGCGAGCCTGCAGCAGTTAGACCAGCAAAATCTGTATCGGCGCCGGCGCATCATCGACGGGCCGCAGGCGGTCGAATTACAGGTTGCGGGTCGCCGCTTGCTGAATTTTTGCAGCAACGATTATCTCGGGTTGGCCAATCATCCGGATGTGGTCGGGGCGTTCAAGGCCGGCGCCGACCGCTACGGTTGCGGCAGCGGCGCGGCGCATTTGATTTGCGGTCACAGTTCGGCGCATCACGCCTTGGAAGAGGAATTGGCCGCGTTCACCGGACGGGAACGGGCTTTGCTGTTTTCGACCGGTTATATGGCCAATCTGGGAGCGATCTCGGCATTGGTCGGACGCGGCGACTCTGTGTTTGAAGATCGGCTCAACCATGCTTCGTTATTGGACGGCGGCTTGCTGGCCGGTGCCCGATTTCAGCGCTACCGCCACGCAGACACCGACGATCTGCGGGCCAGGCTTGATCGGGTTCAGGGCAGGGCAATGATCGTCAGCGACGGCGTATTCAGTATGGACGGCGATCTGGCGCCCTTGCCGGACTTGGCGCGGCTGGCGGACGCCTATCAAGCCGGATTGCTGGTCGACGACGCCCACGGTTTCGGCGTGTTGGGCCGCAACGGCGGCGGCGTGGTCGAACATTTCGGCCTTTCCGCCGAGCAAGTGCCGATCTTGGTTGGCACCCTCGGTAAAGCGTTCGGCACTTTCGGCGCCTTCGTTGCCGGTTCCGCAGAATTGATCGAGTATCTGATTCAAAAAGCCAGAACTTATGTTTACACCACGGCCTTGCCGCCGGCGGTGGCCGAAGCCACTCGCGTCGGCTTGCGCTTGCTGCAAACCGAGTCCTGGCGGCGGGAACAGTTGCAGGCCTTGATCGGCCATTTTCGCCGCGGCGCCGAACAACAGGGCTTGCGGCTGATGGAATCTGCAACGGCGATCCAGCCGCTGCTGGTCGGCGACAGCGGCCGCGCGCTGGCAGCGAGCCGGGAATTGGCGGAGTTGGGATTTTGGGTCGGTGCGATTCGGCCGCCGACCGTGCCGGCCGGTAGCGCCCGTTTGCGGGTCACGTTTACGGCGCACCACAGTCTGCAGCAGGTCGATGCCTTACTGACGGCGTTGGGTCAGGTGTTGCGTTGAATAGCATCCATTGCGAAATTTACGGCCACGGCCGGCCGTTGCTGATGCTGCACGGTTGGGCCATGCACAGCGGTATTTGGCGCCAGTTCGCCCGGCAATTGGCCGAGCAGCGGCAGGTGATTTGTCTGGATTTGCCGGGGCATGGACGTAGTGCGCCGTTAATCAATTTTGAAATGCCAGCCATCGTCGAGGCCTTGTTGGCGGCGATTCCGGTGCCGCGTTTCGATTTGCTGGGCTGGTCTTTGGGCGCGACGGTCGCGATCAATTTGGCTTGCTCATGTCCCGGTCGGGTTCGTTCTTTAACATTGTTGGCGGGCAACCCGCGTTTCGTCCGTGAACCCGGCTGGCCGGGAGTCAAGCCCGAGGTGCTCGACAGTTTTGCCGAATTGCTAATTCGCGACTCGAAACAGACGCTGCAACGCTTTTTGGGCTTGCAAGTGCAGGGATTGCCGCATGCCAAAACCGTGTTGCAACAACTGAAACTGACTGTCTCGGAATGCGAGGCTCCGGATTTCGGCACGCTGCAAGGCGGGTTGCAGATTTTGAAGCAGCACGACGCGCGCGATAGCTTGGCGGCGTTGAAACTGCCGATACGGGTGATTCAGGGCGATAAAGATACGTTGGTGCCGGTGGCGACCGCGACCGCGTTACAGGATTTACAGCCGGCGTTGCAGATAGAGATATTGCCAGGCGCCGGGCACGTGCCGTTTCTCACTCATCCGCAAGTTTTAGCTGATGCTGTGCTGAGCGATGACTGATACGGCGCTGTTGGACAAGGCTAAAGTCCGGCAGTCGTTTGCCGCCGCGGCCGATGGTTACGATGCGTCGGCCGGTTTGCAGCGCCGGGTCGGCGAGACCTTGTTGGCAAAATTTCCCTGCGCCGGCCTGGCTCAACCAGTGTTGGATATCGGTTGCGGTACCGGCTTTCTGAGCCGGCATTTGGCTAGCCGGACGCCGGCCGCCGTTGCGCTGGATATCGCTGTGCCGATGTTGCAAGCCGCGCAGCGAAACTGTGCCGGCTTGCCGCTTGCTTACGTCTGTGCCGATGCCGAGCGCTTGCCGTTCCGGAATGACAGTATCGGCCAAATCTATTCCAACTTGGCGGTGCAGTGGTGCGAGGATTTGAGCGCGCTGCTGGGCGATTGCCGGCGAGTATTGTGCGTCGACGGTCGTTTGGTATTGTCGACTTTCGGTCCGCGGACCTTGGCGGAATTGAAAGCGGCGTGGAGCCAAGTCGACGAGTTTGCTCACGTCAACCAGTTTTACAGTACCGACCAGATAGGCCAATTCCTGGCAGCGGCCGGTTGGCGCCGGTTCGAACTGGAAACCGAGTTAATCACCCAGTCATATCCGTCGGTGATGGCGCTGATGCGCGAGCTGAAAGGAATCGGCGCGCACAACGTCAGTACTTACCGTAATCCGCGGCCGACCAGTCGGGCGGCGTTGCAAAGCATGATTGCCCATTACGAATCGGCGATGGCCGGCGGCGAGATTGTTGCCAGTTATGAAATTATTTATCTACGAGCGATGCGATGAAGATCGGATATTTTGTCACCGGTACAGATACCGATATCGGTAAAACCTGGGCCACTGCCGCATTGTTGCGCCGTTTCCGACGCGAGGGTTATGCGGTTGCGGGGATGAAGCCGGTAGCGGCCGGTTGCGAACGCCATGGCGGCAAGTGGCGAAACCAAGATGCGTTGCTGTTGATGCAAAATGCATCGGTCGACGCGGAATACGAGTTGGTCAATCCGTATGCCTTCGAACAGCCGGTGTCGCCGCATTTGGCCTGCGGCGGCGAAACCGTTGAGCCGGCACAGATCCTGGCAGCTTTCGGCGCTTTGCAGCAGCGGGCTCAAGTCGTTTTGGTCGAGGGTGCGGGGGGCTGGTATTCGCCGATGAGCCTAACTTTGGATAACGCCGGATTGGCTGGGATATTGGGGCTGCCAGTGCTGGTTGTGGTCGGTATCAGGCTCGGTTGCCTGAATCACGCGCGGTTGACGGTGCAGGCCGTCGTTGATTCCGGCTTGCGCTGTGCCGGCTGGATTGGTGTGCAAATCCTCGAAAATATGCCGTACTTTGCAGAAAATGTGGCGTATTTGCAGGAGGCGCTGCCGGCGCCATTTCTGGGGGTCTTGCCCTATTCGGAGACTGGCGATTTTGAATTTTTGTCAAGCGGCCTGCAGTTGCCAACCTGGCAAAATATTGATCTGCATCAAGAAAATTAAGCGGCGGATGTTGAGAATGACGGCTCCATTACAACTATAACCAGGAGACGTTTTATGGCTTTAATCACTTGGACCGCAGCACAATACGGCACCAACGTTGGCTTTGCCGATCAAGAACACCAAACTCTGTTCGGGTTGTTGAACAAGTTGTACGACGAAGCAACCGGCGGCGCGGCGCGGGCAACCGTCGGCGCTTCGTTGGATGCGTTGATCGCCTATGTGGTCGACCATTTCGCCCACGAGGAAAAGGAAATGCAAGCCAAGGGTTTCGGCGGTTACGAGCGGCATAAGGCCGAACACGATGCGTTGGTGGGTATTTGCGCCGATTTGCAAAAGAAATTCCATGCCGGTGAAGCCGACGTCACCGACGAGGTGGGGCAAATGGTGAAAGGTTGGCTGGATAGCCACATTCCGACTTACGATAAGGCTTACGCAGAAGTTTTAAGCTAAGTCAATCGCTGTTTACGGCATAACAGTCATGAAGGCTTGCGGGCAGCAATGTCCGTGAGCCTTTTTTATGTGCATAGTGTACAAACGGGAAAAGCTCTTCTGGTCTGCCGGGGAGTCATGGGTTAAAATTGCCCAGTTTATTTATGACAATTATCTGTAAAGGGAGTTTGTTGTCTGTTTGGTGTCGGGCGGCAAGATTACAACGATATAACGCATACAAGTTTATAACTACCAATGGGGGCTGCTCCGTGAAGAAAACTAAGCAACTGCTCGCATGTTCGGTTCTGATGGCTTTAGGGCTCGGATCGGCGCATGCGGACTACACACTCAATCTGACGAAAGGCGTGACCCAGCTCAGTAACGAGTTGTACGACCTGCACATGTTGATCATGTGGATCTGCGTGTTTATCGGCATCGCGGTATTTGGCACGATGTTCTATTCGATTTTCCATCACCGTAAATCGAAAGGTCATAAAGCCGAGCAGTTCCATGAAAACACCACGGTCGAGATCATCTGGACTATCATCCCCACGCTGATTCTGGTCGGTATGGCGATTCCGGCAACCAAAGCCGTGGTCGATCTGGACCGGACTCAAGAATCGGAAATGTCGATCAAGGTGACCGGCAAGCAGTGGTATTGGGACTACGAATATCTGGACAACGGCATTCATTTCGAAAGCCACTTGGATGAAGCCAGCGAACGCGTCCACCGCGTCAGCTCTATGGACCCTCGTTCAGTACCTAACTATCTGCTGAATGTCGACAAACCGTTGGTGGTTCCGGTTAAAAAGAAAATCCGTTTCCTGTTTACCGCGGCCGACGTGATCCATTCCTGGTGGGTTCCTGAACTGGGCTGGAAAAAAGACGCCAACCCCGGTTTTGTCAACGAGGCCTGGACTTACGTCGACAAGCCCGGTACCTACCGTGGTCAATGTACCGAATTGTGCGGCCGGGACCACGGCTTCATGCCGGTGGTGGTGATTGCGATGGAGCAGGACCAATATGACGCCTGGGTGAAGGCGACTCTGGAAAAGCAAAACCAAGCCCCCGATCTGAGCGACCAAACCCGCAATTCGCTGATGGCCCATGGCGAATCGGTTTACCTGAGAAACTGCGTGGCCTGCCACCAGATCGACGGCAAAGGTATTCCGGGCTGGTTTCCGGCTTTGAGCGGCAGTGCCAAAGTGACCGGCAACATGGATCAGTTGATCGGCTTTATCCAAGCCGGTACCAGCAAAATGCCGGCCTTCCGCAAGCTGCCCGACAACGAGTTGGCCGAGCTGATTACCTATATCAGAAACGCTCCGGCGCTGGGTAACAACGTGGGTGATGAAATTCAGCCCAACAAAATCACACCCAAATGGGACGATGATGAGTAATTCGTTGATGTACGCATTGAACTCATTTTCTAATTTTTGCTGAGGTATAAAACATGACTGCTGTCGTAGCTGAACATGATGATCATCACGATCACCACGATCACGGCCCGGAGAAGGGCATTCTAAGGTGGATAATTACCACTAACCATAAGGACATCGGTACCCTGTACTTGGTATTTGCACTGGCGATGTTCTTCGTTGGCGGGACCATGGCGCTGATCATTCGCTCGGAATTGTTCGAACCCGGCCTGCAATTCGTCGATCCGAACTTCTTCAACTCGATGACCACGATGCATGCGCTGGTCATGGTATTCGGTGCCGTGATGCCGGCATTCGTCGGTCTGGCCAACTGGATGATCCCGATGATGATCGGCGCGCCGGATATGGCGTTGCCGCGGATGAACAACATGAGCTTCTGGATGCTGGTCGCCGGCGTTTTATTGCTGGCCAGCACACTGTTCATGGAGGGCGGTGCGCCTGCCGCCGGTTGGACTTTGTATCCGCCGTTGGTCTTGCAAACCGGAAAAGCGTTTCCGTTTGCGATCTTCTCGGTGCACATGCTGGGTATTTCGTCGATCATGGGTGCGATCAATGTGATCGCGACCATCTTCAACATGCGCGCGCCCGGCATGACATTGATGAAAATGCCGTTGTTCGTCTGGACCTGGCTGATCACCGCATTCCTGCTGATCGCGATCATGCCGGTATTCGCTGGCGCGGTAACCATGTTGTTGACCGATAAATTTTTCGCAACCAGCTTCTTCGACGCGGCTGGTGGCGGCGACCCGGTGTTGTACCAACACATTTTCTGGTTCTTCGGTCATCCTGAAGTGTACGTGATGATTCTGCCGACCTTCGGCGTGGCGTCTACCATCATTCCGGTATTCGCCCGTAAACCGCTGTTCGGTTACGCCTCCATGGTGTATGCGACCGGTGCGATTGCCTTCCTGTCGTTCATCGTTTGGTCTCACCACATGTTTACCGTCGGTCTGCCGATTGCCGGTGAGTTGTACTTCATGTATGCGACGATGCTGATCGCCATTCCGACCGGGGTAAAAGTCTTCAACTGGACGGCAACCATGTGGAAAGGCTCGATGACTTTCGAAACACCGATGTTGTTTTCGATTGCGTTCGTGGTGCTGTTCACGATGGGTGGTTTCACCGGCTTGATGATGTCGGTGGCGCCGGTGGATTTCCAATACCACGACACTTATTTTATCGTTGCTCACTTCCACTACACGCTGGTACCGGCGTCGGTCTTCATCCTGATGGCCGCCGGCTATTTCTGGCTGCCTAAGTGGACCGGAAATATGTACAACGAGAAAATCGGCAAACTGCATTTCTGGTTGTCGGCGATTTCGGTCAACATCCTGTTCTTCCCGCAACACTTCCTGGGCCTGGCCGGCATGCCGCGTCGGATTCCGGATTACGCGGTCCAGTTTGCTGATTGGAACATGGTGTCCAGTATCGGCGCCTTCATTTACGGTTTCAGTCAGTTGTTGTTCGTCTATATCGTGATCGACACGATTCGCGGCGGTACCGGCGAGAAAGTCAGCGACGAAGTTTGGGAAGATGCCAGCAAACACAGTCTGGAATGGACCGTGCCTTCGCCTGCGCCATACCACACCTTTACGACTCCACCGGAAAAAATTCCGACCGAGCATTTCTGATTCGGTTTTAGCGATGCCGGTTGACCGCTCCATCGGGATGTTGCCGATGGAGCGTCTCGAGGAGCAACATGGATATTAAAAAGAAAAATATTTTGACGGCGGTGGTGTTGGCAGCAATTGCGATAACCATCTACGTGTTGGCGGTCATCAAGGCCATGTCGCAATGAGCGACGACGGTTTAGATAAAAAAAATACTCGTTTGGCGGCGAAACTGGTTTTGTTCGCCGCAATGATGTTCGGATTCGGTTATGCCCTGGTTCCGCTCTACAACGTGTTATGCGATTTGGTAGGGCAGAATGCCAAAGTCGAGACCGTGGCAAAACAGGAAACGGCGTTCCAGCCCGAGCAAAACCGCGAGGTGACGATGGAGTTTCTGACGTCGTTGAACCGGTCGGTGCCGATGGCGTTCAAGGCCGAGACGCCGAGCTTGAAAGTTCATCCGGGGCAGTATTACTCGGTGGGCTTTTATGCCAAGAATCTGAGCGAGCGCCGGTTGAAGGTGAGGGCGGTAGCGACTTATTCGCCGGGTCAGGTCAAGGATTACGTGAACAAAGTGATTTGTTTCTGCGAATTGGAGCAAATCTTCGAGCCGAACGAAGAAAAGAATATGACCGTACGTCTGGTGGTGGATCCCAAGCTCCCGGAACGCTATAAAACCATTACGCTGTCTTACACTTTTTTTGAAATTACTGAAAATTCTGAAAATTAACGAAGGGGAAGGTTATGTCGACAAACACAGCTTATTACATCCCGCATAAAGCCACGTGGCCGGTGATGGCGACCGCCGGCTTGATGCTGACGCTGGCGGGCTTTGCCAACTATTTGAACGGTAACTCGGCCGGTTCCGGCATGATGATTACCGGCTTGCTGGTTTTCATTGCAATGCTGGGAGCCTGGTTTGCGTTGCAAGCTACCGAGAGCGAGTCCGGCATGTACAACCACGGCGTCGGTATTTCCTACCGGATGGGCATGATGTGGTTCATTTTTTCGGAAGTCATGTTCTTTGCCGTATTCTTCGGCGCGTTGTGGTATACCCGCAACCTGTCGGTGCCCTGGTTGGGCGAAACCGGCCCCGTCAGCGGTCCGGGTCGCTCCACTCACGAGATATTGTGGCCTGCTTTCCAAGCGGTATGGCCCACCAACGGCCCGGGCAAAGTCGGCGGCGATTTCGAACCGATGGGCGCCTTTGGGTTGCCGTTCTTGAATACCCTGATTCTGTTGACCAGTGGCGTTACTTGCACTTGGGCTCACCACGGCTTGTTGGCGAAAAATCGTAGCCAATTGATCAAAGGCTTGGCGGCAACTGTCGGTTTGGGCTTTTTGTTCGTGGTTTTCCAAGCCAGCGAGTACCATGAAGCGTATGCCGAAATGGGGTTGACTTTGGGCTCCGGCATCTACGGTTCGACCTTCTTCATGCTGACCGGTTTCCACGGTTTCCACGTCTGCGTCGGCGCGATCATCTTGTCGGTAGTCTTGTTCAGAAGTTGGAAAGGCCACTTCACGCCGGAAAACCATTTTGCCTTCGAAGCCGCCGCCTGGTACTGGCACTTCGTCGACGTGGTCTGGTTAGGCTTGTTCGTGTTCGTTTACCTGCTGTAAATCCAAGCACCACCCAATAAAAAGCGCGGTCTTTGCGGATCGCGCTTTTTTTTTGTTCGAAATCAGGGGTTGGACGGGTTGGTCGAGGCTGGAGGAGCGTTGTGTATGCGTGTGCCGATGCCGTGAGGCTGGATCAGGCCGGTGGCCAAGGCGAGAAACAGTAAAATGAAGACGCCCAACGATACGCCGATCCTGACGGTTAAGGCCTTTGCCGTTTTTTTCGAATCTTCGTCGTCCTTGTGTTTGACAATGTGGAACAAGGCGGAGCCGAGGCTGACGACAATGGCGATGAATGCGGCAATGATGAGGATTTTGATGGGCATGTCGGCGAAACCGGATAAAAATAAACATTTTCGGCGAATAAACTGCGCTTGCCAATAGCGGATAACGGTTGGAAAACAATATGGTCAGATTCAAATTTTTCGGGGTCGAGTTTCAGTTCGCCTGGCCGATGTTGGCCGGCTATCTGCTGCTGGTCGGGTTGTTGTGCAATTTGGGCTTTTGGCAATTGCGGCGCGGTGCTGAAAAGCAAAATCTGTTGGATGCGCAGCAGGCGGCGTTGTCTGCTCCGGCCTTGGATTTAAACGGCGATGTGTTAATCGACGTAGCGGAGTACCGTTACCGTCCGGCGACTCTGAACGGACATTACGATCACGCGCATCAGATTTTGCTCGACAATCAGGTCTTGGACGGTAAAGCGGGCTATCTGGTGTTAACGCCGTTTTTGCCCGGTAACGGTCAGGCCGCCGTTTTGATCAACCGGGGTTGGATTGGAATGGGCGTTTCGCGCGACACAGCGCCCGATCTGAGCGTAGTCGGCCAAATCGGGGCAGTTACGGGAAGGATCAACCGCTTTCCGGAGCCCGGTATCCGCTTGCAGGGCGCCGAAGTACCCGGCGATAGTTGGCCGGTGAGGGTACAAGTGATCGATACCCGGCTATTGGCCGAGAAAATGGGGTACGCCCTGGCCGATTACCAAATCGAATTAAGTCCGGATCAACCCGCCGGTTATCGCCGCGAATGGAAGACAGCGGTGACGATCCCGCCTGAAAAACACCGGGCCTATGCAGTACAATGGTTCGGTTTAGCGTTGACCTTAACCGTGCTATTTGTTTGGCACAGCAGCCGTAATACACATCGTGGATAAACAACATCGTAAAAACCGCATCACTATTTTGGTGATTTTCGCCATGTCGGTAATTCCGTTCGGCATTGCCTGGTATCTGGCGAAACATCCTGACGCCGTGCGTCTGGGTACCAACCACGGCGAGTTGATCAGTCCGCCGTTGGTCACGGACGCGGGGGAGTTTTCCGGGGCCGATCCTTTTTCCGCAGAGCATATCGGCGAGTTGAAAGGACATTGGATCTTGGTTAATCCGGTGGCGGGCGAATGTGGCGAAACCTGCCGGGTGGCACTCCATAAAACCAACCAAATCGGCTTGATGATGGGTAAGGACATTGCCAGAATCCGGCGCCTGGCATTGCTATTCGATAACAAACTGCCGCTACCGGCCGAGTGGCGCGAAGACGGGCGTCTGCTGAAGGCTGCGCCTGCGCCAAGCTTGCAACAAAAAATCACAACAATAAATCCAAGTCCGCTACCGGATGGTAGCCTGCTGATCATGGACCCGTTGGGCAACGTAATGATGAAATACGCGCCCGGTTACGATCCGTATCAGGTCAGAGACGACTTAGGCAAGTTACTCAGAATTTCACAAATCGGTTGATCACATGTTCAGAAAACTAACCCTGTGTTGCGCGCTGCTGGCGCTGCTTGTCATCGTCGTCGGCGCCTATGTCCGCCTGACCCATGCCGGCCTTGGCTGTCCGGATTGGCCGGGTTGCTACGGTAAAGCCTTCGTCAGCGACAGCCCGCAATTCAAAGCCGACGCCGCAGCCGGTTTTCCGCAGCAAACGCTCGATACCGCCAAGGCCTGGAAAGAAATGGCGCATCGTTATTTGGCGGGCGGTTTGGCCGTTTTGGCGCTGGTCTGGTTCGGATTCGCCTGGCGCCAGCGCGAGCGGGCTGCCGCTTTGGCTTGGAGCGGGTTGGTACTGTTACTGATTGCCGCGCAGGCGGCGCTGGGCATGTGGACCGTTGCCTCGGGCACCATGCCGCTGGTGGTCACCGGCCATCTACTGCTGGGTTTTGCCACGTTCTGGGCCATCGCCTGGAGCTATTTGCGCTTGCATCCGCAGTTGACGCCGAGATCGGTGAAGTCCGGGCCGACTTGGTTTGCCTGGATTGCGATTTTGGTATTACTGGCCCAAATCGGTTTGGGCGGATGGGTCAGCAGCAATTACGCCGGTCTGGCCTGCACCGATTTTCCACGTTGTAATGGCCAATGGTTGCCGGAGACCGATTACCAACACGCATTCGATCTATTCGGCAATGCCGATGCCTTGTCGGCCGATGCGAAAATGGCGATTCAGGCGGTGCACCGGCTATTTGCCGGGTTTACCTTCTTGGTGTTGAGCGGATTGATGCTGGTTGCCACTTCCGAGCGTTACCCAAAACCGGTGCGCATGGCCAGTAATGCTCTGAGTCTATTGTTGTTGATTCAAATCGCTCTCGGTGTCTTCGGCGTCAAATACACGCTGCCCTTGCCGCTGGCGGTTGCGCACAATGCGTTCGCGGCTTTGTTGATGTTGCCGTTGTTGGCGATTTTACTGTTCAGCCGTTACCGGCTGGGCGAAGAAGCCGACGAAACCGGAGCGGAAATCGAATTGGCTGTGCCTGCGGCACCGGCCGCCGAAGTCCCTGCGGAAGCGCCGGTCAGCCAGGAATCGTTATACCTGCGGCTGTCCAGCCAATTGCGAAAAACCCGCAGCGGCCTCAGCGGCGTATTGGGTAGCCTGGCGTTCGGTCAGAAAGCCGTCACCAAGGAATTGCTCGACGAACTGGAGGCGAATTTATTGATGGCCGACATGGGTATCGAGACCACGACGCAAATCATCAAACAACTGACCGATACCCTGGAACGCGACCAGCTCAGCGATGGGGAGGTGTTGACCGCTACGTTGAAGCAGAACTTGCAAAACATGCTGCAGCCTTGCAGCCAGCCGTTGCGGATTCCGCAACAGGACGGGCCGTTCGTGATTCTGGTGGTCGGCGTCAATGGTGTGGGTAAGACCACATCCATCGGCAAACTGGCCAAACGCCTGCAACAGCAAGGGCACAGCGTAATGTTGGCGGCCGGCGATACCTTCCGCGCGGCGGCGGTCGAACAATTACAGACCTGGGGCGAGCGCAACAATGTTCAGGTTGTGGCTCAACATACCGGCGCCGACTCGGCCTCGGTGATTTTCGATGCCTTGCAATCGGCCAAAGCCAAGAACATCGATGTCCTGATCGCCGACACCGCCGGTCGCTTGCACACCAAATCCAATTTGATGGACGAGTTAAAGAAGATCAAACGCATCATGGGCAAATTGGACGAGTCCGCGCCGCACGAAGTATTGCTAATTCTGGATGCCGGCACCGGCCAGAATGCCCTGTCGCAAGCCAAGTTATTCAATGAAGCGGTCGAGCTGACCGGTATTGCTTTGACCAAATTGGATGGCACCGCCAAAGGCGGTATCATTTTCGCGTTGGCCAACCAACTGAGGGTGCCGATCCGTTTTATCGGCGTCGGCGAACAAATTGACGATTTGCAGGATTTCGATGCGAAGAACTTCGTCGATGCGCTGTTTGTGAAAGACTAAACCTATGCTGAAATTCGAACACGTCAGCAAACGCTATCCGGATGCCGGCGAGGCGTTGACCGACGTCAGTTTTCATTTGCAACGTGGCGAGATGGCGTTTTTGACCGGGCGTTCCGGCGCCGGCAAAAGTACCTTGTTGAAGCTGATTGCAATGATGGAGCAATGCACGCGAGGCAATATTTTTCTGGACGGCCAGAATATCAGCCGCATCAGCGACCGGAAAATACCCTATATGCGGCGTAACCTGGGTTTGATCTTTCAGGATTACAAGTTACTGAACGACCGGACCGTGTTCGATAACGTGGCATTGCCGCTGGTGGTTTCCGGTTATAACCATCAGGAAGTCGCGCGCCGGGTGCGAGCCTCGTTGGATAAGGTCGGCTTGCTGGGCAAGGAACGTAAGCATCCGCTGGCCTTATCCGGCGGCGAGCAACAGCGGGTTGGCATCGCCAGAGCCATCGTCAACAAACCGAAACTCATATTGGCCGATGAACCCACCGGTAACTTGGACCCGGATTTGTCGGCCGAAGTCATGCATATGTTCGAGCAATTCAAACAGGTCGGGGTAACGGTATTGGTCGCGACGCACGACATAGAATTGATCAATCATCTGGAACATCGGGTACTGACGCTCGACAAAGGCCACTTGGTAGCAAGCTGATGATGAAACAAATCCGCCGTAAACATGCCGGCAACCGCATCGTGGAATTATTTCAGGCCTATCTGCTAAACCACGCCCACGGCCTGTTTTCCAGCCTGGGTCGCTTGACCCGCACGCCGTTTACCTCGGCGATGACTGTGTTGGTATTGGCGATTGCGGTTTCGCTGGCCAGCAGTTTCTATATCGTCGTCGCAAACGTCGAGCAGCTAACCGGCAATCTGGAGTCGAGCAACCAAATGTCTCTGTTCCTGCATGAGGGCATTACCGATGCGGCCGGGCAGAAGCTGATGGAGCAGTTGCAGCAAAATGCTAGCGTTGCCGAAGTCAAGTACATCAGCAAAAAGCAGGCGTTGGAGGAGTTCAAAGCCAATAGCGGTTTCAGCGATGCGTTAAACGCGCTGGAGCGCAATCCCTTGCCCAGCGTGATTCAGGTGTTGCCGAAGAACGCGCTGGAACACAGCGAGGATATCGAGAAATTGATGGCCGATTTCAAACAATTGCCGCAAGTCGAATTCGTCCAGGTCGATATGCAATGGGTAGCGCGACTGCAAACCATTATGCTGATCGCCAGCCGGGGCGTGCTATTGGTCAGCTTGCTGCTCGGATTTGCCGTGACGTTCATCACCGGCAACACGATTCGCCTGGAATTGCAAAACCGTCAGGACGAGGTGTTCATTTCCAAGCTGGTCGGTGCTACCCATGCTTTTATCCAGCGTCCGTTTCTATACACCGGATTCTGGCTCGGCTTCATCTCCGGCTTCTTGGGTTGGCTGATCGTCACGGTCATGCTGCTGATCCTGGAATCGCCGGTGGAGAAATTGTCTACCCTATACAACAGTTCGTTCGAATTGCTGTTTTTGAGTTTTTCCGAGTTCCTGCTGTTACTGATGATTTCGGCCGCGCTGGCGGTGCTGGGTTCTTGGGCGGTGTTGCACTATCAACTACGCCAACTAAAACCTCAGTAAACGATGAAATTTTGGGAAGCCAAAACCCTAGCGCAAATGACCCCTACCGAGTGGGAGTCCTTATGCGATCATTGCGGCCAGTGTTGTTTGCATAAACTCGAGGACGAAGACACCGGTGAAATTGCGTTTACCAATGTCGTCTGCGACTTGATCGATCTGGATACTTGTAGCTGTACCCGTTACAGCGAACGCTGCACGCTGGTGCCGGATTGCCTCGACTTGAAGCAGCATGATTTTGCCGAGTACCGTTGGATGCCGAAAACTTGTGCTTATCGGCTACTGGCAGACGGCAAACCCTTGCCTGATTGGCACCCCTTGGTTTCCGGTTCGGCCGACTCGGTCAGAGATGCCGGAGTATCGATTAGCAGTTACGCTATCAAAGAATCTCAGGTCACGGACCTGGAAGACCATATCATCGACTGGTTGCAACCTTAGCCGGTTGAAAACGTGCCGCCGAAAACGGTGTTTTCGGCGGCATTCAGGCTGGAAAAAACCGGGACGTTGCAGAGTGTGTCCCGCAGGGGGCGTTAGCCTTTACCCGGCAGCATACCTACCGTGCCCGGTTTGATGCGTTTGCAGGCTACAACCACATCCTCCTGGTGGCATCTGGCTTCCTGATTGTTGCCGCAACTGTCGCAGACGGTATTGCCGACGCTTTTTACTTCATCTACGTGCCAGCCGTAACCTTGCGATTGGCAAAACTTCTTGCTGAAACGGTCGATATTGTAGTTTTTCGTCGCGTTTTCTTTGGCTTTGGATTCAGCTTGGCAGTGCTCGGGCGCCAGCGTATTCGCCATGATGTCGCGATAAATATACTCAGTGGCGTGGGCTGGAAAAGCCAATAGTAAGGTGGCGAATAAGCTGCCGATGAAAGTCGTTTTGATCATAACTTAATCCTCGCGATTGGCGATGACACGGATATTCATCAGCCGGTGCTCTTCGGCGATTTGGTCTTTGATGGGGGCGAATTTTTCATTCTCGCTCATCTTAACCGCCAAAATCGCGCCCACGACCACGGCTGTGACCAACACGACGTAGAGGACGAAATTATCTTTTTCCGGTTTTTCTTCTGTAACTTGTGACATGGTGTTGCGCCTCGCTAGCTGTCGCTTCGGCCGGTAAACCGCCGAAAACTTATTGTTAAACCGGCCCGCATCCGGGGCGGACCTCTGCAGTCTGACACTCGCCGCATTGGGTGTGTATGATCGCGGCCTGGATTTACCGACGGGTCGGTTGTAACGGACGGTTGCCTTGCAGCTATCCGGATCGGGAGTGGTCTGGCAACGAAACGGCTTGTGGCTGTTTCGATTCGTCAATTAGTGTCGAATCGAAACAATAAAGCAAGTGCAGGGGCTTGTCAAACAAATATCGTATCAATATTATGGCTTGAACCGGTTTTCGGCAAGCCTTTTACAAATCGGAGTCCCCGGTCCGTTCGTGCTTGGACGGACGGACTGGCGATCTTAGCAACGCTTGGATGCGACAGAATGGGTATTCTTAGCTAGCTTGTCCGCTGATTTTGCTCTATGGCGCGATCAGTCGAGATAATCGTCTTTCAGACGGACGTAATGTTTGGCGGAATATTCCAAAAATTCTTTTTCGGCATCGGTCAAGGCCCGGATTTGCTTGGCCGGGGCGCCGACATACAAAAAACCGCTTTCCAATTTCTTGCCCGGCGTCACCAGTGCGCCGGCGCCCAGCATCACGTAATCGCCCAATTCGGCGTCGTCCATGACGATGGCGCCGATGCCGATCAGGCAGTAGTTGCCTATCGTGCAGGCGTGGACCACGGCCCTATGCCCAATCGTGACGCCCCGGCCGATATTGAGCGGATGGCCTTTCGGCGAAAAGTCGCCGGCGTGGGAGACGTGCAATACCGCGCCGTCCTGGACGTTGGTGCCGTTACCGATCTTGATGCGTTCGACATCGCCGCGCACGACGCTGGTAGGCCAGATCGAGACGTCTTCGCCCAGTTCTACATCGCCGATCACGACTGCGGTATCGTCGACGAAAGCCCGCGCGCCGATCAGGGGACATTTGCCTTTATAAGTTCTGATTGCCACTGCAACTCCGTATTTTTGCCATAATTGAGCGGCGATATTACGCAATTATCGGAGTGTTCTCCAGTGTGGCGAGGATTGATGGCAGATCAGTTAGAAGTGTGGCGCCGGTGCCCGTTAAATGTCGGCCTTTCGGGGTCTTGGCGGGCTGAACGGACGTGGGATTCCAATGCGGTTGGTCGCCGCAGGGGTAGATGCTGATGGCGAGCTGCGCAAATTGTGCCGCACCGCTGCCGGCCAATAGTCAGGTATGCCGGTACTGCGGCGTGCGTAACGACATGGACTTACTCGGGCGACAAGCTGTTCGTGTCGCCGACGCCGGTGTTAAGCGCCAATGCCCTAACTGCGAAATCGGACTGCAAACCGTTGCGTTGAGCCGTGAAGGTACGCTGCATATCGAGCGTTGCTCCGAGTGTTTCGGCTTGTTTTTCGATCCGGGCGAATTGGAGGTGCTGCTGGAAGACTCGGTTGCGCCGGTGGCCGACTTCAATCTGCCTCTGCTGCAAAACATCAACCGCGAACGTTACCAAGCCGATCGTCCGGTCAAATATTTGAAATGTCCGGTCTGTCAGGTGTTAATGAACCGGATGCTTTACGGCTACCAGAGCGGTGTGGTCGTCAACCGTTGCAAGGGCCACGGCGTGTGGCTGGATAACGGCCAGATCAGTCATTTGTTGGAATGGAAAAAGGCCGGCGGCCAGTTGCTCGATCGGAAAAAGGCAGTGGAACGCCAAGTCAGAGGCCGGACCGAAACCGCGAAAACTGAATTTCGCAGCAACTATGCGGCACCTACCAACCAGGCCGGCGATGAGTTCGAGGTGTTGGAGACGATTGCAGAGGTCGTGTTCAAATTGTTCGAATAATGGATTCGCCTAAACCTTTTGCAGCAGCGCGGGCAGAAAAAACTCGGCGACCAACAACGGGTGGCCGTGAATCGCATATTCCGTACGCCGGCCCCAAGTTGGCCCTGCCATCGAGAGCCTGGTTTGCACAGCAGTCGACCATTGGTTCGGCTCGGCGCGGCTGAACTGGCGTTGGCGGCGTTCAAGGTCGGGGTAGGCGAAAATGACTTCCCCCAAAGGCCGGTTGCCGAGGTGAGACAGATTGCGGTGGGCAATTTTGATGGTCGGGTCCGGCAACACGGTCCGGGCCAATACCAGCGGCCGGCCATCGGCATGCAGCAAAACCTCGCGGATCAACTGGTAACGCGCCGGCGGCAATGCCAGCAGCCGGCACTCGTCGTTGAATGCCGGTTTCCAACGGTGGAACAGTAACTCGACGCCGAAGCGGTTGCCGTAAATCCCGCGCAAGCGCTTGGTCAACGAACCAGTCTCGTTTAGCCAGGATTGCAACTCCGGCGTTAGTTGTCGTTGTGCTGCGGTCTCGTGGGCCGACCACAGCGGCGGGCGTTTAAATAGAAAACTCTTGTCGGGCAATGTCTAAACCTCGGCGTAATGGCGGCTGCGGCCGATCCAGCGGTCGATGAGGGGTTGGATTATTTCGGGATGATGTTGAACGATGGTCTGCGCCGCGGCCGGAATCGATTCCAGCAGTTCGCGGTCGCGTTCCAGGTCGGCGATTTTAAACTGAATCTGTCCGGTCTGGCGGGTACCCATCACTTCGCCGGGGCCGCGCAATTCCAGGTCTTTTTCGGCGATGACGAAGCCGTCGTTGCTTTGTTTCAAAATTGCCAGGCGTTGTTTGCCGGTTTGCGACAACGGCGCTTGGTAGAGCAGCAGGCAATAACTGTCCTGATTGCCGCGCCCGACCCGGCCGCGTAACTGATGCAATTGCGATAGTCCCAGTCGTTCCGGATTTTCGATTACCATCAGGCCGGCGTTCGGAACGTCGACGCCGACTTCGATCACCGTAGTTGCCACCAATAGGTCGCACTCCCGGTTTTTGAACGCCTGCATCACCGCGTCCTTCTCGGCAGCTTTCAGCCGGCCGTGGACCAAGCCGATGCGGACCTTGGACAAGGCCTCACGCAACGCGGCGGCGGTCTTTTCCGCCGCCTCGCATTGCAGCGCTTCCGACTCTTCGATCAAGGTACAAACCCAATAGGCTTGGCGTTGTTGAGCGACCCAATGTTCGATCCTGCCGATCACGTCAGCTCGACGTTCCGACGATATCGCGCTGGTTGCGACCGGTTTGCGGCCTGGCGGCAGTTCGTCGATCACCGAGATGTCCAAATCGGAATATTGCAGCATCGCCAAGGTTCGCGGAATCGGCGTTGCGGTCATGATCAGCTGGTGCGGCCGCAAACCGCCGGTTTGGCCTTTCTCGCGCAAGGCCAAACGCTGATGGACGCCGAAACGGTGCTGCTCGTCGATGACGATCAACCCCAGTTTGTGGAAATGCACACTGTCCTGGAACAAGGCATGGGTGCCGATCACAATCCCGGCGCTGCCGTCGGCCAGCGCTTGTAACGTTTGTTGTCGGGCTTTGCCCTTGAGTTGGCCGCTCAGAAACAGCACTCGGGTCGGCAGGTCGGCGAACCAATGGCTGAAATTGCGAAAATGCTGCTCGGCGAGTAATTCGGTCGGCGCCATGATCGCAGTCTGGTAGCCGGACGCGAGCGCGGCCAGTGCGGCCAGCGCGGCGACCACGGTCTTGCCCGAGCCGACATCGCCTTGCACCAGGCGCAGCATTGGCCGATTTTGCCGGCAATCGGCCTCGATTTCGGCGACCACCCGCTGCTGGGCGGCGGTCAGCCGAAACGGCAAAACGGCCAGAAAGGCCTGTTTGGTCTGCGCATCCAGGCTCAGAGTCGGCGCCGGCCATTGTTTGTAGGCTAGTTTGCCTTGCAACAGTGCCAGATGGTGGGCCAGAAATTCCTCGAACGCCAGACGCCGCAACGCCGGTAACGGCGTTCCGCTCAATATCTGCGCGGAAAGCTGCGGCGGCGGTGTGTGCAGCGTGCGCAAAGCGTCCTGCAAGCTGGGGTAGTCTCGGCTTTGCAGCAGTTCGGCCGGTAACCAGTCCTTTATCGCATCGCGGCTGTGCAGGCATAGGCTCAGAGCCTGGCGGGCGGCTTTGCGCAATGCGGATTGGGAGACGCCTTCGGTTAACGGATACACCGGTGTCAGCGTCTGCTCGATCAGTTGCGCCGGATCGTCGACCAGTCGGTATTCCGGATGTACCATTTCCAGCCCGGCAAAGCCGTAACGGATTTCGCCGAAACAGCCGATCTGTACGCCGGGCTTCAATTGCTGGCTTTGCTGCACCGAGAAATGAAAAAAGCGGAGCGACAATTCGCCGCTGCCGTCGGCGATGCGACAAATCACGCTATTTCGACCGCGTTGAATCTGGTCGGTGAATTCGACGCGGCCACAGACCAAGGCGGTCATACCGGGCAGCAATTGGTTGAGCGGCGTGATCCGGCTGCGGTCCTGGTAACGTAACGGCAGGTGGAACAGCAGGTCTTGCACATGGCGGATGCCGAGTTTTTCCAGGCGGGCGGCCGATTGGGCGCCGATGCCGTTCAATGCGGTGACCGGCAACAGCCGCGGGTCCGGATGCTGTTGCGGTTCGCTGCGCATCGTCGCTACGGTTGGGACAGGGCTAAGGCGACTGTGTCCGCCGCCACGACGCCGAGCTCAGTAATATTCGTTGGGTAAAACCAAAATGCCGTCCATTTCGACGTCGGCCGATTTGGGCAGTGCGGCAACGCCAATCGCGGCGCGGGCAGGGTAGGGTTGGTGGAAATATTCGGCCATGATTTCGTTGACGATCGGAAAATGGCTCAGGTCGGTCAGAAACACGTTCAGTTTGACGATGTCGTTCAAGCTGCCGCCGGCGGCTTCGGCCACGGCCTTCAGATTGTCGAATACCCGCCGGATTTGCAGGTCGATGTCGCCGTCGACCATTTGCATGGTTTGCGGATCCAACGGAATTTGCCCGGACAGGTAGACGGTATTGTCGACTTTGACGGCTTGCGAGTAAGTGCCGATGGCTTGCGGCGCCAGCGGCGTGGAGATGGTTTCCTTGCTCATGTTATGCCTTGATGCGGGTGATTTTTAAAACGATGGACAGCTTTTTCAATTTGCGGATGATGTTGGCCAGGTGTACCCGGTCGCGCACGGCTAGAACCAGCAAGTCCACCGAAACCCGGTCATCCTGGCTGACCACGTTGATGTTCTCGATATTCGAGTCCATGCTGGAGATGGTCGACGCAATCGTGGCCAACGAGCCGCGCTGGTTCAGCAACTCGATCCGGATTTCGGCCGGGAATTCGCCGCTGGCTTCCGGGCTCCACTCCACATCCAGCCAGGTGGTTTGTTTTTTGCGGACTTCGTTGCTGTTGCGGCATTCGTGGTGGTGAACCACGATGCCTTTGCCCGGGTTGAAAAAACCGATGATAGGATCGCCCGGAATCGGCCGGCAGCACTTGGCCAGACTGACGACGATGCCCTCGGTGCCCTTGATAATCAAAGGTGTTTTATGGTGCGGTTCGTTATCGTCCAGTTTGACTGCGGCGTTGACGTCGGTTTGACTGATACGCTTGGCCACCAGGAACGGCATTCGGTTGCCGAGGCCGATGTCTTCCAGCAATTCGTTCAACGAGTGCTTTTTCAAGACTTGCAGCACCTGCAGAATTCGGGTGTTGTCGACGCTTTCTAGTTGGATGCCCAGGCTGTGCAGTTCTTTTTCCAACAGGCGGCGGCCGAGGTTGATGGCTTCCTGTTGGTTGAAATTCTTCAAATAAGCGCGGATGCAACTGCGCGCCTTGGCCGTTATCACGTAGTTCAGCCACAGCGGATTGGGTCGGGCCCAGGTGGCGGTGATGACTTCGACCGTCATGCCGTTTTCCAGCTTGGTTTGCAACGGCACCAGTTTTTTGTCGATCCGGGCCGAGATGCAGGCGTTGCCGACATCGGTATGCACCATGTACGCAAAGTCGACCACGGTAGCGCCGCGCGGCAGCTTGATGATCTTGCCTTTCGGCGTAAACACGAATACTTCCTGCGGAAACAGGTCGACTTTGAGATTATCGATGAACTCGAGCGAGTCGCCGGCCGATTTCTGAATTTCCAACAGGTCGCGCAGCCATTCGTTGGCACGGGCCTGTATCGTCTCGCTTTTATCGTTGTCGGACTTGTACAGCCAATGTGCGGCGATGCCGGATTCTGACAGGCGGTGCATTTCGTGGGTGCGGATCTGGATCTCGATCGGTACCCCGTAAGGGCCGATCAGAATCGTGTGCAGCGACTGGTAGCCGTTGGCTTTGGGCAGGGCGATATAGTCCTTGAACCGGCCGGGTACCGGTTTATACAGATTGTGCACGCAACCGAGCGCGCGGTAGCAATCGTCCACTTGGGAGCAATAAATCCGGAACGCGTATACGTCGAACACGTCAGTGAACGAAATCCGCTTGTTCAGCATTTTTTGGTAAATGCTGGCGATGTTTTTTTCCCGTCCCGCTACCGTGCCGTCCAGCCCGGATTCTTTCAGCCGGTTTTGAATCGCGTTCTGGATGGTGTCGATGATTTCCTTGCGGTTGCCGCGCGATTTTTTTACCGCATTGTTGATCGCCGCATAACGGTTCGGGTACAGGGCCTTGAAACCAAGCGATTCGAGCTGGTGGCGGACATCGTTCATGCCAAGGCGGTTGGCGATCGGCGCGTAGATTTCCAGTGTTTCCTTGGCGATCCGGCGCTTTTTGTCCAGCGGCATATTGCCCATGGTTTGCATGTTGTGCAGCCGGTCAGCCAGTTTGACGACGATGACGCGTAGATCTTGCGCCATGGCGAGAAACATTTTGCGGACGTTTTCCGCTTGCGCTTCGGCGCGGGAGCGGCTGTCGATCTTGGACAGTTTGGTCACGCCGTCGACCAGATCGGCAACCTCGGCGCCGAATTGTTCGCCGAGTTGCTCCTTGGTGATGGGGGTGTCTTCGATTACATCGTGCAGAATGGCCGCCATGATGCCGTGGGCATCCATATGCATGCCGGCCAACGTGATCGCAACCGCAACCGGGTGGCAGATATAGGCTTCGCCGCTACGGCGAAATTGGCCGGAGTGGGCGGCCGCGCCGAAATGGTAGGCGCGAACAATATCGTTGATTTGGTCTTGGTCGAGATAGCTGCGCAGAACGTCGCACAGCTGGTGCAACAGTTTTTCTTCCGGGTGTTCTATGGCCGGAAGTGCTGGAGTCGGCTTGGCTGCTATCTCGGGCATACCGCTTAAAGTTCCAGGTGGGTTTCGGAGACGTAGCTGGAGCGGTGCAGGCGGTCGACATTTTCCTCGGTGACGAAACCGGCGGCGATTTCGCGCAGTGCCACTACAGTGTCTTTATCCTTGCCGCGCGGCACGAATTCGTCGGCACCTTTTTCCAGCTGGCGCGCTCTTTTGCTGGCCAGCAGTACCAGTTTGAAGCGGTTTTCTACATTTTCTAAGCAATCTTCGACAGTCACGCGGGCCATGATTAAACCTTGGTTGAGTTTATGGGATTGGAGGCTTGTAAAACCGCAAAGGTTTCAAGCGGAGAGGGCTGAATTATAAGACAAAAGCAAGTCTTAAGCCAGATACGGAACGGCGGCGGGGCAAGGCAGGGTGGCGGACAATAAAAAGCCCGCTCAGCGCGGGCCCGTCCTGTTTGTTGTAGTTATTATTGTTATCGTGTTGGACGCCTGCCTTAAGGCAGTTTAGTCAAGCAGTTACTATTTATTATTATTATTGTCAGCCTTTGTTACAGGCCGCTTCCCTCCCCCTCAAAGATACAACCCTGTCGGGTTGAATGCACTCCGTAAAAGGTGGCCGAAGTGTATTTTAAAAAAATCGGAGTGTCCAACAAAAAAATGCTTTTTTGCGAAGAAATGGTTTCGCCTCGAAATTGATTTTTTTAAACAGAAGCTTAGAGAGTGTTAGGGTTTTCTAATGTTTGCTTCAGCGCTCCATTCGGCGGGATTCTTCTTCGCTCAGGAAAAAATTTAAGCGTTCGTTAAGGATCGCTTGCAATTGAAAACTGAGGTCGTTTTGTTGTTTGGCCAGCCGGATCTGGGTGATGGCCGATTCGGTATCGCCGCTGGCGTAATAGTATTCGGCGGTATAGCGGTGCGATTCGCCCGGTTGTTTCAGGTCGGCGAAGATTTGCGCGAGCAGTTCGTAGTAGTAAGGTTGGTCTTTTTGGTCTTCGGGCAGGCTTTGTAGGATTTGTTTGGCACGTTCGGGGCGTCCGCCTTTCAACAGGCTGCGGGTATATTCGATCTTCACTGCAGCGTTGTTCGGAAAGCGGGCGAGGGCGGCTTCGTAGAGTTTGCCGGCCTTATCGTAGTCGTGGCTTTCGCTGGCGGTGCGCGCCAAGGCAGCGATATATTGAGGTTGATTGGGGTATTGCTCCGCCAACTGCTGGAATATTTGGTTGGCGGCCGCAAATTGCAGATTGTGCAATTGCACCAGACCCATGCCGTAACGGGCGACCGCGCGTTGCTCGCTAGTGCCTTGCATTTCCAGTGTAGTGAAATGCTGCATTGCCGCTTTGGTATCCCGCGCGGTAACCACCGCTAACTTGGCTTTGACAAGCTGGTAGGCCAGCGAGTCGGGATACTGCCGGTAAGGATAAATTTCGGCGCGGCCGCGGGTGTCGGCAACCCGGTTTTCCGACACCGGGTGAGTTCTCAAAAATTCCGGAACGCCTTTCCCGTAGTAGCGGGTAGACTGCTGCAGTTTTTCAAAAAACGCCGGCATCGCACGCGGGTCAAAGTTAGATTCCGCCAGCGTCTGCATACCGACCCGGTCGGCTTCCTTCTCGTGGTCGCGGGTAAAGTCGATTTGAAACTGAATGTTGCCGGCCTGGATTGCCATCAGCGCCGCTTGTCCCATGTTCGGTGACTGGGTCCCAATCAGGATCGCCGCCAGCGTCGCGGCAACGGTCGGAATCGACAGTTTGCTGGCTTTTTCGATCGAGCGATACAGATGGCGTTGGGTGACGTGGGCGATCTCGTGCGCCATGACCGAAGCCAGTTCGCTTTCGGCTTCCGTCAGCAAAATCAGCCCCGAGTTGACGCCGATATAGCCGCCGGGGCCGGCGAAAGCGTTGATGTTCTGGTCCATCACGACAAAGAAATGAAACGGGTTGGACGGCGTATCACTGTGAGATGCCAGTTGTCGGCCTATGTTCTCGATGTATTGCTGGATTTCGACGTCTTGACTGATTTCGGCTTGCCGATGCAGATTGCGGAAGAAGGCTTCGCCGAATTCCTTTTCCTGAATCGGCGAGATGATCGCTCCGGCGGAGTCGCCCATGTCCGGCAACTGGATTTTGTCAATTTCTAGCGCATGCGGCGGGGGGCAAAACAGGCTCAAACCAAGGGCGAGCGTAACGGGTATTAGTCTCATGGCGGATCGGACCTGAGGTATCGAATTTGGTTCCATCGCGAATGCTCGGCGGCAAAACAGGCAAGATTGGTGGGCGCGTATTAAAATGCAACGATGTTTTTGCAAAGACAATATTCTACAGTGCGATGAAATATGCCGTTCAAGTTAATGCCGGGCCTTGCTCCGGCAACTCCGGACTATGTGCTTACCGATTTATTTCGGCCGCGCTCGATGCCGGTCACGAGGTGGTTCGCGTATTTTTTTACAAGGACGGGGTTTACCATGCTTTTCGCTACGCCAGTCCGCCGGAGGACGAACTGCAACTGGGGCGAAAATGGTCGGAATTGGCGCTCGACCGAGGAGTCGATCTAGCCGTTTGTATTTCCGCTGCCCAGCGTCGCGGCTTATTGTGTGCCGACGAAGCGCGCCGGCAAGGCAAGCTCGACGACGATGTCGCGCCCGGGTTTCGGATCGCCGGCTTGGGGCAGTGGCTGGAGGCCGAGTTGTTGGCCGACCGCAGCTTGATATTCGCTTGAGGCGGCCATGAAGTCGTTTTTGTTCGTAATGCGCCGGCCACCGTACACTGGGGTTCGCCTGGCGGAAACCTTAGACGCCTTATTAACAGCCGCAGCGTTCGATCAGCGGGTGGCGGTGTTGTGGCTGGACGATGGCGTGTTTCAGCTGTTGGCGCGGCAACAGCCGGAAAGTTTGGCGCTGAAGGATACCTCGGCTATTTTTAAGGCTTTGGAGCTTTACGAAGTGACGGAACTGTATCTGGAGCGCGAATCCTTGCAGGCAAGAGGGCTCACGGCGGACGAATTGATCTTGCCGGTACGTTTGGTCGGCCGGGGCGACGTCCATGATTTGATCGGCGGTTTCACAACGATCATTCCCGATTGATGTCCCCGGCTTTACCCGGCCGACGCTGCATCGGCTAGAATTGCCGTTTAAACATTCCAAATTATTTTACGAGGATAGAGCACGCCATGGCGGAAGAAATTGAAGAAAAACGGCGCTATTTCCGGGTCAACGATACTATCAACCTGTTGCACAAGGTGATCGATAAAAAGAATTTCGACGCCGCCAGCCATGTTTCCAACGACGTATTGAGCAATTGCACTTTGTCCTCAGCCCTGGACGTATTGGCTCAAGAAGCTCGGATGCTCGGGCCGCGCCTGGAACGGCGCGACCCGGAAATGTTCGAATATCTGAAGATTATCGACACCAAAATCAACCTGATCGCACAGGCAATCAATGCCCAGACCGATAAGTTTTCCGAGCACGATACTCGAGAAGTCAGTCTGAGCGCCACCGGCTTGGCGTTCAGTAACGAACAAGCGATTGCGGTCGGTGAAATCCTCGAGCTGCGGATGCTGTTGACCTCATGCATGGCGGTAATTGTCGCTTACGCCAGAGTCGTGCAATGCAAGGACATTTCTCAGGATAATCCGCAGCGGCCGTTCGCGATTTGTGTGGAATACATTAATCTGACCGAAGACAACCGCGAATTGTTGATCAAGCATGTCATCAAAAAGCAGTTGCAACAACTGCGCGACAAAAACGAATCCTGAACCGCGTTCCTTATGTCCAAATCCGGTAACGGGGTCGCGGATGGAGCCACACCGCTGGCGCCGAAACTCAAACAGTTGATCGGGTTGTTGGGCGACGGCCGTTTCCACTCCGGTACCGAGTTGGCGCAATCTCTGGGTATCAGCCGGTCAGCGGTCTGGAAATACCAACAGGCGTTAGCGGATGCCGGTGTCGATTTGCTTGCGGTTTCCGGAAAGGGCTATCGCTTGAACCAGCCGTTGCAATTGTTGCAGGAAGGACAAATTCTGGAGCATTTGACTCAGGATGCCTCAGCCTTGCTGCGACGCATCGAGATCCACGACCGTATCCAGTCCACCAACGGGCGTTTACTTGAGCTCGCGCGCGAGTCGGGCGAGAGCGGCGTGGTTTGCCTGGCAGAGCAGCAAACCGCCGGACGCGGACGCCGTGGCCGGAAATGGATTTCACCCTTCGGCCACAATGTGTATTTGTCTATCCTCTGGCGTTTTCAGGGCGGACCGGCTGTTTTGAGCGGTTTGAGTTTGGCGATGGGCGTGGCCGTGGTGCGGGCACTGCGGGCATTGGGCGTCGAAGAGGTTGGCCTGAAATGGCCTAACGACATTTATTGGCGGCAACGTAAGTTAGCCGGCATATTGATCGAAGTCGGCGGCGAAAGCGGCGGACCTTGCCATGCCGTGATGGGTTTGGGGCTAAATGTGTTCATGCCCGGCCGAGATGCGGCAGAGATTGACCAAGCCTGGGTGGACCTGCATCGTATTCTGGCCGATGGTGCTCACGGTATGCGCAACCGGCTGACGGCGGAATTGCTAAACCATTTGCTGCCGGCCTTAGCCGAGTTTGAATCGCGCACTCTTGCTTACTGGTTGACCGAATGGCGCAGCTACGATTGTATGTTGCTGCGTCCGGTCTGTGTGTTTTTGGGCGAGCAGCGGTTTAGCGGAGAAGCGGCCGGTATTGATGATCAAGGTTTGCTGCTACTACGTCAGGCCGACGGCGAAATACGTGCCTTTGCATCCGGTGAAGTGAGTCTACGTCAATCATGATTTTGCTGGTCGATATCGGCAATTCCTTTCTGAAATGGACGCTGGCTGACTCTGGAATGATTGCCGAACCGCACTATTTGAATTACCGCGAATCGGATTTTATGTCGGTTTTGACCCAAGCCTGGACCTCGTTATCGGAACCGGAACAAATCGGGCTAGCGGCTGTTGCTGCGCCGGAAGTTGTGGCAAAGGTGCTTGGATTGGCTCAGGTGATGTGGCCTGCCGCCACGGTTGTCAAGCCGAGCGCTGCCGGCCAAGCCTTCGGTGTCACCAGCGCTTACGTCAAGCCCGAAAAATTGGGCGTCGACCGCTGGTTGGCGATGATTGGCGCGCTGCACGCCTATCCGGGCGCCAATTGTATTGTCGATTGCGGTACGGCAATTACCGTCGATTTTGTCGCCGCCGATGGGCTGCACCAGGGAGGCTTGATTTGCCCCGGCTTGCGTTTAATGAAGCAAGCCTTGTCGGCGAATACTCACGCTTTACCGGTTGCCGCCGGTGCCGGAGGGGTCGGACTGGCGGCCGATACCGATGCGGCGATCGACGCCGGAGTGCTGTGGGCGGCTGTCGGCTTGGTCGAAACCGCGCTAGGCCGGCAAAACCAACCGTATCGATTGCTGTTGACGGGGGGCGATGCAGCACAGTTAGCGGAGCAACTTGCAGGTGACAAAGTGTTGGATTCGCAGCTGGTATTCAAAGGCTTGTTGCACTACTGCGCTGAAGCGGAGGCATCGGGATGAAGCAGGTTTTTCTGCTGTTGTGTCTGGCTAATGTATTATTTTTTTTCTGGAAGCTCCATTTTGGTGCGTCGACGCCGGCCAACCAAGTCCAGGCCGTTCTGCCGTCGATTGTACTGGTTGCCGAACGGGATGCCGCGCTCCGTAGCGTGGCGATTTCGCGGGTCCTGGATCGCGATGCCGCCGAACTGCAACGCTTGGCCGCGCCCGCCGCTTTTGCGGCGTCTAAGCCAAAACAATTGGCGGGTGCCGCGGTTAAATCCGAAAAAAAATCGCTTCCGGCGGCAGCCGGGAAACCGGAGCCGGTTCGAGTGATTTGTTACGAAGCGGGGCCGTTCAGCGACGACCGCGAATTGCAGCGCTGGCTGCGCGGCAAACCCTTGCTTTTCACGAAGCCGTTTGTGCGCGAAACGACGGTTTCCGCCGATTACCAGCTCTACTTGCCCCCGGCCAAGGATGCGGAACAGGCTCGGCTTAACAAGTTGACGTTGCACGCCAAAGGCATTGACGACGTCTGGATGGTTCCGGACGGAGAGATTAAAGGCGCGCTATCTTTGGGTGTATTTGTCGATAGAGCGAGAGCGCTGGCGTTTAAGGAGCAACTTGCCGCGCGTGGTGTCCGGGCGGAGCTTAGGCAGCGCAGCAAAACCCGTCAGGCTTTATTCCTGCATTTCGGCACCGCTGCCGCTTTTCCGGGGAGCGGCGGATATCAGCGGATTCCGGCTGCGGATTGCAAATAGCGCCAAAATGGCGCAGCCGAAACGCGAATGACTTAAATTCCCGGAATTTGTGTCAGCTTATTTTACATTGGCTACTGTTCGGGCGAGCTAATTCCTTGAAATCCGGGGGCTGTAAATTTTGGCACGTTTTTTGTATAATTCATTTTGGAGTGGAGGCTGCGGTCTTTGCTCTCGGCTTGGGGGCGGCAATTTCGGAAAAATCGTCAATTCCAGCTGTGTGGCCAGATGGATGGCCGTTTGTTAACGTTAATTAATGGGGAATATCCATGAAAACGCTTCTATCTTTAAGACTGTGGCTTGCTGTGTGCCTGTTTGCAGTTTCGACTGCAAGTTCGGCAGGTATTATTTGGGAATCGACCGATGGGAACAGCAACTTTTTGGGCGTGAGTTTTTCATCTCCGTTTCCCAGTGGTGATACCTTCGGTATCTTCGCGGCGAACGCGGATTTAAGCATTGCCTCTCCGTTGTATTCTTTTAGCGGAGTCGGTAGCTATTCGCCAGCCGGCGCGTTCAAATTCGGTTTGTGGACCGGCGGTAAATGGGTCAGCGAAGATGCCAATTATGGCTTTAGCGGCAACACCTATTTGTTGTCTTTCACCAAAGCAGGTTTGACCAATACCCTTAGCTTGCTGTACGGCTTCGATATCAAGCCTGCGGCTGACCAAAGCGGTGGTTCTGTGGTTCCACTTCCTGCCTCTATTTGGTTCATGACAAGCGCTTTGTTGGGTTTTCTCTACAACACACGTCGTAAAACCTTGGCTTAAGCGCAAGCTTAAGTTCTCTGAGAGCCGGACGAGGGTATCCTCACCGGCTTTTTTTATGTCCGCCGGAAATCTGCGGTATCGGAACGCTTGGGGTCGGTAACGCCCAAGCGTACTGTCTGTCGTAGTCGGCAATACCGTTATCCTTGTCTTACTAGCCACCGCTAACCATCAGGTTGCGGGCCTGCTCTTTCAGCGCAATCGCTCGGCGCAGCAGACCGGTTTTGCCCGGAAAAAATCGGTTGCAGGCCATTGCCTCCAGATTCAATGCTTGCTGCAATTTTTCCAAAGCTTCCGGATAGGGATTGATTACCGCTTGCTGTAATACCTCCACCGCGTCCTGAGTGTCGGCGATTGCCAGCTTCAGGGACTTCATACTTTGTTCGCCATTCTGTTCCAACGCTTTTTTGTCCAACGAATTGGAGCTGCGGATGTTTTCCAGCACATTGATCGTACGGAGGAACATTGCTACGGCTATTACTTGCGACGAATCCAATTTGCCTTGCCGATTCGCTTTACTAGAGGTAAATGCGCCGGGCGAGCTGTTGAAGGCATCGGAGCTGTAGTAGGCGACGCTTTCTTCCAGCGTCGTTACGCTGTTGTTGTGAAAGAACGGTGCGGTGTCGGCCGCTTCGACCAAGGACGGCGTATTGAAACGGTTCAAGCCCTGGTGTCCTGCCGGTCGCGAGGTAGTACCGCTCGGCGCAACGCTGCCGTCGCTAAAACAGACTTCGTCATAATTCGGGCCGCAGTCGTTTTGTTGGATCTGACCGAAGCCACCGTCATAGGCCAGCGTCGGGTCTGCCAAATGGTGCAATTGGTCGCGCATTCGTTCCACACCGGTATCGCGGGTCGGATTGGCATTGGTGGTCGAACTGATGCCGCCGGCATTGGAATGGCAGCCGTTACAGTTTGCCGTGGCGCCGAAAATCACCGAGCCGTCGGCCGCTTTCGGATTGTTCTTGGTATTGAACAACATCAGGCCGTTTTGCACCAAAGGGGATTTGAAATACATATTGGCCAGATTCAATTCGCCGCTACGCCCCAATGACAGCATATAGGCTTCCAAGGCGTCGAGTTCGTCTTCGCTGGGTAATCTGAAATCGATGTTTTCGGCCCGGATCAATGTTTTCGGCATGTGCTGCTTGATCGCGCCTTTGGCGAAGTCACGCAAGGAGCCCCCATCCGGCGCGCCATCACCGGACCAGCCTATGGCTTCGGTGTGCCTGCCGGATTGCTGCGCTTCTTCATCGTGGCGTTTGAAGTATTCTTCGTCCTGCGGAAACTCGCCGTTGCCGTAACCAGGATTTACGGCACGCTCGAAGGTGAGGGTATTGGCCATGCCCAACAGATGGGGAGAACTGCGCATCACCGGTGGCCGGTCGAAGCCGTCGGCGTGGGCGACGAACAAGGCAAACTGGCGCATTAGTGCCGGCTTTTCCAGATCGGCCAATTCCGGCCGGGTTTCGGCGACGAACAGCGGGTCGCTTTTCGGTAACTTGGCGATGTAACTCGGGTCGATCGTGTGATTGTTATCCGGCCGGTGGCAGGTGGCGCAGGTACGTCCGTTGCCGCCGAAAGTCTCTTCTGTAAATATTTTTTGGCCGCGGGCTATCAGCTGCGCTAACTGCGGTTCGCTCCCGAAATTGCCGGCTTGAGCGGTCTTCGGCAGTAAGAATTCGAACGGCAGGCGATTCGCGGCGATCTCGCCGCCGGCGGCAGCCAAGTTCGCGCCCGGCCAGTCGTGCTCGGTGAAATAAAGCCGCTGCAGCAGGTTGGGCGAGCCGAACAGCAGGCCGCCGTTTTCGGGAGAGGTTCCGGCTTGGACGACTGCCGCGCCGTCAAGCGTAAAGTTCCGCATTCGCTGCGGGTCGAGTTGCAGCGTCAAACCATGGCGGCCCGCCGCCGGCTCCAGTTGGCCGACGCGCAATCCTTGCCGAGACTGCTGATGATTGTCCAGCAACCAAAGTTCGTATTGGCCGGTTTCCGGTAAACCCGATACCGTTGCCTGCAAGCGCCCGGTGCGCAGATTCAGTTGAAGGTGGCCGGCGGCCGGGCTGAAGCTTGCGGACAATGCCTTGGAATAGCTCAAGCCGATTTGCAAGCTGTCCGGACTGGAGGATTGTTCGTGAGCATATTTCCAGCGCTGGTACAGCCGGCTTAAAACTTCCGGGTCGCCGTGGCCGGTAAATGGCGCTTCCGGGGTTGGCGTCACCATGGTTCCGATGCCAAGCGCAGCCGAGAATGCCAGCGCGCGTTTATAGCGTATTTTCATAATGTTATCCGTCGTTGTTCAGGCCATGCGATTGAGCCGATGGTGTAGAAGGCAGCGGTGCGGCTACCTCGGACCGGGCGGTCAATTGATAGTTGCGGATAGCAATAGCCATGCCTATTTTATATAAATCCTTTATAAATCAAAATTTTGGCGTTTTTTGTCTGGCGATCGGCTTGCACGGGAAAATCGGCGGTTTGCTATCGACTATCGTTTCCGCGAGTTTTCCAGTGTTAGGCGGCGCGACTGAAAACCTAAGGATTGCGCGGTTTTCGAGGGTGTGGATCTCAGTATCCGATCGTCCGATAGTGGCGGTACCCGATTCGCGCTGTTGCCCGGATGCAGGTGCCGGGTAAATCCAAATTATGTGATATCGCGCACACACTAAGTGAAATCACACAATATGTGTGTTTTTTATGCATTTGCAGGCGACTTGCGGTTGGCCAACCGGACTTACACAAACGGTGTCTATGGGTAATTCATTAGTTAAAACAAAGGACTAGAGTATGCGTTGCAGCTTAGGCCTGCCGGGCACTTAGCCGTCGTTACCCAGCTGTTTTCCGGCTGCACCGCGGTACCGATGCCGGATCGGCTGGTAACCGTTTTTTGCTGTGAATGTTTAATAAGTTAATGAATTTAATCAGGTATTAGTGTTGATTTGTCGTGCTGGCCAAGGCGTTGCCGCAGACGGCCAATACTGCGGCAAAATCCGCAAGTCTTGGTTGGATTGATTGTAACTTATTGAAAATTAATTAAAAAAAATAGGTACAAATTGTGCTTTCTCATTCGAGTGATAACGGAAGCGATATCACCTCCGGGAAAAAGCCGAACCTGCCGCGAGGAGGAGACGGAAATTCAGGGGTCTCACGGCGAGACGGCCTGACTGCCCTGGACTAGGCAATTATGCAATTTCTTCACTTCGAATCAGTTATTGAGGCATCAATATGATAGGCATTAATCAACAGAGCTTACGCCGCGCAATTCTGGCTGCGCTCGGCGCCAGCGTTATGGCCGCTTATTCCGGACAGGCCGCCGCTATTAGTCCGGCCAGTCTGGGTGTTATCGACGCTGGCGACAGCGCTAGCTTATCCGGCAAGGCGCCGAAAAGGGCTTGGGCTGACTACGGTACCGGTTTTAACTACGGTTGGACCCATACGCCACCCTTCAGGATTTTTCAAGTCGGCGATGATGCCGACGCCGCCGCGGGTACTCGATTCGATGTCACGGTCAATCTGAAACAAAACGGCGGCACGGCGCCGATGAACTATCCGGGATTTTCGATCTGGACCAGTGGAACCGCGCCCATGGTTACCGGTGCCGCCGACGGCAGCGGTTACGGACATGCCTGGAGTCAGGTGCGCGGGCCTTACGATGGCGGTGTCGCCGGTTACGTCGCGCCTCCCGGCCTGGGCGGCACGGGATTGCTGGGGGTGCCCGGCGCCGATTTGACTCAGGGTAGCAACGGCTGGCTGGGTGAAGGCGGCGGCGGAAACATAGTCCGCGGCCATGACGGATGGATCGGTTATGCCAATGCCGGCTACTCCTTCACTAACGGCGATGGCGATAAGATTCAAGGTCTGCTCGCGGGTGCCACCAACCCCGGAAATGTCGGTCAATACGGCGGCGGTGCCAGCGATCCGCTGAATGGTACGGCACTCACCAACGTCAACCAAGATTCACCCTACGTCTACACCGGTTTCGCGACCCTGAGTGCCGGCGAGGCGATGTTGACCCTGCAGGGCTTGAAAGCCGGTTATTACTTGATCGGCTGGGCGGGTAGTTGCCCGGATGATAATGCCAATGGTCAAAATTGCGGAATCGGTGCAGGCCAAAACTACATGTTGACTATCAACAATACCGGAGTCAGTGCGGTGCCGTTGCCCGGAGCTGTCTGGATGTTCGGTTCGGCTCTATTGGGTTTTACCGCGTTAGGTCGAAAAAAACCGGTCTAGCTTACAGCGCCAGCCTATCCGCTTTGCCGAATGGGGCGTGCTCGGGTAACAAGGTCCAAATGCCTTATGTCCGATGTTGCCCCGATTAGCTGGCGCTCACAATAATTTAGTGGTCGGTTCCCGGGGTTGTCTAGGTTGGGGCCGGCCCTGATTTCTTTGGTTTCGACTGAACTGATGCAATCGAAGGCGTGCACAGGTTCAGTCTTTATCCGACTCCCAGACCGGAGCTAAAGCAGATGCGGCGCCGGGTGAATAGCGGGTTTTACGAGGCAGGTATGAAGGTATTTCCGAGAATCTTTTTAATAGCGATCGCTTCGCTGGCGGCGCTGCCGGTGGCGGCCCACGGACCGGTTCCGGTATCGTTACAGCGGGTACCGGTGCCGCCGGTGCCAGGTTTGTTGGACGGTTCCAGCCCGATCGTGGTGAATAAGGCGGCAGCGATTGCGTTGGGCAAGGCCTTATTTTGGGATATGAACGTCGGTAGCGACGGCATGGCCTGCGGGTCCTGCCATTTTCACGCCGGGGCCGACGCCCGGGTCAAAAATCAGCTGAATCCCGGCGCCAAGAGCAGCAAAGCCAGCGGGCAGACGTTCGATACGTTGGCGTCGGGCGGTGGCGGCCCCAATCATACCTTGCGTTCGCAAGACTTTCCGCTGCACCGGCTGTCCGATCCGGCCGATAAATTCAGCGCCGTGACCTTTACCACCGATGATGTGGTGGCGTCGTCCGGTACCTTTAGCGGCGAATTCAAAGGTGCTTCGCGTTTCAGCGGCAGTACCGACCAATGTTCGCGTAGCGTCGATGCGGTATTTCACGTTAACCAAACCGGTACCCGGCGGGTGGAACCGCGGAATGCGCCGACTGTAATCAATGCGGTGTTCAACCACCGCAATTTCTGGGACGGGCGGGCCAACAATATCTTTAACGGTAGCAGCCCCTGGGGCGAACGCGACCCGAATGCCGGGGTTTGGGTCAAACTCAATTCACGCTCGGTGATTAAAGAGAAGCTGCATCTGGAGAACTCGTCTCTAGCATCGTTGGCGACGGCGCCGGGTTTGAGCGATACCGAAATGAGCTGCCGGCAGCGGACGTGGGCCGATATCGGCCGCAAACTGTTGGGACGCCAAGCCTTGCAACATCAGAAGGTGCACCACGAAGACAGTGTGTTGGGCCCCTATAGCTTGAGCAGCATCGGAAATCTAAAGCCCGGCCTGAATACGACCTATAAAAATCTGATCATGCAGGCTTTCAATGCCAAATACTGGTCTTATAGCGGCATCGGCCCGTTCGGTGCTCCGCCGGGACAAACCGCCTACAACCAAATGGAGGCCAATTTCCCGATGTTCTTCGGCTTGGCGCTCCAGCTTTACCAGTCGACCTTGGTGGCGGATCAATCGCCTTTCGATTTGAGCCCGGTGGATGGCAGTCTGCGCCCGACCTGGACCAATATTGTCGGCGCCACGCCGGCCGAGACTGAGGCCAAGCGCCAAGCGCTGAAAGACGGCGGCAACTTGTTTTTCAACAATCATTGTAATTTGTGTCATGCCGGCCCGAGCTTGAGTCTGGCCGCGGTCGCTACCAATGCGGCGTTGTTAAAGCCCGAGCCCGGCAAAACCTTCGGTTTGGCAGCGACGCCAATTTCGTACGGACCGGATGCGTTCGGTCCTTCCGGCGGCGCGCGAGCAGCCGGCATGACCCAATATGTCAATCCGGTAACCCGGGATTTTAGTAGCGACGGCATGCCTTTGCTGATGGACTTGGGGTACATCAACACCGGTGTTGCCGATCCGAATGGCGATCCTGGAGTTGGCGGTCTCGACGATTTCGGCAATCCGCTATCCTTTGCCGCTCAGTACCTTCAGTATTTGCAGGACCGTCCCGCCGGGATCAAGGATCGTCTGGTTAAGGATATTCGCGCTTGCGATTTCATCACCGCGATCGCGATTAATACCGACGTTTCCGAGCCTTATTACTTTACCGCAGTGGAAGGTATCCAGGCGGACGGCAGTCGGGAGGGTGTGTCGCGCAATCAAAACTGTGCGGATCCGGCCACAGCTTTCATTCCGTCGCCCAGCGCGGCACGCAACGAAGCCAATGCCGCAAATCTGGGCGTGGCAGTCAAGGCGGCCTTTAAAGTTCCAACCCTGCGTAATATCGAGCTGACCGGGCCGTACATGCATAACGGCAGTATGGCAACGCTGGAGCAGGTGATCGAGTTTTATGGCCGGCAAGGCAATTTCCACAACGATATTTTGCACGAGCAGGTCGGTACCATCTCGTCGTCGATCAATTCGCCGGCTAACCGGGCCAAATTGATCGCGTACCTGAAGTCGTTCACTGACGACCGGGTGCGCTATGAAAAAGCGCCGTTCGACCATCCGGAGGTGATCGTGCCGAACGGCCACGACGGTAACCATGAAGCTGTTGTATCCGGCAATCCGTTGCAAGCCGATCTGGCGCAAGACGAAGTATTAGTCGTCCCGGCCGTCGGTGCCAATGGTTCAGTCGACCCGCTGTTGCCGTTCGACCAGTTGTTGGCGCACTGAGCGGCTGAATGCCGTATCGAAAACACCGGCCCGCGCGCCGCCGAGTCGCGCGGGATTTCCGGACACAAAAGTCAAGTAGAGATTAACTTATGCAAACTTCAATAAAACACAGAGCCGTTCTGGTATGGCTGGCAGGGTTGGGGCTGTTTACCGCGGGTACGGCGACTGCCGCTACAAGTTTCAACAGTTCCGCAGCGTTAAGTTACAGTATTGAGAGCATCGTCAACCTGAGCAATCCGGGTGATCTGTCCGGCCTGGAGATAGTCGGCTATTTCCAGCAGATCGACGCTCCGGCCAATCCCGGCGACGAATATTCGCAAGTGCAAATCAACGGCGTCGGCTCGGTGATCGCCAACAATCCGGAGTTGTCGACCGGCGGCGATTTCAATTACACCTTTGCCGCCAGCGGCACCTTGACCAACGGTACCCTGGATGCGCACCATTTGGGTTGGTACGGCTTGGAGTTTCGCAATAACGGCAGCGATCGCTACGCCATCAATTTGCGTCTGGATTATCTGCTCAGCGCGGCGGCCGGCTCGGCCACCGATTCCAGTTCCGTGGCGATCGATTTCTTTAACGGTGACGGCCTGTGGCAAGGTGCCGACCGGGTCGATACCGCGTTCAATGACCTGAACGTGTCACGAGCCGGCACTAGCGGCCTGTTCGGCTTCGAATTGGCGGCCGGCCAGACCGAAGGTTTATACGCCGACGTGCGGATGGATAACCACCTGGAAGCCTCGCCGGTACCGCTGCCGGCCGCGGTGTGGTCGTTTCTGGCCGGCGTGATCGGTATCTTGGGTCTGAAAAAACGCCGAAGCGAATAATCGGTCTGATCTCAGCCACCGGCGGTCGGGGTCGGACGTGCCGCGCCACCGGCCTCACACCACCCGGTCCGGTGGCGTCCGGCCGGCGAAAAACGCTTGCAAATTGGCCAGCACTTTTTCGCCCATCGCCGTGCGGGTGGCGATCGTAGCGCTGCCCAAATGCGGCAACAAGGCCGCATTTTCCAATGCCAAAAAGCCGGGGTCGATGTCCGGCTCGCCTTCGTAAACATCGAGGCCGGCACCGGCAATGCGCTTTTCCCGCAACGCCCGAATCAAGGCTTTACTGTCGACCACATCGCCGCGAGCGGTATTGATCAAGTGCGCGCTGGGTTTCATCAGGTCCAAACGGCGTTCGTCGATCAGATGCCGGGTGTCGGCGCCACCGGGGCAATGCAGCGACACGTAATCGCACTGCGGCAAGAGTTCTTCGAGTGTCTCGCACCGCACCGCTTGCAGATCGGCGACGATTTCCGGATCAGCCGGGCTGGGTTTGACGTACAAAATCTTCATGCCGAAGCCGTGGTGCGCTTTGCGGGCCATGGCCTGGGCGATGCGGCCGAAGCCGACCAATCCCAACGTGGCGCCGGTGACGTCGCTGCTCATCATGTGCGTTGGACACCAGCCGCGCCATTGGCCGGAGCGGACCAAGCGGTCGCCTTCGGCGCCGCGCCGTGCCGTCATCAGCAATAAAGTCATCGCAATATCGGCGGTGCTTTCCGTTAGTACGCCGGGGGTATTGGTCACGACCAAACCTTGTTCCCGCGCTGCCGCGATGTCGATATGGTTGTAGCCGACGCCGAAATTTCCCAGGATCCGGCAGCGTTTGTTGGCGACGTTCAGCACCTCGGCCGGTAGCGCATCGCAAACGCTCGGGCAGACCGCATCGTAGTTTTGCAGAGCCGTTCGAAACTCGTCGGCGTTCATCGGGTGGTCGTCGCCATTCAAGGTGGTATCGAACAGTTCCTGCAATTTGGCTTCGACGGTCGCCGGCCAGCGCCGGCTGATCAACACTTTGGGTTTACTCATCAAAAATTCCTGTATGGCTGCGTTCGGGCCGCCAGTATAAGCCAGCCGGCGGCGATTTTCGGCGCGGCGGCTAAGGATCCAAGGCCGGATTTGAGCGGGAAATCTCGCCGGTGGTGTGTTCGCGGTCGTAGGCTCTGATCCGCGCGGCCCTCAGGCTGTTGATACTGGCAATGTTCTCGTCGTGCTGATGCAGTGCGCGTTCGCGTTGGGCCGCCGCGTACTCTTGTTTCTGCTGCCGCAATTCCAGTGCCAATTCGGGTTTTCGATATTGCATTTCCAGGCTGCTGTTGGCGATATCCTGTTGCTTAAGCTCAGATTGGGTATCCGCCTGGCTTTGCAATAGTTCCAGCGCTCGTTGTTGGTTGGCTAGCTGGCGTTCCGCCAAGCGATTGGCGTCTTCCAGTTGTTGCTGACGCAGGCTGCGTTCGGCCTCGATTTGGGCTTGTTGCCGATCGCCCCGGCTTTGCTGCGCTAGCCATTCTTGCTGGCGCAGCAGACTTTCCGCCGCAGCGGCCAGTCGTTCGGTTTTTTGGTAATCGCGGTACAGCCAGAGCCCGGCCGCCACCGCCAGTAGCGCGGCGACCATAATCTGCCGCGGCGCAAGTTGGAAAGGCCGATGCCGCTCTGCCGGGGCAATAACCGAGTCGGCCGCGACCTGCGCCATCGCCAGTTTACGGTCGTACGCCAAGCGGCGCTGCGCATCCGACAGGATCAGGAACGCCTCTCTGGCGCGGGCCAGACTCGCCAATGAAGCATCGTCATGGCGCCCGGTGTAGAGCCGTTCGACGGTTTTGAAAGCGCTATGGATTTGTTGTGCGGTAGCCGTTTCCGGAAGGTTCAGCAATTGGTACAGGGTTTTCGCCATGGCCGTCGCCTCTTGCTTGGTCGTGAGTCGAGACGGCGTATCGGTGAGTTTGCCGTCTGTCGCCGCCGATTGGATTGTCAATGGCAGCGACTATAGGCAACTCAAAGCTCAAGCGCAAATATACCCTTTAAAAACCTTAAGCGATCGCGTAAGCGCGGCGAGTCTGGCGGTGGCGCAGCATGGCTAGCGACCCAAGCAGGCAGCCCAGCGAAAACCAGGCTATGGCCGCCAACGGCAGTCCCGATAGATTTTGCGCTTCGGTCTGATCGGCATCGATATTGTGCCCGGCCGCGGTCGATGCGAACCCGGCTTGAGCCAGGCCATAACCGGCGCTGGGCATTAGGGTCCAGGCCACTTGGCTCAGTGTCGGATAATCCATGGCCGACCATTCGACTAATTTGCACAATTCGCTCGGAACCGTGGCGTTTTGGCAGCCCTGGAGGGCTGCTGGAAATAACCAGCGGCTTGATGTTACGGTTTCGGGCGAGGGTAATAGATTGGGAATCTGCAGCGGCGCGGCAGCGAAACTGCCATATAAACCGGGATCGGGCTGGTTTAACGGTTTAACTTGGGCCGGAACGGCCAACATAGCGATTAGCAATAATGAATGTCTCATGACGTCCTCCCTTGGCTGTTGAAAACAGTTGGTCCTCGGTATGTAACAGCAAAAATGGCGCCGACATGAAAAAAATATATTAATTTCAGTTGGATATTTGTTTTTTGGTCGGTGCGCAACCCGTCCGGTTAAGTGTTTTTGCCGAATTTTGGTGCGACTTTCGATCGATTTTGGTGTGCTGCGCACAACCTTAGGCCGGAAAATGCCGGCAGCAGAGCGGGGCAACGGGGGGAGTGGTCGGGCGGCGAATCTGGATTCGCCGCCCGACCATCAGCGAGGGCTATTTCGCGGTAGAGCGATAGTATTCGATCGCTGCGGCGACGCCGCTGCCGGCTTTGATATCAAAACCGTGATCCAGCATCGCCATTTCCACCCCGGCAATCGCGCCCAACAAGGAAACGTCGTTCATGTCGCCGACGTGGCCGATGCGGAACACTTTGCCGGCCACTTCGCTCAAGCCGGCGCCCAAGGAAATGTTGTACTTGTTGTAAGCGGTGCTGATCACGTGGCGCGCGTCCTTATCGGCCGGTACCACGATGGCGGTGACGGTGTCGGAAGCCCAGCCTTCCTGGGCGCAGGTTTGCAAGCCCCAGGCCGCCACGGCGCGGCGTACGCCTTCGCCCAGACGGTGATGGCGGGCGTAGACGTTTTCCATGCCTTCTTCCAGCAGCAATTCCAGCGCTTTACGCAAGCCGTACAGCATTGGCGTGGACGGTGTGTAAGGGGTGTAACCATCTTTATTGGAGGCCGCCATGTCTTTCAACGAGAAGAAAGAACGCGGGAAGTTGCTGTTGTCGATCGCGGCCAGGGCTTTTTGGCTGAAACCCAAAATCGCCAGACCGGCCGGCAACATGAAGCCTTTTTGCGAGCCGGCGATCGCTGCGTCCACGCCCCATTCGTCCTGGCGGAAATCGATACTGCCGATCGCGCTGACGCCGTCAGAAAACAGCAGGGCAGGGTGTCCGGCCGCATCCAAGGCTTTGCGGACGCCGGGAATGTCGCTGGTGACGCCGGTCGAGGTTTCGTTATGGGTGGCCAGTACGGCTTTGATTTCGTGATTTTTATCGTCTTTCAGGCGCGCTTCCAAATGGTCCAGCGGAATGCCCTTGCCCCATTCGATTTGGTGAATTTCCACATCGAAACCCAGTTTGCGCGCGGCTTCCGCCCACAAATGGCCGAATTGGCCGAAACGGTAAATCAGGACTTTATCGCCCTGGTTCAAACAGTTGGTCATTGCCACTTCCCAGCCGGCGGTGCCGGTGGCCGGAAACACGAAGCATTGGCCGGTTTCGGTGCGGAACACCTTTTTCAGGTCTTCCAAAATCGGCGACAACAATTTAGGGAAAATCGGCGAGCGGTGGTCTTCCATCGGCACGTGCATCGCGCTCAGAATTTCGTGTGGGGTATTGGTTGGACCTGGAACAAAAAGGTGATTGCGACCCGCCATCTGGTTTCTCCTTGGAATTTTGGAAGCTTAGAAAATCGCCGGATGGTGCCATAGAAGGCAGGCTTGAGCAAGTCCGACCAATGCAGGAATACTCGTTGAATGGTTCCGGAGATACGAATCAAATAGATGCTGCCGCAGAGTTTCGGCGTTCGGTCCAGAATAAATCGATCGTTTGTAACGATTCTGATATAAGAATAGCCGGTACACTTTTTCGCTTCGCTCGGGCTATGCTGCAGCCCTATCTTTTTGAGTTATTTATGCGTTCCATAATCAAGGATTTGAAGCTGGTTTCTCTCGATATATTCGGTATTTCAATATTGCTGGTTTTGTCGGCGGTAACCCTATCGAATACTCCAGTCGGAGTACCGCCAGGCTTTTTGAACTCGGGCAGCCCGAAAACCACTGACGATGAAAACCACGCGGTTGACATCGATAGGCCTGTGTTTTCCGATCGAACCTTGGACGCCGATTTGTTTTTCAGTCATCAGCAAGGCGACGAACAACTGGCCGGTATCGACGAGTCTTTGGGTGCCGGCGCGTGCGCGGCCGATTTTAATGGCGATGGACTAGTCGATTTGTTTTTGGTCAATGGCAGCGGCCAGACGCGTTATTACGGTAAGGCGTATTGGTGGCAACAAAATCAAGGCAATGCTTTGTTTCTCAATACTGGCGACGGCAGGTTTCGCAATGCCACGGCCGATGCCGGTCTCGAGCAAACCCTTTGGGGAATGGGGTGTTTGGCTGCGGATTTTGATAATGACGGAAATAGCGATTTACTGGTTACAGCAAAACAAGGCAACTTTCTGTATCGGAATACCGGCGGCGGCAAATTCGCCGAAGTTACAGCGGTAAGCGGCCTGACGGATAACGGTTGGAGCACTTCAGCTGCTGCAGCCGATTTCAACCGAGACGGCTTGCTCGACATCTACGTGGGGCGTTTTATCGAGTTCGAGAAGGGAAAAAAAACGTACGAGGCCAACAGTCAGTTTGTGGCGGAAAAGAAGGGTACCTTCGACGCCAGTTTGTATCCGGCGTTACCTAATCGCTTGTATGTCAATCAAGGCGGGTTCAAATTCAAGGAAGTGGCGGCGGAGTTTGGCGTGCAGGGCGCCGATGGTCGTACCCTGGACGTGTCTTGGCATGATCTTGACGGAGACGGTTGGCCGGATCTGCTTGTCAGCAACGACAAGGGCACCGGCTCAAACACTGCATATCTCAACCGTAACGGTAAACGATTCGAATCGGCAGGCCAAACTCTGGGGCTACGTTCGGCTTTGGGCAGCAGGGGGATCGGCGCTGGCGATTTGAATGGCGATGGACGCGCCGAACTGCTGTTGGCCAGTCCTAGCGGAGAAAATACCTTAGCGTTGTTTTGGCAGGCAGATAGAGACGGTTCCCTTGGTTTTTTGGATAGGTCCCGGGAGCTTGGCATCGGCAGCGACGCGTTTTTGAACGTATCCGGTTGGTCGCCGTTGGTGCGGGACTTCAACAACGATGGATTCGAAGACGTCGTGCTCGCTGCTGGACATTTAGAACCCGACCCAGATACGGCAAGGCTTAGCCAAGGGCAACCGAAACAATTGTGGCTAAACGATACTCGAGGTCAATTTGTTTCAGCGAATTCCGGATCGGCGTTTTTCGATCAGACATCCGCGCGCGGGGCGGTAGCGGCAGATTTCGATAACGACGGCGACATTGATCTTTACTTTACCCAAAACAACGAATTGGGCCAGTACCTCCGGAACGATTCCCAGGCCAGACACTGGCTGGGCTTGAAATTGCAGGGTCAGCGTAGCAACCGCGACGGCTTGGGAGCCATTGTCCACGCCTACACGGCTACGGGACGCCAAACCAAAACCCTTGTTAGCGGCGAAGGATTTTTGTCGGATAGCGACAAGCGTCTGCTGTTTGGGTTAGGTCCCAACCCATCTGTCGAGAAGGTGGTGGTTGAGTGGCCCGACGGTGCGCAACAGATTGTTTACCCCAAGCAAGTCGATCGCTATTGGTTAGTCGCCCAGGGCCAAAACGAGCTCCAGCCATTGGATGCCAAGCTAGCGCGCGACGCCAAAGCGCTTCTGCCGATGGCCTTAGGCGGCGACCAACCGGCACTGAAAGCCCGTTACTTAAGGATGACGAAGGATATATTGAGTGACGAAGATTTTTTTCGCGAACTGCGTGAGGCCTTGGCCGATTCGGAACCCGAGGTACGGAAGGCGGCAATTCAACTGGCTACAGAGGCTGCAAATCCACGCGGATTGGCGGTATTGGTAAGGGGGTTAGACGATTCTGAGCCGGAGAATGCCGTTGCAGCCATTGCGGGTTTGCGAACTATGGAAGACGAAGCGTCGGTGCGTTGGTTATTAGGTGCTTTCAGTCGCGACAGTGTCGAGGTCAAAGTCGCTCTAGCGGACACGTTTGGGTATTTTTTCCGCGAGGAAGAGGCGGTGGTCTACCGTAAGTATCTTGCAGTACCTTATCTGATCCGATTATTGGACGATATCTCTCCGCAGGTCAGGGGCGCGGCTGCCAGGGCCTTGGCCGACGCGGAGCGTTTTCGCGGTGTTCATGCGTTGCTTGACCGGTTAGATGACAGCGATGTGAGCGCGCGCGGCGAATTGGTCAGGGCAGTGGGGCTGATTCGTCAGACCGAAGCGTTGCCAAAATTAAACGCTTTGTTGGCGGACGACAAACAACCTGCCTATGTTATTGCACGACTGTTTGTCGCGGCGAAGCGCCTGGGCGATGTTGACGCTCCAGCCAAATTGACGAATTTTCTAGATGGAAGCGGCGCATTTCGCGATCGGCTACTGGCACAACGATTGGCTGTGTTAAACGAATTGCTGGTTTTGGGAGACGACGCGGCGGTGTTCGATGGCGGGCCGCTACGGCAAAAAGCGCTCGACCTATTCAGTCGATTCAAGCCGGCCGATATTGGCCAGCGGTTGGCGTGGATCAGTATTTGGCAGCATTATGACGATCCCCACGTTCGTAGCTGGTTGTGGGAACAGTTGAAAGCCAAAGAACCGGAAGTTCGAGCGTCGGCTTACCGAGCATTGTCGGTCAAGGCCGAGGGTGCCACGAACGAATTGTCACGCCAAGCATGGCGCGATGTTGATCCGGCGATTCGAGAGTGGGCGCTGGGAGAGATGCTGGCGCGAAACGCCGATTTTCGCGAGGAAGAACTCCGGACGTTGATAGAAGATCCGGTATTGCGGGGTCAGGCGCTACGGTCTTGGTCGGCACACGGCATTTCCTCGCCGAATAGGTTGTTAGCAGTATTGTCGGCACAAAATACGGGTTCGCAATCAACGCCGAGTCTGACAGCGGTTTGCTTCACTGCGGACGCCGCGTTCAAGGAATTCTGCCCGGTGTTAATCTACGCGGGAGAAACAAGCCCGGACAAGCGCGAAGCCGCGCGGCGGATGTTGCTGGATACTACGCTCGACTTAACGTTACGCGAAGCGGTGTTGAAACGATACACCACTGAGTTCGATCCCGATGCATTGAATCAGCTTTACGCCGCGGCACAAAACAAGAAAGATCCGCTACGGCCTGCTCTGTTGGAAAAATTATTCAGCTTTAACGACGATTCGTTAGTCGAGTTCGCGCGCAAGATTGCCGGTAGCGCTAACGAGCAAGACGATCTTCGGCTGAGTGGGGTCGAGTTTTTGCTTAAACGCAACGACCCGTCGGCGAAAATGCTGATATTTGGTCAAGGTTCGGAGGGTAAGACATGAGTCTACAAAACAGTCAAATGCTCGCAGAACGGCGTTATGCCAGGCCGCTTGCCGGGCTGATCCTGGTGCTGATTTGGAGTGGATACTTGAGTTGGGGTTGGCCGGCTTTTTCGGTATTTCAACAATGGCTTTGGTTGTTACATACGTTTTTGGGGCTGGCGTTGTCAGCAGCATTGCTGCCTTACCTATTCTTGCACTTTCGCCGAACGATTGGCCTGAAGCGCTCTTGGGTAGCTTTTTCCGGTATTTTGGCCGCTTTGTTAGTCGTCGCTTTGGTTGTCACTGGCTTGCATGTGGTTTTGTTCGGCCAATCGGAAGCAGAGCGTTGGGTGTTTCAATCGCATGTTTGGTTGTCTGCCGTTGCGGTCGCAATTCTCGTCGGGCATGTCGCCTTTCACGCGCTTTCGCTGCCGGAGCGCCGCAAAAACAAGGAGCCCAGCCGGTTTCCGTCATTGGCCGGTTCTTCGGCAAAGGGTTTGGTGACGATTACTGTAATTGGTTTTTTATTCGTTGCCGGGGCGACGTTTGCGTATCAATTCCGCACCAGTCCCTATAGCGACACGCCTGCGATAGAGCCCTACGGCTACAGCTACGGCGAACATCCGTTTCGTCCAAGTCAAACGGAAACCAGCACGGGAGGGTTTTTTGATGTGAAGCGCGTCGGCGGTTCCGAGCGTTGCGCCAGTTGCCATTTAGAGATCGCTGAGCAATGGCAAGCCTCGATTCATGCGCAAGCCGCATCCGATAAAACCTACCAAACCAATATTAAATTGTTATCGGAACGCAAGGGCATGGATGCAACCCGCTATTGCGAGGGCTGTCACGCGCCGGTCGCGTTGCTGAGCGGTCAACTGACCAAGGGCGGAAAGCTGGACACGCCCGGCCACATGCAGCAGGGTGTCAGTTGCATGGCTTGCCATGGCATCGAGCGCATAGAACATTTGAAAGGCGTTGCCAGCTACCGGTTTGCGCCACCGCAAGCGTATTTGTTTGATGGTGCGGATAGATCGCTGCCGGTGTTTCTGCATAACTTTTTGATACGCTTGAAACCCGAGCAGCACAAAGCGGATCTCGCGAAAAGCGTGTTGGCGGCGCCGGAAATATGCGCTACTTGCCATGCGCAGTTTATGGACAAAGACTTTAATAACTGGGGTTGGGTGAAGATGCAGGACGATTACACCGCATGGTTGAACGGTCCTTACTCGGGACAAACCCGGCAAACGTTTGCTCATGCCCAGCAACGCCGTTGCCAGGATTGCCATTTTCCGCTTCAGCCTGGCAAAGATCCCTCTGCGAGTCCGGAGGGATTGATCAAAACACATTTCAATGTTGGTGCAAACATGGCGGTTCCGTGGGTAACACGCAACGAAGGTCAGCTGGAAAGAACAAGGCGGTTTTTGACTGCCGATCAGGTGCGGATCAGCATAGACAAGCCGAATCGTAACGACGCGGTAGAAACGGCGCGCCATGTCGATCCGAGTTTGATTCCTTCGACCGAAGCTCCGGCCTATTGTTACTTAGGTGAAAAAGTGACGTTGAAAGTGGCTGTGACTAATGCGCAGGTCGGTCATGCCTTTCCCGGAGGTACTACCGACATCAACGAAGTCTGGATTCATTTTCTGGTTAAGGATGGCCAGGGGCGCACGGTTTACGAATCCGGCCAACTCGACGCCGGCAATAACGTCGAGCCGAACGCCTATTTCTACCGGTCGATTCCGATAGATCGGCAAGGCAATGCCGTTTGGCGGCATGATTTGTTCAATATGGTGGGGGACAGCTTTAAGCGCACGATTCCGCCGGGCGGAAGTGACGTGACTAGTTACACCTTTACTATTTCGGACGACACGAAAGGCCCGTTGACGGTGACTGCGGGCATCAACTATCGCAAATTGAATAACCGCTATGCCCGCTGGGCATTCAAGGATGAGCGGCTCGAATTGCCGATTGTTGAAATGGCTGCGACATCCTTGACGTTGCCGGTCAAAATCAGACCCCAGGTTGCGAATGCGGCCTATGATCAGTAAATCACTGCAAGGTGTCGCTTGGCTTTTTGTCGGGAAATTTTACATTCGTACTCAAGTGCGGGCGCGGAAATTTACCTTAACGAATGTAATGGGTTGAATTTCTGTTAAAACCTACAAAAAGGCATAATTTTTGTGTGCGGACAGGGCATTGTTCAAATCACAGGAATTTAACATGCAAACAAAATTGTTTCCTTTCGGCGCGGCTGTTTTGGTTGCGATGCTCTACGCTGATTCGGTTTCCGCGGCGGCCATTGTTAACGGAACGTTCAATAGCGATCTTAACGGCTGGTCTACCGTAACCAGTAACGGCGCGGTGAATTGGAATTCAGCCGGCGCCGCTGAACTGGTCACGGGAGCCGGTACGGCACCTTTTTCTGCAGTAATAGTGCAGGGCGACGATGGCTTGTTTAGTTTCGGCAGCCCGATTTTATTGGGGGCCGGTGACGATTTTCTCAAGTTCGATGCGCTGTTTAGTTCATTGGGGAATGACGGCTCGGAAAGCCCCGCAGGTCTGTTTAGCGACAATTTATCGCTTTGGATGTACGACGCCAATGGTTTGGGTGATGTCTTGTTGGCAACCATTGATGCCTTGACCAGTGCAACGTCTTTTTCGCTGGACCTTAGTGCTTACGTAGGTCGTTCTGTGGCATTTTCGTTCGAATTGAACGATGAAGACGATGGTCTGGATTCCAGGGTTCTGTTGGATAACGTTCGTCTGGAACAGCGCTCAGAACCACCGGTTAGCGTGCCTGAGCCCGGAACACTCGGACTGATGATGCTTGGCGGATTGGCTTATTGCGGCCGTGTATCCGTAAGTCGCCGTAAAGTTCAAAATCGAATCCAATAACTTAGAGTTGTTTCGCAAAATATAATTTGCTAGAGTGCGGCTCAGTGGCTAACGTGGAGGCGCAGGTGTCAGAGTTTATTGCTCACATCTGCGTTTTTTGTGTCCATCAGGAAGGCTACGGAGCCTGACAGTTCAACAAGCGGCGATGCATGGGTGTCGCGATGACAAAAGAAAAATAAGGAGTAACGGATGTCGGTTATCCAGCGTTTGCAAGTTTTGTTAATGGGTAGGACAGTCGCACAGTCGAGAGCTTATTTCTCAACACCGATAAAGCCGCTATTTCCCATCGCGGCTTTTTTTATGTTGTTTTTCTTGTCTGTGCAGTTTCCGGAAACCGCCGAAGCCGCAACCGGAAGTTGGGAAACGGTCTCTGCCAGCCAGGTCGGCGTCAAACTAGCTACTCCGGTGCGCAACCGCCGCAGCAACGACGCAACGGTCGGCGTTAGCCTCCAAAATACCAGTGGTAGTGAAATCGCCGGACCGTTGCGGTTAGTTATCACCGGCTTGGCACCGGCCGGCAAAGTCTCGATTAGCAATGCGAGCGGTACCACCGACGCCGGCGAACCTTATTTCGATTTGACCGGCTACGTTGGCGGCAACTTTACCGCTGGCGGTAGCGGCTTGGTGACTGTCATCGTTGCTGGCGGCGGCCCCAATACCTTCAGTTTTTCCACTCGGGTCGAAAAAGCCGTCGCACAAGCCTTGAAGGTGCAAATCATCAGCCCGGCGACGCTGCTCACCGTTGGCCATACGCCGCAAACCGTCAAAGGCACCGTCTCAGATCCTGCTGCCCAGATTACGCTAAACGGTGCACCAGTCACCAACAACAACGGTAGCTTTCAAGCTGACGTCTCGTTGGATGAGGGCCATAACACCATCACGGCCCGCGCAGTTAACGCTAAAGGCGAAGATGTCAGCGACGCCATTTCGCTATCCTTGGACATGACGCCGCCGTATTTAACAGTCGAATCGCCTAAAAACGGCGATACCGTGCGCACCGATAAAATCGCGGTATCCGGCCTGATCAACGATATCGTGCGCGGTACCGTCGCCGAAGGTCAAGCCAACGTCAAAGTAAATGGCGTAGCAGCCTCGATTGCCAACCGCAGTTATTTGGCCGAAAACGTGGTATTAAACGTCGGCGAAAACACGATCAAGATCGATGCTGCCGATAATGTGGGCAATACCAGTAGCATCAGCATCAAAGTCACTTATCAACCCTTGGCTCCGCAGCACATTGAACTGTTTGGCGGCCAGGACCAAACAGCAAAAATCAACGCCGCTTTGGCGCAACCTTTGAAAGTAAAGTTGCTGGATAGCGCCAACAAACCGGTTGCCAACAAGCCGGTGATCTACCGCGTCACCGAGGGCGATGGCGTATTAAGCGTCGGCAACAGCGACCAAGGCCAAGGCGTGCTGGTACAAACTGATGTCCAAGGCGTTGCTTCCACCACCTTCAAGCTCGGCAGCCGGGCCGGTACCGGCAATCAGCGCGTTAGAGCTACATCAGTTGGTTTTGACGGCGAAGTGCTGTTTTATGCCAGCGCGACGGTCGGGGCCGGCAACAAAGTTACCGTCAACAGCGGCAACAACCAACGTGGCGCGGTTAGTCAGCCTTTACCGTTGCCGTTTGTCGTCGCTGTGGTCGACGACGGCGCGAACGTCGTACCTGGAGCCAAAATAGAGTTCAAGGTTACCCAAGGTGGTGGCAAATTCCAAAACGGCCAAACAGCCATCACCAGCACCACCGACAGCGACGGCCGCGCTACCGCCGAATTCACGCTGGGTAGCGAAGAGGGGCTGGACGTTCATAGGGTCAGTGCCACTTTGGTCGGCACCGAGCTGTACGCTGGTTTCACCGCTTCAGCCCTAAAGACCGGCAATCCCGGCCAAACCAGCATTAGCGGTGTGGTCCTGGACAATCAGGAACATCCGCTACCCAAAGTCACCGTGCGCGTCGACGGCACCACCCGCGAAGCGCAAAGCGACGACAAAGGCCAGTTTAAAATCACCGAAGTGCCGGTTGGTGCGGTCCGTTTAATCGCTGATGGCAGTACCACTACCGCCGAAGGCGAATGGCCGACGTTGGCTTTTAATCTTGTCACTATCGCCGGTGCCGATAACCCCCTGTCTGCACCGATCTATCTAGTCAAACTGGATACCGTTAACGCCAAAATCGTCGGGGATCAGGACGTTACACTCACTTTGCCCGAAGTGCCGGGCTTTGCGTTGGAGGTCAAAAAAGGCTCGGTCACCTTCCCGGACGGCAAAAAGACCGGCAAGTTATCCGTAACGCCGGTGAATGCCAGCAAAATCCCGATGGCGCCGCCCAACGGCATGCAGCCGCAGTTTATCGTCACCATTCAGCCGGTCGGCGCCAAGTTCGATCCGCCGGCCAGGCTTACTTTGCCGAATGTCGATGGTCATAAGCCAGGCGCACAAGTCGAGATGTATTCCTACGACCATGACCTGGAAGAGTTTGTGGCGATCGGTTTGGGTACCGTCGCCACAGACGGCAGTGTGATCAAGTCCAATCAAGGCGTAGGCGTGATAAAGGCCGGGTGGCATTGTGGATCGCAGCCGGGCGGTAGTGGTTGTTGCACAAGCCCAGGAAAATGTCAGACGACGGATGCCAGCTGTAATATTGTCAATAAGCCGAAGATGGCGGACACAGCAGGTGATTGCCAATCGCCCAAAGATTGCGAATCTCAGGAGCCTAATCCGGGCGATGTTCCTAAAGATCAGCCGGGGGATTGTAAAAAACCGATTTGCAACGGCGGGACGCCGAGCACTGAAAATGCGAATGATCCTCCTGCGGATGCCGGACAATGTAAAGCCTGCAAAGACGGTAGTCTCGCGAACAAAGACGCCGGAGCGACTTGCGATGACAATAAGTATTGTACATCCGCATCAGGCACTTCGCCTGGGCCAGATCAGTGCGTAAATGGTACCTGCGAAGGAAAGGAAATTGGACGTTCGGATGTGGTAAGCGCCGGTCGTTCATATGATCTTACAAAACTTAAAGAGCTCATAAAGGGAGCGGAATTAGCGGCCAAGTTTGTTCCTGGCTGTAGTGTAAGTGGAAGTAGTATGGTGGTAACCGGCGAGATCAAAATGAATTTCGCCAAGGAGTGCTGTGAAGCCAAGAAGTCAATGGTTGATGCCACCGGTATCGAAGGCGCTGTAGGTCTTGCATTACCTAAGTTTCAATGTGATTTGCCTTTCTATTCTATCGGCGTCGCCACCTTGGCTGGTACGGTGGGTGTCGAAGGTAAAGGATCCGTTAGTGCTAAGGGTTATAAAAGCGAGTGTGACGGTAATTGTGGTTGGGAGATAGGCGGTAGCTTAGGCCTAACTATTAATGGTGGCTTAGCACTAGTCGTGGTGAGCAATGACATACTTCGTATTGAAGGGGGGTCAGCGGTGCCGGTTCCGTGAGTATTTCCGACAAATGTGGAGATGTGTCCGGTCAAGGTTGTATTGGACCGCCTAAAGCATATGGCACAGTAACTCTAGGTGGCTTTATAGGCACGGGTATTGACTATACGTGGTATGACTTGGTTGCATGTTATCCCTAGGAGGAATTACTTCATGCATGAAAAACGAATCTATATTGAAGGAGCATCTTTAAGTGGTTTATTTCAGAATAAATAGGCTTATTAATAATTTGTTGTTGGTTTTGTGTATTAGCTGTTGTAGCCATATTGGAATGGTTTATGCCTCAGATTTCAAATCGATAAGTTTGGATTTTTCATCGGATTCCAATAAATCCCATCCTATAAGTTTGCGATTTAACGGCAAGTTATATACAGATAAACAGAAAAACACTTTTGATCAGATACTCTCGTTAGGTGGTGGTACGAAGGAAGAAAAATTTATTATGCAGGTAATTCAAGTTTATAAAGGAGGCGATAAAGATGCGATGCTAAAGCTTTGGAATCCTAGCGAGCGATCCCAAATAAAGCCAATGATGGATGATCCTGTTGCTTATGACAAAAATTTGGCGCTTTATAACAACATCTTATCGTCAAAGTTTCTAGCTATGCTTCAATATGGTGGTTTTGTTTTGTGTTATGTGGAACATGATCTTAAAGGCGTAGGACCTTATGTCAAGTTATATCCAATCAAAATAGAGGATAAAAATCTCTATTTGAGCAATATTCTTATGCATGATTTTTTCTTTCAGAAGATTGCATTCCAGTTGGGCGATTACATAAAGCAAGAGGTAGAAAAAAAGTAATATTTAACCGGTTATTTTGATGGCTTCTATTTTGTATACGTCAATGCTTTCGAGATTGGAGTCTCCATACTGGGTTCTTGACGTGCCAAAAGGTATTCATTTTATCGGTATAACCCTTTTTATTTTCGCAGAAATGGGGTGTTTAGCTCTTATTTATAACGTAGATTGGAATAGGCATCCATTTGGAGTCAAATTATTTGTTTACGCGATAGGTTTTGGCATTCTGCTTTCTTTGCTTAGTAAAAAAATGTGGCGTAGATGGGTCGTTTTTGCCGCAGATAAGAAAGGCGTATACATCATCAATAACGAGATGAGCGGTTTTATTTTTATTTTATGGGATAAAGTTGGAGAATCGTATGTGGGGCTCAGTGAAAGAAACGTTAAGTCGGTTATTTTAAAGTTGCGTCTTGATGAAAATGATTGTGCCCAAGTATTTGGTACTTATCAAACTGGAAAATGGATGGCACCGGATGCGAAAGGTTATTTTTCAATAAGTATTGGAAATTGTTGTAGAAACGTAGAGAATTCTAGAATTCAGATCGAGCAGATACGTAAATTAGCTTTCTCTGACGGTTGCTGTAGTTGATCCGTAAACCTTAAGTAAGGCAGTAATAAGGGCAAAGCGAATCCGATAGTATTTTTTTCAATAACGATTTGCAGTATGTGATGGTCACTTGATTGGCTTAATATTTCTGATATTTTTTGGGTATTATTAATCGATCCTAAGGAGTTCCGCATTATAAAGATGGGAAATTTATCATCAATGACCGGCTTGAGTTAATCGTTGATCGGGGCTTAACAGGTTGGTGAAAAACCATATTTCAGGCGCTAATTTTGTTCAGCTTACTCAATATATAGTGTCTGCAATATGATACTTCAACTAAATACAGGCTGAGTCAGGGTCAAAAATGAGTTTTTCACCAACCTGTTAAGTTAATCGTTGATTGGGGCTTAATAAAGGCTATATAGAGTGGCGTCAGGAAAAATAAATGATTTGGATAAAGTCGATTGCATTAATAGTTATGTGGATGGGGTTGGCGAATATCGCCTATGCCGAAGAAAAATGGGTCGCAGACGAGATCTTCATGCAGATCTCGGAAATGCGTAAAGAAATCGGCCAACTCAAGGAAAAGGTCGCCTATTTAGAACAAAGGCTGGCGGATCAGCAGCCCAAGGTAGCGCCAGTTTCGTTGGTGGGAACCGAAGCCATGACTAGGGGCAAGGCCGACGCCAAACTCGCGATCATCGAGTTTTCCGACTATGAATGTCCGTTCTGCGCCAAGCATTACAAAAACGTATTACCCAAGCTGCTGGAGCGTTATATCGACATGGGCGGCGTTAAATATGTGATGAAGGATTTTCCTTTGGAGTTTCATGCCCATGCCAAAAAGGCATCCTTGGCTACCCGTTGCGCCGGGGAACAAGGTCAGTATTTTGCAATGCACGACGCCATTTTTGAGGCCAGGGGGCAGGTGACCGATGAATTGGTCGCCGAAGTGGTTAAAAACCAGGAACTGAATATGACCGCATTGCAAGCTTGCATGGAAAAGCCCGCACAGCTGAGCAAAGTTGAAAGTGATATAGCCTTGGGGTCCAGGTTGGGTGTCAAAGGCACGCCGGCCTTTTTGATCGGCAAAATTAAAGATGATCAGTTGGTCGATTACCGGCGGTTCGACGGCGTACAGTCGTTTGAAACCTTTGCCGGAGTCATTGATGGTTTAAAAAAATAATTTTATAGAAGGCGTCTTAGGGATCGGGAGATAACGACGATGTACATACAGATAATGAAATCCTTTTATACCTTGGTTGTTTGGTTAGGTTTGGCCCTAAGTTGGCAAACCGCTAAGGCCAATGTGTTGGATCAAAACTGCGTCGTCAACATTCTCAACCGAACCGTGCAGGTCAGCAAGGATGGCGGTTGGTCGATGCCTAACGTGCCGTCGCAAATGGGCCGGGTTAGGGCGCGGGCCACCTGTACCATTCTCGGCGACACTTTTTCCGGGGAAAGCGATTATTTTAACGTCGTGCAAAACGGCATCGTCAGTGTCCCTGAAATCAAGTTCGAAAACATCGAACCGATCCCGGTCAGTTTGAAAGTCACCGAACCAGCCGTGGAGACCTTGTCAAGCCAAGGCGCCACCGCGCAATTGAAAGTCGCTGCGACCTATCGCGATGGTACCGTCAAGGATGTCACGGCATCGAGCAACGGCATAAACTATACCTCCAGTAATCCCGCCATCGTTAGTGTCAATGCCGAAGGTTTGGTAACCGCCGTGTCCAGCGGTAGCGCATTGATCACTGCTCGCAAGGACGAAGTTGTCGCCTTTAAGCGCATCAATGTGGTGACCACCGGCGATGCCGACAACGACGGTTTGCCGGACGATTTTGAGATTGCTAACGGCTTGAATCCCAATGACCCGTTAGATGCTTTGGAAGATCCTGATAACGACAGCTTGACCACCAAACAGGAATATCAGGCGGGTACCAATTTTAAACTGGCCGACAGTGATGGCGACGGTTTGAGTGATGGTGTTGAGGTTTCCGGGTCGAAAGGATATGTCACCGATCCGTTGAAAGCCGATACGGACGGCGACGGGGTCAACGACAACGACGAGATCATAGCCGGCTACAACCCGACGGATGGTACCGATGGCGGAGGGCGTAACTACTTAGAATTGGTGGTGTCGCCCGCTAATCCGACCATGACCTTCAATACCGTTTATAACGAGGCCAATTTACAGGTAAAAGTTTCCGGCAAACGCGGCGACGGCAGTTTGGTCGATCTCACCGCAAAATCGACTGGCACTACTTACAGCTCCAGCAATTTGAGTGTAGTGAGTTTCGGCGCCAAGGACGGTTTATTGTTCGCCGGCCAGTCCGGCACCGCGAATTTGACCGTGCGCAACGGCGGATTGGAAAAAACGGTCACGGTGACCATCGGCACCTTCAATCCAACCGCCCTTTCTTCGATCGCGATTCCTGGCTACGCCAATAACGTCGATGTCGCAGGAGACTATGCGTATGTGGCTGCGGGTAGCAAAGGCTTACAAATTCTTAACGTAGCGAACCGTTCCGCACCCAGTATTGTCGGCAGTCTGGATACTGCCGGTACCGCGATTGACGTGCGTGTTGTCGGCAATTTGGTTTATCTGGCCGACGGCGACCACGGCTTGCAGATCATCGACGTCACCGATCCGACCGCGCCCAGCTTGATGGCCTCCTACGAAACGGCCGGCATAGCCCAGGACGTTAAGATCGACAACCAATTCGCGTATATTGCGGACGGCAATAACGGGCTCGAGATCGTCGATGTCCGCAAGCCAAATCAACCGCTATTTGCTGGAGCCTTGAGCGGTTTAGGCGAGACCAAAGGCGTCGATGTTCAAGGAACCACCGTAGTTGCGGTCGCTGGCTCCTCTTTGCACGTCATCGACATTACCGATAAGACCAACCCGCTGAAGACAGGCAGCTTGAGTATCGGCCCGGTTAAAGATGTCGTAGCAAAAGATGGTTACGCTTACGTTGCGGCCTATTCGTCTGGCTGGAAAGTCGTCGATATCCGCGACGCCGCTAATCCGGTTGTCATAGGCGGCGATGCTAATTTTGTCCCCCGCGACATCGAATTGACCGACGGATTCGCATTTGCAGCGGAGCAACTGTTTCCCAACGTGACTGCTTACGTCAACATCGAAGATCCGGAAAACGCGGTATTTCAAGGTACAATCGATCTGTCCCGTTTAGGCGACTATGCCGGTACCGGTATTGCTTTGGATAGCAATTATGTTTACGTGACGGAAGAAGCCTACGTAGTTGGTCAGGATTACGGTACCGACGGCAATACCCGATTGTTCATCGCCCAATACCGGCTCACCGAAGACAAAGGCGGTGTGGCACCGACCATCGAAATTTCCGAGCCGCCGCAAGACACTGTGGTCGTGGAAGGCAAAAAAATAACGATTACTGCCAACGCAGACGATGACATCGGCGTGAAATCGGTGTCTTTCCTGCTGAATGGCGAAGTGATTTACACCGATACTTCGCGTCCTTATCAATACCCGGTTTCAGTGCCGTTCGGATCGGTCGGCACTAGCATTTCTATTACAGCGAGGGCGGTAGATTTCGGCGGGAACCAAACAACTACGCCGACTTTAACATTAACGGTACAAGCCGACACCGACCGTGACGGTCTGAGTGACGAACAGGAAGCGGTTTATGGAACCAATGCGGCCGATCCGGACACGGACGATGATGGTATTAAAGACGGCGACGAAGTTGATATGCATACCAGTCCGACCGACGCCGATTCGGATAATGACGGCATTGAGGACGGCGTTGAATTGCAAAAAGGCACCGATCCGCTGAATCCGGATGTGACGCCGCCGACGGTGAATTCAACTTCGCCGGCCAATGAGGCAACCGATATACCGGAAAACAACCCGATTATCGTGACTTTTGCCGAGCCTTTACAGGCGAAGTCCATCAACACCGATTCGATTTCCGTTTACCAAGGCCTACTGGAAGGCGCCGCCAAAGTGGGTGGGCGGGTACGCTTATCGAGCGACGGTCTGCAATTGATTTTCACACCGAGCGATATTCTTGCCGACTACACGGATTACAAAGTTGTCGTCGATGGTGTTAGGGATAGAGCCGGCAATCCGATAGCTTCACCCCATAGCTTTCACTATAAAACCGGCAACACGGTAGATACTACGCCGCCGACTGTTGCCGCAGTCGATCCGAACTCGAACAGTAGCAATGTTCCGGTCAACGTTGTCGTCGGAGTGCGTTTTAGCGAGCCGGTGCACACCGACTCGGTGAATGACCAATCGGTATTGCTTTATGACAGCGTAACGGGGCAACAAGTGTTGGGTGTCGTCACGCTAAACGGAGACGGTCAAAGCGCGACGTTTGTGCCGAACCAAGCTTTGGCTGTCGGACGGCAGCACCGTATTGCGCTAACCAATGCGATTAAGGATCTGTTTGGCAACTCGTTAAATTACTCGAATTACTATTTCACTACTTCCTTCGAAAAGGATGCCAGTGGACCTAAAATCATCGCTTTCAGTGTAGGGGCCGACCAAGCCAGCGTTCCGACGAACGGAGTTCTGCAAGTGCGGTTTGACGAGCCGGTGAGCGGTTTGAGTCTGGGTGGAGTGGAACTGCGCAAAGGCGGCGACGTGATCGCGGTGACGCGGGAACTGAGCGGGGATCGGAGAACGCTGACGCTGAAATTGCAACAGCCGTTACAGCCGAACACCGGCTACAGCCTGCACGTCGAAGGTGTGGAAGACCTGAGCGGCAACGTATTGGCGAGTGCCGAGGACAGAAGCTTTACGAGCGGTGCGGGAGCCGACCTGCAAGGCAACGGTCTGGCGCAATACAGCCCGGCGAACGGCGCGACGGGGATAGGTTTGAATGTCAAACCGGTACTGACCTTCAACGACCGGTTGAACCCGTTGGCGGTGAACAGCGACACGATTGCGCTGTACGACACCGCGACCGGGCAGCGTCCGAGCGTGAGCTACAGTGTCAGCGCGGACGGCAAGACGGTGACACTGACGCCGAGCGTGGCATTGACGGCGAGCCGGCAATACCGGGTTTACATCTCCAACTGGGCAAGCTTGACCGACCAGGCCGGGAACGGAATTGGCTGGACCTATTGGACATTTACGACCGGTACGGCCAACGACCAGGAAGCACCGTTAATCAGCGGACAAAACATCCAAGACGGCGCGACCGGCATCGCGGTGAACAGCAAACTGCGCTTCGTACTCGACGAAGCGGTCAGTCCGTTCAGTCTATCCGGCAGCGTGCATTTGCAACTCAACGGTGTCGAGGTGGCGGGCACCGCCGTACTGGGCAGCGACAACCGCACCATCACCTTTACCCCCAGCAGCGCGTTGGCGGTTAACACCGAGTACAGCATTGTCCTGGACGGTCTGTACGACTATATCGGCAACCGATTGGCGGCGGTCACCAGCCGTTTCACCACCTCCAGTTCGGCCACCGCCGACACCACAGGCCCGAGCGTCGTCATTACCCCGGCGAGCGGCAGTACCGGCGTCAGCGCGACAGCGCCGATCGTCTTCAGCTTTAACGAAGAGATCGATAGCACCAGCCTGGACAGCGGCATCTATGTCCAAGCCGACGGCTTCAGCGGAAATGTGGCCGGAACCCTCAGCCGTAACGGCAGCATCGTGACGTTCACCCCGTTAGTAGCCTTCCCCGGTAACACCCGGATCTGGGCCTATGCCAATGGCGTACAGGACATTGCCGGCAACAGCAGCGGCTATCGCTACAGCTATTTCAACACCGGCACCGGTGGCGACACCGTCGCACCGCAACTGGTGTCCATCACCCCGAACGACGGAGCGATGGACGTGTACGGCAACAACCCGATCGTGCTGAGTTTCTCCGAATCCCTGAACCGGAGCACCGTCAACAGTAACAGCGTCGGCCTATTCGTCAACGGCAACATCGTCAGGCCGTCGATCAGCTTCTCCGGCGATAACCGCACGGTGACGTTGAACTACAACCTGCCGGCCTCCAGCGTCGTGACGGTCCTGCTGACCAACGACATCAAAGACCTGAGCGGCAACCGCTTGGCCGATGCCGCCAAAGTGTTTGCCACCGCGGCGGATGTCGACACGGCACGGCCGAGTATCGTCACGGCCTTGCCGGGCAATGGCGCTTACAACGTGCTGTCGAAAAACAAAATTGTGCTGTACAGCAACGAAGCGCTGAAAGCCACTAGCTTGCCAGCGGCATTACACGTCTCGCAAAACGGCGTGTTGATCAAAGGCACCCCGCAATTGCTCGGCGACGGCCGGACCCTGGTCTTTACGCCGGAACAGCCGTGGGCGAAAGCCGCCTACATCGAAGTGTTCCTCGACAGCACCGCGCAAGACCAAAGCGGCAATGCCTTGAACAGCTTCCATAGCCAATTCCGGATTGAAGAAGATCCGGCGCAGAAGGCACCGTATGTGATTGCGACCGGCTGGAGCGGCAGCAAACTGAATCCGGTATTGGACTTGCAATTCAACGAAGCGCTAGACCCGGCCAGCGTCAGCAACAGTACGTTCGCGTTGCGGTACTACTACTACGGAGCCGAAATCCCGACAACGGTGAGTCTGCTGAAAGGTAACCGCGTAGTACGCCTGCAACCGACCGAATTGCTGCAGACTAACCGTGGCTATCAAATCGGCATTCGTGCCGGCGTCAAAGACGCCAGCGGCGTGGCAGCGACCTACAACAGCGATTACGTCTACTACTATTCGACGGCGGCGGACGCCTTGGAGGATACGGTAGCGCCGAAAGTCACGGCGCTGAGTCCGGCGGACGGAGCGGAACAGGTCGGCATCAACAACCGCATCTCGATGCGCTTTGACGAGTCCGTGAATCCGATCAGCTTCTTAAGTGACGATCCCGACCTGCCGCTGGCGCAAGTGCCGAACTACAACGCGTCGACCTACTCGTTGAATTTCAGCGACAGCAACCGGCAAGTGACCTACATCCCGCACGAGCCTTGGCCGGCGGACAGCGACGTCACGGTGGCGGTGGACAAAGCCGAAGACTACGCGGGTAATCTGGTTACCCCGTTGAGCCACACCTTCCATACCGCCAACGGCCCGGATACCGCGGCGCCGGCGGTAGTAGAGTGGAGCATGGCGGAGAGCGCGACTGACGTACCGGTCAATGCCGTACTCAAAGTCCGCCTGAACGAAGCTATCGATCCGGTGTCGGTCACGGACAGCAGTTTCTACCTGTACGACTACACCACCGGAGCCCATGTAGCGGCAACTCGGAGTCTGAGCGACGACGGCCGAACCTTGATCTTGGTACCGGAACAGGCGCTGGCCGTCAGTCGTAACTACCGACTCTACGTCTACTACGTCCAGGACATGAACGGCAACAGCGAGTACGACACGCGCTATTTCACCACAGCGATTGCAGCCGACAACACCGCGCCGCAGGTTAGCGCGTACAGCGTGGAGGCCGACCAAGCCAGCGTTCCGACGAACGGAGTTCTGCAAGTGCGGTTTGACGAGCCGGTGAGCGGTTTGAGTCTGGGTGGAGTGGAACTGCGCAAAGGCGGCGACGTGATCGCGGTGACGCGGGAACTGAGCGGGGATCGGAGAACGCTGACGCTGAAATTGCAACAGCCGTTACAGCCGAACACCGGCTACAGCCTGCACGTCGAAGGTGTGGAAGACCTGAGCGGCAACGTATTGGCGAGTGCCGAGGACAGAAGCTTTACGAGCGGTGCGGGAGCCGACCTGCAAGGCAACGGTCTGGCGCAATACAGCCCGGCGAACGGCGCGACGGGGATAGGTTTGAATGTCAAACCGGTACTGACCTTCAACGACCGGTTGAACCCGTTGGCGGTGAACAGCGACACGATTGCGCTGTACGACACCGCGACCGGGCAGCGTCCGAGCGTGAGCTACAGTGTCAGCGCGGACGGCAAGACGGTGACACTGACGCCGAGCGTGGCATTGACGGCGAGCCGGCAATACCGGGTTTACATCTCCAACTGGGCAAGCTTGACCGACCAGGCCGGGAACGGAATTGGCTGGACCTATTGGACATTTACGACCGGTACGGCCAACGACCAGGAAGCACCGTTAATCAGCGGACAAAACATCCAAGACGGCGCGACCGGCATCGCGGTGAACAGCAAACTGCGCTTCGTACTCGACGAAGCGGTCAGTCCGTTCAGTCTATCCGGCAGCGTGCATTTGCAACTCAACGGTGTCGAGGTGGCGGGCACCGCCGTACTGGGCAGCGACAACCGCACCATCACCTTTACCCCCAGCAGCGCGTTGGCGGTTAACACCGAGTACAGCATTGTCCTGGACGGTCTGTACGACTATATCGGCAACCGATTGGCGGCGGTCACCAGCCGTTTCACCACCTCCAGTTCGGCCACCGCCGACACCACAGGCCCGAGCGTCGTCATTACCCCGGCGAGCGGCAGTACCGGCGTCAGCGCGACAGCGCCGATCGTCTTCAGCTTTAACGAAGAGATCGATAGCACCAGCCTGGACAGCGGCATCTATGTCCAAGCCGACGGCTTCAGCGGAAATGTGGCCGGAACCCTCAGCCGTAACGGCAGCATCGTGACGTTCACCCCGTTAGTAGCCTTCCCCGGTAACACCCGGATCTGGGCCTATGCCAATGGCGTACAGGACATTGCCGGCAACAGCAGCGGCTATCGCTACAGCTATTTCAACACCGGCACCGGTGGCGACACCGTCGCACCGCAACTGGTGTCCATCACCCCGAACGACGGAGCGATGGACGTGTACGGCAACAACCCGATCGTGCTGAGTTTCTCCGAATCCCTGAACCGGAGCACCGTCAACAGTAACAGCGTCGGCCTATTCGTCAACGGCAACATCGTCAGGCCGTCGATCAGCTTCTCCGGCGATAACCGCACGGTGACGTTGAACTACAACCTGCCGGCCTCCAGCGTCGTGACGGTCCTGCTGACCAACGACATCAAAGACCTGAGCGGCAACCGCTTGGCCGATGCCGCCAAAGTGTTTGCCACCGCGGCGGATGTCGACACGGCACGGCCGAGTATCGTCACGGCCTTGCCGGGCAATGGCGCTTACAACGTGCTGTCGAAAAACAAAATTGTGCTGTACAGCAACGAAGCGCTGAAAGCCACTAGCTTGCCAGCGGCATTACACGTCTCGCAAAACGGCGTGTTGATCAAAGGCACCCCGCAATTGCTCGGCGACGGCCGGACCCTGGTCTTTACGCCGGAACAGCCGTGGGCGAAAGCCGCCTACATCGAAGTGTTCCTCGACAGCACCGCGCAAGACCAAAGCGGCAATGCCTTGAACAGCTTCCATAGCCAATTCCGGATTGAAGAAGATCCGGCGCAGAAGGCACCGTATGTGATTGCGACCGGCTGGAGCGGCAGCAAACTGAATCCGGTATTGGACTTGCAATTCAACGAAGCGCTAGACCCGGCCAGCGTCAGCAACAGTACGTTCGCGTTGCGGTACTACTACTACGGAGCCGAAATCCCGACAACGGTGAGTCTGCTGAAAGGTAACCGCGTAGTACGCCTGCAACCGACCGAATTGCTGCAGACTAACCGTGGCTATCAAATCGGCATTCGTGCCGGCGTCAAAGACGCCAGCGGCGTGGCAGCGACCTACAACAGCGATTACGTCTACTACTATTCGACGGCGGCGGACGCCTTGGAGGATACGGTAGCGCCGAAAGTCACGGCGCTGAGTCCGGCGGACGGAGCGGAACAGGTCGGCATCAACAACCGCATCTCGATGCGCTTTGACGAGTCCGTGAATCCGATCAGCTTCTTAAGTGACGATCCCGACCTGCCGCTGGCGCAAGTGCCGAACTACAACGCGTCGACCTACTCGTTGAATTTCAGCGACAGCAACCGGCAAGTGACCTACATCCCGCACGAGCCTTGGCCGGCGGACAGCGACGTCACGGTGGCGGTGGACAAAGCCGAAGACTACGCGGGTAATCTGGTTACCCCGTTGAGCCACACCTTCCATACCGCCAACGGCCCGGATACCGCGGCGCCGGCGGTAGTAGAGTGGAGCATGGCGGAGAGCGCGACTGACGTACCGGTCAATGCCGTACTCAAAGTCCGCCTGAACGAAGCTATCGATCCGGTGTCGGTCACGGACAGCAGTTTCTACCTGTACGACTACACCACCGGAGCCCATGTAGCGGCAACTCGGAGTCTGAGCGACGACGGCCGAACCTTGATCTTGGTACCGGAACAGGCGCTGGCCGTCAGTCGTAACTACCGACTCTACGTCTACTACGTCCAGGACATGAACGGCAACAGCGAGTACGACACGCGCTATTTCACCACAGCGATTGCAGCCGACAACACCGCGCCGCAGGTTAGCGCGTACAGCGTGGAGGCCGACCAAGCCAGCGTTCCGACGAACGGAGTTCTGCAAGTGCGGTTTGACGAGCCGGTGAGCGGTTTGAGTCTGGGTGGAGTGGAACTGCGCAAAGGCGGCGACGTGATCGCGGTGACGCGGGAACTGAGCGGGGATCGGAGAACGCTGACGCTGAAATTGCAACAGCCGTTACAGCCGAACACCGGCTACAGCCTGCACGTCGAAGGTGTGGAAGACCTGAGCGGCAACGTATTGGCGAGTGCCGAGGACAGAAGCTTTACGAGCGGTGCGGGAGCCGACCTGCAAGGCAACGGTCTGGCGCAATACAGCCCGGCGAACGGCGCGACGGGGATAGGTTTGAATGTCAAACCGGTACTGACCTTCAACGACCGGTTGAACCCGTTGGCGGTGAACAGCGACACGATTGCGCTGTACGACACCGCGACCGGGCAGCGTCCGAGCGTGAGCTACAGTGTCAGCGCGGACGGCAAGACGGTGACACTGACGCCGAGCGTGGCATTGACGGCGAGCCGGCAATACCGGGTTTACATCTCCAACTGGGCAAGCTTGACCGACCAGGCCGGGAACGGAATTGGCTGGACCTATTGGACATTTACGACGGGGGTGCAATAAGATGCAACCAGAACGGAGTGTAAATATGTTTCGGGAGCTCGCTGGTCATTCGATCCGGCTGCGGTGGGGAAGGTATTCGCCGATTATGCAATCGGTCAAGAGCTTAGCCATTGTGGCGGTATTGGGTGGAAGTTCCGCAACCTTGGTTGGCTGTTCCGGCGAAGAGGGGGCTGTTACGTCTGAAAAAGCCCGGTCTGAGAAAGCTAACGAAACAGCTCAACTAAAAAACGCGGGTTCAGGCGATGGTTCGGGCGAAAGACCGCTCCTCCCCCCGTCGCCGTCGACACAGCCGACCGACATACCGAGTCGAAGTGAATTGAGGGTCTTGTCCGAGGAGGCCAAATCAATTGAGAATTCGGCTCAACGTGATATCGAGCGATTCGATAATAGCCTTGGCAATCAGCAGGAACGAAACGCGGTTCAAAACGAATTTAAAGCGATGTTGCCTGAGTATAAGGAAAAAATGTTGCAAATCGGCAAGGCTAAGTTGGCGGAACAGGCCAAGACTCGTTAAATTCCTGGTTCCGCGGCCTTCCTTATTTTGCGTTGGCCATTGTTGCGGATTCCCGATTTTTCTTCTGCGGCCGACAGAATGTGCGGCCTGTACACTTGTGATGTTTCTTGATTGTTCAAAACTATCTTATTCCTGCAAAACAACTTTCCATGCGCCCTCCGCAGAAATCCAAATACGTCCAGTCAGTTTGTCGTTAGATTACGACGTTAAATTGAGACAAAATCCGTTTCATGATTAGGCTTCTAAAGCCAGGACTGAGTTTTCATGGCCGCGTAAGCGCCCGGAAACATTGACATTAACGGTCCCGAAAGTAAAATGACCGGCTATTTTTAGCCAACTTGTCCCGGCTGATTCGGCCGTACACTCTCAGACCCTTAGGAAAAGCATTCATGAGCCACACTCTTTACCAAGCCAATGTTCAACGTGTACAACGTTGCGAACTGGCTGTGCCGGGTTCCAATCCGGATATGTTCGAAAAAGCCCTGAAAAGCGGTGTGGACTACATCTTTTTGGATCTGGAAGATGCGGTAGCGCCGGATGACAAATTGCAAGCCCGCAAAAACGTGATCCAGGCGATTAACGATCTGGATTGGGAAGGCCACGGCATCACGCTGTCGGTGCGGATCAACGGTCTGGATACCCAATATATGGTGCGCGACGTGGTCGATCTGGTCGAACAGGCCGGTAGCAAGATCAAAACCTTGCTGGTCCCGAAAGTCGGCGTTTACGGCGATGTCTACATGGTCGAAGCGATGCTGAATCAATTGGAAATGCAGCAAGGGCTGAAAAACAAGATCGGCATCGAAGCCTTGATCGAAACCGCATTGGGCATGGCCAACGTCGAAGACATCGCCAAACAGGGCTCGATCGGCGGTCGGCTGGAGGCCTTGCATTTCGGTGTGGCCGATTATGCCGCCAGCAACCGGGCTCGCACCGTCAATATCGGCGGTTTGAATCCGGATTACCCGGGCGACCAATGGCATTTCGCGATCAGCCGGATGACGGTGGCTTGCCGCGCCTATGGTTTGCGGCCGATCGACGGCCCGTTCGGCGATATCAAAGACCCAGAAGGTTACAAAGCCGGTGCCCGCCGTGCCGCCGCGTTGGGCTGCGAAGGCAAATGGGCGATTCACCCGTCGCAAATTGCCTTGGCCAATGAAGTCTTCACCCCGCCGCCGGCCGAAGTCGAAAAAGCCAAACGCATTCTGGAAGCTTTAAAGGAAGCCGCCGCCCAAGGCAAAGGCGCCGCCGCACTGGACGGTCGCCTGATCGACGCCGCCTCCGAGCGTATGGCCAACAACATCGTGCGCATGGCCGAGGCGATCGCCGCGAAAAGCCAATAAAAAAACATGTAGGTTGGGTTAGCCGATAGGTGTAACCCAACACGACGGCTTTTAATGTTGGGTTACGCTTCGCTTTTATGCCAGAAGGGTAAACCCAACCTACATTTTCCAATTCCACGAGAGAACCCATGGACATTCATGAGTACCAAGCAAAACAATTGCTGTCCGAATACGGTGTAAAGATCGCCGACGGCGGCTTGGCCTACAGCCCGGAGGACGCCGTGCAACGCGCACGCGAAATCGGCGGCCATGTCTGGGTGGTCAAGGCCCAGATTCATTCCGGCGCCCGCGGCAAAGCCGGCGGCATCAAAGTCTGCAAAACCCACGAGGAAGTCAGCGACGCCGCCAACGCCTTGTTGGGAAAACGCCTGGTCACTCACCAAACCGGGCCGGCCGGCAAACAATGTTTGCGCCTGTACGTCGAAGCCGGCACCGACATCGCCAAAGAGTTGTATTTCAGCTTGCTGATCGACCGCGCTCACGAAAAAATCGTCATGGTCGGCTCGGCGCAAGGCGGTATGGAAATCGAAGAACTGGCCGAGACCAACCCTGATGCGATCAAAAAAATCCACATCGAGCCGGCGGTCGGCTTGCAGGATTTTCAAGCTCGGGAAATGGCGTTCGCGCTGGGGCTGGATGCCGACCAGGTGCCGCACGCGGTTAAACTGATTCAAGGCTGCTACCGCGCCATGCGCGACCTGGACGCCAACATGGTCGAGATCAACCCGTTGGTCGTGACCGGACACGGCGACATCATCGCCCTGGACGCGAAAATGGGCTTCGACGACAACGCCTTGTTCCGCCGCCAAAAAATTTCCGAATTGCGCGACAAGACTCAGGAAGACCCGCGGGAAATGGCCGCGGCCGACCGCGGATTGAGCTATGTCGGCCTGGACGGCGACATCGGCTGCATGATCAACGGTGCGGGCCTGGCGATGGCGACGATGGACATGATCAAGCTGGCGGGCGGCGAGCCGGCCAACTTTTTGGACGTCGGCGGCGGCGCTTCGGCGGAACGGACCGAAAAAGCCTTCCGCATGGTATTGCAAGACAAAAACGTTAAAGCCATGCTGGTCAACATCTTCGCCGGTATCAACCGTTGCGACTGGATTGCCGAAGGCGTGGTGCAGGCCGTGAAAAACATCGATATGAAAGTGCCGCTGGTGGTACGCCTGTCCGGTACCAACGTCGAGTTGGGCCGCAAAATCATCGAAGACAGCGGCTTACCGATCATCACTGCCGACACTTTGGCGGAAGCCGCCGAGAAGGCGGTTGCAGCCCGTAACCAAGTCGTCGCGGCCCTAGGATAAGGAAACAACATGGCAATTTTTATCGATAAATCCACTCGTATCATCGTCCAGGGCTTTACCGGCAAGATCGGTACCTTTCACGCTCAGGACATGATCAACTACGGTTCCAACGTGGTCGGCGGCATTACCCCCGGCAAAGGCGGCCAGAAACATCTGGACCGGCCGGTGTTCAATACCGTCAAGGAAGCCGTCGACCAAGCCGGCGCCGAAGCCAGCATCGTTTTCGTGCCGCCGGCTTACGCGGCCGATTCGATCATGGAAGCGGCCGAAGCCGGGATTAAATACTGCGTGGCAATCACCGACGGTATCCCGACCCAGGATATGATGAAAGTCAAAATCTTCCTGAGCCGGTTTCCGAAAGAAAAGCGCATGGTGCTGACCGGTCCTAACTGCGCCGGTACCATCAGCCCCGGCAAGTCGATGCTGGGCATTATGCCGGGCCACATCTACATGCCGGGCAACGTCGGCATCGTCGGCCGGTCCGGTACCTTGGGTTACGAGGCTGCCGACCAAATGAAGCGGCTGGGCATCGGCGTGTCGACCTCGGTCGGTATCGGCGGCGACCCGATCAACGGCAGCTCGCATCGCGACATTTTCGAGCGTTTCGAGCAGGACCCGGAAACCAAAGTGGTCATGATGATCGGCGAGATCGGCGGACCGCAGGAAGTCGAAGCCGGCGTGTTTGCCAAGGAAAACATGAGCAAACCGGTGGTAGCCTACATCGCCGGTTTGACTGCACCCAAAGGCCGACGCATGGGTCATGCCGGCGCGATCATTTCGGCGTCCGGCGAATCGGCGGCGGAAAAAGTCGAAATGTTGCAAGAACTCGGCGTCACCATCGCGCCGACGCCGGCCGCGATGGGCGAAACCGTGGCCAGAGTACTGGCCAAGCTCTAGGCCGAGCAGTCCGGCACTTAAGAGAGAAAGCCCGCTAAGCGGGCTTTTTTTTGTCCTGCGCGTTATCCCGGCTTCATCCCGCGGCGGCAAGCTGTTACCATCGTTAGTTTTTGTTTTCCGTCGCATCATGCAATCCGCACGTTTAGTAGAGCGCCTCAAAGCTTACCAATCGCTGACCGCCGACCAGCAGACCATCATGAAGCTGCTGGCCCTGTATTACGGTTACAGTTCGCCGACCAATCTGGCCAAATGTTTGGCCGCCTTGGGCATCAAGGAAGCCGGTAAAGCATTGAAGTCCGATATCGTCAAAAGCCGCCTGAAGCCGCTATTGAAATTGGGGCTGATCGACGAAAACGCCAAATCCGGCGGTAGCCGTTGTTGCCGGACTTTGGTGGAAGTCATCGCCAGGCAAATGGTCGATGCCGGCGAATTCAAACGCTATGCGTCGGCCGTGTTGGCGGCCAATCCGCCCGGTATTGGCTACTACCGTTACGGCAGCGTCGAGGATTGTATCCGCGATGCGCGGTTGCAGTTTTACCGCGGCGACTATCGCAAGGTCGACGAATGCCTGGAAAGCGGCGAGCGCTATCTGGGCAAGTTGCCGCCGGCCAATGAGTTGTATCTGTCCTGGTTTTTGAATCCGCTGGATAGCGCCTGGTTCAGCAAAAACCATCCGCAATTGTTGGTCGGCTTGGCCGCTTACGCCGGAATGCATCAGCTGCTGTACCTTTATGCCGATCCGAAACTCGACGAATTGCTGGCGAGTTTGATGTTCGCCGATAACGGCGAAGGCCTCGGGTTTCTGAATCGGATCGGTCTGGAGTTGCAATTGCTGCGCGGCGACTGGGAAACGGTGGCGACTCGGACTTGCGGCGCAGCCGATCCCGAATTGCAGGCGCTGGCCGCGGCGCTGGCTTTTCTGCGCGGCGACCATGCCGAAGCCGTCAAACTCTACGATGCGGCGCTGGCGGCGCAGCGCAAGCTGGCCGGTCAGCGCAACGCCTACTTCTACGGTCTGGCCGGCGTGTTTTATCCATTGGCGATTCTGAAGCACAATGATGCCAAACAGCGCGCCAAGCTGGGTACGCTGCTGAACCAAGCGATCAAGGGCGACGGTTACTGGATCGGCGTTTACCACGATCTGGCCTTGTTCAACCGCTTCCTGCAAGGCGAACTGCAGCTGCGCAGCCAATTGCTGGCGCCGGAGCCACCCTACAAAATCGGCGATGGTTATCGCGACAGCGGGTTACCGGAGACCTTACACACGCCGCCGCTGCTATTGCCTCTGATGTCGCTGCTGGTCAAGTTTTGGGTCAAAGCCGACCATTTCCAACGAGTCGATCCGCTGACCCAGAAACTATACCGGCACCTGCAGGATAACGGCTACCGCTGGCCGGCCGCCGAGTTGGCAACCGTGTTCAAAGTCATTGAGCCGCCGCGTTCCAAGCAATGGGATAGCGAGTTTCTGCAAGGCCGTCCGGCTTTGAGAGATCTATTCGCCAGTCGTGCCGATTGGGAAGTGGCGCTGGATGCGCTGGCAAATCTCCCGGTGGCCGATAAAAAAACTACCAGTGCGCCCGCCGTGGATAAACCGACCCGATTGGTCTGGCTGTTGGCTTACGACGAGCAAGGCCATCGGGTGCGGATCGAGCCGCGCGAACAAAAGTTGCAAGCCAAGGGTGGTTGGAGCAAGGGCCGGGCGGTGGCCTTGAAGCGGCTGGCGCAGGAAACCGACCAGTTCGATTATTTGACCGAACAGGACTTGAAACTGTGCTCCCACATCAAGGAATACCGGGATAGCGGCTGGTACGGCGGTACCACGTTCTTCGATTTCGACAGCGGCATGCCGCAAGCCTTGATCGGCCACCCGCTATTGTTTTGGGCCGATACGCCGGACGCCAGAGTGGAAGTCTTGAAAGGCGATGCCGAGTTGCGGGTCAAGAAACTGGACGGCGGCGGCAAAATCAAGATCACGCTGGAACCGCAACCCGGTTACGAGCAGAAATTTCATGTCGGCAAGGAAACCCCGACCCGATTGCGGGTGATCGAATTCAGCGCCGAGCACCATAAAATTCACGGCGTCCTCGGCCCAAACGGCCTCGAAGCGCCGGCTTCGGCGCAAGAACGGGTATTGCAGGCCCTGACGGCGATTTCCGGCGTGTTGACCGTACATTCCGATATCGGCGGCAGCTCCGCCAACGCCGAGCAGGTTGCCGCCGACAGTACGCCGCGGGTACATCTCCTGCCGCTGGGCGAAGGCTTGCGGGTGGCGGTGTTGATTCGGCCCTTGGCCGACGGCGGCGCCTATTACCGTCCGGGCCACGGCGGCGAGAGCGTGCTGGCCGAGCTGGACGGCCGCGCGGTGCAGGCCGTGCGCGACTTGGCGTTGGAAAAGCGGCGCGCACTCGACCTGTTGCAAGCTTGTCCGGTGCTGAGCATGGCCGAACAAGACGCTGCCGGCGAATATTTGTTGGAGCAGGTCGAACAGTGCCTGGAATTATTGCTGCAATTGCAGGGGTTGAACGAAGGGGTGGCGATTCTGGAATGGCCGGAAGGCGTCAAATTCAAGCTGCTCGGACAGACGGTGGGCACCGGGTTGAGCGTGCAAGTCAGACGCGATAACGACTGGTTCAGCGTCCAGGGCGAATTGCGGGTCGACGACAATACCGTAGTCGAAATCCGCCAATTGCTGGGTTTGTTGGACGAGCGCCAGGGCCGCTTCCTCAAATTGAAAGACGGCCAGTTTTTTGCACTGACCGAAGAATTTCGTCGCCGACTGGAAGATCTTAGAGCATACGCGGATCTGAGCGGTAAGAAAGTCCGGCTCAATCCGCTGGCGGCATTGACGCTGGAAGACTGGCAGGACGAGGCTGGATTTCAGGCCGACCAGCATTGGCAGAACCAGTTGCAACGGCTGAAAGACTCGCGCGACTACCAGCCGCAACTGCCGTCGACCTTCCAGGCCGAGCTGCGCGACTACCAGACCGCCGGCTTTCGCTGGCTGGCGCGGCTGGCGCATTGGGGCGTCGGCGCTTGTCTGGCCGACGACATGGGCCTGGGCAAAACCGTGCAGGGCTTGGCCTTGTTGTTGGCGCGGGCGCCGGACGGGCCCAGCCTGATCGTCGCGCCGACTTCGGTTTGCATGAATTGGGAAAACGAGGCGCGCCGCTTCGCCCCGACCTTGAGCCCGCAAATCCTGGCCGGCGGCGACCGCCAGGGTGTGATAGAAAGCCTGGGGTCATACGATCTGCTGATTTGCAGTTACGGCTTGCTGCAGCAGGAAACCGTGGCGGAGATACTGGCCCAGATCCGGTTCCGGACCGTGATTCTGGACGAGGCGCAATGGATCAAAAACATCGCCACCCGCCGCTCGCAAGGAGCGATGAATTTGCAGGCCGATTTCAAAATGATCATGACCGGCACCCCGTTGGAAAACCATTTGGGCGAATTGTGGAACCTGTTCCGTTTCATCAACCCTGGCTTGTTGGGCTCGCTGGAACAATTCAACCGCCAATTTGCCGGGCCGATCGAGCGCGATGCCAACCCCGAGGCCCGCTACCGGTTGAAGAAACTGATCCAGCCTTTCATCCTGCGCCGCACCAAAACCCAAGTGTTGCAGGAATTGCCGCCGCGGACCGAGATACCGGTTTACGTCGAACTCAGTGCGGAAGAAATGGCGTTTTACGAAGCGCTACGCCGGCAAACGCTGGAAGCCTTGGCCTCTGCCGAGACGCCGGCCGGGCAAAAACAATTGCAGATTCTGGCCGCAATCAGCAAGCTGCGGCGCAGTTGCTGCAATACCCGCCTGGTCAATTCCGGCGTGGCTTTGCCCAGCAGTAAATTGGCGGCCTTCGGCGATATTGTCGACGAATTGCTGGAGAACAAGCACAAAGCGCTGGTGTTCAGCCAGTTCGTCGACCATCTGCAATTGATCAAGGAATACGTCGAGCAGCGCGGCATCGCTTACCAATATCTGGACGGCAGCACCCCGGCCAAAGAACGCCAGCAACGGGTGGATGCCTTTCAGCGCGGCAACGGTGAATTGTTTTTGATCAGCCTGAAAGCCGGCGGCGTCGGTTTGAACCTGACCGCCGCCGACTACGTGATCCACATGGACCCGTGGTGGAACCCGGCTGTGGAAGACCAGGCTTCCGACCGCGCCCACCGCATGGGCCAGCAGCGGCCGGTGACGATCTACCGGATGATTGCCAAGCAGACCATCGAGGAAAAAATCGTCGCCTTGCATAGCCACAAACGCGATTTGGCGGATAGCCTGCTGGACGGCGCAGACGTCAGCGGCAAAGTCTCGGCGGACGAATTGCTGAGTTTGATGAAAGGGGACGCTTAACACGAAAATCCGGCCGCAGCCGGATTTTCCGAGCGCTCATGGTTGGCGTAGATTGTGTTTTTTGCGGGCGATGTTGCGGCTGGCCTTGTTTTGCTGGTGATTCAGCCGGGCCCGCTCCGCCGGCGTGACAACGCCGTCGGCCTGAGCCGCGTTTTCCTGACGTTCGATCCGCATCTGTTGATGCTCCAGGCGCTTGGCTTCGCGCCGGGTCAACTCGCCGGACTCGATACCTTGCTCGATGCGTTGTTCCTGGATTTCCTGGCGGCGGTCGACGCGCGGCATATCGACCTCGGCCCAGGCGGGTTGGCAAAGCGCCATAACGGCCAGCAGGCCGGCTTTAGTAAAGTTGTTCATGTTCGCCTCTTCTAAAATAGGTTTGTCCCACCGCCGCTGATGCCGCAGGGTGGCTGTCCGGCGCGTTAGAGATGCTGCACCGGTATCCGCATTTTAGCCGGATTTATTAACCCCGCCTTAACCCGCCGCCGCTGCCAACCGGCGGCAATTGTAGCCTGCCGAATTAACAGTTTCCGCTAAGCCGTTGAGTTAAAAAAACAAGTACGAAAGTAGCGAATCACTAGTAAAAAAATCCGCGGTTAACACAATATATTGTGCTAGTATTTTTACAAAGCACTATATCCAGTATGCATTGAGCGGGCTAATTTATGTCGCACCGCTTGCCGCATCGAACATTCCGGCGTACCGGCCCAGCCGGCAACACCGTTCCGTAATCAACTCAAAAATAACAAGGGAAGCTACGAATGACCGCAAAACTTCATGTTGTGACGTCAAACGATACCGATATTCCGCTGCAAAGCGCTTCGCTGGACATCTGGGACAGCAAGTACCGTTTGAAGACCAAGGACGGCCGCGCCATCGACGACACCATCGACGATACCTACAAGCGGGTCGCTAAGGCCTTGTCCAGTGTGGAGAAAACCAAAGCCTTGCAGGAAAAGCATTACAAGGAATTTCTGTGGGCCTTGCGCAAAGGCGTGATTCCGGCCGGCCGTATCGTTTCCAACGCCGGCGCGCTGGAGCATAAACCGGCCACGTCTACCATCAACTGCACCGTATCCGGCATCATCGAAGACTCGATGGACGACATTTTGCGCAAAGTCCACGAAGCCGGCCTGACCTTGAAAGCCGGTTGCGGCATCGGCTACGAGTTTTCCACTCTGCGCCCGCGCGACGCTTACGTCTCCGGCGCCGGCGCCTACACCTCCGGCCCGCTGTCGTTCATGGATATTTACGACAAGATGTGTTTCACCGTGTCGTCGGCCGGCGGCCGTCGCGGCGCGCAAATGGCGACGTTCGACGTGGCCCACCCGGACGTGGTCGACTTTATCCGCGCCAAACGTGAAGACGGCCGTTTGCGCCAGTTCAACCTGTCGCTATTGATTACCAGCGAATTCGTCGAAGCGGTCAAAAACAACGGTCAGTGGCCGTTGTCGTTCCCGATCACCGAGCGGGAAGCCACCGCCGACCAACTGGACTTGACCGACAGCAGCAAAATCATCTGGCGCGATCTGCCCAATAAGAAGGGGTATGTGGTCAACGAAGCCGGCCTGGTGGCTTGCCGCATTACCAAAGTGATGCCGGCCCGCCGCCTGTGGGACATCATCATGTCCTCCACCTACGATTACGCCGAACCGGGTTTCATTCTGATCGACAAGGTCAACGAGATGAACAACAACTGGTTCTGCGAGCACATCCGTGCCACCAATCCCTGCGGCGAACAGCCGTTGCCGCCTTACGGCTCCTGCCTGCTCGGTTCGATCAACCTGACCCGCTTCGTCCACCAACCGTTCGGCAAGGAAGCTAAATTCGATTGGGACGATTACCGCAAGACCATCCGCATCTTTACCCGCATGCTGGACAACGTTGTGGAAATCAACGGCTTGCCGCTGGAAAAACAGCGCGACGAAATCACCAGTAAGCGCCGCCACGGCATGGGCTACTTGGGCTTGGGCTCGACCATCACCATGCTCGGCATGAAATACGGCGACGCCGATTCGCTGGCCTTTACCGAACAAGTCACCAAGGAACTGGCTTTGGAAGGCTGGCGCACCGGCCTGGAGCTGGCCAAGGAAAAAGGCCCGGCGCCGATCATGGAACAGATGTTCGAAGTCACCGGCGAAATGCTGCACAAACGTCCGGAAATGAAAGCCGACGGCTACAAACTCGGCGACCAGGTGCCGGGCCGGGTTTTGCACGCCAAGTACAGCCGTTACATGCAGAAAGTCGCCCAGGAAGAGCCGGAATTGGTAGCGGAACTGGCCGAAGTCGGCTGTCGCTTTACCCACCACAGCTCGATCGCCCCGACCGGCACCATTTCCTTGTCCTTGGCCAACAACGCCAGCAACGGCATCGAGCCCAGCTTTGCCCACCACTATTCGCGCAACGTGATCCGCGAGGGTAAAAAATCCAAGGAAAAAATCGACGTATTTTCCTTTGAACTGCTGGCCTACCGCCATCTGGTCAATCCGGACGCGATGCCGTACAGCGACGATCCCAAACAAAAATTGCCGGACTATTTCATCGCCGCCGACGACATTTCACCCAAACAGCACGTCGACATCCAGGCCGCCGCCCAACGCTGGATCGACTCGTCGATCTCGAAAACCGCCAACGTGCCGACCGATTACCCGTACGAAGACTTCAAGTCGATCTACGAATACGCCTACGAGCAAGGCCTGAAAGGCTGCACCACCTTCCGCTTCAATCCGGAAGTGTTCCAGGGTGTATTGGTCAAGGAATCGGATCTGGAAAACACCACCTACCAATTTACGCTGGAAGACGGCCACGTGGTTGAATTCAAAGGCAACGACGAAGTGGAATACGACGGCGAAATTCACACCGCGGCCAATTTGTTCGACGCGTTGAAGGAAGGGTATTACGGGAAGTTTTGATTCGTCTTGGGAGATTTGCCATGCCAGCGATTTCAATGTTTTACGGCATCATCGTCTATATGTATTTTCTGGATAACAAGCAGCACAAACTGCCGCATATCCATGCCAAATACCAAGATTACGAAGTCGTAGTCGCGATTCCCGAAGGCGAAGTTCTGGAAGGCGAGATACCCAAAGCCCAAATGAAATTGCTGCAAGCTTGGATCGAGCTGCATAAGGACGAACTGATTGCCGACTGGCAACTGGCTGTTACCGGCGAGCAACCCTACAAAATCGAACCGTTGAGGTAAGCCATGAATCCGAGAGTCAAATCGGTACAAGCCAGCGACGACTACTCGTTAATGTTGGAGTTCACCGACGGTAGTCAAGGCGTTTACGACTGCAAACCCTTGTTGGATTTCGGCGTATTCAAGGAATTGAGCGACAGGCAGTATTTCAAACGCGCCGCCGTGGTCGACGGCACGGTGGTCTGGCCACACGAGCAGGATATTTGCCCGGATACGCTCTACCTCGATTCGGTAAAACTGGCAAACGCCTCCTGATTTTTAAGAACATACACGGCTCGTTACATCGGCGAGTCGATAACCTTTTTAGGTAAACGACATGACCCTACACAAAATCAACAAAAAAATCGTCGGCTACAAAGTGCTGAGCAAAGACAGCGCGGAAGCGGTGCAACAAGCTGAAGCGGAAAAACCCTCGTTGGAGTCGATGCACGAAAACGTCGAACGGCCGGAAATGCTGCTCGGCTCGACATACAAAATCAAAACCCCGCAGTCCGAACACGCCTTGTACATCACCATCAATGACATGCTGCTCAACGAAGGTACAGCGCACGAAGAGCGCCGGCCTTACGAAATCTTCATCAACTCCAAAAACATGGAGCATTTCCAGTGGGTACTGGCCTTGACCCGGGTGATCTCGGCGGTGTTTCGTAAAGGCGGCGATGCCACCTTTTTGGTGGAAGAAATGAAAGCGGTGTTCGACCCGCGCGGTGGCTACTTCAAAAAAGGCGGCGTGTTCATGCCGTCCTTGGTCGCCGAAATCGGCTCCGCGATCGAGTCGCACATGAAACACATCGGCATGATCAAGCCGGAAAAAATGACCGACCACCAAAAACAGTTCCTGGCCGAAAAACGCCGCGAATTCGAAGCCGCGCATGGTGAATCGGATGCCCAGGCGTTTCCGGAAAAGGCGGTGTTGTGCGTGAAGTGTTCGACTAAGGCGATGGTGTTGATGGATGGGTGTATGACTTGTTTGAATTGTGGGGAGTCGAAGTGTGGTTAATAATTTCGCCTGATGTTATTCAATGGATTTGATATATCGTAAACATGCGATCATTCGCATGTTCGAACGCAGTATCCGTGATGAGGATATTCGTTCGGTATTATCGTCAGGCGAAATAATTTCGGATTATCCAAACGATACTCCGTACCCCAGTCGTTTGATTTTGGGTTGGATCGACGGAAACCCAATTCACGTTTTATCTGCGCAATCGGAAAACGGTCAGACGATTATCATCACGGCTTATCGCCCTGATCCAAAACTGTGGGAATGCGATTTTAAGAGGAAAAAGTCATGAAATGTCCAATTTGCAAACATGGCGAAACGATTAACGGTACTGCAAGCATGACGTTGGAAAGAGGCGGAGCGACTTTGATTTTTAAAAACGTTCCGGCGCAGATTTGTAATAACTGCGGGGAAGAGTTTTTCAACGAAAACATTACCGCCTCAATTCTCGAGCAGGCTGAATCCGCTGTTAATGCCGGCGTTGAACTCGATATTAGGCAATATCGGGCTGCCTGACTGCGATTTCGGTTGGATTGGTAAGCTGGATGCCGATAGGCGAACCGCCTTAAGTGTTTGTCAAAAAGTTTTATAAGAATTTACAAAAAGTCATAGTAAAGATATGAGAATTGGGAGCACCGAGCCGAGTGAACACTCTCTCGACGCGAAGCAATCCCCGGTGTGGAGGCATTCACATCGTAAGGTGGCAAAGAAACTTGATGGATCACTCCACCAAAAATTTCGTAACCACCAAAGGAAGGCCGCGTATTAACGCAGTTTTCCAAGGCCTTGGAATCTGCTCTTTATGGGAAACTCCTATGAAGAAGATTTCATTAAAAATCACCATTGATGTGGCTAAAGTTTTGGTAATTCTAAAAGAGATTGCTGAAATGATAATTGCATTGATGGTCTAAAAATCCTGGGCTACAAATGTAGCCCAGGTATTATTTACATTGATCAAGTCGGGTAGGGTGGGTACGGTTTTTGTGCCCACGCGGATTTGTCGGTTTGGATCAACAATGATTCGCTACCGCGAGGCTTAATTTAACGCCGGTTCGCGGACCGGCAACCGCGATACTTTCTTTTGTTTGGCCAAAAGAAAGTATCCAAAGAAAAGGCCACCCCGATGCCGCTTTGATCCTCCGCGCCGAAGGGTTTGAGCGGGGTTTTCGGAAGGGCTGTCCTAGCCCTCCGAAAACGCGCAGCATCCCTGCCGCGCCCCTGCCGGGCTGTTCCGCCCAAACCCTCCGGTGCTCGGCGCGGCATAGGGGATTGGGTATGCGCTTCGCGCGAAAAGGTGTGGCCGCGTTGCGGCCCTTTTTGACTGGTTTTGCCACAGGGCATTGACTGGTAACCAAGCTCCGGCTTGGTTACCTGATCTTGGAAGCTCTTGCTTCTCGATTAAATTAACGAAAGCTGGAGCTTTCAAGCTAAAGTCGCGTAGGGTGGGCACGGTTTTTGTGCCCACGCGGAATTTAAAACCTGTTGAATTCACTGCTGTTTTTCTATAACGTCTGTTTTGAAACCTTGGATTTATAAACTAGAGGGATGTCCATGAGCCAGTTACAATCAATACTCTTGTCTTTGCGTGGAATTATCATTTTTGCGTCGCTGATTTTCTCAGGTTGCGCGTCTTTTCCAGATCATAAAATTGCCAAAGTCGAAGATATCTCGATTTCTCAAGAGTATGTGGCAAATAAGCCAAGTGTTTATATCCCAATTACATTCCTGACTAATTTATCATCCGGTGATGAAAAAGGATATGTTGAATCCGCAGCGCCATTGCCGACTCTAAAAAGATTAATTGAAAAATTGGCAAATGACTTGTCGTTATTCAAAGATTATTCGTTTGAAACCTTTCAAGCTCAAAATATGGATTTTGTTTTGAAGATTGAAATGCTAAATCACGGGAGCGCAGGCAAAGCAGCTGGTGCGGGCTTGATCACCGGTCTTACCCTTTTTGTAATACCGAGTGTTGCCACGGATAACTATACCTTGACTGGCAAGGTTTATGACAAAAGTGGCAAACTTCTAAAAACCTATTCTTACGAAGATAGCCTGTCAACTTGGATTGGGTTGTGGTTGCTTCCTGTAGCGGGGAATACGCCGAGCGACGCGGCAGACGAAACGTTTAGCAATATGTTCAAAGCTCTATTTAGAGACATATTGAACGACAAAATTTTAGAGAAAAAGCCCTCGTAGAAACCGATTTGTTTTAGCGTAATCAGACGTATGATTTTATTGAAATGAAGAATTTCTGATTCGCATAAATGATGATTCGCTATCGCGAGGATTGATTTAACGCCGGTTCGCGGACCGGCAACCGAGATACTTTCGCTACGAAAACCATCCTTTTGACTGGTAACCAAGCTCCGGCTTGGTTACCTGATCTTGGAAGCTGTCGCTTCTCGGTTAAATTAACGAAAGCTGGAGCTTTCAAGCTAAAGTTCCCAAACTGGAGTTTGGGAACCAGAAACTGTATTAGTTGTGTAGATATCGTGAAGCCTGATTTAACGCCGGCTGGCCGGAAGCATACCAATGAGCATTATTTTGCTGCCCGGTAAGCTGCTGATTACCTGCGGGACCGGTTCGGGGTTGGTCCCGTTATTTCGCATGCGAAGCATCCGAAGGGCGAGGCTCTGGGATGAGCCGAGTGAGCTAGGCGGACTGCCGGGTCGCCTTTTCTTTGGATACTTTCTTTTGGCGACGCAAAAGAAAGTATCTCGGCTGTCGGGCCGAGACCCGACGTAAATCAATCGTCGCGATGGCGACACCGCTAAAACAAAACACACCATACTCATGCAAATCTGGATCGACGCCGACGCCTGCCCCAAGGCGATCAAAGACATTCTGTTTCGGGCGGCGGAGCGCTGCCAGTTGACGACCACGCTGGTGGCGAACCAAAGCATCCCAATCCCGCCGTCGCGTTATATCCGTATGCTGCGCGTCGCAGGGGGCTTCGACGTGGCGGATAACGAGATCGTGCAGCGTATGGTGGCGGGGGATTTGGTCGTGACCGGCGATATTCCGCTGGCGGCGCAAGCGATCGCCAAAGGTGGCCACGTTATCGATCCGCGCGGCGAGCGTTACAGCGAACACAATATCGGCGAACGTTTGGCGATGCGCGACTTCATGGACGGCTTGCGCAGCAGCGGTGTCGATACCGGCGGCCCGGCGGCGTTGAGTGCGCGCGACGTCCAAGCCTTTGCCAACCAACTGGACCGCTTGCTGGCCCGGCCTGCCGGCGAGCGTTAAGCTGCTCGATTCAGGTGCTAGCTGGGTCGGCTTCGATTTTGCCTATCACGTTACTCTCGCATGCCGTCGGGAGATTGTTTCTGTCCGTTTTGGGCTAGTTCAATCGACCGCAACTCCAGCTTTGGATCATGGCCGCAATCAAAAAGTGTTACGGCCGATCGCGGCGGATACCCAATAAAACCAGATGTTTCTGCAATAGGGAGTATGATCGGGCATAGGGGCGATGTTGCCCGACGTTTAACGCAGGGCTTTACCGGAGTAAATTATGGCTTCACTGGATATGTACGGCGCTTATGATCTGAGCCTGGCTAAGATCGACGAATTGGTTACCAAAATCTCCGAGGGCAATTATGCCCTGGGAGTCATCAATCAAAACACGCATAAATTCGTCGTTAAGTATGTCGGGCGGGCTGAAGAAGATCTCAACGTGCGGTTGAAGCAGCATGTCGGTAAATACCCCAAATTCAAGTTCAGCTACGCGGTGTCGCCGCAAGCGGCGTTCGAAAAAGTGTGCCGCAACTTTCACGATTTCGGCGGTACCCAAAAACTGGGCAATACCGTCCATCCCAAACCGCCGGCGCACGCCGATTGGAAATGCCCTTGCTGCGGCATTTCCGCCGCTTAAACGCACGTTTGCGCCGCTGTTAAGCCTCAATTTATCGGCGAGGCTTCTTGAGGCTGCGGCTGCCGGTGCTTGGCGGCCTGTAGTCTGAGTTTACTGCTTGATGCCGGTGGAAACGAAGGTTCCCAACACGTTGTCGCTGCAGGTCGCGGTGATCTGGTTGCCGTCGCTGCTGACAGTGCCGCTGCAATTGCCCTGCGAGGTCCAGCCGTTTTGATATTGGGCGAAATAGTTGTAGCTGATGTTCTGGGCGACGACTGTCCCGCTGCCCTTGGACTCGTAGCCTATGCCTTGCGGCAGCATGCCCCAACTGCTGAATTGAAAACCGGTATTTTGCTGGACGATGCGCGAGCCGTTGGTCGGTGCGGCGGGGTTGTACCAAGTGCCGCTGATATCGATGACCGGCACCGGCGGGGCGACTTGGGGTTTGCCGCTGGGGGGCGGGGATGGATTGGCGGCCGGCTCCGGCGCGACTGCGGTTACCGGCGGCGGAGAGACTTGCGGTTTGGGGAAAATTTTATCCCAATTGCTGATCGCCGCGACCGCGACCGAGCCGATCACGGTGATTACGGTAGCAATGATGGTGGCGTTAGGGCCGGATTCCGCCATGATTTTCTCCTGCTGGCTGTTTTCGGCGGATTATAGCGCGGCCGGCGAATTCGCTGCAGGGCCTTAGCTGCGGAACGAAGCGTAGCGCGTCGATCGTGTAATCCGGTGCATGTTGTGATTGAAATGCCTTGGTTTATGGGGTCGCTACCGCGCAGTCAAATTTCACGCCGGTTTGCGGACCGGCATTTAAAAAGCAGCCGTCGCGAATCCGCGCGACGTGTAAACCTTCGCCAACCAACTGGACTGCTTGCTGGCCCGGTCTGCCGGCGAGGATTAAGCCGCCCGGTTTCGGTGTTGGCTATGCCGACGCTGGAGCGGCACTGTTTTTATAGCGTTTGATTTCGGTTGCAACCAGGAGGTGGAGATGAAAAAAATCAGTATTCTGTACCCTAACCAGGCGGGTGCCCGCTTCGATTTTGCTTATTACCTGGATTCCCACATGCCGCTGTCGATAGCACGCCTCAGCGCGCACCCAGGGTATCGCGGGGTGTCGGTCGAGCGGGGGCTTAGCGGCGCGGTGCCGGGTAGCGAGCCGGCTTACGTCGCGATGTGTAATTTTCTGTTCGAATCGGTGGACGATTTTTTGGCGGCGTTTATGCCGCATGCCGCCGAGCTACAGGGCGATATGCCGAATTACACCGATATTGAACCGGTGATTCAGCTCAACGACGTGTTGATTTCGGCGTAGTACAGTTAGCCGCTATTGTAGTGAGAGCGGGCGGCTAGAAAGGCTCCAACAACACCGGCGCTTTGCCGAACTCGATCTTGTATTCGCCGTTTGGCACGTACCAGCCGGCGCCTTGAGAGCCTTCAGCCCAGGCCACGCGCTTGCCTTCCGAGGCCCATTTCTCGAGTTTCTCACCGCTTTTGGTCAGGTAGTTGGATGCGTAGCAAACGGTATTCAGCCAGGGATCGATGATCAACCAGGACTGGGCCACTTTAAGTTTGGTGAAATCGGCCATCGACGCATAGTCTTGCGCCGAATCGGGGATCGCTTCCTGGGACACCAGGCAAAAAGCGTGGTCGCCTTTGTCGTAAACGATGCCGATATAGAGTAAGTCGCGCTTGATATTGTAGATTTTCTTCGCGTAATACGCGCTCATGGCTGCCATTTCGCCGCAGTTGCCTGATCGGTCGGCAATGGTCATCTTGACCAATTTCTCGGCCAAGTCCAAGTGAGACGTGGTGTCTTTGAGTCTGTGTTTGCCAGACTCGCGCGCTTGCTGATATCGGGTCGTGCCTTTAGTACTCATATTCTTCAGAACGGCATGCCCGCTAAGGTCCACGTCGTAAAGCTTGTTACTGGACTTATGGCCTTTTTTAAAGAAATCTCTGACTAGAACTTTGATCTTCTCGCCTTCTTCCACCAGCATGGTCGCACCCTCCAAAATCTGATTCGCTACGTTTGTCAGACGCCCCGCTTGCCGCCGCAGCTTGCGGACCAACGGCTTGGCCTTACCCGGCATTAGGGGTTTCGACGGCGTATGCTTAGTATAACCGGATACCTTACGGCGGATAAGGATGACTGGCGTCGAACGGTAAACGGCGTATAAGCCGGCTTCCGGCGCGGCCGGTCAAAGGCGGTCTATGATTTCGATACAACGCTGGAACGCACTCCGGATGATGAAGAAGGTCATCGCCAACGGGAACGATAGATAATGTTCCGGCAGCGCCAGACACACCAGTACCAATGCGGCAATCAAACCCGGCGTGACGCGGGACAGGTAGGTCTCGAAGTAGCGGAAGGTTTCCTGGGACTCCCAATCGAAGCGCGGGCTGCGGTTGATAAACCCGAACAGCATCAAGGCGGCGAGCAGTGCGAAATAGACCGGAAACACGCTGAATTGCGGCGAACCTTCGCTGAACAGCGGTTTCCAGTAGCCGTACCAAGCCCATAGGCTGGCGCAGGCAAAACCGTCTTGCCAGACCGCACTGCTGAGGCGTTTAAAGCCGCCCGCCAGCAAGAATATCGCCGCGATGGCGGCTGCGGACATCCAAACGGCTTCCAGATTCAGCAAGGGCAAAACCGGGTTATGGGTTTCGATCAGGGTGGTCAGGATCAGGCTGCAGGCTATGAATACAGGCATCGGCGTCATTCGGTATCAAAGGATGACACAGTCTGCCCTAAAATCGCGCTTAACCCAAGCTGCGAGATGCGGCATACCGGCGCGGCCGGTATGCCGTTGCGGATTAACTCAAGCGAACCGCTTCGCTCAGGCCCACATCGGGATGTTGTTGCCGCCGCCGGCATTGCTGTCGGCCAGGCGTTCGGAGTAGGCGTCGCCTTGACGGAATACCAATTCGTCGACCGCGCCCAGCAGATGGAAAATAAAGCCGAATGCGCCCAGATTCAGCGAATGGCCGGATTCGTGTTCGATGTGCCAATCGCCGGAATTCATGTCGACGAAGGCGAAATTACCCATATTGAAGGCGGTATCCCAGACGTTGAGATTGCTGATCAGGCCGCCCTTGACAAAAATCGTGCCGGTCGGCCAATCCACGCGCAGACCTTGCAGTTTCAGGTACTGCACTTGAAAGCCGGTGACGGCGGCCAGCAACAGGCTGAACAACAGAAACAGCAAGCCCAGCAGCACGATGGGCCAACTCATCGGCAGACACCAGTTAGACCAGCCGATCAAGGCCTGGTAAACCTCGAACTGCGAAATCCATTTGACGATGGCCAACAGGTTCAAGCCGAAAAAGCCGATCGCCACGCCCTGCGCCAAGCCGGCATTGCCGGTCTGGCTGAGCAGTTCGAATATCAACAAGCCGTTTAACGAGGCATTGCTACCCACCAACATACCGCGGATGAATTCGGAAAATCCGGTCGCGGCGGAGACGGTGGTAGCCGCCAGGATGTAAAACACCAGCATCGCACCGGCATAAACGCCAAAGGTGATGCCCATACTCTTTGCCAGAAAAAATATCAAAGCAAACAGGCCGACAGCGGTCAGACCGCCGAGAATGACTAGCCAAGTTTTAATGACCATAGCGACTCCCCCTCAATCAAGATTTAGTTTTCATCGATCGGGCGCTTAGCGTTAGCTTCACCGAATCGAAGTGTCCACGCCGGTTTCGGCCGTGTCGACGTCCGGACCCCGGCGCGCTTGTCTGGCGGCTGATGCGAGCCGCAAACCCTCATTACTCCTATGCGTATGTTTATGCAAAATTTTTTCGTTTTTGCATCCCCAGCGTAGCCATCACGCCGGACAGGAACAGCCAGATACCTGCTGGCAATGGCACTGCGGTAACCGTAAAACTATCGACCGAGAACCGGATTTGGTCGTCGGCGAAATTGGGCCGATTGGGGACGTTAAAGTCCAGCCAGCGCCAGTCGGGGCCGTTGATGGCCGCCAGCGGGATCGAGGACCAGTCGGACAAATCCGGCGGCAGCGTATCGTTCCAGAGTTGACCGGTCGCATTCTCTTGGAGCAAGCCGAATTGCATTGCCGGATTGGCAAGTCCGTTCCAATCGGTATTGGAAATACTGGCGCCGCCGACGATCAAACCGTCCGCTGGCAAAGTGGCGGAACCGTTTTGCTGGTCGTTCTGTACCCACAAATTGACCGGCGCTGCCAACGATGCAGTGAAACCGTTGCCGAAACGGTGGGAAAACGCGCTGACGACGCCAGTGTCGACATCGTAGGTAAAACTGCCGGACATCGCGCTGCCGATGGCAACGCCGTTACCGACCAGCAAACTACCGATATCGGTGACGGTGCCGGTGTAATCGACCCGAATCGACTGCGCCTGACCGGACAGCGGCAACAATAAACCGCTGCTTGCAATCAAAATATGGATTAAAGTAAATTTCATGATAACTCCTGTGGAAAATCGGTTTTCCCAAGTCGGCTCGGAGTCTGCAGCGCCGGATGGATCTGGCGGCGTTCCGGGTTCCGAATCGGCTTGAAGGGTAGAAGTAATGTATCGGGCCAGGTCTGGCCCGGCTGTGAGCATTTCCACTGGGCCAAGGTGAATTTGTCCGCACCCGGCGCCGACATTCCGGAAAATGTCGGCCGGTTGAGCCGGAGCGGACCGGCGATAACCACAAGGCATAATGACGATGACGATGGAAAGAGGCGATAAGCTCGGGTTGGCGCTGTTACCGCTACTGGCGCTTGCCGCCTGCACGCCGGGCGCTCCGCCGCTGGATGCCGCGGCCGCATTGCCGAACGGCCCGCGGACGCCGATTTTCGTCACCGCCGCCCGCCAGAAAGTCGAGGTAAAACAGGCGTTGGCGGCAGCCGGCTTTCGTCTTGTCGACGAGTTGGCGGACGACGCCTTGTTGCTGCGGGCAACGATCGGTATCGACCAGGGCGAGCAAGCCTGCGGGACGATGAACAATGTTCGGCTGCAACTGCGGCGTCAGGGCGACAATGTCGCGGAAGTCGTCGGCAAGGGGTGGACCGGGAGCTGTCAGCCGAATGTACTCGAGGAACTTAGCCGCAAGTTATGGCGGCACCTTTTCGCTCAAACGCCACAATAGGAACCGGACCGATGACATCACCAATTTGCCCACCCCTGCGTTCTATCGCCGCCGCCTGCGGTATGGCCCTGTCGGGCTGCGCTTACATTAGCGACGGGACCAAGCTGGGGCCGATTTCGCCGTCGGCCAACACGATGAAACCGATGGTGGAGCACACCGTCGGCGACTTCGCGTTTACCTTGGAAGGCGGCAAAATGGTCACGTCCAATCTGGCCGGTAGCTTGATCAACCAGAACGTGATGGATGCCTGGCAAGATAAAGGCTACATCCGCGATCACGAAGCGGTGGAACCCGGCGAGTTTACCGGTAAAGCCGATTACCAATTGACCTTGAGCGGCAGCCAGTACGGCGATTCCAGTATCGGCATGCAGATTTTGAGCGGGCTGACGCTGACCTTGATCCCGTACACCGTGACCCAGAGTTACGACATCCAATACACCTTGGCCGACGTCAAGACCGGCAAAAAGTACAGCGGCAGTATCGAAGAATCCAATAAAGGCTACGTCGAACTGTTTATGCTGTTTGCGTTGCCGTTTTCCAAGCAGAACCAGGACGCCATGTTTGGCCGAATCGGCGACCATCTTTACGATCAGCTCTACCGCCAAGGCGCATTCCAGGCGCCGTCTGCCGCTCAATAAGCCGGGTTGCCGCCGGCTGTGCGATCCATTGACGGGCTGACAGCAGGCCCACGGTCGAGCCGGCGAGGGAAAATTTGCTGCTGTGTGCTGGCTGTTTTGCCGGTTTGCGCTTGACGAATCGCCGGCCAGCCGGGAACTCGGTCGGTGCCGGCGCGGGCTATCCGGGAGGGACGATTGGCCGGACTACAACTCGATACGTTCCGGCGCGACTCTGAGAATTTCGTCGATGGTGGTGATACCGGCCGCGACTTTTTCGGCGCCGCTAAGCCGCAGCGGCCGCATGCCTTCCTTGATCGCCTGTTTTTGCAGCAGGGCGGTGTCGCAGCCTTCCACGATCAGCTTTTCCAGTGCCGGGCTGTTCTCGAAAATTTCGTAAATGCCGACCCGGCCGGCGAAACCGGTATTGCGGCATTCCTTACAACCGACGGCCTTGAACAACTGCTTGGGCGGCGCCACCTTGAACGGCGCCACCAGCCCCCGCCACAGGTTTTCGTCGGTGGGTACCGCAGTTTTGCAGTGCTTGCACAGCACCCGGATCAGACGCTGGGCCATGATGCCGAGCACGGTCTGTTGGATCAGGTAACCCGGCACGCCGATATCCAGCAGACGGGTCACTGCGGCCGGCGCGTTGTTGGTGTGTAGTGTCGAGATTACCAAGTGGCCGGTCAGCGAGGCCTGGACCGCCATTTCCGCGGTTTCCAGATCGCGAATCTCGCCGACCATGATGATGTCCGGATCTTGCCGCAGCAAGGTGCGGATGCCGCTGGCGAAATCCAGCCCGATATTGGCCTGGACCTGCATCTGATTGAAGGCCGGCTCGATTTGCTCGATCGGGTCTTCCACCGTGCATAAATTGATTTCCGGCGTCGCCAGCCGCTTCAGGGTTGAATACAGCGTCGTGGTCTTGCCGGAGCCGGTCGGGCCGGTGACCAGAATGATGCCGTGGGTATGGCCGACCAGGCGGTTCCACAGCGTAAGTTCCTGCTTGCTGAAGCCGAGTTGTACGTAATCGCGCAGTAACACTTCCGGGTCGAAAATCCGCATTACCAGCTTCTCGCCGAACGCGGTCGGCATGGTCGACAGCCGCAGTTCGATTTCCTTGCCGTTGCTGTTCTGGGTTTTGATCCGGCCATCCTGCGGCAGCCGCTTTTCGGCGATGTTCATCCGTCCCAGAATTTTCAGTCGACTCAAAACCGCGTTCATGATCGGCATCGGAAATTGGTAGACGTTATGCAGGATACCGTCGATCCGAAACCGGACATTGCCCTGCAGGCGGCGCGGTTCCATGTGGATGTCGCTGGCGCGCTGGTCGAAAGCGTATTGCAGCAGCCAGTTCACCAGATTGACCACATGCTGGTTGTTGGCGTCCAGATCCGCGACTTTGCTCAGTTCGACCAATTGCTCGAAATTCTGGCCCTCCGCGGTGCGGCCGTCGTTGTGGCTTTGCGCGCCTTTCAGCGATTTGGAAAAGTTATAGAACTCGTCCAGGTAGCGCTTGATTTCGTCCGGGTTGGCGAATACGCAACGAATCTTGCCGTGGTGCATTTTCGCCAGATCGGTTTGCCAGGCGCGGATGAACGGTTCGGCGGTGGCGACCACGATTTCGTCGTCGTTGATTTTGATCGGCAGAATGTTGTAATTGCCGGCGTAGGCCTTGCTGAACAGGGCTGTCACGGTCGGCACATCGATTTTCAACGGATCGAAATAGTAGTAGGGCAGGGCCAGCTTCTTCGCCAGCCACTGGGTCAGATCCTCCTGCGACAGCGCCTTGCCCAGCTGGGTTTGGTCGGACAGCTCGCATTCTGACAAAACCTTGAGCGGATGCTTGTTTAGATTGATCTTGGCTGCCGCATATTGCCGGCATTTTTCCAAATCCTGCGCCGACAGAATCCGGTCCTCTTGCAGCCAGCGGATGACCTGTTGAATCTCCAGTTTTCGGTCTTCGGTTTTGCTTTCTTCCCGCATGTGTTTGGTTTGCTGTGAATTCGGGAAGTTAGTCTAGCTAATTATTGGCCGGACGGTGTGGCCTAGCTTTGGCTTGAACCGTATTGTCGAGGTAACTGCGGCTTGACGTAGCGGACTGAGACGCGCCAATCCGGAAACAGGACGCGGCGGAAACTGGACACAAAAAAGCCGGCTGACGCCGGCTTGGTATGAAAACGCTAACGGATTAGCGCTTGACGTTAATTTTTCTGGCTCCGAAACCTAACAGGCCGATACCCATCAGGCTCAAGACGCCTGGTTCCGGAATGGTCGGAATGTTGTCGGTACCCGTGCCGTTGGTGTAAGCGTAGTGGCTCAATCTACCGATATTGCAGTTGTTCGCACCGCATCCACCGGTGATGTTGTTGACTTGGGCGTTGGTCCATACTAGTTTGGTCATTTCTCCGATGTTTTCGAAGAAATAGGTATCGTTCACTCCGCCCAAGCCGCCGGTGCCGAATTTCAGCAGAAAATAGCCAGGTTGGTCCGGAGTGACGTCGAGGTACCATTGGCCGGCGCCGTCGGCGACTGCCGTTACCGAGCCGCTACTTTTGTAGTCCATCACCAAATTACTGCCGCTCGGTCCCAACAAGGCTTTCAATGCGTTTAATTCGGTGGCATCGCCGGAATTGCCCAGGTTTGCCGAACCGATAAAGGTGTCGACCGTATAGGTGGCGGCTTGCAATACCGGTGCGGCAAACCCGATGCCGATCGCAATTGCTGCAATGTATAAGTGTTTGAATTTCATGGCGTCTCTCCCCCGATGAGATATAAGTTACAAAAAAGTGAAAAATTCCCTTTAGATTGAGCATGAAATATGCCTATAAGACTATTTTGATCTTTATCAGAGAGTTATGAGTTTTTTGTAACGCGGTTTTCACATAACTGTAAAAAAATACGACACTAGAAGAATCAAGCGCAACACCGCGGGAATGGGGCGGTATGATTTGGAGATGCGTCCCGGTTTAGGGGTGGATGTCGCATAAATCTTGGGTGCCGGCGCGGTATCGCGCGCTAGCTGATTCGGGCATCGGCCTCAGGGCAGAGCTGAGTTGTTAAATTTTCCGGCATCTGAGGTATCAATCAGCAGCGAGCCCTGCGACCTGCCCGGCTAACATCGACGGGGCTTACTTCCCGGTATCACTCAGCGTTGGGTGCGTGCATATTTACGCAATCTGGCCGACTTCATCCGGACCGGAAACGGCTGGAACCGCCGCACCAGCCATTTGCGCAATTCTTCCAGCACCAGCATGCCGACGACGAAGGGCAGCGTGAACAGCCAGACCTCGCCGCCGATCGGCGCGGCGCCGAACAGGGCGTTGCCCCACGGCGTGTAGACGATGGCCAGGATCAGCGCAATTTCCAACAAAATGCCGGACAGGATCAGCTTGTTATCCAGCAAGGCCGTACCGAGCAGGCCGCGCTGGCGTTGTTTGCAGATGAAGACGTTGGCGATCTGCATCACGATGATCGCGCTGAGGCAGGCCGTGGTCGCCTGCAAATACAAGGGCTGGCGGCCGTGCAGGATTTGGCCGTATTCCCAGCCGCCTCGCTCCAGCACGAAAAAGAACGCCGCCATCGCCGCGACCGCCTCCAATAGGCCGAGGAAGCCGTAGGCCCGGGCCAACAGCCGCCAGTCGATCAGGGTTTCCTTTTGCGAGCGCGGCGGCTGTTGCATCACCGCCGCGTCCGGCTTCTCCGCGCCCAGGCCCAGCGCCGGCAGCATGTCGGTGCCCAGATCGACGGCCAAGATCTGGATGATGGTCAACGGCAGCGGAATCTTGAACAACACGAAAGCCAGATAGGGCACCACTTCCGGAATGTTCGAGGTCAGGATGTAGGTCAGAAATTTGCGGATGTTGTCAAATACGGCGCGGCCTTCCTCGATCGCGGCGACGATGCTGGCGAAGTTGTCGTCCAGCAAAATCATGTCGGCGGCCTCTTTGGCAACGTCGGTGCCGGCCTTGCCCATGGCGATGCCGATGTCGGCCTTTTTCAGCGCCGGCGCGTCGTTGACGCCGTCGCCGGTGACCGCGACGATATGCCGCTTGCGTTGCAGGGCTTCGACGATCTGCATTTTCTGGTCGGCGCCGACCCTGGCAAAAACAATTTCTGCCGCATCCAGCGCCACTTGCAATTGGCTGGGCGTCAGTTTCTTCAATTTGTCGCCGACGATGACCTTGGGATGCTCGCCGCGCACCAGGCCGATTTGACGGGCGATGGCGACGGCGGTGTGCGGGTGGTCGCCGGTCACCATGATGACTTTGATGCCGGCCCGGTGACATTGGCCGATGGCGGCGGCGACTTCCGGCCGCGGCGGGTCTTCCAGACCGACCAGGCCGGCGAGGATCAGGCTTTGTTCGGGATTGTCCGGTATTTGTTCCGGCAGTGGCCGATAGGCCAGCGCCAATACCCGCAGCCCCTGGTCGGCCATAGTTTGCAGCGCTTTCGCCAATTGTTGGCGGTGGCCGTCGTCCAGCGCTTCGATGGTGTTACCGACAGCGATCTGCCGGCACAGCGGCAGCACCATTTCCAGCGCCCCCTTGCAGAACAACATCGTGCCGGCCGGCGTGTCGTGCAGCGTCGACATCCGCTTGCGGTCGGTATCGAACGGCACTTCGCCGATCTTCGGATAGTCGATGCGCATGCCTCGGGCATGGGCCATATCCGCCAGCGCGATTTCCATCGGATCGCCGAGCGGCGAGTTGCCTTCGATACGCTTCAGGTTGTGGCATAACGCGGCGCAGGCCAGAAACGCAGCGTGCTGTTGCAGGCTGTGGCGGTCCAATTGGTCCGGGCGGCAATGGCGCCCGTCCAGGAACAACTGCACGACCGCCATTCGGTTCTCGGTCAACGTGCCGGTCTTGTCGGTGCAGATTACCGTGGTCGAGCCCAGGGTCTCCACCGACGGCAAATTGCGGATCAGCGCGTTGCGCTTGGCCATGCGTTGTGTCGCCATCGCCAGCGACAAGGTGACTGTCGGCAACAGCCCTTCCGGCACGTTGGCGACGATCAGGCCGATGGCGAAGATGAAGTTTTCCCAGAAGGTGAGGCCGATGGCTTGGCCGATGAAAAAGAAGGCGACGCCCAGCGCCAGCGCCAGCAGCGCGACAAAGTGGCTCAGACGGGCGATTTGTTTTTGCAGTGGCGATTGGGCTTTTACCGTGGTTTTCAGGGTGTGGGCGATCTTGCCGAACTCGGTGTGCATGCCGGTGGCGAACACCACGGCCTTGCCTTCGCCGGCCACCACCGAGGTGCCGGCCAGCAGGATGTTGCGGCTCTGGCTAATATCCTCGGCGTCTGACGGCTCCGCGTCGCGGCCTTTCGGCAACGATTCGCCGGTGATGGTGGCGTTGTTGACCCGCAACGCCAACGCTTCCACCAAACGGCAATCGGCCGGCACGTTATCGCCTTCCTGCAATACCAGCAGGTCGCCGGGCGCCAGTTCGTCGGCGTAGACCAGGTTCAATTCGCCGTCGCGAATCACTTTGACCTGGTGCGGCAACAGTTTTTGCAGCGCGGCGATGGCCTGTTCCGCCTGACGGCGTTGCCAGAACGAAAAACAGCCGTTGATCGCGATCACACCCAGAATGGCGTAACCCAGAGTCTGCATGCCTTCGCCGGGTTGCTGCGCTTCGGCGAAGAACGCCAGTCCGGCCGCCAGCCACAAGATCAATGCAAAAAAATGCAGAAACTCCCGGGCGAACAACAGCAAAGCCGAGGTCTTGCGGGTTTCTTCGAGGCGGTTGAAACCGAATTCGCGCAGCCGGTCTTCGATCACGGCATCGTCCAGGCCGTTCAGGCTGGAGCCCAAGCTTTCCAGAGCTTCCGCAGCGGTCAAATGGTGGATTTTCATGGTTCGGCACGCTAACGAAGTGGCGGGTGGCGACAGTGTAAACCCAAATTTCTCCGGCCGCGGCGCAGGCCTGCGGACGCGGCGAGCACGGCGGCGAAAAAATGCGATTGTGTTTTCGGCGGCTGCGCGTGCAAACTTAGCCGGTTTTTTGCGTATTTGCCACGATGCCCAATCTGTTTCATTACCGAATGCCGCTCCCCAGTTTGACTGCGATTCTCGGCCTGGCCGTGCCGCTGGCCTTGTCCGGTTGCTTGTCGCCGCTGGCCCTGGACCGCGCCGTGGTCGAATACGACAAAGCCACGGCCGATACGCTGTCGCGGCAGTTGTTGCTGAACATTGCCCGCGCCCACCAGCACCAGCCGCTGCATTTCACCGGGGTGTCCAATATTGCCGCGACCTTTAATTTTCAATTGAATGCCGGGGCGACGCCGGCGGTCACCGGCGACAACGGATCGTTGTTGACGCCGGTATTCGGCGGCACCGTCTCGGAAAATCCGACCATCAGCATCGTGCCGATCGAAGGCGAGGAATTCACCAGGCGCATGCTGACGCCGTTTCCGGAGAGCAAACTGACGATGCTGTTGCGCCAGGGCGTCGACGTGGATTTATTGCTGCGTTTGCTGGCCGGCGAACTGCGTCTGGCCGGCGGCGCGCAAAACGGCATCTATTCGAATCGGCCGGCCGATGCCGAAGGCTACCGCGTGTTTCGCCAGGCGGTGCTGCATCTGTCGTCGGTTCAGGACCGGCACCAACTGTTTGCCGAACCGCTGATGTTCGAGCGCGAGTGGTTGTTGCCGGCCGGTAGCGTGGCAGCGGAACATCTGGCCGAGCTGGAAAAAGACTACGCCGTCGAATTTCTGCCGCAATCGGGACAAGTGCGGCTGAAGAAACGGGTGGTGGGGCGTATCTTGCTGACCAATTACGATCCGGCGCTACTGAGCAACGACGAGCGGCGGCGGCTGCACCAAGAGGCCGGGCAGGGCGCCGATAACGATGTCGGCGTCGATATCCGCGCCGGCTATCCGGGCGGCGAATGGCCGCTGCACGGCGTTTTCCGCTTGCGCAGCTTTCATAATGTGTTGAACTTCATCGGCGAAGGCCTCGGCGACGAGCCGGAGTTTGCGGTGGACAAACACCCGGCGACGCCGGCGGTGCGCGAAAATCCGGTGCAGACCCTGGCCTTGCAGGTCGGCGCCGACGGCGGCGAACTCAGTGTCGAATTCGGCGGGCAGAATTACGCATTGCAACCCGAAACCGGTTACCAGTGGAACCGCGAGGGTTTCCGCTTGCTGTGCCAGATCTTTCAGATGACGGTCGCCAATTTGAACCAGCAAGGCGCCCCGGCCATCACCATTGCCAAATAAGCGGAGAAACTCTTGAACCAGGCCATCGATAATTCCAAGGTCATGCGTTGCGTGGCCTACCAGAAAGGCATCGGTATCGGCGACGTTACCATCGAGGACATCAGCGAAGTGCTGCTGAAGGAGGATACCTTCGTCTGGTTGGGGCTGCGCGAGGCCGACAGCGGCATTTTGCGGGCGATCCAAATCGAGTTCGGCTTGCACGATCTGGCGATTGAGGATGCCTGTTCCGCGCATCAACGGCCGAAAATCGAGGAATACGGCGATTCGCTGTTCATCGTATTGCAGACCGCGCAGCTGGTCGACGACTGCGTCGCCTTCGGCGAGACCCATTTGTTCGTCGGGCCGCGCTTTTTGGTGACGGTACGCCACGGCGCCTCGCACAGTCTGGCCCGGGTGCGGGAACGCTGTCAGGCCATGCCGCAATTGCTGGCCAAAGGCTCCGGGTTTGCGTTGTATTCGGTGATGGATTTCATCGTCGACAACTACATGCCGGTGATCAACGGCTTGCAGGAACGCTTCGATGTGTTGGAATCGGCCATCTTCCAGAACCGGCCTAGCCGGCAGACCATGGAAGGCTTGTACGAATTGAAGCGCGAGTTGCTGTTGCTGGAAGGCGCGATCAATCCGGTGATCGACATTTGCAACGAATTGATGCGGTTTCACGGCGGCATGATCCACAAAGACGTACGCTTTTATTTTCGCGATGTCGCCGACCACATCAAACGCGTGGATCGGGCGATTCAGGGCATGCGCGAAATGCTGCTGGCGGCGATGCAGGTGCATCTGACCTTCGAAACGGTGCGCCAAAACGAAGTGGTCAAGCGGCTGGCCGGCTGGGGCGCGATTCTGGCGATTCCGACCATGGTGTTCAGTTGGTACGGCATGAACTTCCGCCACATGCCGGAACTGGATTGGGCCTTCAGTTATCCGCTGGTACTGGCCGGCGTGGCGGCGGGCAGCCTGGGTTTGTACTGGCGCCTGAAGCGCTCCGGCTGGTTGTAGCCCGCGGCTGGCGTCTCCACGTTTCTCGACTATAGTAGCCTGACCGGCAAGCGGATGCGGTTGGTGCGTTAGAGTCGCCGAACCGAAGCAAGCGCCGCCCGCCGGTTGCGGTCACTTGGAACGGGAGTTAGCGATGCGTGCGACGAAACGGCTGGGTTTGGGGCTGGCGAGCCTGTGGTGCGGATTGGCGCAAGCCGATTACCGGGACGATATCGGCTATCGGCAATTGCAGCAGTTGTTGGGCAGTGCCGCGCCGACCGGGGCCGGCGTCAATGTCGTTCTGGCCGAAGCCTCCACGGTTCCACAATCCGACAAGCTGCGCTATCCGGTGTTTGCACCCAACACCGGGCAAACCCGGTTTGCCGGTAAAACCTTCAGTTATCCGGGGCCGCTGGCCAGTAACGGCATCTCCGATCATGCCACCGGCGTTGCCGCCATGTTTTTCGGTAACGACTCCATCGCCCCCGGCATCGCCAACATTGCCGTGTACAACGCCGACGACTGGCTGCACGGCTTGGTCGCCGCTAGCGCCGAAGCTCCGCTTGCCGGGGCCCGGATCGCCAACCATAGCTGGATCGGCAGGGCCGACAGCGAAACCGACATCGGCGCCTACCTGCGTTTGGCGGACCGCATCGTCCAGCGCTACGAATTCATTCAGGTGGTCGGCATGGACAATGGGCCGAGCGACTCGCCGTTACTCGGCAGTGCTTACAACACGATTGCGGTCGGCCGCAGCGACGGCGGCCACGACCGGGGTTCGGACCCGGTCGACAGTGTCTACGGCGGCGGCCGCACCCGGCCGGATTTGGTCGCGCCGCGCTCCACCACCAGCGGTGCGACGCCTATGGTCGCTGCGGCCGCGGCCTTGCTGGTCGAAACCGGTCATAGCGGCGCCGGCAATTTGTCCAACGCGGCACAAACGATTGCCGGTATCGGCCAGGTTTATAACGCCGAACGCGCCGAGACGGTCAAGGCGGCGCTGATGGCCGGGGCCGAACGGACCACCGATAATACCTCGACCGCCGCCAATCTTGCCGATTACCGCAGCGCCGGCCACCAGACCGCCAACGGCTTGGACGACCGTTTCGGTGCCGGCCAGCTCGATGTGTTCAATAGTTACCGGATCATCGCCGGCGGCGAGCAGGACAGCATCGAGGACGGCGGCAATGCCGAGCTGCGGCCGGCCGGGTTCGATGTCGACGACGCATTCGGGGGGCTGAACTCGAATAGGAGCGCCAGTTACAAAATCACCGCGCTAAAGGATCTGCAATTGTCGGCGGCTTTGGTCTGGAATATCGGCGTCGCCGACGACAGCAGCTTGGCCACGGTCTTGTACGATCTGGATCTGGAGTTGTTCGACACCACGCTGCAGCGTACGGTCGGTTTATCCGATAGCCGCGTAGACAACAGCGAACACCTGTGGCTGGCTTTGCGCGGCGGCCACGTTTACGAGCTGCGGGTGGTTGCGGCCACGGCCGGCGATTTCGTCTGGGATTATGCGTTGGCCTGGCGGATGGAGCCGCTGGCCGCGGCGCCGGTGCCGCTGCCGGCTTCGGTGTTTTTGTTTTCCGGCGCGTTGTTTGGATTTGCGCTATCGCGCCGCGGCGGCCGCTTGAACGGCGCCAGCCGGGTTTAGATCGCAGGTCGCCGCCAACCGGCGGCGACGCACATCGGTCTGGCGGAAGCGAAGTCGGTCAGACCTTGGCCGAGCCGGTGCCTGGCAGGAATACGCAAACTGCGGCAAATGCCATAGTACGTCAGTCATATCACCTAGCAGTTGCACGGTTTTTGTCGAGTCAGTTCGAATGTAGCCATCCGTAAATTCTCATGTTTTTATTTTGGTATGTGATTTGCATCACGCTTATCGGCTCGTTGTCGAGCCGGTGACGGCAGGGTACGGCTTAGGCCGATGCAGGGATGCCGGTACCGCCTGTCCGTGCCGAACAAATTGGAAGATGCAAACTGTGGTATCGCGAAACCGGGGAATTCGCGTGCCGCCGACTAAAAAACATACGAGGAATTTAAATGAAATTCGCAAAAAAATCCGTTGCCAAACTACTGACCGGCGCGGCTTTGGCGTTAACCGCCAGCCATGCCAGCGCGTTCAGCTTGACCGCGATGACTGCCAACGGCCAAGTTGCCACCGTGACGCCCGGATCTTCTTACAGCCATAACGATACCGTGGCCGCTAAAGCCTGGGCCGACGGCGGCGGTCCGGCCGGTTCCGGTTGGGGTCATACCTCCGACTGGTACCAATTCCAGGTTACCAGTGCCACCGACGTCAAAATCGTGGTCAGCGCCAATAACGCCAATGCCTTGTTGCACCCCGGCTTTTCAATTTGGTCCGTCAACGGCCCGGTCGACCATTCCAGTGGCGCTCACCGTTACAGCCAGGTCAGCGGCCCGGAAGCGAGCGGCGGCGCCCATAAAAACCAATGGATGAACGGTTTGGGCGCAGGCACGCCGCCGGCTACCTCGACTCACGTCACCGGTTTCGTCGGTTATTCGAACGGTAACAGCAATCCGGCCGACAGCAGCTTCACCAACGGCGCCGGTTATGCGGTCGGCAGCGGCAGCGCCGGTGCCAGCCGCGGTACCACAGGCGGTTTGGACTGGGCGGCCTTGGATCTGGCGAATTTGGCGCCGGGCTACTACATCATGGCCGTCGGCGGCAGTTGCTATACCCAGACCAATTGCGGTACCGCCAACGGTTCCGGCGGCTGGCTGGCAGGGTCTTATAACGTGCAGATCAATGCCGTTCCGGTCCCAGGCGCAGTTTGGCTATTCGGCAGCGCGCTGTTCGGCATGTTGGGCCTGAAACGACGCCAAGCGCTATCGGCGTAATTCCGTCGTCAATCAACGTTAACGGTCAGACCGCCCAAGGAAGCTCGATTACGGACCAGGACGGTCCGGCCCCGGCAGGGAAGCCGGGGTTGGCGGCCGGGCCGCACATCCCGGCCGATTTTGTTTGTCCGGCCCTAAGCCTGAACTCCGGTATCGCCGGGGCCGATTCGGGCGCAACTTAAAGGCCATTCGGAGACTGAAATGATGAAATATACTTTGTCCGCCACCTTGGCGGCGGTTTTGTCGGCGGCCGCGCCGGCGCAAGCCAATACTCTGGTGGTCGACGGCACCCTGTTCCGCCAAGCGGGCGGCACCACGTTCGACGTTTGGAACATCACTATCCAAACCGCCGGCAGTTTCAGCGTCAATCTGGCGGCCTACGAGGCCTCACAGAGTAATGTCGCGACCGCCGGCTATGCGACGGCCGATTTGAACGGTGACGGCGAACTGACCTGGTTGGACCCGGACACCCACTGGTATCTGGACGACGGTTCTGCGGGCTTGAGCGCAGCCAACCACTTGGCCCGCTGCGACGACATCGCCAATAACTGCGCCACGGTCAGCAACAGTACCATCAGTTTGACATCCCGCAGCCAAGAGCAAGGCGCGGCCGACGGCTCCATCCATTTTCGCCGCGATCCCGCCTTCGACATTGCTTTGGCTGCCGGCGCGTATCGTTTCGTAATCGCCGACTATCGGCTGACCGATGCCGAAGCCGCCGCAGGCATCAACAGCGGCGACAGCTTCTCGGCGCCCGGCGGTTACGCCAATCCGATTTTGGACTACGCCGATTACCGGATTACCTTCAGTTCCGATACGCTGATTTTCGCCCGCAACGGCAACAGCATTACCGTATCGCAAGTACCGCTGCCGGGCGCGGTCTGGTTGTTCGGCAGCGTCGTCGCCGGTTGGAGTTTGCGCGCACGGCGTAAAGCCTCGACCGTCTGACCCGGCCGGGCTTGGACCTAGCGGACGGGAGTGCCGGCTGCGGTGCTCCCGTTTTCGCGTTTTCCCGTTATGATGCGTGCTGTTTAACCCTAACACCCATCCATGAATTCGAAGCCTTTGACCAAACCGGGCCGTAACGAAGCCTGCCCGTGCGGCAGCGGCCGCAAATATAAACACTGCTGCGCGCAGCCGACGGCGGCCCCGGCAGGCGAAACCGGCTTGCAGCAATTGCTGGAAACCGCACGCTACCATGCCTACCAACGCCGCGATTTCGCGGCGGCGGAGCAATGCTATCGCCAGGTGCTTGAGCTCAAGCCCAATCATGCCGAGGCCTTGGCCGGCGTGGGCCAGGGCTTGTGCTGGCGCCACCGTTTGGCCGAAGGCAAACGTTATCTGGCTCGCGCCGCCAAAGCCTTGCTGCGGCAGGCCGATAAAACCGACGGCCGGGTATTGTTGGGATTTGCCGAACAAATGCAAATTTGGGGCGATATGGACTTGGCGCTGCAACTGGCGCGGGCGGCCGCCAAAGCCATGCCGGACAATGCTTCGGCCCATTACGGGGTAGCGGTTTGCCTGCAGCGCTTGCATCAGACCAACGCGGCGATCGCTGCGCTGGAGAAGGTATTGAAACTGGTGCCGCACGATGCCGGTTCTCATATCCTGCTGGCGATATTGGAGTTCGACAACAAACACTACGATGCGGCCCGGCAGCGGCTGGAGCGGGTGGTCGCCGCCGAAACCGATACCCGGCAATTGGCCCGTGCCTGCCTGGAACTGTCCAAGGTCTACGATAAGCAGAAACGCTATGCCGAGGCGTTCGCGATGTTTGCCAAGGCTGGCGCGTTGCAGCGGCAATTGCCGGAGAACCTAGAGCTCGATGCCGCTTACATTTTTAAAAAAATCGCCTTGTTCAAACAGGGGTACAGCGACGATTTGCTGAAACGCTGGACGCCGGAACAACTGGCCGACGGCTTGCCGGCGCCGGTGTTTCTGATCGGTTTCCTGCGTTCCGGCACGACCTTGACCGAACAGGTGCTTGCCGCCCATCCACAGGTATTGACCTCCGACGAAAACCATCTGCTTGAGGAACTGTCCGCCGAACTGGCGGCCATGGCCGGCATCAGCGATGACACGCCGGCGGCGTTGGCCCGGATCGGCATAGCACAAGCCAGACAACTGCGCGCCTATTACTGGCAGCGGGTGGCGGAGGAGTTCGGGCCGGAGGCCTTGCGTAAACGCTTCGTCAACAAGGTGGCGTTGAACAGTATCGAAACCGGCTTGATCAGTTGCCTGTTTCCGGATGCCAAGATTTTGTTTGCGTTGCGCGACCCGCGCGATGTTTGCCTGAGTTGCGCGATGCAATCCTTCGCCGCGTCGCCGGCCACGGTCAATCTGTTGTCCTGGCAAGGCGTGGCCGAACAGTATGCGGCGGTGATGGATTTATGGCTGAGCCTGCGCGACCGGATCGCGCCGGCCTGGCTGGAACTGCGCTACGAAGACGTGGTAAACGATTTCGAAGCCAGTTTCCGCCGCGTATTCGAACTGCTCGGCGTCGACTGGCGGCCCGAAGTCGAGCGTTTTCACGAGCGCACGGCCGGTCGCTACGTGGCGACGCCCAGCTTTGCCGCGGTGTCGCAACCTTTGTACAACTCGGCACTGGCACGCTGGCGGCCATACCGACAAAACTTCGCCGAGCTGATGCCGCAATTGGCACGGTTTGTCGCTGCATTCGGCTACGACGAGGCGGACCTTTGACGGCCGGCCGCTCATAGCGTAGGGGCCGCAGAGCCGGAGCGGTATATTGTCGCCAGGCGTTTGCCGCCGATTTGGTTCGGATTTCGGAACAGTTGCTAAAATGAAGCATGACCGTTCCGCAACCGATGGCGCCTGCCGATTTGAAACCGATTCTGACCGTATCCAGCCTGTTGTTGTTGGCCATAGCCGTATTGTCGCTGTTTGCCGGCGAAAGCTGGTTGGCGTTGCTGGATAGCGCGCATTGGACGGTCAGTGCCGGTGCGGCCTGGGTTATCGCCTGGCAGGGGACGCTACATGGCGACGCCGGACAGTATTGGTATCGCCGCTGGTTTTGTTACGGTACCGGCCTGTATTTTGTCGGCCAATGCTGTTGGAATCTGCAAGAACTGTTTTACTGGAATCCGTTTCCGGCGCCATCGGATGTGTTTTATCTGCTGATGGGGCCGTGTTTCACCTGCGGCCTGCTAAAAGCGCTGCGCCGTCGTGTTTCTTCAGCCCGGTTACGGGCCGTCAAGCTCGATACCCTGGCGATGACTATCGCGCTGTTGGGTTTCATTTTGGCCTTGTATTTGCCGAACGCCGCAGACGCCAGCGCTTTGGAGTTGGCCGTGTTGGTTGCGTATCCGCTCAGTTTGCTTAGTGCGGCCAGTGTGGCGTCGCTGGCGTTGCCGTTTTTGGCGCTGGAGCTGACGTGGGCCAGTGGTCTGCTACCGGCTGCCTTGTTGGTGGAAGGCTGCGTTTGGATGCAATGGAATCTGCAAGCGCTGACCGGGACCAACCAGGGCGCGTCGATATTGAATTGGGGATTCTCGATAGCCGGGTTGCTGGTCGGTGTCGGTGCTTATCTCTGGCAGGCCGAGCGCCGGCGTACCGCCCCTGTCAGGACGTACCGCGCCGTTTTGCGCGCCATCCCTGTCGCGGCATTGCTGGTGAGCATGGCGACGCTAGTGCTGATTTGGTTGAGCGCGCAGCCGAAAACGGCGGAGATGCTTATTGCGGCCGGGGCCGGCGGTTCGGTGTTGCTGTTGTCGGCGTTGCGCCACAGCTTGCTGTCGAAAGAAAGCGGCAAGTAAACCCAGCCCGAGCGGGCAAGGGCTCGGGGGCTGAAAATTGAGTTAAGCAGCCTCCGCTGTTTGGTTGGCGAGGGGATGCAATTTTAATCTTCCTCCCAACGCTAAAGCTCGGTTGACAGGGCTATACTGTTCTGGCGTATTTATTGACCTCGGGAGCGGCGTATGAACAAGCAAATATTCCTCACTTCGTTGGCGTTGACGGTTTTGGCGGCAGGATGCGCGACGGAACCCGAAAAAAATGTCTCCAGTACGGACGATTTAACCACAACCATGCCTAGTCCGGGGGCGGGTACGGTTGGCGAACCCTTGTATTTCTCTTCCAGGGAGGATGCCGAAGCAGCCTTGAGCGGCTACAACTACGGCTTAAAAGCCTTGCCTGACGGCCGGGTGCAGGCCTTCGTTTCCGGTCTGAACGATTCCGGCGCCGACAATCCGATCACGCTGGCACAGAGCGCCACCGCGGTACCTGCGGATTCGGCAGCGGTCGGCGCTGACGGCGGCGAAACGCCGTTTCCGCAAATCCGGCTGGCGGAAAAGAAAAACGGTAAGGCCGCAATCGAGGCTTTGGGCGACAAGCTGGAAGCGGTCGCCCGAGCTTACGACATGTCGGCCGAACGCCTGGCCGAAATTTTAGCCACCGATTCGACCGCCTGGATCGACGAGGGCGGTCGCTTGCTTTACATCGATGCGTTACCGCCGGGCGAGAGCGATGGGCAGGAGGCGACCGCTACCGCGCCGGCCCAAGCTGGAAGCGGCGGCATGAGCGTTGCTTCCAGCACCGATGCCTTTGCCTTGCACAGCAAGCCTGGCGCCAACCGTCTGATTTATCTGGATTTCAACGGCCATGTGGCTACGGCTACGGCATGGAATTCCGGGACTTTGACGGCCCCGGCCTACGACATCGACGGCAATCCGGCGGCTTTTAGCGCCACCGAATTGAGCAATATCAAACAAATCTGGCAACGGGTGGCCGAAGACTACGCGCCGTTCGATGTCGATGTGACCACGGAAGAGCCGAGTGCGGATAAATTGTTCCGGACCGCGGCCGACGACGGCCAGTACGGCACGCGGGCCGTGATCACCCGGTCGATGCCGCAACTGTGCAACCAGGCTTGCGGCGGCGTGGCTTACGTCAACGTCTATTCCTACTATTCGGCCAGCAAGCCGGACCGTTATCAGCCGGCCTGGGTGTTTCTGGACAAATTGGGCAACGGCTTTCCGAAATACGTCGCTGAAGCGGTATCGCACGAAGTCGGCCACAATTTGAATCTGACCCATGACGGCAATGCCTCGACCACTTACTACTCCGGTCACGGCAGCGGCGTCACCGGTTGGGGGCCGATCATGGGGGTCGGCTATTACAAATCGGTCACGCAATGGAGCAAAGGCGAATACCCCGGCGCCAACAACCTGCAGGACGATATTACGGTGATTCACGCTGCCGGTACCCCGCTCAGAGTCGACGACTATGCCAACAATGCGGCTGGCGCCGGACCTATCGCCGGTGACTCCAGTGCCGTAGACCAAAGCGGCATCATCGAACGCAGCAGCGACGTCGACGTGTTTGCCTTCAATACCGGCGGCGGCGGGGTGCAATTCAATGCCAGCCCGGACCCGGTGTCGCAAAATTTGGATATTCAATTGAAGCTGTTGGACGCCAAAGGCGGAACCGTTATCCAAGCCAGTCCGGCAGACAGTTTGTCGGCTAGTGTCGCTGCGGTGCTGAACCCCGGGCAATATTATCTGCAAATCGAAGGCGTCGGCTTCGGCGACTTGACCACCGGCTACAGCGATTACGGCAGCCTGGGACGCTACCAGATCAGCGGCAGCTACCCCAAAGCCGTCGAGGCGCAGGCGCCGACGGCAATCATCAGCGCGTTGCCGAACCAAGGCTATGCGCCGTTGAGTGTCGAATTTAACGGGTCCGGTTCCAGCGACCGCGACGGTAGCATCACCGGTTACGAATGGAATTTCGGCGACGGCAGCGGGGTGAGCCGCTCAGCCACGGTCACCCATAGCTACAACACGCCGGGAACTTATACTGCAACCTTGACGGTGACCGACAACAGCGGTTTGAAGAACAGCGCCAGCGTCAGTCTGCAAGCTCAGCAAAGTCCGGTAACGAACAGTATGAAAGTGGCATCGACCCGGATTCTGCGTCGGACTCTTGCCGGCGGCAAGGCGCAGTGTGTGGCGAACGTAACGTTGAAATACCTGAACTCGACGGTTTCCGGTGCGGCGATTTACGGCGTTTGGAGCGGTGGTTTGACCGCCGGTGCCAGCAAAACCCTGCTCGCCACCTCCGCGATCGGCTTTACCGGCAGCACCGGCCAAGCCACCATCACAAGTCCGACGTTTGCCAGTTCCGCCAAAGGCAGCTGCGCTTTTAGCGTCAACAGTGCGTTTAAAACCGGCTATCTGTACGATGGCGGCGGCTCCGTCACCGGTAGCTTTTCCTGGTAGGGGACGGTTTTCGATGGGGGCGGAAGCGTCCCCATCACCGCCGCAAATTGCCGGATCGCCAGTGGCGATTCAGTTAATGGCGTAACGGGGTTTCTCGGCCAGCGCTTCGCTCAAAGCCAGATGCTCCGCCGCATCGAACAAGATTTGCTGTTCGCGGAAAAATTCGGCACCGGCGTCGATCGCGTCCTGCATCACGGCAATGACGTAGCGTTCCGCGTGCGCCGAGCCTATCATGTTGTCCGGCACCGCCGCTTCGAGTTGCAAGCTCTGCCCGGTCTGGTCGAAGCCGCGGATGCGCAGGCCGGCGAACGCCGCGCGCTCCTGGCTGCCGGGTAGCATAAATACGATATCGAGGGCCGGCGAACGTTTTTGCACCGGCAATTGCCGGTAGCCGGCCAAAGCGATTGCAATCTTGGTGATGGCTTGGCTGATGGCGCTGTCTTCCAACGCCCGGTCCGGCGTCATCGAAGCGATAAATAGACTCATCGTAATTCTCCTGGGCAAGTGTTTGCTTAACGTGCAGCAAAATCGGTTCCAGAATTTGCGGTCCGCTGCCAGCGTCCGGAAATAACAGCCGAAGGCCCGCTAGTCGCGGTCTCAGCCGAGGCCGTACCGGTTAGCCGGCGCCGATCAGGCGCCGGATCGGCGTGGATTGTTGTGGTAAAGCGGACAAAATGCGGCGAGACTGGACGGCAAAGCTGCAAGCCGCTTCCGGTCAATTGCTGCGGTGTAAGCGTTTGAACAGGTAGAAGCCGGCAAACATGGCCGCAACAAAGACATAGTTTCCGGCCAGCCCTGCGGTGAGACCGACCAATGCCGGTCCCGGACAAAAGCCGGAGATGCCCCAGCCCACGCCGAATATCGCTGCGCCGCAGACCAAGCGCGCGTCGATCGCTGCCGGCGCCGCACCGGTGTCTTGTTCGTGGTCGGCGGCTTCGGTATTGCGGTGCAGCCAATGCCGGGCTCCGCCCAAGGTCGCCAGCGCGCTGGCCATGACCAGCGCCAAACTTGGGTCCCAGGCTCCGGCCACATCCAGAAAGGCCAAAACGTTGGCCGGATTACTCATGCCGGCAACCACCAGACCGATGCCGAACAGCAGGCCGTAGCCGAAGAGTATCACTCCGTGTTTCATGACGTTTCCCTCTCTCAAAGCCAATGACGGGTCAGGAAGACCGTGATGCCGGCGCTAAACATAAAAATCAGCGTAGCCACGATAGAACGGGGCGACAGGCGGGCGATACCGCACACGCCGTGCCCGCTGGTACAGCCGCCGCCGAGGCGGGAACCGTAACCGACCAATAGTCCGGCCAGCGCCAGAAGCGTAGGCGACGCCTGCAATTCCGTGACCGGGTCGGCGCCGGCCAATTTCGCGAGCGGCGCGCTGGCGACCAGACCGGCCAGAAACCAGATGCGCCAGACGTTGCCCTTCGGCCAAGGCGGCAACAGACCGGCAGCGATACCGGAAATACCGGCGGTATGTTTGTAGGTAAACAACAGTAAGGCCGCGGAGGCGCCGATTAAAACGCCGCCGAGAACGGCGGCGAGCGCAGATGAGTAATCCATGAATTCAGCATATAAGGAAAAGCCGCTATTGAAACAGAAAAGCCCGGAACTGGCGAGAACGGACCATTCGCCTGGTTTTGTAACCTTTCCGGCTGGTGAGTTTGGCGAAATTAACTAAGCTTGTAGACGGTATTCGCCCCGATTTTGCGCGACACCGAGGAAATAAGATGTCCGATAAACCCTTCTGTATTTTTGTTGTGGATGACGACGCCTTGTTGCGGCTGGTGATTGTCGACCAGTTGCAAGGCCAAAATTATCAGATTCACGAGTTTGCCAACGGTGCCGATTGCTTGGCTGCATTGGATCTGCAGCCGAATCTGATTCTGCTGGACATTGAGATGCCGGGCCAAAGCGGGATCGATGTTTGCCGACAGATTCGCGCCGACGATAACGACGAGGTGCAAGTCATGTTCGTCTCGGCGCACGATGACCTGGAAATTCTGTTAACCGCCTTCGATGCCGGCGGCAACGACTTCATTCCGAAAAATGCCAAGAAGGAAGTATTGCTGCGCAAGGTCGAATTGGCGATCGAGACCGAACAGCAAAAACGCAATCTACGCACTCAGCTCGATTACGCCCAGCAAACGGCATTCACGGCCATGTCCAGTTTGGGCGAGACCGGAGCGATCCTGCATTTTCTGCGCACTTCGTTTCAATGCCGGACCCCGGCGCAACTGGGGGCATTGATCATCGAGACGCTGCCGCAATACGGTGCCAGCGGTCTGGTGAAACTGGACGATAGCTGCGGCGAACACGTTTTCGGGCCGGAGCCGGTATGTTCGGCGTTGGAGCGCTCGATTCTAAGCTATGTGAGCAAACTCGGCCGTATCTATCAGGCCGGAGACCGACTGGTATTGAATTTTCCGAACGTGACCTTGTTGGTGATGGGCCTGGATGTGACCGATCCGGACGCGATAGGCCGCTTGCGCGATCACCTGGCGATTCTGGTGGAGGGCGCCAGCGCCCGGATGGAGGCGATGGTCGGCGAGCAGCAACGCCAATTGCAGGCCAAAGCCAGGCTGGAAGGTATTCGCGAATTGAATGCATTGTTGAGCGAAATCGAACAAAACCAACAGGTCAACCATCAGCAGCTGGTCAATCTGTCCGAACAACACCGCAGCAACATGGAGAACGCGTTCGTCCATTTGGGGCTGACCGATAGCCAGGAGTATTTGTTGCACGGCTATGTCGAAGAGTTAACGACTCAGCTGGACCGCTTGTTCGATAAGGACCACCAGCTGGCATTGCGCTTGAATCAGATCCTGGAAAAACAGAACGCGTTGCTGGCCGGCAACGCCGAAGTAAGCGGGCAAGCGTGAGCCGGAACCCGTGAAGACCGGGCAGAACCCCATAAAAGTCTTGTTTTTGCCGGCCGAAGCGGTGATGAACCGCTTGAGCTTCAGCAAAAAGTTCAGCGTGATCGGGCTGTTGTCGCTGTTGGCGGTACTGGCGGTATTTTTTAACCTTTATCAAAATCTGAATCGCTCGCTGTCCTATGCGCAGCGGGAAGTGACCGGATTAAGCCAGATTGCCCACGTTACCCGGGCGTTTCAATTGGTTCAGCAGCATCGCGGCTTGTCGGCGGGCTTAATCGGCGGAGCTGAAAGTTTGCGGGCACGGCGCGACTTGGTCGAAGCCAGGACAACTGCGGCACTTGCCGAGCTGGTGGCCGCTAGCGATGCCGGTTCTGCGGGCGTCGCGATAGCCGAGGGCCTGCAGACGGATTGGGCGCTGTTGTTGCAACAGGGCGGGACCGAAATCAGTCAGCAGCGCAGCTATGAATTGCATAGTAACTTGATTGCCGGCCTGCTGGAGCTCGCAGCACTGGTCAGCGAGGAAAGCCGCTTGGTCAACGAGTCCAGCCTGGCTACCCACCACTTGATTTTGCTGGTTGTCGAGCAATTGCCAAAGGCCTTGGAAAACATTGGCCGGGTCAGGGCGATGGGGGTCGGCATCCTGGCCGCCAAGCAGATCGATGCCGCGCAAAAACAGGAACTGGCGGTACTGAAAAGCCGGATATTGGACGACGTCAAAACGCTGGAGCACGCCGCGAAAGACATCCAGCGTTACAACCCGGCGCAACTGCCGCTGATGGCCGCGATGTTGGATCGTATCCGCGATGCGGTTACTCTGATCGCCGGGCATTTGATCGACGATATGCTGCAGCAGCGCTTTACCGTCGATCCGGATCAGTTTTTTTCTACCGCGACCATCACGATAGACAGCGTTTTCGAGCAAATATACGACAGTTTTCTGCCCGAGACGGAGCGGGCTATCCAACGCCGGATAGCCGAAATGCAAACCTCATTGGCTTTGAGTGTGGGTGTGCCGGGTTTTTTGCTGGTGTTGATCGCTTATTTTTCGATAGGCGCCCATTTGTCGATCAGTGCCAGCATCGCCGGTTTGGCGAAGGCAGCCAAGGCGTTCGCCGAAGGCGATTTGCAGCAGCGGCTGGCACAGGATTCCGGCGACGAAATCGGCCGGGTGGCCGGGCATTTCAATCGAATGGCAGACGGCTTCGCCGCGTTAATGGCGGAGCGAAAACGAGACGAGGTCCGTTTGCGCAGCATCGTCAATACCGCCTTGGACGCGGTCGTGCAAATGAATCGCCATGGCGAAATCACCGGCTGGAACCCGCAAGCCGAGGCCATCTTCGGCTGGCAAGCCGAGGAAGTCTTGGGCCGGCCATTACACGATGTGATTCTTCCGGAACGGTATCGCAGTGCCCACTTGCAGGGCTTGAAAATATTTCTCAGTAGCGGCAAAGGCAGCGCGGTCAACCGACGCATAGAAGTTGCCGCATTGCGCCGCAGCGGCGGCGAGTTTCCGGTGGAATTGGCTATCACGCCAATCGAATTGGCCGATGCCGTTGAATTCAACGCCTTTATTCGCGATATTTCGTTCGAAAGGCAAGCCGCTGCCATTCTGCGGAATAGCGAGCAACGCTTTCGGGCCTTATTCGAATTTTCGTTGGACGCGATCATGACCTTGAGCCAGGCCCGCGGCTTTTTATCGGCCAACCCGGCCGCGGTCAGCTTGTTCGGCTGCCGCGATCTGGCGCATCTGTTGAGTCTGTCCCCGGTGTTGCTATCGCCGGAATATCAGCCGGACGGCCGTTGTTCCGCAGAGTTGGCCGCACTGTACATCGAACGGACATTAATGGAGGGCGCTCAACACTTCGAGTGGCAACATAAGCGCGCGGACGGCGAGCTGTTCTTTGCCGAAGTGCAACTGAACCGCATCGTCATCGGCGACGAAGAGCTGGTGCAGGCAACCGTGCACGACATCAGCGAGCGCAAACGGGCCAAGCAGGAGCTGGTGGCGAGCGAGGCCCGCAACCGGGCGATTTTGCGTACCATGGCCGACGGTGTGGTATTGATCGACCAGGTCGGGACTATCCTGTTGGTTAACGATGCGGTTTGTAACTTGTTCGGCTACGACGAAAACCAGTTAATAGACCACAATGTCAGCCTGCTGATGCCAGAACCCCATCGTTCCAGCCACGATGGCTATCTAGCCAAATATATGACGAGCCGCAGTCGCGCCATCATGAACCGCTGTGTGGAATTCGAAGGACTCAGATCGGACGGCAGCACCTTTCCGCTGGAATTGACGGTCAGCGAGTTGATCGACGATTACGAGAACATCTTTATCGGGGTGATCCGGGATATCAGCAACCACAAGGCTACCCAAGCCGCGCAAGAGCAGGCTCGCTTGCAAGCGGAGCGTCTGTCGCAAGTCAAAAGTGATTTTCTGGCCAACATGAGCCACGAAATTCGGACGCCGCTGAATGCGATTCTGGGCTTGGCCAAAATGAATTTACGTAAGGCCGGGGCGGAAAATGCCAACATGGCCAAAATTTACGAAGCCGGCCAACACCTGTTGAATCTGGTGAACGATATCCTGGATTTTTCCAAAATCGAGTCGGGCAAAATGCAGTTGGACCCGCATCCGTTCAAACTGGCCGACCTGATCGGCGAAGTCCGCGAGTTACTGGAGCTGCGGGTGCGGGAAAAGCAGTTGACGTTGGTGGTGCAGTTCGACGGCGAATTGCCGGAATGGGTGCTCGGCGACGGTTTGCGTTTGCGGCAGATACTGCTGAACTTATTGGCTAACGCTGTCAAATTCACCGATAGCGGCTATGTGGCGGTCAAAATCAGCCGTCGTGACGCCAACGTGCGCTTCTCGGTGATGGATAGCGGGATTGGGATGACCGCGGAACAGTTACAGCGCCTGTTCAGCGCATTCGAACAGGCCGACAATTCGACCACGCGCAAGTTCGGCGGCAGCGGTTTGGGGTTGGCGATCAGCCGGGATCTGGCGCGGTTAATGGGCGGCGACATCGAGGCGCAAAGCACGTACGGCGTCGGCAGTACCTTTGTGCTGACGGTCCCGCTGCCGGCCGCCGAACCGGAAACCGGGGATAGCGGCGCACTGGCCGCCAGCGGTGCAAGATTGCAAGGTCTACGCATACTCGCCGCGGAAGACGTCGAGTTGAATCGGCTGGTGCTGGCCGACATTCTGCATACGGAAGGCGCCGAGGTGGTGTTCGCGGAGAACGGCCAGCAGGCGCTGGATTTGATTCAGCGCTCCGGTCCTCAGGCGTTCGATCTGGTTTTGATGGATATTCAAATGCCGGTCATGGACGGTTACCAGACCACGCGACGGCTGTTGGCGCTGGCTCCGGATTTGCCGGTGATCGGCTTGACCGCTCATGCCATGGAAGAGGAGCGTGCGCGTTGTCTGGAGGCCGGCATGAAAGACCGCATCACTAAACCGGTCGACGAGAACGCCTTGGTCAGGGCCATTGTGAAGGCGGTGCCGTTGCGCCTGTCGGCCGTCGTTGCAGTGCCGGTCGACCAGGACTTGCCTGCGCCGCCGTCCCAGGACGTGTTAGATACGCCAGCGCCGCCATGTTCGAGCTTGATCGATTGGCAAGCCATGCTGGAGCGTTTCGACGGTCGCCAGACTTTCGTCGATAAAATTATCGACAACGCGCTCGACGGCAGCCAACAACAAAATCTGGAAAAACTGCGGCTGGCCGCAGAGCATGGCGATCTGCCGACGATCAAATTTGTCGCCCATAACTTGAAAGCCTTTGCCGGGATTTTTCAAGTCCAATCGTTGTTACAACTGGCGCAGCAAACCGAGTTGGCGGCCAAGGACGCAAAAGCCGACTCGTCCGGTCTGGCGATGCAATTGGCCGAATTGTTGGGGAAAATCTTGCAGGAACTGTCGGGAAAGAGGGGCGCTTGAATGCCATGTCGGCAGAATTTGCCGCCGGGCTGCGCAAAAAAATGGCGGGTAATTAAACCCGCCATAAACAACTTCCCTGTAGCTAGGAGGAGGTTAGCCACAAATAACGACCGCTGCGGCAAAGCGAGGCGGTCGTTATGTCAGCGTGCTAAACCTCTAGGATAAAACGATATAATCACAATCCTATATCTACAGATCAGATTTGGTTTGCTACCGTCGACTAACAGTATAGGTTAGTTAAAAAAAGTTTCCAGGACGGTGGGTTTTTTTTGAGGATTTAGATGAATTTAAACCAACTCGAATTGTTGCGTAATCTGCAAGAAACCGATTTCAACCTGAGCAAGGCCGCGGAAAAAATGCATGTGGTGCAGTCGGCGGTGAGCCGGCAATTGCAATTGTTCGAAGCCGAATTAGGTTCGCCTTTATTTATTCGCCAAGGCAAAAAATTGACCGGCCTGACGCCGCTTGGCGAAAAAATCATGGACGAAGTCGATTTGATTAATCAGGCGAAAAAGAACATTCAACTGATCGCCGACGACTTTCTCGACAACAACCACGGCACCTTCCGCATCGCCACCACGCATACCCAGGCCAAATATTTGCTGCCGGGGCCGATCGCCCGCTTCCGGGCCAGATATCCCGGCATCAAGATTTATATGGTGCAATCCTCGCCGGATAATCTGGTCAACTTGCTGCATCGGCATCAGGCCGATCTCGCCATTTGCACCGAAAAGTTGGCCGACGACGACAAACTGGTAGTCAAGCCGTGTTACGAATGGCATCACATCGCGATCATGCCGGCCGGACACCGGCTGGCCGACGGCGAAATCACGCTGCAACGTCTGTCTGCCGAACCGATTTTGACCTACTCGCCGGGGTTTACCGGCCGTAGCGCCATCGAAAAAGCCTTTCAAAATGCGCGCTTGCCGCTGGATATTACCTTGGCCGCGGCCGATTCCGACGTGATCAAAACTTACGTGCGGCTGGGTATGGGCGTCGGCATCATCGCCGGTACGTCCTACGAGCCCGGTCGGGATAGCGATTTGCTCGCGAAAGATCTGGCCGGCCTGATACCCAGCTCCACCACCAAGATCGCGTATTTGAAACAACTGTACGTGCCCAATTACTGCCGGTACTTTATCGACGAGTTGTTGGTAGAAGCGGCCGCCAACTACACCGCGGCCGGCTGAGACCCGGTCGGCGATTGCGCCATATCGCCGCTTTAGCGTGGGTTATTTAACATAGCTTATTTGATTTCGGGCCGACCGCTACCTCGTCAGGCGGCTTAGCCTGCTGATTGCAGACGGTTTCCGGTTTGCGGCGCTAATTTTGCTGGTGTGCAAAGGACATCCCGCATTCCGCACCGCCAAGCCAGCAGCCCATGTCATTTTCTGTCAGCCAATCCTTACAAGAGCTTTATCTCGACTGCCGCAGCGAGCTGGAAGCAGTGCTCTTCGCCCGGCTACGCTGCCGGGAAACCGCGGCCGATCTCAGCCAGGAAGCCTTCGTCCGCTTATGCCGTAGCGAGGATCTAAGCAAAGTCGGCAACCTGAGGGCTTACCTGTTTCGCACCGCGCAGAATTTGCTGTACGACCATTACCGCAGTCAGAGCGTGCGTAACGCGACGATTGCCGACTGGCCGGAACCGGACTTGCCCGATGCCCCCGATCTGCGCTGCGCCGAAACCGTGGCTTTGAGCGAGCAAGCCCTGGACAGCCTGATCGGCAGTCTGGCGGAATTGCCGCCGCTGTGCCAACGCATCTTTTATCTGAACCGCTTCGAAGGCATGAAACAGCGGGAAATTGCCGAGCAACTCGGTATCTCGGTACGCACCGTGGAAGACAACATCAAACGCGCGTTGCTGCATTGCGCCAAATCCTTGGCTCAGCCCTAGCCGGACGATGTGGTTCAGGCTACCGGCCTCGTCTATCATATATCGCCTTCACCGTTGACTCAGGAATCTGCCATGACCACCGCACCGCTGCCGGACGACGACTCGCGCTTGCTGGAGCAGGCTTGCGCTTGGCTGGCGAAACGGGAATCCGGCGAATTTTCCGCCGCGGACCGCCAAGGTTTGGCGGCCTGGCGCGAGGCGGGTCCGGCCCACGAACAGGCCTGGCAACGGGCCCAGGCGGTCTGGCAAGGGCTGGGGCAATTGCGCGGCCGGCCGATTCCCGGCGCCGAACCCAGCTTGCAGGAACGCGGCCGGCAGCCGGCTACCGATGTCGCGGCGACCGTTTCAGTCGCGCCGACCTGTCCGCCGCTCCGAAATCGGCGCCGACGGCTACGGTGGGCACCGGCAATTGCCGCTTGCGTGTTATTGGCGTTGACCTTGGCGGCGTTTTATCCGCCCTGGGCATGGCAGGCCGACTATCTGACTGGTAAGGCCGAGCAGCGTCGGGTGGTGCTGGCCGACGGTTCTCGGCTTATTTTGAACGCCGACAGCGCATTGGCGATTCGTTTCGATAAGCTCCAACGCCGGGTCGAGTTGTTGCGCGGCGAAGCCTTTTTCGACGTGGCCAAGGATGCGCAGCGGCCGTTTTTGGCCGCCACCGATGCCGGCGAAGTAAGGGCGATCGGTACGGCTTTCGGCGTGCGCCGCACCGGTGCGCAAACCCAGGTCGAACTGGTCGAAGGCCGGGTCGAAATTCGCATCGGCGACCGGCACAACCCGCTGGCGGCCGGCCAAACCGCCGCAATTGCGGGCGGCCAAATATCCGTCCGCCCCGGTCGGCCGGAAAACATGGCGGTGTGGCGCGACGGTTACTTGCAATTCGACGGCGTGCCGCTGGCGGAAGCGGTCGAACGCATCAACGCCTACCGCCCCGGTAAGGTATTGCTGCTGAACTCGGCTTGGGCGGATAAACGGATCAGCGGCCTGTTTCGGCTCGATGCCCTCGACCAGGCCGTCGCCGGCTTCGGTTCCGCGGTGCCGGGCCTTAAAATCGTGTCCTTGACCCGGTATCTGGTGGTGTTGCGCTAGCCCGGCGCAGCATCGGCAACCATCGAAGACTCCCGCCTACCCTTAATTTGAGTTTGTCCAATACAAATTAAGGGCTTAGCTATCAAAGTCTTTACCAGCACCGAGTGGATTTGTTTAACGTTAACCGCTCCAGATCAAGCCCAACGGCTCAAAGATGTTTGAAAAGCTGTTTTATTCAACCACAAATCTCGGTTTGATCTGAGTAAGACAGCTACTGTCGGGTGCTTGCTGCGGGTTAGCCAGAAACTCGGCGGCAATTTGCGTCGAACAGGTCCCGGCAGGCATATCCTTCGGCACAAACAAGGCCCCATGTCCGACACCTGGGAAGGTGTAAACATAGGCGGTTTTCAAGTTCTTAGCCACGGCCTCCCCATAGGGCAGCGGCGTGACTGGATCGTAAGTACCGTTAAATAAAAGGGTTGGAATGTCAGGGTTTTCGTAAGCAAAAGGCGGTTTCAACTCGGCCTGGAGAATATCACACGCTTTCGTCACGCCTTCGGCCTCGCGGATGCCAATGGGCAGCAGTTGCGGATAGGCTGGCGGCAATAACTGGGAAGGCGTCACTTGCACCGATTTTGCCCGCGCACAAAGGACGGTGTGATACATCTCTTTCGCGCCGTTTTGATTTTCCAAGTCCTCTGACAGTTTTTCCGTCACCCAATCGAAGTTGCCTTTGCTGGCTGCATAAATGAACTTGGGTAGCGAACTGCCGCGGGCTGATTCAGCGGAATAGGGCCTTGCTAAAAAGTGTAGGACACCATTCAGAAAGGTATTGCCATCGAGCTGACTGGCGATCGGTTTTTGGCTGGAGGGAAGGGTCAGGGTAATGGGAATGGGTTTCTGATTAAATTGATCGACCAGCGCCAAAAATTTCTGCTCCAGATTGGGATAGGCCTGACCGCATTGTTGGTCTTGCGCGCAAGAGTGGAACACATTCCGCAAGGCATAACTCATCGAGTGTCCGGCGCCCAGATTGAAATCAACATTGGTGGTGACGACGCCATCCAGGATCACGCTGCGCAGTTTGGCTTGGTGCTTATCCGCCTGCGCAATCACATATTGCCCCAATAAGGTGCCGTAAGAAACGCCATAGTAGTTGAATTGCGGGTAGCCCAAGGTCTCTGCCACAAAGTAGACATCGGCAGCATTTTCGCGGGTATTGAAGGCGTTGGGATTAATCCCTTGCGCCTTAAGGCGATCGTTACACGCCTTGAACCAGCTTGGATCGGTGTAGCCTATTTCCCCTTTGGCCACTGCGATATAGTGATCATTGAGTTCCGGACAAGACAGGAAGGGCTTGGAATAACGTGTCCCCCGTTCCTCTAAGAAGATTAAATCGCGGTTCTCTAACAAGACAGGGAGTTCGGGAAAATTCGGCAAGGCCCCATCGGCAATATCACCGATGGTTGAGTCCCCAGGACCTCCCTGTTCGACAAACAGGGGATCGAGCGCCGGGTTTTTGCCACTGCTACGCGTCCGAATCACGGCCAGTTGGATGGTGGGGCCGTTGGGTTGGTCATGCTGTGCGGGGACGGTGACATAGCCGCAATCCGATTGCGCGGCAATCGCATCAGGCACGTCAAAAATTTTGCACGCCACGGTTTGCCAGGCCGAACCAAATTTGGTTGATTTGGACGCTACTGGATTGACCGAACAGCCGCTGGACAAAGTAATAAAGGCAGTGAGGAGCGTGATTTGGCAAAAATGATTCAGCGGTTTGCTCATGTGGAATATTTCCCGGTCAATCAATTCAATAGTGAAACTAGGGCCGTACCCTAGACCTTATGCATCTTGATACTGCGAACGACCATATGGCAGTCCGGTAAGGTGGTCACGGCCTTTTGTGCCCACGCGGGTCGAAACGGTGGGCAAATTTGCCCGCCCTATATCTGCTAAAAGCAAGTTACCGGACGATCATAAACTAGAGGGGCGTCCGCAACTGGCCGAATTCACTCCTTCCGCCGCAAAGCCGAAATCAGCCAAGGCAACATCAAGCGCTGACGTTTCCGACGAAATCAAATCGCCGGAAACGCTGAAAATCGCCTGCAAATAACTAAAAAATCAAGGCGCTTTTTTCCAGCCCGCCGCCATTGCCTGCTTGACCGTATCGAAACAGCGCTCGCCTCTGCTGAAGTCGATGACTACGCCGGCGTAGCTCGGGTGGCTGGGGACGAAGTAGTATTTGCGGTTCTTGCCGGAGATATTGCCTTTGACCGGGCAGGCGTCGGGGTTGCCGTTGTTGCCGTCCGAGTCGCCGCCGCCTTGGCCGCCGGGGCGGGGGCAGGCGAACGGGGCGAAATCGCGGTCGTAACAGACCCGCCATTCCTTGGCTTTGCGGTCGAAGTAGACGCTGTCTTCGGGCAGTTGCGGATTGTTTTGCACGAACCAGGCTTTGCCCTTGGCTTCGTTGGTGATTTGCTGGTCAGGCAGATGCAGCGCGCTGTGCAATGCCAGCGCTTTATCGAAATAGGCCTGCGGCGTACGCAGATTCCGGTCGATCATGCAGGTACCGTGGTTTTCGTATTCGTGTTGCAACAGCCAGGCGCTGGGCGTCATGCAGAAATATTTCGCCATCAGTGCGCGGTCGATTTTGGGCTGGTCGCCGGCGCAGGCCCGCGGGTAGTCGTTTGGTTTGGCCAGGGTGCCTTGCGGCCACAGTCCGTGCAGGATGTAGCCGAAACGGGCGTTGCTGCCGCATTGCAGATAATCTTTTTGGCCGGGGCGGCGTTTGTCGCCTTTCTCGGCGCAATAGCGCGGCGCCCAGGAATAGGACAGCACGTAAAATTCCGACGGCCGGTCTTGGGCGGCGTCGGCGACCTCGTTGTAGGCATCGTAAGTGTCTTTAGGGTCCACGCAGTCGGCGTGGGCTAAGGCGGCACAAAGCGTCAGGCACATCACGGCAAGCAGGTTCGATCTGGACATGGGCGCGCTCCTCATCGTTATTATGGAGTAAGTCGGTAGCGCGGCCCGCCACGACGCGCGCTAGATCGATTATGCCGCAGCCGCCGTGACAATATGAAGACTTTTTCCGGCCCGAGGCTTGGGCGGGTTTTCCTCTCGCAGCAGTAATTGGCCCAGTCATTGAGGCCGCAGCGATGTGGATTCTTCCGCCAATTCCGTCTTTACCCTTAGCAGCCGCAGTGCGGCCCCGTAACCGAGACGAAATCAGGAGTGTTCATGTCCCACGCAACGCATCGCCGTTCGATTTTTATCTGCCGTGCGCTAGTCGCGTCGACGGCCCTGGCATTGGCCCCGGCGGCTCAGGCGGAAAACGTCGGCGCCAAGCATTATTACGACATTCCGGCCCAAGCGCTGAACCAGGCGTTGTTGCAGTTCGGCAAACAGAGCCGGCAACCGTTGATTTACGGCACCGACATCGCCGAGCATCTGCGTAGTCGGGCAGTGCAGGGCGAGTATACCGACGCCGAAGCGCTGAATATGCTGTTGGCCGATTCGCCGTTGCGGGCGCAAACCACCGGCGACGGTACCGTGACGATTCAGCCCAAGCCGCCGGAGCTGCACAACAAAACCAGCCCGGAGCTGATGCCGGCGATGACGGTGGTCGGCAAGCCGGTCTATGCCTGGAATGCGCCGGACAATCCGGATTACAACCGGCCCAACGCCACCACGGCCACCAAAACCGATACCCCGGTGATGGAAACGCCGATCTCGATCCAAATCGTGCCGAAAGCGGTGTTGGCCGACAAACAGACCATGACCTTGCCGGATGCCGTCAACGGCCACGTCAGCGGCGTGTTGGGCCGCACCGGCGGCGGTTACCTGTACGACAATTTCGTGATCCGCGGCTTGGCCGGGTCCGATTTCGGCGACGCTTACCGCAACGGTTTGTTCAACCGCCAGGACATTTACGATATCGCCAACATCGAACAAATCGAGATTCTGAAGGGGCCGGCGGCGATGTTGTACGGCCGGATTGAGCCCGGCGGTTTGGTCAATTACGTGACTAAAAAACCGCTGGATACCGCGTATTACTCGTTGCAGCAGCAGTTCGGTTCCTTCGACCAATATCGCACCTTGCTGGACGCCACCGGGCCGCTCGATGCCGGCAAGACCTTGCTGTATCGGCTGAACGGGTCGTATACCGACCAGCAATCGTTTCGCGATTTCGTCGGTAACCAGCGTTTTTTCGTCGCCCCCAGCTTGACCTGGCGGCCGAACGCCCGCTTCGAAACCAACGTCGATCTGGAATACAAACACGACCAATTCAATGCCGATGACGGTATCCCGGCGATCAACGGCCGGCCGGCGCGGATTCCGCTCAGCCGGAGCCTGAAGGACGGCTTCCACCGCCAAACCCTGGAAAGCACCTCGGTTGCAGTGGACTGGACCTACCATTTCAACGACGACTGGAAAATAACCCAGCGTTATTTGTTCAAGGACTGGAGCTTGAGCGGGCCGACGTTGTACAACTACATTGGGCTGCGCGACGACTTGCGCACGCTGGACCGGATGGCGTCGAAAGGGGTGCAGGACGTCATCACCCACTCCGGCAATATCGACCTGAACGGCAAGTTCGAAATCTTCGGCAGCAAACATAATCTGCTGGTCGGGTTCGACGGCTTCCATGCCTTGACCAGCGCCCATGACGCCCAAGCACCGACCGCGCCGATCGACATTTACACGCCGGTCTACGGCCAAGTCGACTTCGATGCCCTGACCGCCGATAACGCCTTCTTTTACCGGCGGGAGTCCTGGGTCGGCGCCTATCTGCAGGACCAGATCACCTTGTTCGAACGCTTGCATATTCTGCTGGGTGGGCGCTACGACAGCGTGACCACCGGTGCGAATTTTTCGCCGGTCTCGTTGCAAGCGGCGGAATTGGGGCGCAGCCCGGCCAACGACGACGCCTTCAGCCCGCGAGCCGGGTTGTTGTATCGGGCGCAGGATTGGCTGTCGCTGTACGGCAGTTTCAGCGAATCGTTCAGCGCCAACAACGGCGTCAGTGCCAGCGGCGAGAAATTCGATCCGCAGCGCGGCAAGCAATACGAATTGGGGATTAAAACCGAATCGGCGGATCAGCGATTTTCGTCGACGTTGGCGTTTTTCTATCTGACCAAAAGCAATATGCTGACCGACGATCCGAACCAGGCCGACCCCAATTTTCGGATATTGGCCGGGCAGATCCGGAGTCGGGGTATCGAGTTGGATTTGGCCGGGCAAGTCACGGACCAACTGCATTTGCTGGCGACCTACGCTTATACCCAGGTCAATTACACCCAGGATTTCGAGGGCCTGCAAGGCCACAGGCTGGAGAACGTGCCGCGCCACCAAGGCAGCCTGTGGGGCACCTGGCAGTTTAACCAGGCCTTCAAAGCCGGCCTGGGCGCGGTCGCGGTCGGGCCGCGGCCGGGAGATTCCGATAACAGCTATCTGCTGCCCGGTTACGTCCGCTTGGATGGGATGGCGGCTTACACCCAAAAAATCGGTCAGCAGCGGCTGACCGCGCAATTGAATATCAACAACCTGCTGGACAAGGAATACTACGCCAACTCGGCCGGCAGCAATCTCGGCGTAATCCCCGGCGCGCCGATCAATGTAATGGGCTCGTTGAAATACGAGTTTTAACGCGGTGGGCCGTTACAGGCTGGCGCGCAGATACAGCAGCGCCAGCAGCAGATACACGGCAAAGCTCAATCCCAGCAGCCAGGGCCGGCCCTTGGGCTTGGCCCACTCCGGCAAATGAGGCGGTAGTAAGCGGTAATTCAAAAGATATAAGGCCGCCGGAAACAGGATGGTGCCGGCGAAGCCGATCAGGGCGCTGGTCAGGATCAACGGCCCCGGCGCATCAAGCTGCATCGTAAACGAGGTAATCAAGGTCAGTAGCGCCAGAAACAGGTAATACCAGCGCCGGGCCGGCCAGCGTTGCGCCTGCGGAAACAGCGTCAACACGATATCGGCTTGAATCCGGCTGACCGCGTCGGCGGTAGCCAGCCAGGTATCGGTCAAAAATGCCGCGGCCACCACCAGAAACAGCAGCCGGCCGATTTCGCCCCAACTCACGGCAAAGAACTGGCTTTGCACGACGGCCAGTTCGTATTCCTGCGGCAGCAAGCCTTTCGGAAACAGCAGCGCATAGGCCAGCAGGCAGGTCATCAAGGTGGTCAATAAATTGCCGACGATGCCGACCAGGATGTCCGCGCTCAAGAATCGGCGCCAGGATTGCCAGTTTTGCGCGCTTTGTGCGGCGTCTGCCGGCAGAAAGCCGTCGCTGAGCACCGCTTCCTCGGCGCCGCCCAGGCCGGTGATGCGGCCGACCAGACCGGCCATGCCGGCGCCTTTGTCGCGCAGCCAGTACGAGTAAAACAAGATCCAGAAGCCGCCGAGGCCGGCGAAGGTGATGGCGGTCAGCAGTTTGCTGGCGTCATGGTTATCCCAGGGCCGGGGCATGTCGCTGACCGGACCAAACAGGCCTTGGGCAAATTCCGGAAGCGCCCTCAGTACGTCGGCTTGTAGACAGGCCGATAGCAGGCCGACCACGGTGACGACGGCCACCAGCTTCATGAAACGCTCGATCAAGGTATAGACCACGCCGCTGGCCAGAATCGCCGTGACGAACACCGCAATCGAGGCGTAGCCCCAGAACAGGCTTTGGCCGCGCTGGCTCCAGCCCTCCGGCCAATGGGTCAATTCGGCCATCGCCGTGCCGCCGGCCGAGGCGAACGCGCCGAACCACAGAAACGATACTGTCATCAGCAGCCATAAAAACACGCCGAAGCTGCGGTTCAAGCGGATGAAGCCGTGAAAAATGCTTTCCCCGGTCAGTAATGTGTAGCGGCCGATTTCCAAGTTCAACGGGTATTGCAGCAAACAGGCCGGTGCCAACAACCAGAGAAAGGTCAAACCGTACTTGGCGACCATATACGGCCACCAGATCAGTTCGCCGCTGCCCTGGGCCAGCGCCATCCACACCACGCCGGGCCCCAATGCGGCCCACCAGCCGGGGAAGTTGGGGACGTTGTGACGGGGCAGGTCGGCGAGAGCTTTATTTTTCATCGGACTAACGATAGTTTCGGGCTAAAACCGCTCATTTCCGCAAATTTGCCGGGATTTGGCAAATCCTCGCTAATTGTCCTGACCGCTCTTTACGCCTTTTTTACGTCCGGCTGCTTAGAATTCCGGGCCATGAAAGTGCTCGCAGCCCGGTCGTTGTGGCGGCCGGCCAATGGAAACATTAAGGCGATGGCGCCGAGCTTGGCGGAGCGTTCCATTTCTGCGGAGCACTTGCGAATCAGGGTAAGGAGAAATTTGTGCGGATGATGATATCGGGCTTGCTGGGACTGGCAGCCCTGGCGCTGCCGACGCTGGCTACCGCCGATGCCGGGGTGGCCCCGGAAAGCCTGAAACCTTTGGATTTGACCGGCCATTGGGCCGGTTACATTTCGCTTTTGGTCATGGTGGCGGCGTATGTCGCGGCGATGCTGGAAGAAGTGACCGAATTGCGCAAATCCAAACCCATGCTGTTGGCGGCGGCGTTAATCTGGTTCGTTATCGTGCTGGCCTACCGGGAACAGGGGCTGGATGAACTGGCAGTCGCCGCGTTTCGCAGCAATTTGCAGACTTACATCGAGTTGTTGCTGTTCATCATGGTATCGATGACCTATCTGAACGCGATGGAGGACATGCGCCTGTTCGACGCCTTGCAAGTCTGGCTGGTCAGTCAGCATTTGAGTTATCGGCAACTGTTCTGGATGACCGGATTCTTGGTGTTCTTGCTGTCTTGCGTGGTCAACGGCCTGACGGCCGGCCTGCTGATGGGGGCGGTCGCGGTCGCGGTCGGTAAAAACAACCCGCGCTTCGTGTCCTTAGCGTGTATCAATATCGTAATCGCAACCAATGCCGGCGGTTCGTTCAGTCCTTTGGGCGGGATTTCGACCTTGTTCGTCTGGCAGCACGGCATCCTCGGTTTTACCGAATTTTTCAAGTTGTTCTTACCCTGCCTGGTGAATTTCCTGGTCCCGGCGCTGGCGATGCATTTTGCGCTGCCGCAGGAAGTTCCCAGCATCGAAATGGCGGATGTGGCGCTGCCGCGCGGCGCCAAGCGCTTGCTGTTTTTGTTTGGGGTGACGATTGCGTTGGCCGTGGTGTTCGATATGGAGCTGCATTTGCCGGCCGCGGCCGGCATGATGGCGGGCTTGGCGTTATTGCAGTTTTTTTACTATTACCTGCACCAAACCGAAAAGGCCAAACCGTTGAGCCAGTCGGAGTTCTCGCTGTTTTTCGGCGGCGGCGATTACCAGGCCGCCGCCACCCAATCGACGCGTTTCGATATTTTCGACAAAGTCGGCCGGCTGGAATGGGACACGCTGTTGTTTTTTTACGGCGCGATGATGGGCATCGGCGGCCTGGGTTATATCGGTTATCTCGACGCCGTCTCGCACCTGCTTTACGGCCAACTCAGCCCGACTTTGGCCAACATCGCGATCGGCCTGTGCTCGGCCTTCGTCGATAACGGCACGCTGATGTTCGCGATTCTGACCATGCATCCCGACATCACCCAAGGTCAATGGCTGCTGTTGACTTTGACCCTGGGCGTCGGCGGCAGCTTGTTGGCGATCGGTTCGGCGCCGGGGATTGGCTTGTTGGGCCAGGCCAAGGGACAATATACCTTCAGCAACCACATGAAATGGTGTCCGGTGATCCTGCTCGGTTATTTCGCCAGTATCGGCGTGCATTTTCTGGTCAACGCCCATTCCTTTTGACGCGGATGTCCGGCGGGAAGGGTGAGGGCGATGTTCGGTAGCAGGCGGCGGCAGGGCAATGCCGGACCGGAGGCGCGCCTGCCGGCCAGGACCCGGCGCGAGCGCTACACCGGCTACGTTTGCGGGATCGCCGCGCCGTTTATCTGCACGTTGGCGGCTTGGCCGTTGCGGAGCATATTGGAGCCGGCCAGCATTCTGATGAGCTATATGCTCGGCGTGTTCCTGGTCGCCAGCCGCTACGGCCGCGGCGCGTCGCTGACCGCCTCGCTGCTGAGCCCGCCGGTGTTTGCCTATTATTTCGCGCCGCCGATTTTCTCGTTTGCGATTTCCGATCTGGAAAACATCGTCGGTTTGGCCATCATGATCGTCGTTGCCAGTCTGACCAGCAATTTATTGGATCGGGCTCGCAGTCAAGCCGAAATTGCCCGGCAACGGGAAAACCGGGCCAACGCCTTGTACCGCTTAAGCCGGGCCTTGTCCGATGCGCAGAGCCGCGAGGCGATTGCGGCGTTGGCTGCCGAGCGGATACGCGACGAATTCGGCGCCGAAGCCCTCATCGTGCCGGCCGACGAGAACCGGCGCCTGCCGGTGTCGATTGCCGCAGTTGGGCCGGGTTTCGATGCCGAAGCCGCCCGGCAGGCGTTCGCGGCGAACTCGACTCGCCACAATCAGGGGGCAGCCTATTATCCGTTGGCCGGATCGCAGACCGTATTCGGCGTGTTGTTGGTCAGAGCGGAGCCTTCGTCGCGCTTGGCGCATCCGGAGGCACTGGCTTTGTTCGAAACCTTCCGCAATCTGGTCGGCCAGGCGCTGGAGCGCTTGTATCTGGCCGAACGCGCCCGCGAAGCCGGCCTGCAGGTGCAGGCCGAAGCGTTACGAAACGCCTTGCTCAGCGCGATCTCCCACGACTTGCGCACGCCGTTGACCCGGATCAGCGGTGCGGCCGGCGCATTGATCGACAATGCCGACCGCTTATCGGCGGCCGAGCGCCAGGAGTTTTACCGGGCGGTATTCGACGAAGCGCAACGGATGGCCGAATTGACCAGCAAGATTCTGGACATGGCCCGGCTCAGCAGCGGCGAAATTACGCTGCATTGCGAATGGAACGCGCTGGAGGAAATCGTCGGCAGCGCGTTGACCCGGCTCGATAAAGCGTTGCGGGAGCGGCCGGTGCGTACCCAAATTCCGGACAGCCTGCCGTTGTTGTGGGTCGATGCCGTCTTGTTCGAGCAAGTGCTGGCCAATCTGATCGAGAACGCTATCAAATACACGCCGCCGGGCAGCCCGATCGATATTGGCGCGGAACTGGCGGCAGACGGTTTGCAATTGACCGTTACCGATTACGGCGCCGGGATTCCGGACGGCATGCAGCAGAAAATCTTCGACAAATTCTACCGGCTGAGCGGTGAGACCGAACACGGCGGCGTCGGCTTGGGACTGGCATTGTGCCGTACCATCATTGCCGCCCACGGCGGCCGGATTCGGGCGACGAATCTGGCCGGTAAGGGCGCGGCGTTCATTATCGATTTGCCGTTGCGCGAGCCGCCGGCGCTGGATTGGGGCGAGACCGGAGAGAGTGGCGGATGAACGATGCGGCACCGTTGATTTTACTGATAGAAGACGACAGCCAGACCCGGCGCTTTTTGAAAACCAGCCTGGCCAACCGCGGCTGGCGCATCGCCGAAGCCGATTGCGCCAAGGCCGGGCTGGCGCTGTTGAAAAGCGAGCAGCCCGATTGCGTGATCCTGGACTTGGGCTTGCCGGACATGGATGGGATCGCCGTGGCCCGGCGCTTGCGGCAACTGTCCGATCTGCCGGTGCTGGTGTTGTCGGCCCGTAGCCAGGAGCAGAACAAGATCATGGCGCTGGATGCCGGCGCCGACGATTATCTGACCAAACCGTTCGGCAGCGGCGAATTGCATGCCCGTTTGCAGGCCTTGTTGCGCCGGGTGGCGCGCAGTATCGCGGCTAGCGAGACTTTCGAAACCGGGCAATTAAAAATCGATCTGGCGCGGCGCAAAGTGTTCATCGCCGGTAACGAAGTGCGGATTACGCCGATCGAGTTTCGCCTGCTCGGCATCCTGGTGCGTCATGCCGGCCTGGTCGTGACCCATCGGCAATTGCTCGGCGAAGTTTGGGGGGCCGAGCATATTCACGACCAGCACTATCTGCGCATCTACATGGGCCAGTTGCGGCACAAGCTGGAGGTGAATCCGGCCCGGCCGCGTTATCTGTTGACCGAAGTCGGCGTCGGCTACCGGCTGGCCGCCGACGGCGGCTGAAACTGGCTGCGCTTGAAACTTCTCAGCCGTTGGCTTTTTGCAGCTTTTTCAGAATGCTTTTGCTGATGCGGTCGACAAACTCTTCCGGGTTGTCGTAACCCTGTTTCTGGATGAAGTCGACCACCGTTTTGACCAATTGCTTGGTTTCGGCGATTTCCTGGTGCGAGCGGCCGCAGCCTGAGCAATGAGTACCGTCACTGGTGCATTGGTCGACGCAAGGGCTGTATTTCATATCGTGTTTTCCGAAAAGTTAGGTGATTGAAGGCGGGCTATTGTAAGTCTGTGCCGCCGTTTCCGGCAAAGCCGGCGTCGGGGCGGATTGAATTGCAGCCGGCGCGATTGTATGGACAAGGCGGAGATACCGCGAAAAGCTGCGGCGCGGATTGCGGCATATCACTTATTTTGCATGTGGCATATAACATAGTTTCAGAGAATTCATAAAACATAAAATTAGAAATTTATAATATTACAAAGCCTTGCAATTTGGTGCGCTTGTTGCTTGACTTAATTCTGGCCGAACCCTGGCGTTCGCCCCGATTTCAGACTTTCGAAAGGCAAGCAATGAACAATTTCAATTCAAATCTACCGGCCCATTTGCCGAACGTTTCTACGGCAACTTCCTCCGGCAACCGGCTGCGCTGCGATAAATGGCTCGGCACGGTATCGCTCTGTTTCGTCGCTTCGGCGTTGGCTGCCGAGACCGCGCCGGAACCGGCCGGAACCGAAACCGAGGTGGTCCTGGAAAAAGTGATCGTCACCGACAAGTTCCCCAGCGTTAAAAACCTGGGCGCATCGGAAATGGAAGCCGATATTCTGGAAAGCAAGCGGGCGGCGGTCAGCGACACCGCCAAATTATTGGAGGATACGCCCGGCGTCAGTTTGTACGGCGCCGGCGGCGTCTCCAGTTTGCCGGTGATCCACGGCCTGAACGACGACCGGGTCAAAATCGACATCAACGGCATGATCTTGACTTCCGCCTGCGCCAACCACATGAATCCGCCGTTGTCGTATATCGACCGCAGCAATATCGGCAAGATCACGATTCTGACTGGGGTGACGCCGGTGAGCTTGGGCGGCGACAGCATCGGCGGCACCATTTCGGTACAAACCCCGGAACCGGTGTTTGCCGAGCCGGGCAAGGATATTTTGCTGGACGGTTCGGTGTCGTCGTTTTACCGCAGCAACGGCGACGCCTTCGGCGGCAGTATCGCGGCCGGCGTCGCTACTCAGAACGTCCGGCTGGACTACACCGGTTCGCATACCGAAAGCATGAATTACAACGACGGCAACGGCCAGATCGTCAACTCCACGGCTTACGTCAACCAAAACCACTCCGCGGCGTTGTCGTTCAAATCCGACAACCATCTGGTCGTGGTCAGAGGCGGCCAGCAGCACATGCCCTACCAGTTGTTTCCGAACCAGCGTATGGACCTGACCAACAACGACAGTATCTTCGGCAACATCATGCACAAGGGCAGTTTCGATTGGGGCACGCTGGAAAGTAAGTTCTACTTCGAGTCGACCCAGCACAGCATGGACATCGGCGACGACAAGCACAACCGCTATCTCGACGGTACGGTGTCGGGCGGCGGTTTTGCTTTTCCGAACGACAGGATGCCGATGGAAACCCGTGGCCGCAATCTGGGCTACAAGATTTTGGCGGAAATCCCCTACGGCAAGCGCGATACCTTCAGAATCGGCAACGAATACCACGCCAACAAGCTGAACGATTACTGGCCGGCGGTGCATAACGATCCTGGACCAGCCAACCCCACGCCGAATCCCGCATACTGGATGATGGCGCCGCAGAATTACATCAATTTAAACAATGCCGAAAAGGAGCGGATTGCCTTTTTCGGCGAATGGGAAGCGCGCTGGAACCAACAATGGAAAAGCTTGCTGGGTTTGCGCTACGAACACACCAGCACCGATACGGGTAACGTCAGCCCCTACAACCCGAATTTGCTGGGGACCAATGGCAATTTGGCGAACAATCCCGATCCGGCAGGCGCGAAATTAGCCTTGACGGCGGCCAACGCCTTCAATGCTCGCGATAAAGGGCGGACCAACGACACTTTCGACGTGACGGCTCTGGTGCAGTTCACGCCCAACGACATCAGTCAGTACGAATTGGGTTATGCCCGCAAGAACCGCACCCCGAATTTGTACGAGCGTTACGTCTGGGGCGCGCGGAAAATGGATATGGCGATGATAGGCTGGTTCGGCGATGGTAATGGCTATGTCGGCAATATGGATTTGACTGAGGAAACCGCCCATACCGTCAGTTTGACCGCCGCATTTCACGAGCCGCAAAACAATTTGTGGGAAGTCAACGTCACGCCGTATTTTACGTACGTCAATAACTTCATCGATGCGGATCGCTGTCTGGTCAATACCAATCCGGCTCGGGACGCCAACGGCTGCCGCAGCGCGGCAACGTCATACACGGGCGGGCCTACCATCAATAACTTGACGGTGGACAATCAGTACGTCTATTTGCAATACGCCAACCACGATGCGCGGCTATGGGGTATGGACGTGTCGGCTCGCACCCGCTTGTACAAAGACCAAACGCTCGGCGAATTTGCGGCCCATACCACGATGAGTTATGTCCGCGGCGAGCGGATGGACGGCGGCAACCTGTACCACATGATGCCGTTCAATATGAAATTGAGTCTGGACCACCGCTTGAGCAGTTGGCAGAGCGCGCTGGAAATGCAGTTCGTCGACGGCAAATCCCATGTCCAGCAAATCCGTAACGAAGTTCAGACCCCGTCCTACATCCTGCTCAACGCCAGAACCGGCTACGAATGGGGCAATTTCAGGCTGGACGTCGGCTTGGACAACGTGCTGGATAAACAATATTTCCATCCCTTGGCCGGCTCCTATCTCGGCGACCGCTACGGCATGAATCCGACCGCGGCCCCCAACGTCACGGTGCCTTGGGGCCGAAACGTGCCGGGTATGGGCCGCTCGGCTTTCGTCGGCGTCACGATCAAGTATTGATGGAGCGGCGGCCTCCGGCTGGGCTGGCGGGAATTATGGCGTTGGTTGATAGCCGGGCGTCACCCCGGCAGGGAGCGCCGGGGGCCTGTTGCTATGGACGGCGAATGCTGTAGGCGTCCTTGTCACCCGGGTTCGCTTCGTCTCGGCGATCCCTAGCGCAAAGTCGACGCAACGGTATTGCGCGGGGCTCAGGATGTGGCGGCGGACTCGGTATCTGGGGCCGAAAGCCGGTAGATGTAAATCGTCGCGCCGATCACTGCGGCTTGGCCGATGACCAGATTCAGCAGCGGCAGCGTCAAGCCCAGGCTGGTCAGGCCGCCGAAACTCAGCGCGCCCCAGCGTACCTGCTGTAAAAACTGTTTTTGCCCGGCAAACGCCAGACCGCGCTGTTCCAACGGGTAGGCCATAAATTCCAAGGCCATGCCCCAGGCGGCGAACCCGGCCCATAACAGCGGGGCCAATAAGTTCACGACCGGCACCGCGAACAACAGCAGTAGCGGCAGCACCCGCAATAGCAGATAACCGATCCGGTGCAGTTCGCCGAAAAACACCTTGACCCAGGCCAGTTCCGCCGCCGGTAGCGGCTGGCCGCTGATCAGCGCCAGGGTCTTGGCGGACAGCCGACTGTAATACGGCGCGGCGATCAGGTTGGCTAACAGAGCAAAGCTGAAAAATCCGACCACCAGAAAGCTGACGAAAAACAGCGGCCACAGAATCCAGTTCAGCCAGGACAACCAGTCCGGGATGAACTGGTGGATCAAGGCCGACACCATGTGGTAACCCAGCACGAAACCGCCGGTGTACAGCACCATGTTAATGAACAATGGAATCAGCAGGTAATTGCGCAACTCCGGGCGGATCAGCATGCGCACGCCTTCCCACAGGCATTGCACCGCAAACAGCGGACTATTGCCGCTTTTGAAATTCAACTTCAACATGGTTGCAAACTCCTGACGCCGTGTTTGCCGGGGTCGACGACGGTGCCGCGCTCGGTGACGATCGCGTCGATCAATTCGGCCGGCGTGACGTCGAACACCGGGTTCCAGGCGCTGACCAATGAGCCTTCGTGCAAATAGCAATCGGCCAGCAATTCCCGCGGATCGCGTTGTTCGATTTCGATGCCGGCGCCGTTTTCCAGGTTGAAATCGAAAGTGGAAGAGGGCGCGGCGACCATGACTTTGACGCCGTGTTGCTTGGCCAGCACCGCCAGCGAATAGGTGCCGATCTTGTTGGCGACGTCGCCGTTGGCGGCGATGCGGTCGGCGCCCACCACGATCCAGTCTATCTTGCCGGATTTCATCAGCCAGGCCGCCGCCGAATCGGCGATCAGCGTGGCGGGGATGCCGTCCTGCGCCAATTCCCACACCGTCAGCCGCGCGCCTTGCAACCAGGGCCGGGTTTCGCCGGCGTAGACTTGTTGCAAGCCGCCGCGGCGGTGCAGGCTGCGGATCACGCCCAAGGCGGTGCCGTAACCGCCGGTCGCCAAGGCGCCGGCATTGCAATGGGTCAACACCGCTTTTGCGGTACCGATCAGGTCCGCGCCGCGCTCGCCCATGGCTTGGTTGGCAGCATAATCGTCGGCGTGGATGGTTTGTGCCAGCTCGGTCAGCGCGGCGACCGGATCGGCCGGATTATTCGCGATCAAGCCGCGCATCCGGTCCAGCGCCCAGAACAGATTGACGGCGGTGGGCCGCGACGCGGCCAATTGTTCGATGTCGCGGCCGACTGCGGCTTGCCAATCGGCTTGCGGGTAATGGCGCATGGCCGACAACACCACGCCGTAGGCGGCGGCAATGCCGATCGCCGGCGCGCCGCGCACCCGCATCGAGGCGATGGCTGTAGCGACGCCGGCGGCGTCGCGGTATTCGTCGTAAGCGATGGTTTGCGGCAGGACGCGCTGGTCCAGTACTTTCAGGCTGTGTCCGGTCCATTGCAGGGCTTGGACCGATAATTGCGATGTTTGGCTCATGTTGTTCGGTTGATGAGGTTATTGGGCTGCGGGCCGTCCAGGGCAAAAGTCGTGGGTGCCGGGCTTTTCTTGCTTTAGAGACTACGGACCGCCGTGACTTAATTTTAAGCTGGTTCTGAGCGTGGCGGGTAGTTTCCAGGCGTGAGAGCTTGCCGATGCGCCTACTAACGGACCCGTCTTGATCGGCATGCCACAAGCTGACCCCGGGGGATTTTTCCGCTGCGTCTTCGATAATCGGGCGGGGAAGGTTAGCTAAGTTATCGGACTGGGGCGGCTTAACGGTTATAATCGCCCATATTTCATACCCGGAGGCTTATATGCAGGTCGATCTCGTGATTCAGGCGCGCTGGATAATTCCGGTCGAACCCGCGGGTCAAATCTTCGAGCACTCCAGCCTGGTGATCAACGACGGCAAGATCGTCGACCTGTTACCCTCTGCCGAAATTGGGGAGAAATACCAGCCGCGCAAGTTGGAAATTCTGGACCGCCATGCCTTGATTCCGGGCTTGGTCAACTGCCATACCCACGCGGCAATGTCGTTGTTGCGCGGTATTGCCGACGATTTGCAGTTGATGGATTGGCTGCAAAACCACATTTGGCCGGCGGAACAGAAATGGGTCAGCGAGGCCTTCGTTCGCGACGGCGTCGATTTGGCGATTGCGGAAATGCTGCGCTGCGGCACCACTTGCTTCAATGACATGTATTTCTTTCCCGAAATTGCCGCGCAACAGGCCGTGCAACACGGTATCCGCGCCAATATCGGCTTGATCGTGTTCGATTTTCCGACCGTGTGGGCCGAAAGCGCCGACGCCTATCTGACCAAGGGCCTGGCTCTGCACGAGAAGCTGCGCCACGAAAACCTGCTCAGTCTGTCGTTTGCGCCGCATGCGCCGTATACCGTGTCCGATGCGCCGTTACGCAGCGTGCTGACGTATGCCGACGAAATGAATCTGACGGTGCATATGCATTTGCACGAAACGGCGCACGAGGTCGAAGAACAAAAACAAAAGACCGGGCAAACGCCGATACAACGCCTGCAACAACTGGGTTTGCTGAATCCGTCGTTCATTGGGGTGCATATGACGCAGTTGACGGCCGCCGACATGGCAGCGTATGCCGAAACCGGGGCCCACATCGTGCACTGCCCGGAATCCAATCTGAAACTCGCCAGCGGTTTCTGCCCGGTTGCGGACTGCTTGGCGGCGGGGATCAACGTCGCACTGGGCACCGACGGTGCCGCCAGCAATAACGATCTGGACATGATCTCGGAAATGCGCACGGCGGCATTACTGGCCAAGGCGGTGGCCGGAGACGCCGGGGCGGTTTCGGCGGAAACGGCCTTGCGGATGGCTACCCTGAACGGTGCCAAAGCCTTGGGTTTGGAGGCGGAAATCGGTTCGCTCAGCGTGGGTAAGCAGGCCGACGTCGCGGCAATCGACTTGAGCGAACTGGAAACCCAGCCCTTGTTCAATCCATTGGCGCAGATCGTCTATGCCGCCGACCGCCGCCAGATCAGCGATGTCTGGGTCGCCGGCCGACAACTCTTGAAAAACCGGCAATTGACCACGATGGATCTGGCGGCGCTCAACGAGCGGGTTGCGGTTTGGCAGCAGCGTTTAAGCAGTTAATTCCCCGGTTTCCTGTTATGAGGGGCGGCAAGGCGTTGCCGTCGGCACGCAAAGCTCATGACTAATAACCTAGTAATACAGTAAACTATAGGCACACAGAAAAGGTTTGGCATTATGGCGACAGCAGATAACGTTCATCCGCACGAGATACACAAGTTCGGCTCTTTGGCCGAGCGGTGGTGGGATAGCGAAGGCGAATTCAAGACTTTGCATCAGGTTAACCCGTTACGGTTGCAGTTTGTTGGCGAATACGCCGATATCAGCGGTAAGCAGGTGGTCGACGTCGGCTGCGGCGGCGGCATCCTCACCGAAGGTCTGGCCCGGCTGGGCGCCAACGCTCTGGGTATCGATTTGAGCCAGGATTTGCTGGACGTCGCCGATCTGCACGGTTTGGAGTCGGGTGTCGCGGCGACCTACCGCAAAATCAGCGCCGAGCAGCTGGCCGAAGAGCAACCGGCCGGTTTCGATCACGTCACCTGCATGGAAATGCTGGAGCACGTCCCCGATCCGGCCTCGGTCGTTGCGGCTTGCGCCACCTTGGTCAAACCCGGCGGTACCGTGTTTTTTTCGACCTTGAACCGCGACCCGAAAGCCTGGTTGTTGGCGATCGTTGCCGCGGAACATCTTTTGAAAATGGTGCCGAAGGGTACCCACGATTACAAAACCTTCATCAAGCCGTCGGAGCTGGGGCGGATGGCCCGCGCTGCCGGTTTGGAGTTGCAGGGCATGGTCGGTATCGAATACAACCCGTTCAGCAAGGCGTTTTATCTGGGTAAGGATGTTTCGGTGAATTACATCGCCGCTTTCAAACGCGCCGATTGAACATGACTGGATTCAAGCTCGATTGCGTGCTGTTCGATCTGGACGGCACTTTGGTGGATACCGCACCGGATCTGATCGCCTGTTTGAACCGGACATTGTCCGCCCATGGTTTTCCGGAAACGGCTCCGGCTGCGGTGCGGCCGCTGATTTCCCACGGGGCCTTGGCCATGATTCGGCATTGCGTCGAGGTGGATCAGGCCGAAGCGGAGCGGATGCTGGAATTCATGTTGAACCAATACGAAGATAACGTTGCCGATTACAGTCGGTTGTTCGATGGGGTGGCAGACAGTCTCCAGGCAATCGAGGCCGAGGGTTTGAAGTGGGGTGTGGTGACCAACAAGAAAACCCGCTTCACCGAACCGTTGTTAACGGCATTGGGGTTGCGCCAACGCGCAGCCTGCGTGATCAGCGGCGATTCGACACCGAGCAGCAAGCCCGATCCGGAGCCGATGTTTGCCGCCTGCCGCGAGGCTGGAGTCGCGCCGGAAAATTGCGTTTACCTGGGCGATGCCGCCCACGACATTACCGCCGGTAAGCGCGCGAATATGAAAACCCTGGCCGCCGTCTACGGTTATCTGAAAGCCGACGACGTCCCCGAATCCTGGGGCGCAGACGGCTTGATCGAGCGGCCGCAACAACTGATGGAATGGATACAGGCGCAGATATGCCGTTAACAGACCAAGTCATTTTAATCACCGGCGCCGGCGGCGGCTTGGGCGCGACAGCAGCCTTAGCGTTGGCGAAGCACGGCGCTCAAATCATTCTGCTGGACAAGAATATTCCGAAGCTGGAGCGGGTCTACGATGCGATCGTCGAGGCCGGTGGGCCGGAACCGGTGATGTACCCGTTCGATCTGGCCGGTGCCAGCGAGGCCCAGTACCAGGAAATGGCCGATGCGATCGAACAGCGTTACGGCAGTTTGCAAGGCTTGCTGCATTCGGCGGTGGAATTCAGCGCCTTCAGTCCGATCGTCAATTACAAGACCAAGGATTGGGGCCATGCGCTGAACGTCAACCTCAACGCGCCGTTCATTCTGTGCCGGGTATTGTTGCCGTTGTTACAACTCAGCCGGCATGCCGCCATCGTCTTTACCAGCGATTCCGGCGCACGCAAGGCGCAGGCCTATTCCGGTGCCTACGGCGTCTCCAAAATTGCGCTGGAAGGCTTTGCCGCGATTCTGGCCGCCGAACTGGAAGCCGGCCAGAAGATTCGGGTCAATACCTTGTGCCCCGGCCCGATCGATTCGCCGTTGCGAAAACGCGCCTATCCGGCGGAAGACAAGGCCGCTATTCCGCCGATGTCCAGTTTGGAACCGCTTTACCTTTATTTATTCGGCGACGCCAGCATCGGCGTTACCGGTCAAATTATTGACGCGCAGACTTTCAAACCTTAAGTATCGCTATGGCAGACAGAGAAGTTGTTTTTCTAACCCGGGATGTCAATATCGTCACAATCCCGGACGGCAATCACGGTACCTTGCAAAAGGGCCAGGAAGTGACGATTCACCAATCTCTCGGCAGCAATTACACGGTCGTGACCGACTACGGCCACATGGTCCGGATTGCCGGCAGCGATGCCGATGCGCTGGGTAAGGAATCTCAGCATCTGCAAACCCTGGTATCGGAAACCGACCGCCAGGCGGTGGAGCAGAATTGCTGGGAAGTGATGAAAACGGTCTACGACCCGGAAATTCCGGTCAATATCGTCGATTTGGGCCTGGTTTACGGTTGCGACGTCACCGGCAATGCCGAGGGCGGTAACGATGTGCATATTCGGATGACGCTGACCGCGCCCGGCTGCGGCATGGGGCCGGTAATTCAGAGTGATGTGGAAAAGTCGATCCGCGCTTTACCGGGCGTCAGTTCGGTGCAAGTGGAAGTGGTTTTGGACCCGCCCTGGTCGCGCGAGATGATGTCGGAAGTGGCGCAGGTACAATTGGGCCTGTTTTAAACTGCCGTCCTTCCTGGCGGCGGAAAATTGCCGCTTCAGGTTGGTGCGGTGGGTTGTTTTTAGTTTAAGTGTTTGTTTCTTATTTTTTAAATAAAATTGGCACGGAGTTGGCTTTTCCTTCTTGAGCATTGATTCCAGACTCGAGGAAGCGTCATGAAAGAAAAAGCCGCCGAATTAGCCATAGTCAGCAACAAAACCTTCGCTGCGTCGACCGCCGTAAATCTGCATCACTACGATATCAGTAGCGCGTTGCAGACCACTTTGGAGTTCGACGAGCTGATCGCGATCTTCTGCAACAAAATCCAAAACACCATACCGCATAACGGCGTCGAATATACCAATACCGATTTCGACCTGGAATACAAACGCGGCGTGCTGGCTCGCCATTCCTGTTCTTACGCTTTGAAAGTCGAGGAACAGCAGTTGGGCGAGTTGAAGTTGACCCGGAGCCAACGTTTCAGCAAGGACGAGCTGAAAATGCTGGAAAGTCTGCTGTGCTGTCTGATTTATCCGTTGCGCAATGCCACGCTGTTTCAGCAAGCGCTGAAAATGGCGTTCACCGACCCGTTGACCAAAGCCAACAACCGCACCGCGTTTAACGACAGCCTGATGCGCGAAATCAAACGGGCGCATCGTAGCGGCAGCCATTTATCGATGATCTTCGTCGATGTCGATCATTTCAAATCGATTAACGACCAATACGGTCACGAATGCGGCGATTTGGCCTTGGCCTCGGTGGCCGGTTGGTTGAAAGACAGCGTGCGCGGCAGCGACGCAGTCTATCGCTACGGCGGCGAGGAGTTTGTGATTCTACTCAGCGATACCGACATCGACGGCGCCCTGATAATAGGTGAACGGATTCGGGCCGATATCGAGTCACATACGCTGGCTTACGGCATGGATGTGTTGAATTTGACCGCCAGCCTGGGGGTTGCCACATTGCAAGGCGACGATACCGTCGATAGCTTGTTGAAACGGGCCGATGCGGCGATGTATCAAGCTAAAAAACTTGGCCGCAACCGGGTCGAAGCCGGTTTCTAGCCGGAGGTTGCCGATGCGGCAAATATTGGCCGCATCGGTTGTCGCCGCTTAGTGAGCGTGAGAGGGTTCTTTTTCGGTGATCTCGTTACGGCGCAATACGTAACGTTCGGCTAGCTTGCCGGTGTAGAGGTTACCGGCGCTGTCCAACTGCGTCAGAATGTTGTTGCCGATCAAATACCGGTTACCGATCGCGCCTTCTTTCTTCGGCATCAGGGTCACCGTATCTTTTTTTTCGTCCCAAGTAAATTTGCCTTTCTCGACAAACTCGCGCTCCGATCTGCCGGAGAACGTGGTCATCAAAATATAACTGCCGTTTTTGTTCAAGCCCAATTGGGTTTTGACACCGGCGCAATCGGCGCAGGGCAGAAATCCGTTATAGACGCCCAGCCAGTGATGTTCTTTCGCGGTATGGTGGGCGTGGGCCGGATCGTGGCCTTCGGCTTCCGGTTCCGCCCACGCCGGCTGTTGTACCGCGAAGGTTGCGGCCAACAAAAATAGACTCAGTTGCGGTTTGAATTTTTGCATGTGGATTCCTCGATACAATGGCAGGTCTTGTTGTTATTGGTGACCATGGTTCCGGCGGACCGGAGCGGCCGCACTTAATTTTCGAACACGTCCGCACCTTTGGGCGGCTTGAAATTAAACAAACTGTCGTCCAGCTTTTGGTTGAGCTGAATATTGGAAAAATAGATCCGGGTCAGTTGGCCGAAATTATCGCTCAGTTCCATGCCGCCGAGCTGGTTGCCGTTCATGCCGATCAGGATGTATTTGAAGCCGCTTTCCTCGTTTTTCGGCGATAGCTTGACCCAGTTCATGCCTTCGTCCTGGCCCTGTTCCTGCAGGACGAATTTTTCCTCGATATCGACCTGGCCGGTCAACAGCAGTGCCGGCGTGGAGCCGAGCGAGTCGTCCAGTTGCTTGACGGTGACCTGTTCCAGGTCGGCATCGTAAAACCAGACTTTGCCGTTGTTGGACACGATTTCCTGCTCGAACGGTTTTTGGTAGTTCCAGCGGAATTTACCCGGCCGGCTCAAATAAAATTTGCCGCTGCTGGATTGGGCCGGTCGGCCGCTTTTATCGAAGCTGACCTGCTTGAAATCGGCCGCCAGCGACGCGCTGGCCGCCAGAAAACTTTTCAAGCGGTTGATCGGCGCCTCGTCGGCATAAACGTTGGTGACGGCTGCGATCGATAAAACCAGTGCGGAGCTTAAGTGACGTAGCATATTAAAAAGGGTTCAGGTTATTGAGCCAGCTTTCGCCGGATTCAGCATTGGCGCCGCATTCGGCGAACTGGGTCGGCGCCGAGCCCTCGACGAACGGCAGCAATTTCGCGCCGGGGCAGCTCTCGCTGCTGAGCAGGCCGCTCTCCGGATCGATCCAAGTCATTTGGACATTATCCGGCGGTACCAGACTGACCGGCTTTTTCGAAACCTGCCGCATGGTTTCCGCCCAGATCTGTAGCGCGCCGCTACCGCCGGTCAGGCCGGACGGTTTGTTGTCGTCGCGGCCGATCCAGACCACCGACAGAAAGTCGCCGCTGAAACCGGCGAACCAGCTATCGCGCAATTGGTTGGTGGTCCCGGTTTTACCGACCAGCGCCATTTCCTTCGGCAGGTAATTATACGCAGAGTGGCCGGTGCCGGCGTACATCACTTCCTGCAGAATGGTGTTGGTGATGAAGGTGGCTGCCGGGTCTACCGCCTGTCGCACCGTCAACGGGTAACTTTGCAGGGCTTTGCCGTCCGCCGCGTTCACGGCCCGGATCGAGCGCAACGGCGTGGCGAAGCCGTCGCCGGCCAGGGTTTGGTAAAGTTGGGTTACTTCCAGTGGTGTCAGCGGTTGCGCGCCCAACAGAAAGGACGGGTACAAATCCACCGGCCGGCTGACACCCATGTTTTTCAAGGTGTTGGCGACTTTGGCCAAGCCAATGTCCATACCGATCCGCACCGTGGCCATGTTGTAGGAATGGGTCAGGGCGGTGTGCAGCGGGACGATGCCGTGCTCGCGGTTGTCGTAATTGTCCGGCGACCAGGACTTGCCGCGCTCGGCTTCGATGCTGATCTGGGTGTCGCTGACCGGTGTGGCGATGGTGTAACGCTCCGGATATTCCAGCGCCGTCAGATAGACCACGGGTTTGATCAGCGAGCCGATCGGCCTGACCGCGTCCAGCGCGCGATTGAAGCCGGTGGATTCGCTATTGCGGCCGCCGCTCAGCGCGACGATCTCGCCGCTGTCGCGACGGGTGACGATGGCAGCGCTCTCCAGCTCGTTGCTTTTCGGACTCTTCTCCAATTGCTTGAGCTTGCTGGCCATCGAGCGTTCCAGAATGTCCTGGATCCGGGTGTCCAGCGTCGTGACGATACGCAAGCCTTCGGAGGTCAGATCTTCCTCCTTGTATTCCTGCTTCAACTGGCGTTTGACCAGATCGATAAAATCCGGATAACGGTTGGCGGACCGGTGGATTACCGCAGCGACGCCGAGCGGTTGTTTCTTGGCTTCCACGGTCTGTTGCTCGGTAATGTAGCCTTCGTTCAGCATCGAATCCAAGACCAAATTACGCCGCTCCAGAGTATGTTCCGGCTTGCGGCGCGGATCGTATTCCGACGGACCGCGCACCAAGGCGACCAGCGTCGCCACTTGGTGCAGCGACAATGTTTTCAGCGACTGGCCGAAGTAGAATTCGCTGGCCAGACCGAAGCCGTGGACGGCGCTGGCGCCGTCCTGGCCCAGGAAGATCTCGTTCAGATAGGCTTCCAGAATCTCGTCCTTGCTGTAGCGGTATTCCAGAATGAACGACATCAACGCTTCCTTGAGTTTGCGGCGCAAGGTGCGTTTCGGCGTCAGGAAGAAGTTTTTCACCAACTGCTGAGTGATGGTACTGCCGCCCTGGACCATGCCGCCGGCCTTCAGATTGGACCACATGGCACGGGCGATACTTTTCGGCGACAGGCCGAAATGGCTGTAAAAATCGCGGTCTTCGGTCGACAGCAGGCCTTGCACCAGGGTTGGCGGCGCTTCGTCCAGTTTGATCAGAATCCGGTCTTCCTTGCGGGTTGGGTAAAAGCTGCCGATTTGTACCGGGTCCATCCGCACGATCGCCAGGTTTTCGCCGTTGCCGGCGTCGGTCAAACCACTGATTGCCGCGCCGGAGAAGGCGACGCTGATTTTGCGGCTCTCCTGCACCGTGTCGCCGAAATTGAAGGCGCGGGTGCGGACGTTAACGACGCTGCCCTTGGTGCTGTATGAGCCTTCGCCGGCCAGTTGCGGATCCTGCCGGTAATGCAATTCCAGCAGTAAGTCTTCGAAGTTCTTGGCGGAAATTTCGTATCCGGCATACAGCTCGACCGGACTGGCATATACCCGGGCCGGAATCGACCAGCGCTTGCCTTCGAATTGCTGGCGCACGGTGAAATCCAGATAGCCGACGTAAACCGCCAACACGAAACCGCCGATCAGAGCCAGCGGAACCAGTAAGCGTAACAACCAGGATGCCTGGGATTTGGTTTTTCTGCGTCGAACGGCTGATCTGCGGGGTCTGGGTGTTCTGGCCATCAGGTCGGTTTGCGGTTTGCGCTACGGCGATTGGCAGCGCGGATAAAGGGTGAGGCGGTCGCGGCGTTTTGTGCTGCGATGCGGTTGGCCTGATATTATCTAACAAAATCGAGGTGGCTGCGACTTCGGCTGGCAGCTGTTGGTAGGGGAGAAACGGTTATGGCCGCTGCAGTACTAAAGTTTCAAACGCAATCGTCCAGGCTGAGCTTGTGGTTCCGGCTTTGGCTATTGGCCTTGGTTTGGGTCAATTCGGCGTATTCGGCGCCGATTGCCCAAGCCGATATCGAAGCTTTCGTGCGCGACGGTTGCCCGCATTGTGAACGCGCCGAAGTTTTTTTGGCCGATTTGCAACGGGAACGACCGCAGTTAAACATCGTGATCCGCAATGTCAGCCGCGAGCCCGACGCCTGGCAGCGCTTGCAAACCCTGGCCGCAGCCCAGAATCCGCCAGCGCCGCTAAGGCTGCCGACCTTCCGGGTCGGCGGGAAGCTGGTTATAGGCTATTCGGCCGAAACCGGCGACCTGTTGTTGCGTGAGGCGTTAGCCGAGACAGGCCCGCCGGCCGCCGCCGAGGAGGCAAGCGGAAGTTGCGAGGTGGAAACCGTGCAAACCTGTGAAGCCGGCAATGCCGCCAATCCGTCGGCGCAGCCTAAGCCGTTCGAACTGGCCGTGCTGGGGAAACGGGTGGCGCTGGACCGGGTAGGGCTGCCGGCGTTTACCGTGGCGATGGGACTGTTGGATGGATTCAATCCGTGTTCGATGTGGGTGTTGCTGTTGATGATATCGATGCTGGCGCCGATGCGGAACCGGCCGCGAATGCTGGCGGTCGCCGGGGCCTTCGTCTTGGTTGAAGGCGTGGCTTACTTCGTGTTTATGGCGGCATGGTTGAACCTGTTTTTATGGATAGGTTTGTCGCGCGCCTCTGAAATTGCGATCGCAGCCATTGCCGTTGCCGCCGGTGCGCTGAATCTGAAGGATTTCTGGGCCCTGGGTGTCGGTCCGTCGTTATCGATCCCGCAAGCGGCCAAGCCTGACATTTATGCGCGGATCCGGCGGATTTTGCAGGCGGAAAACCTGTGGGGCGCGTTGGTCGGTGCAGTGCTGCTGGCGGTGTTGGTGCAAATCGTCGAATTATTCTGCACCTCCGGCTTTCCGGCTTTGTATACGCGAATATTGACCTTGCGCCAGTTACAAGGCTGGGACTATTACGGCTATTTGCTGCTTTATAATCTGGCGTATATGCTAGACGATATTGTGGTGTTGGCGCTGGGCATCGTAACATTGAGCCAACAGCGCTTGCAGCGCAACCACGGCCGTTGGTTGAAATTGGTCAGCGGCGCAGTGATGGTTGGCTTGGGCATGTATTTGTTTGCCCGCGGCGGCTAAGCATAGCGGGCTCGTGGCCGGCTTGGACCGGCTTAAATTCTAAGCAGAATTCAGGAGAATTCGTGATTGACAATAAGCGCAGGCATCCGCGTTTAAAACACCGCGCCAAAATCAAATTGATCGTTCCCGAGTCGGTGGAGAATATCGTCGAAATGCGGGATTTTTCGGAAACCGGCTTGTTTTTGCAGTGCGATAAAGCGCTGATTCCACCAATTGGTACGGTACTGGAAGTCCAAACCACGGAATTTGACGACGCTCCGGTGCAGTTGGTCAGGGTGGTTCGTATCGATCCGGATTCCGGTTTTGCCGTCGAGTTTTGCAGCAGAGATTGATACCGTTCGCGCTTGCTCGATGGTCCCGGCCGTTCCGGCTAGCGTCCTCAGGCAGTTAGCAATCAGGCGCTTAAATCGATTGTAGTCCCGCCGTTTGCAGAGCCTTGCAGGCTCAGCAACTCAGCCCGGGCTTTGTTCGCCATCGCCGTGGCTCTGGCGGCTACGCTCTGATCCTGGGCCGACGGATTCGCAGGCGCCAGTGCCGCCCGGCGGATGGTATCGGCCTTCAGCAACGTCGCCTGCGGGTCACCGGCCACTGCCGATACGTCGATGCTGACGTCGCCGCCGCTGGCGTAGCGTTGGCCGTCCGGCCCCGTCACATAATCGTAATTGGCGCCGCTGACGGCGAGGTTGCCGGCCGCGCTCAGATGCGCCTGTTCGTGGGCGCGGACTTCGCGGTCGCGGGCTTTTAACTTTTCAACCAGCTGGCGTTGTTCTTGGCTCAATTCGCCGTTTGTCTCGGCGTTGGCGGAGGGTTGGGGTTTGTTCGGCGCGGCAGCGGCCGGAGAACGGCTTTGCGGGGCGTAGACATGGTATGTATTCGACGCGGCGGTTACCTGCATGCTCGTCACCGAAAAGCTTAAACTGGTTCGCAAATATACGCTTTCTCCGTTAAAACTCAAGCGCCAGTCAAACGGCTTAACGCCCAACGGACGTGCTCTGCGACCAGATCGGAGGCATCGTGCAGACGTCGGTTCAATGCGGCCAGAACCTCAGGCGCCGGCCGGCCGTTACCCAGTGCGGTGGCGATGTTGCGCAGCCAGCGTTGATGGCCGATGCGGCGGATCGCCGAGCCTTCGGTTTTTTGTAAAAATTCCGCTTCGTCCCAGGCAAATAACTCCAGTAACGTCGCACTGTCCAAACGCTGGCGCGGCCGAAAGTCGACTTCCGCACTGAGTTTGGCAAACCGGTTCCAGGGGCAGACCAGCTGACAGTCGTCGCAACCGTAAATCCGATTGCCGATCAGCGGACGCAAATCTTCCGGTATTGGTCCATGCAGTTCGATCGTCAGATAGGATACGCAGCGGCGGGCGTCGACCTGGTAGGGGGCGACGATGGCCTGGGTCGGGCAAATATCAAGGCAGGCCCGGCAGTCGCCGCAGTGGTTGCTTGCCGTCTGGTCGGCCGGCAGTTCCAAATCGGTATAGATTTCGCCCAGGAAAAACCAGGAACCGGCGCGGCGGTTGATCAGATTGCTATGTTTGCCGATCCAGCCCAAGCCTGCTTTCTCGGCGATGGCCTTTTCCAGCACCGGAGCGCTGTCGACGAAGGCGCGGTAGCCGAACGGGCCGATGGCTGTCGCGATTTGATCGGCCAATTTCTGCAGGCGGTTGCGTAAAATTTTGTGGTAATCGCGGCCCAGAGCGTAACGCGAGACGAAGGCGGCGGCCGGATCGGCCAATAGGCTGTGGCTTCGGGCCGAGGGTTCCGGCAGATAGTCCATTCGGGCTGAAATAATGCTGCGCGTGCCTTCCTGCAACAACGCCGGTCGGCTGCGTTTCAGCCCGTGCGCGGCCATGTACTGCATTTCGCCGTGGAAATCTCGATCCAACCAGTTTTGCAGATGGTCTTCGGCCTGATGCAGGTCGGTATCGCTGATGCCGATTTGCTGAAAACCCAGCTCCATACCCCATTGTTTGATCAGGCAAACTAATTGTTCGGTATCGACGGGAGCGGGTGCTGGCATAGTTTATTCAACAAAGGTTGGAACAGTGCCGACCGCAGATTGTAACGGCAGTCCCGGCATTTTTTCGGGAGAGCATTGTGGCATAACTTTAGCGATTTCCGCCGGTCATGGCCGGTTTGGCGATAGAATGACAACCAAATTTTCAACGGTTTGATTTCGCGGAACTCGCTTGCGCTCCGGACAAAACATGCAGATTTCGACTGAAGCTCTTTATTCAACAGCGCAAATTCGTAGCGCCGAAAGCCGGGCTATCGAAGGCCTCGGCATTCCGGGACGGGAGTTGATGCAGCGGGCCGGCAGCGCTTTATTCCGGCAGATTCGGCAGCGTTGGGCCGACTGTGGGCAACTGACGGTGTTTTGCGGCGGCGGCAACAACGGCGGCGACGGTTACGAAGTGGCGCGTCTGGCTCATCAGGCCGGCTACCGGGTCGCGGTATACAGTCTGGCCGATCCGGACAAGTTACCCCCCGACGCTAGCGGCGCTTACCGGGATTTTTTGCAGGCCGGCGGTTGCGTTTCCGATTTTGAGCCCGGCCTTTCCGAGATAGAGGGTGTCGTCGTCGATGCCTTGTTCGGTATCGGTTTGAGCCGCGACGTAGCGGCAGCCTATTTGCCGGCGATAGCCGCCATCAATGCCGCCGTCGGTCCGGTGCTGGCGGTCGACGTACCGTCCGGTTTGCAGGCCGATACCGGGTGCATCCTGGGGGCGGCGGTGGTTGCTGACCTGACTGTGACCTTTATCGGCCCCAAACAAGGTTTGTATACCGGTGCGGCGGCCGATTGCCGCGGTGAAGTGGTTTGTGCCGATTTGGAAATCGGCACATTGCTGGTCGGCGTCGAGCCGGCTTCGCTGTTGCTGAAAAATATCGGTATGCCCAAGCGTCAACGTAGCGGGCACAAAGGCCAGTTCGGCCACGTGTTGTTGATTGGCGGTAACCACGGCTATTCCGGAGCGATCCGCCTTGCCGCCGAAGCGGCGCTGCGAGCCGGTGCCGGCTTGGTCAGCGTCGCCACCCGGGCCGCGCATAGCGCCTGGGTCAATATTGCCCGGCCGGAGTTGATGTGTCGGGCGGTGGAACAGGCCGGCGATTTGGAGCAAATGCTGGACAAAGCCGATGTCGTGGTGGTCGGTCCGGGCTTGGGCCGCGATGCCTGGGCCCAGGCCATGTTCGATGGCGCCGTGGCGGCCGGCAAACCCTGCGTGGTCGATGCCGACGGCTTGAATCTATTGGCGCTTGGAAATTCCAGACGCGATAACTGGGTGCTGACGCCGCATCCCGGCGAAGCGGCGCGGCTATTGAACTGCGATACCCGGCAGGTCGGCAAGGACCGGTTTGCGGCGGTTTCCGCGCTGCAGCAACGTTATGGCGGCGTCGCGTTGTTAAAAGGCGCCGGGACTTTAATCGGCGATGGCTCTCAGCACTATGTCGTCGCTGCCGGGAATCCGGGCATGGCTAGCGGCGGTATGGGCGATGTCTTGGCCGGCTTGATTGGTGGCTTGATCGCCCAAGGTTTTTCGTTAGATAAAGCCGCGCTGGCCGGCGCCCAGGTTCATGCCGCCGCGGCCGATAGTCTCGCCGCCGAATTCGGCGAACGCGGCTTGCTGGCCGGCGATTTGCCGCCACGTATCAGGGAGTTATTGAATAGATGAACATCGATTTGGAAAGCAGCGAAGACACCGAAGCCTTGGGCGCCGCGCTCTGGCAGGCCTTGCCTGAAAAATGCCTGGTGTATTTGCGCGGCGAATTGGGAGCTGGCAAAACCACCTTGATGCGGGGTTTGCTGCGGGCGGCAGGCCATCGCGGGGCGGTGAAAAGTCCGACTTATACCTTGGTCGAGGAATACGAAATCGACGGCCGGCGGCTGTTCCATTTTGATCTATATCGGCTCAAAGATCCGGAAGAGTTGGAGTGGATGGGTATCGACGATTATTTACAGCAAGATGCATTGTGCTGCATCGAGTGGCCGGAAATGGGGCAGGGGGTATTGCCGCCGGCGGATATCGAGATCGGTTTGCAGTATGCGCGACAGCAACGTGTCGCGCAAATCAATGTGTTAGCGCAAAATCGCGCCGGAACAATTAAACTAAACTGGAAAAACAAAGACCTACTGCTATAATCTAAACAATCTTGTCATTAGCGGTCGCGTCGGTTATGCAGCGAATTTATCGAATTTTCTGGATTTGGGGCTTGTTGTTGCCTGCCGTTTCGGCAGCGGCGACCCAGGCCGAGTTAGGCGCGGTCAGCTATACCTCGGCGGATCGTGTGGTGTTCAACTTGTCCGGCCCGGCGCGTCATCACGCTTTCGTGTTGAAAAGCCCGAGCCGCTTGGTAGTCGATTTCACCGGCGCAAAACTGGCGCAAGCCGTCAGTCAACCGCCGGCCGACCATCCGTTATTTGCCGGTGCCCGCAGTGCGATGCGCGGTAGCGGCGATTTACGGGTAGTGGTTGAGTTGAAAGCGGATGCCGATGCCAAAGTCGTGATGCAAGGCAATGCCTTGCAGGTCGATCTGGCAGCCAAACCGCTGCCGACCGCGGGCGAACCAGTGGCTTTAGTCCGCGAGAAAACCGCCACTGCCGCGATGCCGCCGCTACCGGCGCCGGAAAAATCGCCGAAAAGATCCGAAATGGCAATCAAACCGGTGGCGATGAAGACGGCCAATAAAGCCAAAGGCCGTAACATCGTCGTGGCGATCGATGCCGGTCATGGCGGTAAAGACGTCGGCGCCCAGGGGCCGAACGGCACCCAGGAAAAAGACGTGGTGTTCGCGATCGCCAGGAATCTGGAAAATCTGGTCAATGCCCAGCCGGGTATGAAAGCGGTGATGATCCGAAACGGCGATTATTTCGTCAAATTGGACGAACGCCGCCGGATCGCCCGCGCCGCCAAAGCCGATTTGTTCGTGTCGATCCACGCCGACGCCTTCAGCGATAGCCAGGCCCACGGCGCTTCGGTTTATACCTTGGCCACCAAAGGCGCTTCCAGTGCCGGTGCCGGTTGGTTGGCTGCCAGCGAAAACGCGGTCGACGGCGCGGCGGGAGCCGGCGAAGACCGTAATGAAACGCTCGCTTCGGTCTTGATGGATTTGTCCAGCAAGGCCGCGAAAGAAGCCAGCCAGAACGTCGGCAATAAGGTCTTGAGAAGCGTGAAAGGCGTGGGCCATTTGCACCGGAGCGCGGTGCAAAAAGCCGGCTTTGTCGTGTTGAAATCTCAGGAAATTCCGTCGATTCTGGTCGAAACCGCGTTTATCTCGAATCCGGAAGAAGAGCGGCGCCTGACCAGCAAAGCCTACCAATACAAAATGGCGGCGGCGGTGTTCAACGGCATCGTCGGCCATTTCAAACAATATGCGCCGGCCGATACGTTGATGGCGCAATTGAACCGTTCCGCCAAGGCGCCGCGGATGGTGGCGCTCAATTCCGTACCGGACGAACGGCCGCTACCGACCCCGGCGGCCAAGTCAAGAGTCGAGGCCAAAGCCTTGCTGGCTGACAACGACGCGGCGCCGGCCGAAGCCATTTCGGTGGTTGCCGGTGGCGCCGGCCAAACCCAGCACGTGATTAACCGCGGCGAGACCTTGTCCGGCATCGCTCAACACTACGGTGTGTCGATGCGGGCGTTGCGTCTGGCCAATTCGATGAACGACGGTAACGTCCGCGTCGGTCAGGTGCTGCAAATCCCGCGCGATAGCTGAGGCATCCGTTGCCGATTGTCTGATCCGTTACGGGGCGAATCATTTCGCCCCGTTTCGTTTTGATCCGCTAAAATACGCGCTTTTTTTCGGGCGCCTCGATGCGGATTCACGCTTTACCCACGCAATTAGTCAATCAAATCGCCGCCGGCGAGGTGGTTGAGCGGCCGGCGTCGGTGGTCAAGGAATTGGTGGAAAACTGTTTCGACGCCGGCGCCACCCAGATTCAAATCGATGTCGAGCAGGGCGGGATTCGCCAAATCAAAATTCGCGACAACGGCTGCGGTATCGTCAAGGACGATCTGGCGCTGGCGCTGTCGCGGCACGCCACCAGCAAGATTGCCTCGCTGGAAGATCTGGAACACGTCGCTAGCATGGGCTTTCGCGGCGAGGCCTTGCCCAGCATCAGTTCGGTGGCGCGGCTGACCTTGATTTCCCGCACTGCCGACGCCGAATGCGCCTGGCAAGTCAGCGCCGACGGCAGCGAGCGCAATTTCGACCCGCAGCCCGACCCGCATCCGCCCGGCACCACCGTCGATGTCCGCGACCTGTTTTACAACACCCCGGCCCGGCGCAAGTTTTTAAAAGCCGAGAAAACCGAATTTGGCCATATCGAGAGCCTGATCCAGAAACTGGCCCTGGCCCGGTTCGATGTCGGCTTTGTCCTGAACCACAATCAGCGCGAAGTGTTGAATCTGAAATCGGCGGACAGCCAAGCCGCCCAGGAGAAACGCATCGCGGCGATTTGCGGCGCGGCCTTCGTCGACAATTGCGTCAAGATCGAGTACGCCGCGTCAGGCTTGCGTCTGCACGGTTGGGTGGGCTTGCCGACCTTTTCCCGCAGCCAGCAGGACATGCAGTTTTTCTACGTCAACGGTCGCTTGATCAAAGACCGGCTGGTCGCTCATGCCGTCAAGCAGGCTTATCAGGACGTGCTCTACCATGGCCGCCATCCGGTGTTTGTCTTGTATCTGGAATTGGACCCGGCGCTGGTCGATGTCAATGCCCATCCAACCAAACTGGAAGTACGGTTTCGGGAAGGGCGGATGGTGCACGACTTCCTGTTTCAGGCGTTGCATCGCAGTCTGGCCGAGCAGCGGCCTGGTTCTCAGCCGTTACCGCAACGGATCGAAACCGTTGCCGAATTTTCGGAAACCGTGCCGGCGTCAGCGCCGCAGCGGCCAACTTTGAATCAGCAAACGGCGTTACCGATGACGTTTCCGGCGCCAACCGCCGGCAATGCAAGCACTGCTGCGCCACCAACGTTTGGCGCTTACCGGCTGCAGCCGGAACGAACTAGCGCGGCCGACGTTGCCGAGCAAATCCAGGCCTACGCCAAACTTTATCCAAAAAACGAGTCAGTGCCGGCGCCGCAGGCAGCGACGGATTCGGTCATGCCACCATTGGGTTTTGCCTTGGCCCACATTCACAACATTTACATCCTGGCCGAAACCGCCAACGGCATTATTTTGGTCGATGCCCACGCGGCGCACGAGCGGGTGACTTACGAGCGCTTGAAGCAGCACTACCACAACCGGGCCATCGTTTCGCAGCCTCTATTGTTGCCGATCAAATTGCAAGTGACGGCCGCCGAGGCCGATCTGGCCGAGCAAGAGCATGCGTTTTTCCTGACTCTGGGTTTTGAAATCAATCGTTCCGGCCCGGAAACCGTGGTGTTGCGGGCAACGCCGGCCTTGCTGGCGAAAACCGACGTCGACCAACTGGTGCGCGATATGTTGGCCGATCTGGCAACCCATGGCGTTAGCCATAAAGCCCAGGAAAGCATCAACCAAGTTCTGGCGACGATGGCTTGCCACGGTTCGGTGCGGGCTCGACGCAAACTTAGTATCGAAGAGATGAACGCCTTGTTGCGCGACATGGAACAAACCGAGCGCATCGGCCAATGCAACCACGGTCGGCCGACCTGGGTGGCGTTGAGCCACCAAGATTTGGACCGGTTTTTCATGCGCGGCCAATAAATGAGCGAATTGCAAAAACCGGGCGCCATCTTGCTGATGGGGCCGACCGCTTCCGGCAAGACCGCGTTAGGCGTGGCCTTGGCCCAGGCCTTAGACACCGAAATCATCAGCGTCGATTCGGCGCTGGTCTATCGCGGGATGGACATCGGCACCGCCAAGCCGACCCAGGCCGAGCGCGGCGGCGTGCCGCATCATTTGATCGATATCCTCGATCCCAGTGAAGCCTTTTCCACCGGCCAATTCCGCAACCGCGCGCTGGAGTTGATGGCCGACATCACCGCGCGCGGCAAACTGCCGTTGCTGGTCGGCGGCACAATGCTGTATTTCAATGCGCTGACCCAGGGTTTGGCGCAGTTGCCGGAAGCCGATCCGGAAATTCGCCAGCGGCTGGACGCGGAACTGGAATCGCTGGGAAAGGAAGTGCTGCATGCCCGCTTGGCGCAAGTCGACCCGCAAGCGGCGGCGCGCATTCACGTCAACGATCCCCAGCGCGTGCAGCGCGCGCTGGAAGTCTACGAAATCAGCGGCCGGCCGTTATCCAGTTTTTTCGGTGCCGAGCAACAAGATGAGCATCCTTACCGCTTTATCAAACTGATCGTCGCGCCGGAGCAACGCAAAACCTTGCACGACAAAATCGCCGAGCGTTTCGATTCAATGCTGGAGCTGGGCTTTCTCGAAGAAGTCCGGGCATTATGGCAACGCGGCGATCTGGACGAAAGCATGCCGTCGATCCGCTGCGTCGGTTACCGCCAAGCCTGGTCTTATTTAAACGGCGAATACGATCTGGCGACAATGCGCGACAAAGCCATCGTCGCTACCCGGCAACTGGCCAAACGTCAATTTACTTGGCTACGCAAGGAGCAGGACGCCTGCCATTTGATCAGCGGCTCCACCGATCTGCTACAACAAGCGTTACATCACTGCCGCGAACGTGGATAAAGCTAACCAACGCCAAATCGCTTACGCTGCCCGCAATGCCCAGCCTGATAAGGAAACGCTGAGCATTGAAATCTGCAACCGGGTTATCGCGCAGTCCTGGTATCAGGCCGCCGATACCGTGATGTGGTATCTGCATTGTCGCTCGGAAGTGCGGACTTTACCGACCGTCGCCGCCGAACTGGTCGGCGGCAAGCGTATCGTCGTGCCCTATTGCACGGTCGATGCTTCAGGCCAGAAGCAATTGGGCCTTTGGCGTTTGCAAGCGCTCGACGAGTTGCGGCCGGGCATGTGGAATATTCTCGAACCGCCGCGCGAGCGCTGGCAGGAGCCGGCAAAGCAGGTTCGCGCCGAGGAACTGGACGCCGTCATCGTGCCGGGTGTGGCTTTCGATCGGCAGGGCGGACGCTTGGGTAACGGTGCCGGTTATTACGACCGGTTATTGGCTTGTGTGCGGCCCCACGTGGTGTTGGCGGCGGTCTGCTACGAGGCGCAATTGGTACCCGCGGTTGCGATGGACCGGCACGATGTTTTCATGGACTTTGTTGTCACCGAGCAGGCGGTTTATTCGGGCCGGGGCAGAGCCGGATGTTGAATGCTGCCGAACTGAAACGGCACGTCTCCAGCTCTCCGGCTTTTGTGTTGGATGAAGCGCAGGTGCTGGCCAATTTACAACCGTTATCGGCATTGCGCGCGGCGAGCGGCGGCAAGGTGTTGTATGCGATCAAGGCCTTGCCTTTGGCGCATCTGTTGGGATTGATCAAACCGCAAGTCGACGGCTTCTCGGTCAGCTCCTTGTTCGAAGCCAAGCTGGCGCACGAAATTTTGGCTGATCAGGGAAGCATTCATTTGACCACGCCCGGTCTGCGTCCAGACGAATTTGCTGAAATGGCAGAGCTGTGCAGTCATATCAGTTTCAATTCCTTGTCGCAGCACCAGCGATTATCCGGTCTGAGCCCTCATTATTCGCCGGGCTTGCGGGTTAATCCCAAATTGCCGTTTGCGGCGGATCGGCGGTTCGATCCGTGCCGGCCGCATTCCAAGCTCGGCGTCGATATCGAGTTGTTGCGGGATGGCGTGCCGGGCGGCGTCGCGGGTTTGCAGTTCCATACCGTGTTTTCTTGTCGCGATTTGGCGCCGCTGCAAACGACCGTGCAAGCCTTGCGGCCCATTCTGGAACGCAATCGGCAACTGCGCTGGCTGAATCTGGGCGGCGGTTATCTGTACCACGATATCGCCGATCTTGACTCGCTGGCCGAGCTGATCGCCGGGCTGCGTTCGGAGTTTGCCATTGAGGTGTATTTGGAGCCGGGTAAGGCCATCGTCGGTAACGCCGGTTATTTGGTGGCGACGGTGCTGGACCGCTTTGTCAGCGACGGCAAGCAGGTGTTGATGCTGGATACCTCGATCAACCACCATCCGGAGGTGTTCGAGTACCAAATCAGGCCGCGTTTATTGGACGAAGTTACCGAGGGTGGTCAGTCTGCGATTTTGGCCGGTTCGACTTGTCTGGCCGGCGACGTGTTCGGCGAATACCGTTTCGATCGCGTTCCGGAAGTCGGCGAAAAATTGGTGTTTGCCGATGTCGGTGCTTATACCCTGATCAAGGCCAACCGGTTCAACGGCTACAATTTGCCGGATGTTTATACCTGGAACCGGTCCGGGTTAACATTGCAGAAACGTTACGATTATGCCGATTATCGCCGGCAGTGGTAAGCCGGTTTTGGATAAAGCGTGGCGCTTAGCGTTGGCCGTGCGGCGGGACTGGCGATGGGTCGATATTGGACAATAACCCTTCCATTTTCTGCACGCTGGCGTCGCAGCCCTCGATACTGGATCGAACTTTGGCTTTGAATCTTAAGCTCATGCTCTCGCCGTCCGCCTCGTGTTCTGCGTACTCATTCAATAGATGGCAGGCGTCGTGCATGGCCTGTTCGGTATCTTCGAAATTATCGCTATCCGGCAGTAGATCGGAATCGCTCAGCATCATCAACCGGCTGATGATGGCGTTTTGATGGCGGAACACCGACTCGGCATAGTCGGCGAAACTGTCCATCCCGCTGTTGGTCGGCGCACTGGCACAGCCGGCCAGGCACACCAGCAACGGTATCCAATTCAAACGCGGTAACAACATGAACGGCTCTTTTAGTTTTTGTACGCGGTAAAAATGCAGTATTCGGTCAGTTTTTCAGTAAACAATTGGTACTGTGCTAAGCCGACCAAATAATTGGCGGTTTGGGCCTTGGAACGCAGCCCCAACCATTGGCTGATAGTTTGGACCGGTTTCAGGCGTTTGGCTACCTTGTACATATGCTCGACCGAAGCCTGGGTTTGCGCGGTGATGTCGTGGCAAACGATGTTGGCGAAACCTTGTTGTTGCAATAGGCCGGTAAATTCGTCGCGGCTGCACAAATTGGGTACGGCCCAGCCGTTGAGGCAGGTTACGACGGCTTGCCATTGCTCGGGACTGAACTGGCGTTGCAACACAAAGCCGTCGCAGACCACAATGCGGCCGCCCGGTTTCAATACCCGCCAGGCTTCCTCTAAAAAATCGCCTTTATTCAACGCGTGGCAGGAGCTTTCCAAGGCCCACACCACATCGAACGAGGCATCGGCGAACGGCGTCGCGCAAAAATCCGCCACTTGAAAATCCACCGACTCGGCTACACCGTGGCGCTTGGCGTGGTCGCGGGCATAGTCGGCCTGTTTGGCGCTGATAGTGATACCGGTGACCCGGTTGCCGTGCTGTTTGGCCATCCAGATCGTACTGCCGCCGATGCCGCAGCCGGCGTCCAACACGTGGTCGCCGGGCTGTATCCCGGCTTTTTCGTACAGCACCTGGTTTTTATTGAGCAGGGCCTGGTGCTGGTCGTAAGGTTTGGCGTCGTCCCAATAGCCGTAGTGCAAGGCCAGGTTGTCGCGGTTGCACCAGGCGAACAGATAATCGTGATAGCAGTCGTCGTAATGCTTGGCCGCGTCGGCTTGCAGTTCGGCGGTGGACAGCTCGGCGCCGTGGCGCAGGCTTTGGTCGCGGTAATCCTGGTTCGGTTCTAGGGTATAAATCGTGGCTGACATGAATGGCTGGACGGCGTGGGAACGGGCTAAAAGCAAAAGGGCGGCGCGGTATTAGCCGCAAGATTGGCCATTATAATTCAGATCGCCGATGCGCTTCATGGCCGGCGACTGCGGCGGCAATTGCGGGTCGGCAATCTTCAGCTTGCCGAACACCTGTCGAATCGGCAACGCTTTGATTTGGCTGAGTTCCAGGCCGAAACGGATGCGGAACAAACTGTTTTGCTTGCCGGCCGGCAAGGTCGCCAGCAACTCGGCCAGGCGCTGATCGATCAAGCGCCGGGCCAGCAGCAATTCCGGGCTGAGCTTGGCGTCATTCGGGCTGGTTTCGGGCTTTGTTGTTTGGGGAGCAGGCGAGGGCGCTGTGGCGCCTAACGCTTTTTCGCGCATTTCCCGCAGTCGGCTGCTTTGGGCAAAGCCGACCGTCATGCCGCTGCCGCTGGGTTTATGGTTGTTCATACTTGATGTTTATGGCTGTGGGCCGGATCGTGGATCAGGTTGCGGATCACCACCGAGGCGCACACCCCGCCGAACGCCGCCGGCAAATAGGAAATCGTGCCGTAGGCCGATTTTTTGTAATTGCTGCCGTCGGTGAACATCAACGAATCTTTATTTACCACTTCCGGCGAAAACACCACTTTCACGCCGCGACTGATGCCGTGTTTGCGCAAGCGGACGCGGATGAACTGGGCGAACGGGCAGTTATAGGTCTTGGAAATATCCACCACCTTGAGATGGGTCGGGTCCATCTTGCCGCCGGCGCCCATCGAGCTGACGATCTTCATCTTGCGGCTTTTGGCGGCGCGGATTAAATGAATCTTGGGCGTCAGGCTGTCGATGGCGTCGACGATGTAATCGTAATGGGTGTTCAACAGTTCGGCGGCGGTGTCCGGGGTGATGAATTCGTGGCGGATGTGCAGTTTCAAATCCGGATTGATCGCCAATAAACGCTCGCCCATGATGTCGGCCTTGGACTGGCCGTGGGTCGTCGCCAGCGCCGGCAGCTGGCGGTTGCGGTTGCTGGGATCAACCACGTCGCCGTCGACGATGGTCATCTCGCCAACCCCGGCCCGGCAGATGAACTCGGCAGCAAATGAGCCGACGCCGCCCATGCCCACCACCAAGACATGGGATTGCTGGAGCTTATCCAGCTTGGGTTTGCCGATCAGCAATTCGGTACGGGACAGCCAGCTTAAATCAGTCATGCAGGAATACTCTTTGAAAATTGGCAACGATTCGGCGTTGCAGGGTTTGGATGTCCAAACCGAGGATTTTAGCCGCTTCGTTATAGATTTCGCTAATCGAAAGCTGGGTCGAGGCGTCGGTTTCCAGGAATAAGCGCTCCAGCGGCGTGATCAACAGCGCTTTTCGCGAGGGATGCCCGGGTGTGAGCAGGTATTTTCCGAACGACAGGTAACAGCCGTGTCTCAGCAGTTGCTCGGCCAAAGCCGGTTTGCCGGTAAAGCCGTGCACGAGCCATGCTTGGTTCGGCCTCGCCGATTTCTTTAACGGAATTAGTTCGTTGTAAGCACGCACGCAATGAACGATTAACGGTTTGCCGATCTGTTCGGCCAATTCGATCTGGCCTTGGAATACCGCAGTTTGACGTTCCAAAGGAATATCGATGCATTTATCCAGGCCGGATTCGCCGACGGCAAGCACGCGCGGGTCATTGCAAAGGCGATGCTGGATTTGCCAGTTGCGTTGCTGGTCTTGTCGGTCGATATTCCAAGGGTGGGTGCCGATACTGAAATACTGGTGGTTGCTGGCCGAGAGTAGGGGCGGCAGTTCGGCAATTTCCGATATGTCCAGGCTGAGAATCTGCCAAGCCGCGTCCTGCCGATTGCCGTGGCTATGGATATCAATGAATGGTGCAGATACAGGCATGAGACAGGCAGCGATTCGGTAAAGCTCGGCGCCGGCAACTATGGCGGCGGTTTCGATTGCGGAACCTCAAGTTCCCGGAGTTGAAATGGCCGGCTTGAAATTCCATGCAGCGAGGTATAATAGCGGTTTATTTTTCGCAACAGAGAAACAATGGCGCAATATATTTTCTCCATGAACCGGGTCGGCAAGGTGGTGCCGCCTAAAAAATACATCCTGAAGGACATCTCGCTGTCGTTTTTTCCGGGGGCGAAGATCGGTGTGTTGGGTCTGAACGGCTCCGGTAAATCGACGCTGCTGCGGATCATGGCCGGCGTTGACAAGGAAATCGAAGGCGAAGCGATTCCGCTGAAGGGCATTAACATCGGCTATTTGCCGCAAGAGCCGCAGCTGGATCCGACCAAAAACGTGCGCGGCATCATCGAAGAATCCGTGCAGCACATCAAGGATGCGTTGGCAAAACTGGATGCGGTTTACGCGGCCTATGCCGATCCGGACGCCGATTTCGATAAATTGGCCGCCGAACAGGCCAAATTGGAAGACATCATCAACGCTTGTGATGGCCATAACCTGGATCGGCAACTGGAAATCGCCGCCGATGCGCTACGCTTGCCGGATTGGGATGCCGACATCAACAAGCTGTCCGGTGGCGAAAAGCGTCGCGTCGCGTTGTGCCGCTTGTTGCTGTCCAAACCCGATATGCTGTTGCTGGACGAGCCGACCAACCACTTGGATGCCGAATCGGTTGCCTGGCTGGAGCGCTTCCTGCACGATTACACCGGTACCGTCGTTGCGGTAACCCACGACCGTTACTTTCTGGATAACGTCGCCGGCTGGATTCTGGAACTGGACCGCGGTATGGGTATTCCTTGGGAAGGCAACTATTCGTCCTGGCTGGAACAGAAGGAAAAACGTCTGGAGCTGGAGGAGAAGCAGGAATCGTCTCGCCAGAAAGCCATGAAGGCCGAATTGGAATGGGTAAGGCAGAATCCGAAAGGCCGTCACGCCAAAAGCAAGGCGCGTCTGGCCCGCTTTGAAGAGTTGTCGTCGGTGGAAGTGCAACAGCGCAACGAGACTCAGGAAATTTATATTCCGCCCGGACCGCGCCTGGGCGACGTCGTGATTGATGCCGATAATATCAGTAAAGGCTTCGGCGATCGCTTGTTGATCAACAATTTGAGCTTCAAATTGCCGCCGGGCGGCATCGTCGGGATTATCGGCCCGAATGGCGCCGGTAAAACCACGCTGTTTAAAATGATGGCCGGCATGGAACAGCCGGATTCAGGTGCGTTTAATTTCGGCCAAACCGTGCAGTTGTCCTACGTCGAGCAGTTCCGCGATGATATGGATAACAATAAAACTGTTTGGGAAGAGATTTCCGACGGTCTGGACATGATTACGGTCGGCAAGTACGAAACGCCGTCGCGCGCTTACTGCGGGCGCTTCAATTTTAAGGGGGCGGATCAGCAAAAACGCATCGGCGACTTGTCCGGCGGCGAACGCAACCGCGTACATTTGGCCAAGCTATTGAAAAGCGGCGGTAACGTCTTGCTGCTCGACGAGCCGACCAACGATTTGGACGTCGAAACTTTGCGAGCACTGGAAGAGGCGTTGCTGGGCTTTCCGGGTTGCGCTGTGGTGATCTCGCACGATCGCTGGTTCCTGGATCGGATTGCCACCCATATGCTGGCGTTCGAAGGCGACAGCGAGGTGGTCTGGTTCGAAGGCAATTACGCCGATTACGAAGCCGACCGCCATCGCCGGTTGGGAACCGACGCCGATAATCCGCGCCGGATCAAATACAAAAAAATCGGCTAAGTCGGGGTTAAGGGTTCGTTGCCGACAATGGCGGCGGACCCGATAGCCAATTAATGTGGGCCTTGAACTTGAAATAGCGCTGGTTTGTCCCAAACTTGATTTTAGTTTTTTCTTAAGCCGCTGCAGTCCGGTTGAAATCGGTGGTTGTAGCGGTTAATGTATTAATAGCGCACCGAACAATAATAAGGAGAAATAGGATGTCGAAAGCACAAAACTTGCAGGACAATTTTTTGAACGCCCTGAGAAAAGAGCATACCCCAGTGTCGATTTTCTTGGTGAATGGCATCAAGCTGCAAGGTCGCGTCGATTCTTTCGATCAGTATGTGGTGATGCTGAAAAACACCGTCAACCAAATGGTTTACAAACACGCCATTTCCACCATCGTCCCTGGCAAGAACGTCAATATGCACCGTGATGCCGAGCCTAGCGACGAGAGCTAAGAGGTTTATTTTTGTTTGAACGTCCCGATGCGGGCGAGCGGGCGATACTCGTTCACCTGAATTTGCAAGTCGGACAAGAAGATCTCGACGAGCTGAAAGAACTCACCAAATCCGCCGGTGCCCAACCGATTCATGTGGTCACCGGCAGCCGCCACCGGCCGGACCCCAAATATTTCGTCGGCATCGGCAAACTCGACGAAATCAAGGTAGCCTTAGCCGAACTCCAGGCCGACATTATCATCGTCAATCATCCTTTGTCGCCCAGCCAGGAGCGCAATCTGGAAAAGGCACTGGAAGTGCGGGTGGTCGACCGTAACGGCTTGATTCTGGATATTTTCGCGCAGCGCGCGCAGACCTTCGAAGGCAAGTTGCAAGTCGAGCTGGCGCAGTTGAAGCATCTGTCTACTCGATTGATTCGCGGTTGGACCCACCTGGAGCGGCAAAAAGGCGGTATCGGCTTGCGCGGTCCCGGCGAAACCCAGTTGGAAACCGACCGGCGTTTGCTGGCGGTCAGGATCAAGCAAATCCAGCAGCGTCTGGAGAAAGTCGAAAAGCAGCGCCATCAAAGCCGCAGTAAGCGGAAAAAGGCGGAAATTCCCACCGTGTCGTTGGTTGGTTATACCAACGCCGGCAAATCGACCTTGTTCAACACATTGACCGGAGCCGGGATTTATGCGGCCGACCAGTTGTTCGCGACCTTGGATCCGACTCTGCGGCAGTTGCCGTTGGCAAACGGTAGCGAGATCATCCTGGCCGATACGGTAGGTTTCATCCGCCATTTGCCGCACGAATTGGTTGCGGCGTTCCGTTCCACGTTGCAGGAGGCGGCCGAGGCCGATTTATTGCTACACGTGATCGATGCGGCGGCGGAAGATCGCGACGACACCATTGTCCAGGTCAACCAGGTGTTGGAGGATATCGGTGCCGGCAAGATACCGCAGCTGAAGGTGTTCAATAAGATCGATTTACTCGACGATCTCGAACCGCATATCGATTACGACGCCGACGGTCGGCCGGTCAGCGTCTGGATATCGGCGCAGAGCGGTGTCGGCTGCGATTTGCTGCAACAGGCATTGAATGAACTGTTCGCCAGCAGCAAAGTGATCCGCAAATGCTATCTGCCGGCAGGGCAGGCCGGCTTGAAAGCCAAGCTGTTTGCGTTTGTCAGAATAATAAACGATGTCACCGACGACCACGGCGACTGCGAGTTGACAATAGAAATCGATAAAAAGCATTTGGGCCTGTTGAAACATATCCGGGTCGAAGCGCTAGCCTGATCCGGAAACCGTTTTCGATACCTAGTTATTTTCTCGGTTAATGGTAATTTGAGATAGAATGGCCCGCTTTCGGAAGCGGTGCACCGTTCTCGAAACATAATTCCGGCTTTGCGTTACTCGGTGAGCCGAATTTTGAGTTTGCAAATCCAATTTTGGAGCGTTTGGTATGTCTTGGAATGAGCCCGGCGGTGATAAAAAAGACCCCTGGAGTGGTCGTAACGAAAAGGATAATCCTCCCGATCTGGACGAAGTAATCCGGTCCCTGCAGGACAAACTGGGCGGTATTTTCGGCGGCGGCAAACGTGGCGACAGTTCTTCAAATGGCCCGTCGATGCAAAGCATCGGTTTTTTGGCTGCCGGCGCGCTGGCATTATGGGGTTTGAGCGGGCTTTATACCGTCGATGAGGGTACCCGCGGCATCGTCACCCGTTTCGGTGCTTACGTTGCTACCACGCAGCCCGGTTTGAACTGGCATATCCCGTCACCGATCGAGCAAGTGCAAGTTATCAACGTCGAACAGCAACGCTTCATCGAGGTCGGTTACCGTTCCGGCGGTGGGCAGGCTATGGGCTCGGTGCCGAAAGAGGCGATGATGCTGACCAAAGACGAGAACATTGTCGATGTGCGTTTGGCTGTGCAATACCAAGTCAAAGACGCCAAGGATTATGCCTTTAACGTTCTCGATCCGGCTTCGACCTTGAAGCAAGTTACCGAAAGCGTGCAACGCGGCGTGATCGGCCGTAGCGATATGGATTTTGTGCTGACCGAAGGTCGTAGCGAAATCGTTGCCGCAATCAAAACTGAAATTCAATCGGTAATGGATGCCTATAAGACCGGCATATTGATCACCAGCGTCAACTTGCAGGATGCACAGCCGCCGGAGCAGGTGCAAGGTTCCTTTGAAGACGCCATCAAGGCGCGCGAAGACAAGCAGCGCCTGATCAACGAAGCCGAGGCCTATTCCAACGACGTGGTGCCTAAAGCACGCGGTGCTGCATCGCGTATCGTGCAGGAAGCCGAAGCCTATAAAGAAAAATCCATCGCCCAAGCTGATGGTGACGTCAGCCGCTTTTCGCAGTTATTAACCGAGTATAAAAAAGCGCCGGGTGTGACCAAACAGCGTATGTACATCGAAACCATGGAACAGGTGCTGGGCAAATCCAGCAATGTGGTGGTGGATGTCAAGTCCGGCAGCAACATCATGTATCTGCCATTGGAAAAATTGGTGAACAAGGCCGCCGATGACGCGGTTTCGGCGCCGGTTGCGACGCACGAACCGGTTGCGGCTCCTGCGCCTCAGGCTAAAGAGATCAGAAACGATATACGCGCATCGAGCCGCGAACGCGATGTGAGAGGACGCTAACATGGGAAACAAGATATTAGTAGCCGTCGCCGCGCTGGCTGTCATTTTGTCGATGTCGGTGTTTACCGTCGGCGAAACCGAGAGAGTCATCAAATTCCAATTGGGTGAAATCGTCGGGGCGGATTTTCAGCCCGGCATGCACCTGAAGATACCGTTTATCAATAACGTCAAGAAATTCGACGCCCGGATCCTGACCATGGATGCGACGCCGGAGCGTTTCCTGACCGCGGAAAAGAAAAACGTCATCGTCGACTCCTTCGTCAAATGGCGAATCGGCGATGTCAAAACTTTCTACACCACAGTCGGTGGCGACGTAGGCCAAGCCAACATCCGCTTGGATCAAATCATCAAGGACGCGGCGCGTAGCGAATTCAGCAAACGCGAAATCAGGCAGCTGGTTTCGACCGACCGTAGCGCGATTCGCGATTCGCTGATCACCAACGTATCGCCGCATGCTTCCCGCTTGGGTATCAATATTATCGACGTGCAGGTCAAGCGCATCGATTTGCCGAACGAGGTCAGTACCTCGGTTTATCAACGGATGGAAGCGGAGCGGGCGCGGGTGGCTCGGGAATTTCGTTCTCAAGGCTCCGAGGCTGCAGAGCGGATTCGTGCCGACGCCGATAAACAACGCGAAATCATTCTGGCCAACGCTTACCGGGACTCTGAAGTATTGCGAGGCGAAGGCGACGCCAAAGCGGCAGATATTTTTGCCAAGGCCTATGGCGAAGACAGCGAGTTTTTCGCCTTTTACCGTAGCCTGATCGCTTACAAGGAAACCCTCGGCAAGTCCGGCAACATCATGGTGTTGGAGCCGAACTCGGACTTCTTCAAATATTTCAAAAATCAGAAATAAACCATCAATCTGAAGCTGCATGATCAGACGCCCCGCTCTGCGGGGCGTTTGCTGTGATTGGGATAGACAAAAAATGCAAAGAAAAGACAACTGGCTGTTGCCCGAAGGCATCGGCGAGGTACTGCCGGAGCAAGCCGCGCATTTGGAGAAATTGCGCAGAACTCTGCTCGATACTTTTGCCTGTTGGGGTTATCAGTTGGTGATACCGCCCTTCGTGGATTTCCTGGACTCGCTGCTCACCGGTTCCGGCCACGATTTGGATCTGCAGACTTTCAAGCTGACCGACCAGCTTAGCGGTGAAATGCTCGGCGTACGCGCCGATATGACGCCGCAGGTCGCCCGCATCGACGCCCACCATCTACAGCACGACGGTCCTACCCGCTTGTGTTATGCCGGAACCGTGTTGCACGCCGTAGGCGACCCGTTGGAAAAAAGCCGCAGCCCGATGCAAATCGGCGCCGAACTATACGGCCACGCCGGACTGGAAAGCGATTACGAAGTGATCCGCTTGATGCTGGAAATGTTGGCGATCAGCGGGCTGCAAAACGTACATTTGGATTTGGGCCACGTCGCGATCTATCGGGCGCTGGCCGAGCACGCCGGTTTGAACCAGCAACAGGAGTCGAAATTGTTCGACGTGTTGCAGCGTAAAGCCAGAACGGAATTGGTGGAATTGTTGGCCGGCTTTGCGCTTGACGAACGCTTCCAGGCCATTTTCAATGCGTTGCCTAAATTGAACGGCGGTAGAGAAGTATTGGACAAGGCCGACGGTTTGTTCGCCGGCTTGCCCTGTAGCGGCATCATTGGAGATGCCTTGACCGACTTGCGCGGCATAGCCGACAGACTGCGGCGCGATTTTCCCAGCTTGAGCGTCAGTTTCGATCTGGCGGAATTGCGCGGTTACCATTACCACACCGGTATGGTGTTCGCCGCCTTCGTGCCGGCTTTGGGTAAGGAGATCGCCCGCGGCGGCCGCTACGACAATATCGGGGCACGTTTCGGCCGGGCTCGAGCCGCTACCGGGTTTAGTGCCGATCTTAAGGTGTTGGCAGCCATGTTCCAGGATATTGATAGTGCCAGACAAGTGGTTTATGCGCCGTTCGGCGAGGATGTCGATCTGCTGCAAACCATCAGAGATTTACGTGCTCAGGGCGAGGTCGTCATACAGCAATTGCCGGGGCAAACCGATGCGGCCGCTCAACTGGGCTGCAACGCAGTTTTACAAAATCAGAATCAACGCTGGGTCGTTAAACCATTAGTTTAAGGTTGGAAAAGTATGGGAAAAAATGTAGTTGTTATCGGCACGCAATGGGGCGATGAAGGCAAGGGCAAGCTGGTCGATCTTTTAACCGAGCAGGCAGCGGCCGTAGTGCGCTTTCAGGGCGGCCATAACGCCGGCCACACCTTGGTGATTAACGGCGAAAAAACCGTGTTGCACCTGATTCCGTCCGGCGTTTTGCGCGACGGAGTGCAATGCATGATCGGCAACGGTGTGGTGCTTTGTCCGGAAGCCTTGCTCAAGGAAATCGAGATTCTGGAAAAATCGGGCGTACCGGTCAGGAACCGGTTACAAGTCAGCGAAGCCTGTGCTTTGATTCTGCCGGTCCATGTGGCTGTCGATCAGGCCCGGGAAAAGGCGCGCGGCAGCAAAGCGATCGGTACGACCGGCCGCGGCATCGGTCCGGCCTACGAAGACAAAGTGGCCCGTCGCGGCTTGCGTGCCGGCGATTTGCGCAATCGCGAGGAATTTTCCGCCCGGCTGAAGGAGCTGGTCGAATACCATAATTTCATGTTGGTCAATTATTACCAGGCCGAACCGGTCAACTATGCAGAAATTTTGGATAACACCTTGCGTTTGGGGGAAATCATCAAGCCGATGCTGACCGATGTCGGCGAGGCGCTGTATAGCCACCAACAGCAAGGAAACAACGTATTATTCGAAGGCGCGCAGGGAGCACTGCTGGATATTGACCACGGCACTTATCCGTACGTGACCTCTTCCAATACCACTGCGGGTGGCGCGGCGACCGGCAGCGGCGTTGGGCCGTTAGCATTGGATTACGTTCTGGGCATTACCAAAGCCTATTCGACTCGGGTTGGCAACGGCCCGTTTCCGACCGAATTGATGGACAGTTATGGCGAACATTTGGGCGTGAAGGGCCACGAATTCGGCGCCACCACCGGGCGTAAACGCCGTTGCGGCTGGTTCGATGCGGTCTCGATGCGTAAATCAGCCCAATTGAACAGCTTGACCGGCATTTGTTTGACCAAGCTGGACGTGTTGGACGGTCTGGACAAAATCGGGATTTGTACCGCCTATAAAATTGACGGCCAAATCACCGAAACGGCGCCGTTGGGCGCAGACCAATATGCTGTTTGCGAGGCGGTGATTGAGGAAATGCCGGGTTGGAGCGGTAGTACCGCCGGGATTACCGATTTCGCGCAATTACCGGAAAATGCCAAGGCTTACATCGCCCGGATCGAACAATTGGTCGGCGTCAAAGTCACGATATTGTCCACCGGTCCTGATCGCAACGAAACCATCGTCCTGGAAAATCCGTTCGCGGCTTGATCCTGGCGGATACGACCCTGCTCCGAAAGTCGCCGGCTGGGCTGCTGCGAAGCCCACCGGCGCATTTCTCAATACGAACTAACGCGTTAGCGTTGGCCCGGCCACTGCTTAACGGCTGCTAACTCTCCGATTCCGGTTACGGATCCATTCGCTCCAGGAGCCGGCGTACAATTTCGATCCGCCGAGTCCGGCGATTTCCATCGCCAACAGGTTATGGCAGGCGGTTACGCCGGAGCCGCACATATGCACCACTCGCTCTGCCGGAAAAGGCGAAATCAAATCGTTAATTTGTTGGCGTAATTGCTCAGGGGCCAGAAACAGGCCGTTTCGATCCAGATTGGATTGCAACGGCCGGTTAATCGCTCCCGGCACGTGGCCGGCCACCGGGTCGATCGGTTCAACTTGGCCGAGGAAGCGCTCCGGAGTTCTGGCGTCGACCAAGATTATGCTGCGGCTCGCCAGGCTGGTTTCGATCTGGCTTGCGCCAAGCCATTGCCGGTTATCGAGATAGGCGCGGAACGCGCTGGTGCTGATTTTCGGCAGCGCTGTCGCCGTTGGCAGACCTTGTTTGCGCCAGTGGCCGTAGCCACCGTCGAGCACTGCGACCTGAGTATGGCCCATGCTGCGCAGCAGCCACCACATGCGGCCGGCAAAGGCGCCGCCGGCATCGTCGTAGACCACGACTTGGCTGCGGTTGTTAACTCCCCATTTGCCCAATTTTTCGGCGAGCGAATCGAAGTTCGGTAGCGGATGGCGGCCGGTGTAAGCTTGCACCGGGGACGACAAGTCCTTGTTCAAGTCGGCGTAGACTGCGCCGGGAATATGACCCGACCGGTAGGATTTAAAGCCGGCGGCGCTATCGGCCAGCGAGAAACGGCAATCGAATATCCGCCAATTCGGATTGTCGAGATTGGCCGCCAAAGTGGCGGCGGAAACCAGCGTGGTGTAAGTCATGCTCATAGCTCCAAAATGATTTTTCCGATGTGTTGGCTGCTTTCCATCAGCCGGTGGGCGCGGTCGGCCTCGCCTAGCGGAAAGACTGAATCTATCACGGGTTTGATTTGGCCGGATTCCAGCAATGGCCAGACTTTATCGCGCAATTGCCCGGTAATGTTGGCTTTGAACTCGTCGCTACGGGAGCGTAAGGTCGAACCGGCCAGTGTCAGACGTTTCATCAACAGCGCGGCCAAATTGATTTCAGCCTTGCCGCCGTGCTGAATCCCGATTTGCAACAAGCGGCCGTCAATCGCCAAGCTCTTCAAGTTACGCGGCAGATAATCGCCGCCCACCATGTCCAGAAGCACGTCGACGCCTTTACCGCCGGTGAAATCCAGCACGGCTTCGACGAAATCCTGTTGCCGGTAATTCACGGCAAGGTCGGCACCCAATTCCAGGCAGCGCCGGCATTTTTCGTCGCTGCCGGCTGTCGTGACGACGCGGCTACCGAAGGCTTTTGCCAGCTGGATCGCCGTGGTGCCGATGCCGCTGGTGCCGCCATGTACCAATAGCGATTCGCCGGCTTGCAATCCGGCCCGGTCGAAAACGTTGCTCCAAACCGTGAAAAACGTCTCCGGCAGTGCGGCGGCCTCGATAAAGCTGAATTCGCGCGGTATCGGCAGGCTACAGCAGGCACTGGCCAGGCAATATTCGGCATAACCGCCGCCGGTGACCAGGGCGCAGACCGGATCGCCGACACTAAACCCGGTTACTGCGCTGCCGATTTCGGCTACAGTGCCGGCAACTTCCAGACCCAGGATGGGGGAGGCGTCCGGCGGCGGCGGATATAGGCCCTGGCGCTGCACCAGATCCGGCCGGTTGATGCCGGCGGCTTTGGTGTGGATCAGAATTTGATTCTCGCGCGGAGACGGTTGCGGCCAGTCCTTGACGACGAGTTCTGTGGTATCGGCGTTGGTTTGAAGCTGAACGGCGCGCATGATGTTAAGGATTGCTGGAGTAGTGTCGTATTATATGCGGCCAAATTTAGCAGAAGTATAGTTTCCACGAGAGAACCCATGGTACGAGCAGGTATTGTCGGCGGTACGGGATACACCGGCGTCGAGTTATTAAGAATTTTGGTGTTGCATCCGCAGGTGGATGTCACAGTCGTCACCTCCCGCGCCGATGCCGGGTCGAGGGTGGATCAGTTGTATCCCAGTTTGCGAGGGTATTGCGATTTGCAATTCAGTCCGCCGGAACTGAAGTATTTGCAGGAATGCGACGTGGTATTCTTCGCGACCCCGAACGGCACGGCCATGTTGATGGCGGCAGCGTTGCTGGAACGGGGTGTCAAAGTCATCGATCTATCCGCCGATTTCCGGATTAAAGACCCGGCCGAATGGGAGAAATGGTACGGCATGCAACACGCCAGTCCGAGTTTGATCGATGAGGCCGTGTACGGTTTACCGGAGGTAAACCGGGAGCAGATCAAGCAGGCGCGCTTGATTGCCTGTCCCGGCTGTTACCCGACTGCTGTGCAATTGGGTTTTTTGCCTTTGCTGGAAGCTGGGATTGTAGATGCGAACGGATTGGTGGCGGATGTCAAATCCGGCGTCAGCGGTGCCGGGCGCAAGGCGGAAATATCGTCGTTAATGAGCGAAGCCGGCGAAAGTTTCAAAGCCTATGCGGTTGCCGGCCATCGCCATTTGCCGGAAATCAGGCAAGGATTGGCGCGTGTCGCAGGCAATGCGGTGGGATTGACCTTCGTGCCGCATTTGACGCCGATGATCCGCGGGATTCACGCCACGCTTTATGCGCGTTTGCATGGTCGCAGTGCCGATTTACAGGGGCTGTTCGAATCACGTTTTCGGGAAGAGCGCTTCGTCGACGTGCTACCCGCCGGTAGTCATGCCGACACCCGTAATGTCCGCGGCAGCAACCGCTGTCAGATTGCAGTACATCAGCCGCAGGGCGGCGATACGGTGGTGGTTTTGTCGGTGATCGACAATTTGGTTAAAGGCGCTTCAGGTCAAGCGGTGCAAAACATGAATCTAATGTTTGGTTTGGCTGAAGCAGCTGGTCTTGAAACGGTTGCGCTTTATCCTTGAGTTTAGATAAAGTTGAGCAATAAAAAACCGCCTGCCGGACAATCCGGACAGGCGGTTTGTTTTTAATTGAGAGCCTGCAGCTGCTTAAGCGGTGAGGGTTCGCTTTTTGCTGTTGATCCGCCAGCCAAATATGCCGCTTGCCAACAGTAACAAGCTGGTAGGTTCCGGAACGCTGGCGCCAGGGCCTGGGGAGGTGCTGGCAGTAGTGCCGACCAAAGACGCTAATTTGAAATAGTCGTTGCTATTGGTGAGCTCGGTCGATGGATCGCCTTTGCCGGTACCCCAAGTGCTGCTATAAGCGCTAATCAACCAGAAACTGGATGACAGGTTGTTAGGGTTGATGTCTTCCACAACATTTTGAGCCGTATTGTAGCTACCGACAAATTCCCAGCCGCGAGCGAGCAAATCTGAAATTTTTTCGTTGCTAATGTCTCTATCGGTTGGCAGTGCATTGTTTGTCAGCGTTCCAGTGTATCTCAGGACCGAGATGTCTGAATCGTAGCCGGAAGTCACCGATGGCCAGCCTATCGTTAATTTATCTAAAATTGTGTCGGAGTCGAACCGAAAAAGCAGTGCTTCGATATTGCCTACGTTGTCGGTTGCGTGCTCAGGCGAGGTTGTGCTTTCGCCGCTGGTTGTTACACCTAGTCCACCGGAATATTTTCCCACGGTCGCGGAAGCAAAAGTCGAAGTCGCACTGGTTCCTACCGAATAAGCGTTGATGCTTGTGATACCTGCGGGTGTCGCCCCCCCGAGGGTCCATGTTGTGGCGTTTGCCGCAAACGGTGTCAACAGCAGTGTTGTGATAGCCAAATATTTCCGGATCATAGAGTCCTCGCAATTTTTTGAATTCATTTTCTTCCGTTATTGTCTGTGCCGGTCTGGAAATAACAATTGTACTATCGGCCATAGAGCAAAACGCTTTTGTCGAAATTTGACAAGCATATATTGGGCCATTATTTAATTTTGTTTAAATTCATATTGTTACGGTTAAGGCTCGCTGAGTGGGTATAGATATTGTAAAAAAACACGACAGACTTTACCCGTCCGAATTTCAGCGCAGCTTGTCCAATAAAGCCTTGGCTTGCTCGTGCCCGTTGAACGCCGTATTGGCTTTCAGTGCTTCTTCTAGTTCTTGTCTGGCTTCTTCCCGACGTTGCATTTGATTTAATGCGACGGCGATGTGATAACGGATCTCGGGGTCGTGCGATTGCAGCGAATGTGCGTTGCGCAGGTAGTGCAAGCCTTGTTCGGCTTGGCCTGCGTTGACTAGAATCCAACCCAAAGTATCGTTGGTCGCCGCCTGGTCGGGAGCCAGTTTATGGGCTTGTTCGGCTAAAGAAAGTGCTTTGTTGTTGCCGACATTCAAATAAACATAGGCGAGGTTGTTTAAGAATTGCGGTTCGCTCGGGAACTGCTTGAGCAACAGATCGTAATATTTTTCGGCTTCTTTGAAATTCCCGTTTTTTAATAATTCGCTGGCCAAGGCTGCCATCGGTGGGTAGTCTTGGGGATGTTTTTTCACCCATTGTTCCAATAAATTGAAGGCTTTATCCGGCTGGTTGGTTTTCTGCATGCTTTCGAAAAGCTGCATCAACGACGTGGTATCAGGTTCCAGTTCGAACGCCGTTTGATAGTGGCTGTTGGCCAAGCTGAAATTATTGTCGTGGACTGCAATGTCACCTAATAATTGGTGTGGAAAGGCCCGTTTGGGGTAGCGTTTCAGTAGGCTCTCGGCCCGGCTTGCGGCAAATACCGGCTTGCCGTGGTTGAGTTCCATTTCGGCCAGGGCAATCTGCGATGGAATATGATCTTCATCGACTAATACCGCTTTTTTTAAGGTCTTGATGGCTTCGAAATAGTCGCCGGCATCGATTTGGTAACGAGCCGCCTTGTAAAGCTGTTTGACGTTGAAGCGGGCTTGGTCGGCCATGCGGATAAAAACGCCCAAGGCCTTTTCTCGATTGTTGTTGGCCAAGTAACTGCGCGCCAGCGCATCGATCACCTGCAGATTATTCTTATCGATCACTTCGGCTGCTTGAGCCGCGGCACTGGCTTCAGAAGTTTTGCCCATCTTCAAAAACAAATCGACCGATGCCAGCAGCACGGGGAGCGATTTTGAATCGAGCTTTTTGGCGCGTTCCAGCCAATCGTTGGCAGCATCGAGACGTCCGGCGCTTTGCTCGACTTTGGCCAGTTCCACCAAAATGTCCAGATTATTCGGGTCTTTTTGACTCAAGGCTTGCAGACGTTGTCTGGCTTGATCGAATTTACGTTCGCCAACGTCGAGTTTGCTCAAGTTAATTTGAGCGTCGAGAAAATTCGGCTCCGAATCGATGGCCTTTTCGAAGCTCTGTCTGGCCTGCTTGTATTGGCCGTTGGCGACTTGGGTGGTGCCTAGCAAGTTCAGCAGTGTTAAATTTGTCGACGCTCGTTTGTAGAGTGTCTGTGCGATTTGTAAGGCGCTTTCAGAGTCCCCTTGGCTCATTTTCAGTGCCACCAGCGGAATGCCGGCGTCTAAGGAGTCGGGATTGTGCTTATACGCCGTCTCCAAATCTTGGATTGCCGCTTGCTCGTGGCCCATTGCCAGCCGGTTAAGACCGATTTCGGTTTGCAAGTCGCCGTTACCGTCGCTCATGGCGGTGGCTTTGCCGAACATGATGTTAGCCATGTCGTGCTTGCCGGCCTGCATGAAGGCGTTCCCCAACAAGTATGCGAGTCGCTGGTCTTGCGGGTTGCGCATTTGGATCGGGCGGAGCAATTCAATAGCTTGTTCAGGCTCGTTTTTTTTCAGCAGAACGTTCGCTAGCAGTTTATACGGGCCGGATTGCTCGGGGAATTGTTTCACGTATAGTCGAAGGTATTCCGCAGCCAGGTCGAAGCGCTGCAGGCTGTAGTTCACCAAGCCGGAGAGCATCAAGGTCGAGCTATGCGCCGACAGGTATTCCGGTTTGATCGATGCAAGGGTGTCGGCCGCGATGACCAACTCCTTAGCGGCTGCGTCTTTTTGGTTGTTCCGATCCAACAGTACCGCGTTCAGGTAGGCGGCTTTGGGTTCGAACGGGTACTTTTCGCGGACATACTGCAAATCCTGCTTGGCTGGTTCGTCGCGTTTTAAATCCATTAACAGGCCGGCGCGGGCCAGGCGCGTGTCGATATGGTCCGGATTGAGTTCGACCGCTTTGTCGTAAAACTTGAGCGCCTCCTCCAACTCCATATTGGCGTGTTTGATCGAACCCTTCGCGAACCAGGCACCGTGGTCGTTTGGCTGGATTTGCATGGCTTTATCCGCCGCCGCTTCGGCACCTTTCCGGTCGCCGCGTTTCAATAGCGCATTGGCACGGCCGACCGTCGCCGCCACGTAATTCGGATCGATTTGCGCCGCGCTGTCGAATTCGTTCAAGGCTTCGCTGATCTGATTGAGCTGCAAATAAGCGTTTCCGCGGAATACATGTAATGCGGGACGCAACTCGGTGCTAAAGCGTACCGGATCGATTTCCTTAATTAAATCGTTGTAGCGGATTTGATAGGTGTAGAGTTTTGCCAGATTTTCGACGATTAACGCCGGGTCGACGCCGTGTTGTTTGGCGAGATTCAGTTGCACTTCCGCAGCCGATAAGGATTTCTGCTGCAAATAGATATCGCCGAGCAATATATGGGCCGCGACGTAGCGGTCGTTTTGCTGCAAGGCGTTCTTCAAATGGATTACCGCTTCGTCGTTTTTGTGTTCCCTGTAGGCCTGTAAGGCCTGCTCGTAATACTGTCCGGCCAGAATGTCGTCGGCCAGGGCAACTTTTTCCGGGGTCAATCCTGCAACCAGCAGCCATGTGCCCAGGGTAAGACGGTAAGGTAATTGGGATTTGCGCATGAGAAGACCGTTTCCGTTCATTGAGTCCGCATAGAATAGCCGCAAAGCGGATTTGTCTCCAGTTGCGCCGGATTGTCGATTCGATTGCCTGCAGGCTTTGGGACTGGGGATGACCAAACCGGCGGGCGCTGGGCGCTTACTTGCGGTAAGGCCGTCAAAATCTTGGCTTGTGTCTGTAGTGCTTTGTTTTTAAATTAATTTTTATTGTGGTCTGGTTTTTGCTTTTTGGCCGTTAGAGTAATCTGGCGGAATTGCAATGGACACTTTAAGCTTTCAGCAACAACAAAAAGCCGAGCGTTTGACCGACGCTTTTCGGCTATTCAACGAACTTTCCGCGAATTTGACCCATTCTTACCAGGGGCTGGAAGAGCAGATCGCCCAGTTGAACCGGGAGTTGGCCGCCGCCCGCAACGAGCGGCTGCATACCTTGGTCGAGAAAGAGAAGTTGGCTAGCCGCTTGCAGCAAATTCTGGCGGCATTGCCGGCCGCGGTGGTCGTGTTGAACGCCCAGGGCATGGTGATCGACTGCAACAATCATGCAATCGATTTTCTCGGTGAACCGGTGATAGGCCAATTCTGGTCCGAGGTGGTCGGCAGAAGTTTGCAGCCGGTGTTCGAATCGCCGCACGAGCGGCAATTGCGCGACGGCCGCAAAGTCAATATCACTCACAACGTGCTGGGGAACCACGCCGAGCAAGTCATCCTATTGTCCGACGTCAGCGAAATCCGCTCGTTGCAGGAGACCTTGGTTCAGCAGAAGCATCTCAGTGCGATGGGGGAAATGGTGGCCGGTCTGGCGCATCAGGTCCGTACCCCGTTGGCGACCGCGATCTTGTATGCCTCGCAAATGAGTCGGCCTGAAATCGCCGAGGACAAACGTCGGCAATTTTCGGCAAAGATCCTGGAACGTTTGCACTATCTGGAGCGGCAGGTCAACGACATGTTGATTTTCGCCAAACAGGGGCGGATGGCGATGCAGGGTTTCTCGTTAACCACGTTGTTGGCGCATTTGAGCGAAGCGGGCGATGGCTATGCCGGCCAATTGGAGATCGCTAACATGGCCGGCGACCTGGAGTTGTTGGGAAATCAGGATGCCTTGCGCGGCGCGCTGTTGAATTTGATCAACAACGCTGCGGAGGCGGGCGCTCAAAAAATCCGGCTGCGGGCGATGGCCGGTGTCGGCGGCATCGACATCAGTGTCAGCGATGACGGCCCCGGTATTCCTCCCGACCAGCGGGCCAAATTATTCGAGCCTTTTTTTACCACCAAATCCAACGGCACCGGCCTGGGCCTGGCGGTCGTGGATAGTGTTGCCAGGGCCCACGGCGGAAGCGTGTGTTGCCGTTCCGAGCCTGGAAACGGCACCTGTTTTACGTTGACCTTGCCGTGTCACAACCACTATGCGTTAAGCCTTTCAGCGGGCGCCAATAATATGGAGATCAACCATGAAGCAGTATGATGTTCTGGTCGTAGAAGACGACGTCGCGCTCTGCGAAGCCTTGTGCGACACTCTGGAAATAGAAGGTTACCGCGTGGTTTCCGCCAAAAACGGCACTGAAGCGCTCAGCCAATTGGCTAAACATGCCGTGCGTTTGGTGGTTAGCGACGTGCAGATGCCGGTCATGGACGGTATTCAGTTGCTGCAGAATATTCAGCAAAAATTCGCTGAAACCCCGGTCTTGTTGATGACGGCTTATGGCACCATCCCTAAAGCGGTCGAAGCCATGCAAGCCGGTGCGGCCGATTATTTGATCAAACCGTTCGAGGCCACGACCTTGGTCGACAAGGTTGCCGCCTTGGTTGCGCCGATGCCGCAAGTGCCGATCGAGCGTGTGGTCGCCGACGATGCGATGAAAAAGCTGTACGCGCTGGCCGGCAAGGTGGCGAAAACCAATGTGACCATGCTGTTGGAAGGCGAGAGTGGTGTCGGTAAAGAGGTTTTGGCGCGCTACATCCATAAGAATTCCCACTACCATGCCGGGCCTTTCGACGCGATCAACTGTGCGGCGATTCCGGAAAACATGCTGGAAGCAATGCTGTTCGGCTACGAGAAGGGGGCTTTCACCGGCGCGATCCAATCCGCGCCTGGAAAGTTCGAACAGGCGCAGGGCGGTACGCTGTTACTGGACGAGATTTCCGAAATGGACATCGCTCTGCAGGCCAAGTTATTGCGGGTGTTGCAGGAGAAAGAAGTGGAACGTCTGGGCGGCCAACGCAAGATTGCGCTGAACGTCAGAATTTTGGCGACGACCAACCGCAAATTGAAGGAATACGTGCGGGAGGGCCGGTTTCGCGAGGATTTGTATTTCCGTCTCAGCGTGTTTCCGTTGAAGATTCCCGCGCTGCGCGAACGCAGGCAAGATATCGTGCCGTTGGCGCAGCAATTGGTCCAAAAACATACCGCACCGGGGCGGCCGCTGTGTCGTTTCGATGAGGCCGCGCTGGACAAGTTATGCCGATACGCTTGGCCCGGTAACGTGCGCGAATTGGAAAACGTCGTGCAGCGTGCCTTGATTTTGCAAAATAACGGTGTCATCGGCGCCGATGAGCTAATTTTGGATGACGAGGCCGCAGTTTTGCCGGCCCAGCCTGCCGCCGGGCAAACTATTGCCATAGAATCCTGGCCCTACGATGCGGCTATCGATATCAACGAAGCCGGCAGTCTGAACGATGGCGTGCGCTCCGCCGAAGAAAAGATTATTTTGCAAATGTTGCGGGATGTCAGCGGCAGCCGGAAGGCCACGGCGGCCAAGCTGGGTATCAGTCCGCGCACCTTACGCTACAAAATTGCGCGAATGAAAGAAGCCGGGGTGGCAGTGCCTGGTTAGTCATGTTGGCCTGAAAAATGCTTGCCAACCGGTAGGCAACTTATAAAGAGTCAATATCATGTCAGACATCAACGTCAACCAAGTCCTGGCCCAAATGCGGGCCATGTCTATCGAGGCCGGCGGCAAAGCGCAACCGGCCGATACCAGCGGCGATTTCGCCGCGATGTTGAAACAATCCATCGATTCGGTAAGCCAGACCCAGCAGACCGCCAATAATTTGGCGAAGTCGTTCGAAATGGGCCAGAGCGATGTCAGCTTGGCCGAGGTGATGATTGCATCCCAAAAAGCCAGCGTCTCATTTCAAGCCATGTTGCAAGTCCGCAATAAGCTGGTCGACGCTTATAAAGACGTCATGGGCATGTCGATTTAGGTTAACGGAAGTCGGCCATGAGCGAGTTGGACAGAAATCTACCGATGGATTCGCGGTCTCAAGAGGCCGCCGAGACCAGTAAGATGCAACAGGCGCTGACCGGCCTGAGCAAGTTGCCGGTATCGCGCCAAGTCGGTTTGATGCTGGGATTGGCTCTGAGCGTGGCCATCGGCGTTGCGGTGGTGCTGTGGTCGCAAGCGCCGGCTTACGATTTGCTGTTCGCCAGCGTTGCGGAAAAGGACTCGGCGGAAATACTCGATACGCTGACGAAGATGGGCGTCGACTACAAAGTCGAGACCGGTTCCGGAGCCATCATGGTGCCGGCCGACAAAGTCAGGGAAATGAAATTGAAACTCGCGGCGCAAGGCCTGCCGCGCAGCGCCAGCCTGGGTTACGAGCTGCTGGACAAGGACAACGGTTTCGGCGCCAGCAAAAGCGTCGAACAAATGCGCTTTCAACGCGCCTTGGAAGGCGAGATTGCCCTGACCATTCAAACCATTCAAAACGTCAAGGCCGCTAAAGTGTTATTGGCAATCCCGGTGCAATCGGTGTTTGTCCGCGAGCGGAAAAAACCCAGCGCATCGGTGGTCGTGGAACTTTACCAAGGCCGGACGCTGGAAAAAGAACAGATCGAATCAATCATCCATTTGGTCGCGTCCAGCGTGCCGCTGATGGAAGCCAGTCAAGTCACGGTGGTGGATCAGAAGGGTCGCCTGCTGAACAGCAAAGAGGCCGGGGAAGATATCACGCTGTCCGGCAAGCAATTCGAGTACAAGAAAAATATCGAAGAACACTTGCGCGAACGCATCGAAAACATCCTGACGCCTTTGGTGGGCGGAGACGGCATGCGCGCGCAAATCTCGGCCGACGTGGATTTTACCGTCACCGAAAAAACCCAGGAAATGTTCAACCCCGATCTGCCGGCCTTGCGCAGCGAACAAACTCAGGAAGAAACCAATTCTTCGTCTAAAGTTCAAGGTGTGCCCGGCGCGCTTTCCAACCAGCCGCCGCCGACCGGCGTGGCTCCGGAGGTGGCGAGCGGCCAGGAAAAAACCGCAGCCGGCGAATCCGGTGCGGCCAGCAAGTCGGCTACACGGAATTACGAGCTGGATAAAACCATTACCCATACCCGTTTGGCGACCGGTGCGCTACGCCGGCTGTCGGTCGCGGTGGTGGTCGACGACAAAAAATTGGTACAAACCGACGGCAAGGTCACGCAACAACCCTATTCGCAGGAAGATTTGAATCAGCTCCGCGATTTGGTCAAGCAGGCGGTGGGCTACGACAACAGCCGCGGCGACCAAGTCACCGTGACGAACGTGGCCTTTAAATTGCCGGACGCATTGGAAGAACTGCCTTCGGAGCCGATTTGGGATCAGCCGTGGTTCGCCAGCGCGATGAAACAATTGGGGGCGGTGTTGGTGGTGTTACTGTTGATCATGGGCGTGCTGCGGCCGGTATTCAAAGGTTTGATCACCAAGGAAGAACAGTTGCTGGCCTTGGAAGAGGCGCGGGCGATTGCCGAAGCGACCGGTGGCGTGGTGCGCTTTGATGAAGAAGGGCGGCCGGTAGCGGTTCCGGTGGAAGTCGATCGGGAAACCGGCGAAATTCACGCCTTGCCGAGTGCGATGGAAGATTTGCTGCTGCTGGAAGCGCCGCAAAGCTACGAAAAACGTCTGGAGTATGTACAAAAAATGATCGACGAAGACCCGAAACTGGTCGCGCAGGTCATCAAAACCTGGTTGAAAGACGATGGCTGAGGACGACAGATATAGCAAGGCGCAACGCGCTTCGTTGCTGCTACTGGCAGTCGGCCAGGACCGGGCGGCGGCGGTATTGCGCCACATGGGGCCGAAGGAAGTGCAGCTGGTCGGCTCGACCATGGCGCAACTGGGTTCTATTACCTCCGGCGTGATCGATCAAGTGCTGGAAGAATTCATTATCGAAATCAAGAACGAAACCGGTTTGGGCTTGGACTCGGACGAGTACATTCGCAATATGCTGACCAATGCTTTGGGCGCGGACAAGGCCGGCAGTATCATCGATCGTATCCTGCTCGGCGCCAACAGCAAGGGTATCGAGCAGTTGAAGTGGATGGACACCCGGGCGATCGCCGATTTGATCCGGCTGGAGCATCCGCAGATCATTTCCATCATTCTGTCCTTATTGGACCCCGACCAGGCCGCCGACGTGTTGACGCTGCTGCCGGAGAACATGCGGTCCGACCTGCTGATGCGGATCGCCACGCTGGAAGGCGTGCAGCCGGCCGCCTTGCGCGAGTTGGACGATATCATGGAAAAACAATTGACCGGCAGCGACGGCGTCAAGTCATCGCAAATCGGCGGTATCGACGCTGCGGCCAATATCCTCAACTTCATCGAAAGCGCTATCAGCGATCCGATGATGCAGAACATCAACGAAGTCAATGCCGACTTGGGGCAACGCATCCAAGACAAGATGTTCGTGTTCGGCGATCTGATCAACGTCGACGACCGCGGTATACAAACCTTGTTGCGCGAAGTATCCACCGATCAACTGTTGTTGGCCTTGCGCGGTGTCGACGCCGCACTGCGCGACAAAGTTTTCGCCAACATGTCGCGGCGCGCGGCGGAAATGTTGCGCGACGATTTGGAAGCGGCGCCGCCGGCTCGGCTCAGCGAAGTCGAAGCCGCCCAAAAAGATATTTTGGCTATCGCCAAACGTCTGTCGGATGCCGGCGAATTGAGTCTGGGCGGCGGTGGCGGCGGTGATGAATTCGTCTAAGACGCCGCGGTTTTCCGAAGACGAACTGCAGGCCTTGAATCCCTGGACCGGGCTGCAGGATTTTAAGGCGCCGCCTCATTCCGAACCGGTGGAACTGGAGCAGGCGACCGAAATCCTGACGGTGGAACAGATCGAGGAGATTCAGAAGCAGGCCTACGATGAAGCCTTCGAGCAAGGCCGGCAGCAAGGTTTTGCCGAGGGCAGGGCCGAAGGCCTGGAGATCGGCCGTAAGCAAGGTTATGAAGAAAGTTTGCACTTGCTGCAAAAACAGGCAGCCGAATTGGCCGGATTGCTGGACGCCTTGAGCGAACCGTTCAAACAGCTCGACGAGGCGATAGAGCAAGAGTTGGTCAGACTGGCGATTGCGATTGCCAGCCAGCTGATCCGCCGTGAGTTGAAGTCAGAGCCGGGCGAAATCGTTGCCGTGGTCAGGGAGGCGATTAAGGTCTTGCCCTTGGCTTCGCAGAAGGTCACCGTCAATTTGCACCCGGAGGACGCGGCTTTGGTCCGTAGCGCCTTGAAACTCGACGAAAGCATGCCGCCCTGGCGGTTGCAGGAAGATCCGTTGCTGAGTCGGGGTGGCTGTGTCGTCGAAACCGAAGTCTCCAGGGTCGATGCCAGCGTCGAGAGCCGGATGGCGGCCGTTATTGCGAATGTGCTGGGCGGGGACCGGCGCGAGGACGCCGAGAAATGATAGTCAGCGCCGACCGTGCCGAACTGTGGTTGGCCCGGCTGCGGCCTTACCGGCAACGTCTGCATGAGCCGCTGGAAATGGTGGTCGAGGGTAAATTGTCGCGCATGGTGGGTTTGACGCTGGAGGCCGAGGGTTGCCGTGCGGCGATAGGTTCGTTGTGTCAAGTCGTCACCAAGTCGGGCAAAATCATCGCTGCCGAGGTGGTCGGTTTCAGCGGCGCGCATATTTACCTGATGCCGACCGGCGATACGCATGGCCTCGAGCCCGGTTGCCGGGTAATCCCAATGGGCAAAAATAGTCTGGCGCGGGTTGGTTTCGGTTTGCTGGGGCGGGTTTTGGACGGGGCCGGCAATCCGTTGGACAGCAAAGGCGCGTTGGATACCGACGCCAAGGTGTCTTTGGCCGGTACGCCGATTAATCCGTTAACCCGAAAACCGATTCGCGAAGCATTGGATGTCGGCGTCAGAGCCATCAATGCCGTTCTCAGCGTCGGCCGTGGCCAGCGTATGGGCTTGTTCGCCGGTACCGGGGTCGGTAAGAGCGTGTTGTTGGGGATGATGACCAAGTTTACCAACGCCGATGTCGTTGTGGTCGGCCTGATCGGTGAACGCGGTCGCGAGGTCAACGAATTCGTCCTGAAAATTCTGGGCGAGGAAGGCCTGCGCCGGGCTGTGGTGGTGGCGTCGCCGGCCGACGATTCGCCATTGATGCGGATGCACGGCGCGATGCTGGCCACCAGTATTGCGGAGTATTTTCGCGACCAGGGTCTGGACGTCTTACTGTTGATGGATTCCTTGACCCGCTACGCCCAGGCTTATCGGGAGATTGCCTTGGCAATCAACGAGCCGCCGGCCACCAAGGGTTATCCGCCGTCGGTATTTGCCAAATTACCGCAATTGGTGGAACGGGCCGGAAACGGTGACGTGGGCGGCGGCTCTATTACCGCCTTTTACACGGTACTGGCCGAGGGCGACGATACCAACGACCCGATATCCGATGCTGCGCGCGGCGTTCTGGACGGCCACGTGGTGTTGTCGCGTAGTCTGGCGGAATCCGGCCATTATCCGGCCATCGATATCGAAGCCTCGATCAGCCGGGTAATGCCGGACATCGTCGAGGCAGAACATATGCAGATGGCGCGGGATTTGCGCCGTCTGTATTCCATCTATCAGCAGAACAAGGATTTGATCAGCGTCGGCGCTTACCGTTCCGGTTCCGATCCGCGGATCGATCAGGCGGTGGCGAAGAACGCGGCGATCATGGATTTTCTGCAACAAAGCATGGACGAATCGGTCGACCTCAGCCGCAGCATCAGCGAGCTGGCGCAATTGTTGGCAAGCTGATGAAAAAGTCGCAGCGCTTGAATGTGGTGATCGAATTGCACGCCCGTCAGGAGCAGGATGCGTTGGCGGCATTGGGGGGTGTTCAGCAGCGTTTGCGCGAGCAGCAAGCCCAGCTGGACAGCCTGCTAAATTACCGGGTGGAGTATTTGCACAATTTCGCCGTCCGTCAACAAAGTGGAATACCGGTCAGCCAACTCATGGAATTCAGAGCCTTTTCGGAAAAATTGGACAGTGCAATCGATAGCCAAAGGCAAGCGGTTGCGCAGCAAGAACGCGAAGTCCAGCGCGCGCGCAAGCACTGGGAGGATTCCCGGCAGCGAACCAAAAGTTTGCGAAAAGTTAGCGAGCTGGCCTTGGCGGAAGAGATAAAAAACGAACAAAAACGCGAACAGGCCGAGCAAGACGATCGGGCTGCGCGCACGGTAAACGGTAATGGCACGGGACCTGCTTAACCGTAGCAAACTGACAGGAGAATGGTTATGAATATACAAAGCTCGAATCCGCTGTCTTTGTTGTCCGGTTCCGACCCGACGGCCGGTCTTGGTGCTGGAATGCTGGGCGACGGCGTCAACGCGGGGCTGTTTTCCGCGACATTCCTGGAACAATTGGCCCAGTTGCAGACTAGCCTGGCGAATAGTGCGGGCGGCAGCGGCGGAGAATTGGCGAATTTGCAGCAACTCAGCGGTATAAATGCCGAGAATTTGACCGGCCGCGACCTGCAAAAAGTTGCCGCTATGTTCGGCAATAGCGTGCCGACCGCGGCCAAACTTGACCAGGATATCGATCTGGACGATACGATGGCGGCATTAGCCGACGTGCTACAGTATTTACAGAGCCTGGACAGCGTGCCGGCAACCCCGCCTACCACTTCGGCAACAGTTGGCGCCGTTCAAGACGATCAGAATGCGGAAGAAGCAGATGCCGTTCTGGCGGCAGCGCAGGCCGCGGCGGCGCTGGCGCAGATACAGGCCAATTCTGCGAGCGCCAGCGACACCTCGGCCACCCAAGTTGCCGGAGCGAGCGATCTGTTAAGCAGTGCCGACCCGGTAGGTCAGGCACTGGCGATAGTCGGCAACAACTCGGCCGAAACCGGTGTGAAGACCAAACTGGATGCGGCGTCAGTCTCGGCAAAAAGCGAGTCGCCGGGTCAGCCGGCCGATGCCGGCTTGGCGAAGGCGCTGTCCGGCCAGGACCAAGCCGATCTGCGGCAAGATAGCCCGGAAGATTCCGCTAACGCTTTCGGCAACGAGGCGGATGCGATTGCCGCAAAAAACCAAACGGGCTCGGTTGACAATGGCAAACATTTTGCAGCGATGGCGGCCGATATTGCCCAGTTGTCGAAGTCGGTCAACTCTGCCGGTCATAGTCCGGCAACGGCTGAAATATCCAAGCATTTGGCTCAGCCGGGCTGGAACGTGGAGCTTGGCGAAAAATTGCTTTGGATGCACAAACAGGATATTCCGTCGGCCGAAATTCGGTTGAACCCCGAACACATGGGGCCTATTTCGATTAAGATCGACGTCAATCAAGACCAGACCAGTGTTTCTTTCACAACGCAGCATGCGGGAGTCAAAGAAGCGATAGAAGCAGCGTTACCGAAGCTGCGGGAAATGTTGGGCGAGCAAAAGCTGGATTTGGCGGACGTTAATGTGTCCCAGCAACATTCCGAACAAAAACAAGGCCGAGAATCCTATCAAATGGCTGGAGACCAGCGCCGGAGCGGCAATCAAGACCCTGATTTCACCGACGCCGGTGCAAACAACACCTCCGCAACCAATATCCTTGACGAAATCGAAGCCGGGCGTGCTATCGCCAGCAACGGCTTGCTCAGTCTGTTCGCCTAGTCCCCGGGCCGGCGTTGTAACAAAAATTGCTTTGCAAAAACAACGCCGGTTTCTATAATGCCCAGCTTTTTGGAGTCTTCCGGCTCCGAATCCTTGCTTCACCGCCTGCCGGCGGGAAGCTTTCAACCCGTAAGGAGAAATCATGCGACATTATGAAATCGTCTTCTTAGTCCATCCTGACCAAAGTGCTCAGGTGCCGGCTATGATTGAACGTTACAAATCCACCGTTGAAGAAGCCTCAGGCAAAATTCACCGTCTGGAAGACTGGGGCCGTAGACATCTGGCCTATCCGATCAAAAAAATTCACAAAGCGCATTACGTGCTGATGAATATCGAATGCGACCAAGCCACTCTGGAAGAACTGGAAGCCGGTTTTCGCTTTAACGACGCCATTTTGCGCAGCCAGACCCTGGCGAAAAAAGAAGCCATCACCGGTCCTTCCGTGATTGCAACCAGCGGCAGCGACGGCCAAAAATCCGCCAGCCGTGCCAAAGGTGACGCCGAAGAAGAAGTCGAAGCCGAAGTCGAAACCAGCGACGAAGCTGAAGTAGCTGCCGATTCAGAGTAACCCAAATTAACGTAGAGAATTTTCATGGCACGTAACAATATCAGACGTAAAAAAGGTTGCCGTTTCAGCGGCGAAGACGCGATCGTGATCGACTACAAAGATCTGGATCTGCTCAGCGAATACATCACCGAAACCGGCAAAATCATTCCGAGCCGGATTACCGGGACTAGCGCGAAATACCAAAGACAGTTGACTGCGGCGATCAAACAAGCCCGTTTTCTGGCTTTGTTGCCGTTTTGCGACGCGCATAAGTAACTGATTCGCAATCCGGAGGAAGGCAGGCGTGCAATTTCTGGCCGCTTTCATCATGAAGGGGAGGGTGCAAGCGATGACCGTTGCATCCAGCTTGGCGTTGCTTTCCCTGTTGTTTCCTCCGATTAGTATCGTAAGTTCGGCCTCGCTAGCGTTGGTCACTTTGCGGCGCGGAGCCGGCGAGGGCATGTACGTCCTGCTGTGTTCCTGCTTGGCGGCCGCGGTGTTGAGCCTGATGTTGCTGGGCAATTATCAGTACGCATTGATGTATGGTCTGGCGTTCTGGCTGCCGGTCTGGTTGATCTCGATCGTCTTGCGCGAGGGCAGACACTTGGTTGTGGCGATAGAAATCGCCGTGTTGCTAGGTTTGGCAGCGGTATTCAGCATTTATGTATTCCAGGAGCAGCCGGCATTGTTTTGGCGGCAAATCCTGGAGTTCATGATTCAGCCGATGTTGAGCGGGCAAACCGATGTTGCCGTCGAACAGATTCGCCAATCGGCTGATACGTTGGCGCACTACATGACTGGTGTCGCCGCGGCGGGTAGCGTTTGCGGCTTGTTGCTGGGCCTGTTTTTGGCCCGGTTTTGGCAGGCCGCGCTCTACAATCCCGGCGGTTTCAGAAGCGAGTTTCTGGCGTTGCGGGCGCATTTGCCGTTCACATTGGCGACACTGGCGCTGGTTGCAGTGGCTTGGTTGAGTCCTGCAGACATCGCGGAGTTCTGCTGGAACGTCTTGCTGGTCATGTTCGTGCTGTATGTCTTTGTCGGTACTGCAGTGCTGCACGCGGCCTTTGCGACCAGCAAGGGCGGTCGGTTCATGGTGCCTTTTCTGTACATCACGTTGATGTTGGTGCCGCACGTGACCGCCGTGGTCATCCTTTGCGGGCTAAGCGATACTTGGCTGGATTTGCGAAACAAATTTAAACCCAATGGAGCGTAACGCTCCCGATTTTTCGACATACGAGTCGAACCAAGAGGTATAAACGATGGAAGTCATTCTTCTGGAAAAAACCGCCAACCTGGGCAACCTGGGCGACAAAGTCACCATCAAACCGGGTTATGGCAGAAACTACCTGATCCCGCAAGGTAAAGCCGTTCAGGCGACCCCGGCTAAAATCAAGGAATTCGAAGAGCGTCGCGCCGAGCTGGAAAAGCAAGCGGCCGAAAAATTGGCGGCTGCCAACGCCCGTGCCGAAGCTCTGAGCAAACTGGCGATTACGATCGCTCACAAAACCGGTGACGAAGGCCGTCTGTTCGGTTCGGTCGGTACGCTGAACATTGCCGACGCCATTAGCGCTGCCGGCGTCAAAGTCGAAAAGCACGAGGTACGTTTGCCGAACGGCGTGATCCGCAATATCGGCGATTACGACATCGCCATCAACCTGCACACCGACGTCGTCGCCACGCTGACGATTAAAGTCGTAGCGGAGTAAGCGCTTGATCATCGTAACCGGTGGTGCCGGCTTCATCGGCAGTAATCTGGTGTTGGGGCTGAACGCCCGCGGTTACGATGATATTTTGGTGGTCGACCATTTAAGCAACGGTATCAAATTTCGGAATCTGGTCGATTGCCGGATTGCCGATTATCTCGACCGAGCCACGTTTCTCGAACGCCTGCAACAAGGCCGATTCCAAGCCGAATCGATAGCCGCGATATTCCATCAGGGCGCCTGTTCCAGTACCACGGAATGGGACGGCCGTTACATGATGGACAACAATTATGAATACAGCAAAACCCTGTTTCATTATTGCCAAAGCCACAAAATTCCATTTATTTACGCATCCAGCGCAGCCACTTACGGCGCCGATCTGACTTTCAAGGAAGAATTGGCCTACGAAGGTCCGCTGAATGTTTACGGTTACTCCAAGTTTCAATTCGACCAGTATCTGCGCCGGCAAACCAAGTTGACGGCGCCAGTAGTCGGGCTGCGCTACTTCAACGTCTACGGCCCGCGCGAGGCGCACAAGGGCAGCATGGCCAGCGTCGCGTTTCATTTGCATAAGCAGATTCAGCAATCGGACGAATTGAAATTATTCGAAGGTTGCGACGGATATGCGGACGGTGAGCAACGCCGCGATTTTGTTTACGTTGGCGATGTTGTCGACGTGAATTTGTGGTTTTTGGACCATCCCGAAGTCAGCGGCATCTTCAACTGCGGTACCGGTCGCAGCCAGACCTTTAACGACGTTGCCAATGCGGTGATTCGCTATCATCAACGCGGCTATATCAAATACATCCCGTTTCCGGAGCATCTGAAAGGCTGTTATCAGAGTTTTACCGAAGCCAATCTGGAAAAACTGCGCGCCGTCGGTTGCCAGCATCGGTTTAAGTCGGTGGAAGAAGGTGTTCAGCTCTACATGGAGTGGCTTAACCGTTAGCGTTAACCGCGCTCGCTGATGCCGAAAATCCTGGTTGCGGCCGCGTTTCAAGCGCGTATGCTTATAACGATAAGCAGAATTACAGCCAAGGAGTTCCCCCAATGTCCCTAGCCTACCGATATATCCGTTGGTTTAATCAACTCAGCATCCAGGATATTCCTTTAGTCGGCGGTAAGAATGCGTCGTTGGGCGAAATGTACCAAGCCTGGGCCGTAGAGGGTATCCGGGTGCCGAACGGTTTCGCGATCACCGCAGACGCCTATCGTTGTCTGTTGGATCAAGCCGACGCTTGGCCCCGCTTGCACGAATTATTGGACGATGTCGATGCCGACGACGTTGCCGATCTGGCCCTTCGCGCCCAGCAAGCCCGCGATTTGGTCTACGCCGCGCCGCTGCCCGCTGATTTGCAGGCCGAGATCCATGCCGCATTTGCCGAGTTGCAGCGCGAATACGGCGCTGACTTGACTGTCGCGGTACGCAGTTCCGCCACCGCGGAGGATCTGCCCAACGCCAGTTTTGCCGGTCAACAGGATACCTATCTGAATATTCGCGGCGGTCACAGCTTGCTGGATGCCTGCAAGCGCTGCTTTGCCAGTCTGTTCACCGACCGCGCCATCCATTACCGCATCGACCAGGGTTTCGACCATTTCAAGGTGGCGCTGTCGATTGGCGTAATGAAAATGGTACGCTCCGATTTGGCCGCCAGCGGCGTGATGTTCTCACTCGATACCGAGTCCGGCTTCCAGGATGCGGTGTTCATTACCGGGGCTTACGGCCTGGGCGAAAACGTGGTGCAAGGTGCGGTGGATCCGGACGAGTTTTATGTGCACAAGCCGACCTTCGCCCAAGGTTACCGCGCGGTGCTGCGGCGCAATCTGGGCGCCAAGAAAATCAAGATGGTTTACAGCGACGGCCGTACTCGCGAGCCGGTGCGCAACATCGCCACCGCCAACGACGAACGCCGCCGCTTTTGCATCGCCGACGCCGAAGTGCTGGAACTGGCCGATTATGCGATCAAGATCGAACGCCATTACGGTCGGCCGATGGACATGGAATGGGCCAAGGACGGCTTGGACGGCCGACTCTACATCGTCCAGGCCCGGCCGGAAACGGTGGCTTCCCAGCGCCGCGGCCACGTACTGGAGCAGTACCGCTTGCTGGGGCAGGGCGCGGTGATCGCCCGCGGCCACGCGGTCGGCAGTAAGATCGCCGCCGGCACCGCCCGGGTCATCGCCAGCGTTGCGCAGTTGTCCAGCTTCAAGCCAGGCGAGGTGCTGGTGGCCGACATGACCACGCCGGATTGGGAACCGGTGATGAAAACTGCCGCCGCCATCGTCACCAATCGCGGCGGCCGCACTTGCCACGCGGCGATTATTGCCCGCGAATTGGGCGTGCCGGCCGTGATCGGCTGCGAGAACGCGACGACGGCGATCGCCAGCGGCGGCGAGGTGACCGTCAGTTGCGCCGAGGGCGACGCCGGTAAGGTCTATCAGGGTCGGGTGAAGTTCGAAGTATTGCATACCGACTTGGCGCAACTGCGGCGGCCGAAAACCAAGATCATGCTGAATCTGGGCAATCCGGAATTGGCCTTCAAGCACAGCTTTTTGCCGAACGACGGCGTCGGTTTGGCACGGATGGAATTCATTATTACCGAATATATCAAGGCGCATCCGCTGGCCTTGATTCATCCGGAGCGGGTTCAGGATGCCGCCGAGTTGGAACAACTCAAGCGTTTGACCGAGGGTTACGAAAGCCCGGAAGAGTTTTTTATCCAGCGCCTGGCCGAAGGCGTGGCGACGATTGCCGCCGCGTTTTATCCCAAGCCGGTGGTGGTGCGGATGTCGGACTTCAAGACCAACGAATACGCCACGTTGTTGGGCGGGCGCTGGTTCGAGCAGGACGAGGCCAATCCGATGATCGGTTTTCGCGGCGCGTCGCGCTACGTGCATCCGGCTTACGCCGAGGGCTTCGCCTTGGAATGCGCGGCGATGAAGCGGGTGCGCGAGACGATGGGTTTGACCAATCTGATATTGATGATCCCGTTTTGCCGGCGCATCGGCGAGGCGGAGCGGGTGTTGGCGGCGATGGCCGGCCACGGCTTGCGGCGCGGCGACAACGGTTTGGAAATCTACGTGATGTGCGAGATTCCCAACAACGTGATTCTGATCGACGAATTTGCCAAACTGTTCGACGGTTTTTCGATCGGCTCCAACGACTTGACCCAATTGACGCTGGGTGTCGATCGCGATTCGGAGATTGTTGCCAACGACTTCGACGAGCGTGACCCCGGCGTCAAGACTATGATCCGGCTGGCGGTGGAAGGCGCCCGGCGCAACGGCCGCCATTCCGGTTTGTGCGGCCAGGCGCCGTCGGATTATCCGGAAATGGCCGAATATCTAGTGGAAATCGGGATCGATTCGATGAGCTTGAATCCTGACACTGTGTTACCCACAACGCAGCGGGTGTTGGAATTGGAACAGTGCTTGGGGCGATAGCCAAGCGGAGATGTCCTGAACGATCATGACGCCGGACCGTTATTATGGGCTGGTTTTTTGCCGGGGCTTGCGGATCAGTCAGTCTGTCAAGCATCGCTTTCGGCCGTTTGTCCGCGCCGAGCGGCGGCTTAAAGTTTTTCCAATACCGATGCTTTCCAACCGTGTTGTTCCAATTTTCGCTCATTCCATGGAGAATTTCATGCCAGATTTGCGGCCTCGTTCTGCGAGTTCTGAGTTTTGTTCGCCGTTGTGCGGTGGTTAATCGGCTTATGCGATTCGTCTACACCTTGCTGTTTCATTCGGCATTGCCGTTGGTGTTGCTGCGCTTGTATTGGCGCGGGACCAAAGCGCCTGAATACCGGCGACGCTGGCGTGAACGCTTAGGAATTTACCCGTTTCAATCTCGCCAAGGCGTGCTCTGGTTTCACGCGGTCTCGGTCGGCGAGGCCGAAGCGGCGTCTCCGCTAATAAAGTGGATGCAATCTCAATATCCCGAATTGCCGGTGCTGGTGACGACTACCACCCCGACTGGTTCGGCGCGAGTGCGGGCAGTGTTGGCCGACAGGGTCGAGCACGTGTACTTGCCATACGATTTGCCGCTGGTGGTGGGTCGCTTTATCACACATTTTCGGCCCCGCTTGGCGGTAATCATGGAAAAGGAGATCTGGCCGAACCTGTTTGCCGCTTGCGCCGAGGCTTCCATACCGTTGTATATCGTCAATGCCCGCTTGTCGGAGCGTTCGGCGCAGTCCTATCAAAGAATTCCGGCCTTGGTGCGGCCGGCATTGGCCGGTGTGGCGGCGATTGCAGTGCAAACCGTTGATGACCGGACTCGGTTTATCCAGATCGGAGCTCAACCCGATCGCGTGCGGGTGCTCGGCAATATCAAATTCGACGTGACCGTAGCGCCCGAGGTCGTGGGGCAAGGGCAAGCTCTAAAGGCCCAGGCATTTGCCGGGCGTTGGGTTTTGGTGCTTGCAAGTACTCATCACGGTGAAGAAGATGTGTTCCTCGAACTGTATCCGCAGCTAAAAGCCGCGCTGCCCGAATTGTTATTGCTGATCGTGCCGCGGCATCCCGAGCGCTTCCAAACGGTGAGAGCGCTCTGCGAGCAACGCGGGTTGCAAGTGGTGATGCGCAGCGAACAGCGGGCTTGCGGCGCACAGACCGACGTTTATATCGGCGACAGCATGGGCGAATTGAAAATGCTGTATGCCGCGGCCGATGCTGCGTTCGTCGGCGGGAGTTTGGTTCCGGTTGGCGGCCACAATGTGTTGGAACCGGCGGCTGCCGGCGTACCGGTAATCTTCGGTCCGGAAATGTTTAATTTTCAGGAAATAGCCGAGCGCATGCTCGCCGCCGAAGCGGCCGTTCAGTGTGCCGGGGCTCAGGCCTTGCCAGCTGCGGTGTTACGCCTTTATCAAGATATCGACTTTAAAAATCGTCTGGTTGGCAACGCTCGGCAGTTTGTTGCCGACAATCAAGGAGCGGCTGAGCGGACTGCTGCATTATTGGCTGAAAGCTTGGATGTTTGAAGCGGTCCTGACGGTTTGGCGAAAAGGGCTCGGTGTTTTCCGTTATAATTCGTCGGTTTTTAATTTTTTAGGTTAATAGCGGATTATGTCGGATATTAAAAAAGTGGTGCTGGCCTATTCGGGCGGTCTGGATACTTCAGTGATCTTGAAATGGCTGCAAGATGTTTACCAATGTGAGGTCGTAACATTTACCGCCGACATCGGCCAGGGCGAAGAGCTGGAGCCGGCACGGGCCAAGGCTAAGGCAGCCGGCATCAAGGAAATCTATATCGACGATTTGCGCGAGGAATTTGCCCGCGATTTCGTATTTCCGATGTTCCGCGCCAATACCATTTACGAGGGCGAATATCTGCTGGGTACCTCCATCGCCCGGCCGCTGATCGCCAAGCGTCTGATCGAAATTGCCAACGAAACCGGCGCCGACGCGATTTCCCACGGTGCTACCGGCAAGGGCAACGACCAAGTCCGCTTCGAGTTGGGTGCTTATGCGTTGCGGCCGGACATTAAGGTTATTGCGCCCTGGCGGGAATGGGATTTGAATTCACGGCAAAAACTGCTGGATTACGCCGAGCAGCATGGCATCTCGGTGGAGATGAAGAAAGGTAAAACCTCGCCCTACTCAATGGATGCCAACTCGTTGCATATTTCCTACGAAGGCCGGATTCTGGAAAATCCGTGGACCGAGCCGGAAGAAGACATGTGGCGCTGGAGTGTGTCGCCGGAAAATGCGCCGGACCAAGCCACTTATGTCGAATTGACCTATGAAAAAGGCGATATCGTCGCCATCGACGGTGAACCGCATACGCCGCATCAGGTCATGGAAAAACTGAACAAAATCGCTGGCGCCAATGGCGTCGGCCGCCTGGATATCGTCGAGAACCGTTATGTGGGCATGAAGTCGCGTGGTTGCTACGAAACGCCGGCCGGCACCGTGATGTTGAAGGCCCATCGCGCGATCGAATCTCTGACTCTGGATCGCGAGGTGGCGCATTTGAAGGACGAATTGATGCCGCGTTATGCCTCTCTGATTTACAACGGTTACTGGTGGAGTCCGGAACGCAAAATGCTGCAAACCATGATCGACGAGTCGCAAGTCAACGTGAACGGTAAAGTCCGTGTCAAGTTGTATAAAGGCAACGTCATCGTCGTCGGCCGTCAATCGGAATCCAACAGTTTGTTCGACGAAAATATCGCCACCTTCGAAGAAGACGGCGGCGCCTATAACCAAAAAGACGCCGAAGGCTTCATTAAATTGAACGCCCTGCGGATGCGGATTGCGGCGAAAAAAGGCCGTTAAGCCCGAAAGCAGAAAACAGGACATTTTTCCGCAAGCTTGTATAATGCGCCGATAACTGTCCGCCGATCGTAGTACTTGGCTACGTCGGCGGGCAGAGACGCTTCCCGATTAGCAAGACTAAAACAATAATGAGCGACATGCCTGAGATTAATCCGGATGAAGTCATAAGCGACACGCGCGAGATTGTCTATTTGCGGACCGCAAACCAGCATCAGGCATTGGTAAAAGCCAACCGCGTGCTGCTGCTGTTGGTGATGGGGTTGATGGCGGTTGTGTTTGTGTTGGGGTTTGTATTGTTGCCCAGACAAAATTTGCTGACCGAAATCCAAAAACATCAGACCTTGTCTGCGGTTTATGCGACTCAGAACCCGGCGCTATCTGCAGAAATTAGTGCTTTGAAAGGGCAGTTATTCGGTTTATTGAGCGGTTCAATCGAAAGCAAATTGCGGACATTGGAAGAGAATATTAAAAAAGGCAGCGTTGCCGATTCCTTGGATACGATTCGCGATTTGAAAGGGGATGTAAAAATCCTGACGACCTATTCGATCGATTCGCCGGCCAGAGCCGATGGCGCGGCAGTGAACCAGGCCTTGATCAAGGAATTGAACGATGTAAAGGATTTGGTTTATCTGACCTTCGTCTCTTGCGGTTTGATGATCGCGGCGATTGCCGGGGTCTGGCTGCGTGGTCGTTACCGTCTAACGCATCAGCGAAGTCGCCAAGCCTATCTTGGCAGAGGCGATTAACCCGCTATTTTATTTGGCGGATAAAAAAGCCGCTATCCGTTACGGATAGCGGCTTTTTATTTGCCTGTCGAACTGCGATTATTTTTTCAAATATTCGTAGACTGCGTCGATGGCTTGGTCTTCGGTATAACCAGCTTTTTTGACAGGACCCACTTCCATGATCGCTGCGGTGGCTTTAGGCATGCCGTTTTTGCCGTTTTTCAGGACGCTGGCGAACTGGTCTTTCGGCAGTTTACCCGCTTTGATCAGTTCTTTCAGTTGTGGGTTAGAAGAGATGTCATGGCAAGCGCCGCAACCACGGCCGAAAGCACGCTCGTAAATTTTTGCGCCGATTTCTTCCGCTTCGTTAGCTGCAACTTGGCCGCTGATCGCGATAAGAGCTGCGCCTACTAATAAACCGAATGATTTTTTCATTTTCTTCTCTCGTTGTGTTTAAAAAAAGAACTGCGTATTGTTGTTTTGAATAAGCAGTTCACAGGGAAGTTAAGCGGGTAAAGGATAGGGAACTTTGGCAAAAAATTCAATCGATTTTCTGTTTCACCACTGCCGTTAGCCCGCTTGCGGCCTGATTTTTCCAACCAAAGCTTAAATTTGGCTGAAATCGGGAAATTGTCCCGCAATCGCCTAGCAAATGGGTAGAAACCACTCCAATTGTTCGCGTAAACGTACGACGGTACCGACAATAATTAAGGTCGGCGGCTTGATATCGGCATTCTCCACTTTTTTCGGCATATCGCTCAAAGTTCCGGTAATCACCCGTTGGTGGCGGGTGGTACCTTGCTGAATCAGCGCAATGGGTTGGTCGGCCGGGCAGCCATGTTCGATCAGGGATTGGCAAATCGTTTCCAGTCCAACCAAGCCCATATAGATCACGATGGTTTGATTGGGGGCCGCCAGTTGGCTCCAGTTCAGATTGATATTGCCGTCTTTCAAGTGGCCGGTGACAAAGGTGCAGGATTGGGCGTGGTCGCGATGGGTCAACGGGATGCCGGCATAGCTGGCACAGCCGGCCGCGGCGGTAATGCCCGGTACCACTTGAAACTGAATGCCCTGTTGCATCAGCGTTTCGATTTCCTCGCCGCCGCGGCCGAAAATAAACGGGTCGCCGCCTTTCAAGCGGGCTACACGTTTGCCGGATAGGGCTAGATTGGCGAGCAGTTCGTTGATTGATTCCTGTGGCAGGCTGTGGTTGCTGCGTTGCTTGCCGACGTAGATTTTTTCGGCGTCGCGGCGGGCCATTTCCAGAATCTCTTTCGATACCAGCCGGTCGTAGACGACCACATCCGCCTGCTGCATCAACCTTAAGGCGCGAAAGGTCAGCAAGTCAGGATCGCCTGGTCCGGCACCGATTAGATAGACCTCGCCGCGGTTTTGCGATTGTTCGGCTGCATCGAGTTTGGCGCGCAGTTCGGCGCCGGCTTGGTCGCGGCGTCCGGAGAATACCAGCTCGGCGATATTACCTTGCAATGCGTCTTCCCAGAACACTCGGCGTCGAGCTGCATCCGGTAGGCGTTGTTTGACCAATGCCCGGAACTCCTCGGCAAATTGCCCTAGCAGGCCGAACGCGCCAGGAATAGCCGTTTCCACCTTGGATCGCAGCAAACGTGCCAACACCGGCGATACGCCGCCGGAAGAGACCGCGACCGTCAAGGGCGAGCGGTCGACGATAGCGGGAAAGATGAAGCTGCATAAGTCCGGGTTATCGACCACATTGACCGGTATGTTACGCGCATTTGCCGCTTGGGCCACCGCTTCGTTGACGCTTCTGGTGTCGGTGGCCGAAACCACTAGGCACATGCCGTCCAGGTCGCTATCGGCGAAAGGTTTTTGGGTCAGCATTACGAGGCCAGCGTTTGCCATGTCGGCGACGCTGTCGCTAACTTCCGGCGCGACTACGCTAATTTTGGCTCCGGCTTTTGCCAATAGCTCAATTTTTCGGCTGGCGATTTCGCCGGCACCAACAATCAGGCAGGATTGGCCCTTGAGTTTTAAAAATAGCGGAAAGTAATCCATGGTCCTTGATTTTCGGGGTCTGGGGGTTGATGTTATGATACGTGCCGTCAATTAGCGATTGAGCGAATACCGATATGATTGAATTTGATTTGGAAGTCGATGCCAGCGGTTTACAGTGTCCGCTGCCGCTGTTGCGCCTGAAAAAAGCCATTATGGAAATCAACAGCGGCTCGGTGGTCAAGGTCATTGCCACCGATCCGGCCGCTCATTTGGATTTCGGCGTGTATATCGATCAGGCAGGACACCAATTGGTTCACAATTTACGGGATGCCGACCGGCAGATCTTTTACATCCAAAAAAAATAATGGGCTTAGCGCAGGCTGATGATAGGCCAATTGGCTAACTCCGCAGCCTGCCTCAATTTTTCGTCCGGATCGACGGCGACCGGACGGTCTACCAAGTTCAACAGCGGCAGATCGTTATGCGAATCGCTGTAAAAGCATGAACCCTCCAACGTTTCCGCCGATTCGGCCAACCAATCCCGCAACAGATCGACTTTGCCTTGTTGAAAGCAGGGCGTGCCCTGGAATTTGCCGGTGTAGCGGCCGTCTTTGAATTCGGGCGTCGTCGCCAGCAAGTTGTCGATGCCGTAGAGTTTCACGATCGGTTCGGTCACGAAACGGTTGGTCGCGGTGATCACCAGCAGCGTGTCGCCGGCCTGGCGGTGCCGGTCGATCAGCTCCCGTGCCGCATCCAACATGATCGGCCTGATCAGGCTATCGACGAATTCCTCCCGCCAACGGTAAAGCTGGTTGGCCTCGTGCTGCGCCAGCGGCGCCAACGAGAAATGCAGAAATTCGACGATGTCCAGCGTGCCTTGTTTGTAATCCTCGTAAAACTTTTTATTGGCTTGTTCGTAATGGTCTTTGTCGACGATGCCGCGATCGACCAAAAACTGGCCCCATAAAAAGTCGCTGTCGTCTGCGATCAGCGTGTTATCCAAATCGAAAATGGCTAAGCTCACGGCAAACCCGTCGTCGTAAAGAAAAAGATAAGGCCGGTAGCGTCGGCCAAGTATTTGTGGAACAATTGCGGCATTAACTTTAATGGCCGTACCGCTGCTAATTTTAACATTCCGGCATTAGCAATCGGGCGGCAAATGATACAGGTTTTTTACATGATAGACTCGAAAGGATACCGGCCGAATGTCGGGATTATCCTTTGCAATGACGAGGGTCGTGTGTTTTGGGCCAAGCGCAAGGGCGCGAATTCGTGGCAGTTTCCGCAAGGCGGAATTGATGGCGACGAGGACCCGGAAACCGCGATGTACCGGGAATTGTGGGAGGAGACCGGTTTGCGCGCCGAACACGTGCAACTGTTGGGTAGAACCCGATACTGGTTGCGTTATAAGTTACCGGACCGCTATATCCGTAAGAACTCCACGCCGCTATGTATAGGCCAAAAGCAAATTTGGTTCATTTTGCGCTTAAACACGGACGAGTCGATGGTGCGTTTCGATTGCGGCCATAAACAGGAATTCGATAGCTGGAAATGGGTCGAGTACTGGTATCCGTTGAAGGACGTGGTTTACTTTAAACGCCGCGTTTATCGTAAGGCCATGGACGAGTTGGGCGCTTTGCTAATTACCAACGATGTCGGCGTCAATGCCGAAAGTTATTTGTCTGGCAGATTGGAAGCCGGCTAGTAGCTCTTCAAATCCAGCCGGAGCTCGGGCTGTTCGGCATCGATTCTATAGCAGACGGTCTTCAACGTGCCGTCGTCGTACAATTCGAACACCCGGTAGCCGGGTGGTTTAACATCCAATTCGAATTCGGTGGCGCCGGGCTTGAACTGCACGCAAGTTGCCGGTGCGGACACTATTTGAATACCTCTATAGTGCTTTGCCATTTCCTGGTGCAAATGGCCGCAGGTGATCGCTTTGACCTGCGGGAATCTTGCCGCAATCTGCAGCAATTCCTCACCGTTCTCGATCATCATGGTGTCCATCCACGGACTGCCGCTGGCAACGCAATGATGGTGCACCGCCAGTACGGCCGGCAAATTGCAAGTTTCCAAGGTCGCGTTTAAAAACAGCAATTCGGCGTCAGCCAGATAACCGCCAGGATAACCGGGCTTTTGGCTGTTCAATCCGATAATTTGCCAATGCGGAAATAGCCGGAGTTTGCCGCAACTTAGTTGGCTCCGATTTAATTCGGTTTGCATTAACGGCCAATCGTCGTGATTGCCAGGCAGAAACAGACAGGGGCTGGCGTAGCGTTGCAAGCGGTCGGCGATACGCCGGTAACTGTCCGGGCCCGGATCTTGGCCCAGGTCGCCGGTCAATACGATCAGGTCGAAGCTGCCGTGTCTCGTATGAGCCGCGTCCAGCACTTGGGCGAAGTAATATTCGGGGTCTACGCCCAGCAAAGTAGCGCCGGCATGCGGCAGAATGTGCAGGTCGGTCAACTGTAGAATTTTCAGCGTCGACATCGCTTAGCGCAGATACGGCAGATAAGCCTGGCTGTTCGGGTGGACTTGACTTAAGTCGTCGTCGGCGCCGATCCAGCGATACGCGCTGTGTTGCTGCTGCGGCAGCTGCGCAGACTCGAGCGCCATATTCAGTTGGTAGCCCAGCACCACGTAGTGGGTACTGATTCCCGGTGCGTCGGCAAAATTGGTGTCGTATAAATGGGTAAAGGCGCCAAGCAAGCGGCCGTCGCCAATTTCGTAAACTTGGCCCAGTTCGGTTTCGGTGATCCGCCGGAACGCTTGTTCCAGCGTTTCCGATTTGTAAATTCTGCCGCCCGGCACGAACCAATAACCTTGGGCCGGCTGGTTGAGGCGTTGACCCATCAGAATCTTGCCGTCGGCGGAGCTGACGATCAAATCGATCGATACCAGCGGCGTTAAATCGACCACGTTGAGAAAGTCCTGTTTGGCGAGCATGGCGAGTCCCTCGGTAGATGAGCGGATTGAATTAAATTACGTCTTTATATAGCAGCTTGGAGTTGCGTTGGTAGTTGTAGGCGCTCTGCATCGGCGCCGGCAAATCTTCGATCGCACAGGCTACGAAGCCGCGTTCGACGAACCAATGCAAAGTCTGGGTGGTACGGACGAACAGGCGGCGAATGTTGCGGGCTCGAGCCTGACTGACCAGGTAATTCAGCAAGCTATCGCCACGCCCACCCTGGCGATAGTCGCCATGAACCGCCAGACAGGCCAGTTCGGCGCTGCCGGCATCGGTCATGACGTGGAATGCGGTGCAGCCGATAATCAGGCCGTCGCGCTCGATAACTATATAGTCGCCGATTTCCATCTCCAGTTTTTCCCGCGAACGTTTGACCAGAATGCCCTGGGCTTCCAGCGGTTTGATCAGCTCCATGATGCCGCCGATATCGTCCAGCGTCGCCGAGCGGATGGTTTCGAAGGCGGTGGAACTAACCAGGGTGCCGACGCCGTCGCGGGTAAACAGTTCCAGCAGCAAGGCGCCGTCGACATGGCGGTTGATCAGATGGGCGCGCTGCACGCCACGGCGGCAGCTTTGCATAGCCGCCGTTAACGGTCGGGCGACGGCGTCCGGCAGTGCCGGAGTTTTATTCAGCAATTCCGCGGCCTGGTCGGTAGTCACTTGTAACAGTGCAGCGCCGGAAGCCGGGTCGACGCAGGTTTGCTCGGTCAATAAAATCAGTTTCTCCGCCTGCAGCGCAATCGCTACTTCGGTGGCGACTTCTTCGGCGGACAGGTTGAACACCTCGCCGCTAGGCGAATAGCCGACCGGCGAAATCAGCACCACATTGTTTTGGTCCAATTGCTGATGAATGGCCTGGGCGTCGATCTTGCGCACCGTGCCGGTGTAGCAGTAGTCGATGCCGTCCAGCACGCCGAGCGGTTTTGCGGTAACGAAGTTGCCGGAGGCGACCCGGATTTGGGCGCCGGCCATCGGCGAACCGGAAACGCCCATCGACAGCAAGGCTTCGATTTCGACCCGAACCAGGCCGGCCGCCTGTTTGACGTACTGCAAGGTGGTGGCGTCGGTGATGCGCAAGTGGTGGTGGAATTTCGGCGTATCGCCGTGTTCCGCCAATTGTTCGTCGATCTGGGCCCTGATACCGTAGACCAGCACCAGCCTGACGCCCAGGCTTTTCAGCAACGCGAAATCGTGAATCAGATTGTCGAAATCGGCTTCGCCGACCGCATTGCCGCCGAAGAAAATCACGAAGGTGCGATTACGGTGGGCGTGGATATAGGGCGACGAATTTCTAAACCAGGTGACGAAGGTGGGCTGTTGTTCCATTGGCAAGAGTGTTGATTCGTATTGGGCTAGTTTAACCGGCGGCCGATGATACCGCTACCGGCGTGGAATCCCCTTTACTTAAGAGATTTCCAGCGGCCGGCGACATATTCCAGCGCTTCCTGGATGTTCAGGTCGCGGGTACCGCCGCCGGTACGGACGAAAAATTTAGGTGTGTTGCCGATGTTGAGGAACACTGGCCGCAAGGCCGGCGAGACGATGACCCGGCAAACGTCTTTGTGGTCGATCTTGTGAAACAAGATATGCACAAAGCGGCACAGGTCCGCTCCCAAATTCTCGGCGATCGCAGTGATTAGGGTTTGTTCGAAACCGTCCTGATCGCATTTTTTCAAAGTCTGAAAGTCCGGTTCCAGGCCGACGATTTCGCCATTGTCGGCGACGCCGATCAATAAAGTGCCGCCGATGTGGCTGTTGAAAAATCCGGCCAGCGTTTTCAACACGACGCCTTCCAGGGTCCGATTGACGCGCTGCTCCTGCAAATCCCAACGCAACGTCGATTTGAATTCCAGCAACGGCCCCTCGCCCTGGCGGATGATGGTCGGTAGGTCTTTTTCCAGCTCGGCTTTCAACGCATCCAGGTCGACCAGGCGTTTATGCAGCATCTGGTAAAAGCCGAGCGACAGCAAACCCAGGAGCGCGCCGATTTCGGCGTAGAACAGGATCAAATTATTCTGGTTGATCTGCCCCGTCATCACCTCGGTAAACTGGCCGATGACGAATTCGATCGACGAAATCGGGTCGGCGTTGCGCTCGCGCGAACTGATGTAATCGTAACTGGGCGCCAGCAGAAAAATCCCCATTCCGGCGCCGATCCAGGCGGCCAGAAAGTAGATTTTCAGTTTTTGTTTCCAGATGTTCAGGAGTAGCAGTAAGAAACGTTTCACGTCGGAATGGCGATTTCGAATGGGGGGTATGTTAGGGAAACAATAGCCGGCCATCTTCAGGAAAGCTACGTTTGCCTAATTGTTCTGTGGTCAACCTTGGCCCCTGCCAAACGTAGGCTTTGGATGCGCCGGCCATGCTGGCCAATTCGGCGAAGGCGCGAATTTCGATTTGAGTCAAGCCGCCTTCCAGCATGACCAGCGGATGCAGCACTACATGGGGTCTGGCGACGAAAAAGCGCTTCGGCAAGGCTAATAACGCAGGGTTCGTTCGGCGACGGCGAAATCCGCCAGCAGGGTGCGGGGATGGTGGAAGCCGTTTTCGATGCGGATATTGGGCTTGTTGGTTAGCTGCTTTGCCATCGATCCCACTGCAACAATTGAATCCCGGCCCCGCTTAGTCTCTATTGCCAGTAAGGGCGGCTCGGCCAGTTTAAGTCCGGTTTCGGCATGGGTGATTTCGATTAACTCGGGCGTTATAGCGATATAAAGCGTGTTGCGAAAATAGGCGAGCATTGAATCGTCCAAACGTGGTTTGATCTGGTGTCGCTATCTGGAATCCTGCAGAAAGCCGACCGCGGGTTTGAAACTGTAAGCTGTCTCAAACCCGGCCATCGCCAGTACCGGCCCGGTCTGGCGAGCTCAATCTGCTGCGAGCTTCGACAAATCCCTGACCGCACCTTTATCGGCCGAGGTAGCGAAGGCTGCGTAGGCTTTCAAGGCGACGGATACTTTGCGCGGGCGCGGCTTGGCCGGTTTCCAGCCCAGCTTGTCCTGTTCGGCCCGGCGTTGCGCCAGCTCCTCGTCGGACAGCAACACGTTGATCGAGCGGTTGGGAATATCGATCCTGATGCGGTCGCCGTTTTTCAGCAAGCCGATCGCGCCGCCGGCCGCTGCCTCCGGCGAACAATGGCCGATCGACAGACCCGAAGTGCCGCCGGAGAAACGGCCGTCGGTCAGCAGTGCGCAGGCTTTACCCAAGCCCTTGGATTTGATGTAGCTGGTCGGATACAACATTTCCTGCATACCTGGCCCGCCGCGCGGACCTTCGTAGCGGACGACGACCACGTCGCCGGCTTTGACTTTATCGGCCAGGATGTTTTCCACGGCCTCGTCCTGCGACTCGACTACATGGGCGCTGCCTTCGAATACCAAAAGGCTGTCGTCGACACCGGCGGTTTTGACCACGCAGCCGTCCAACGCGATGTTGCCGTGCAGTACTGCCAGACCGCCTTCTTGGCTGAAGGCATGCTCGAACGAGCGAATGCAGCCCTCGGCACGGTCCAGGTCCAAGCTGGGCCAGCGCGCGTTTTGGCTGAAAGCAACTTGCGTTGGGATACCGCCGGGGCCGGCCATGTAAAAGGTTTTTACCGATTCACTGGGGTTGTTCATCACGTCCCATTGCGCCAGGGCCTCGCCCAGAGTTTTGGCGTGAACGGTCGGTACGTCGGTGTGCAATTTACCGGCCCGGTTCAGCTCGGCCAGTATCGCCATGATGCCGCCGGCGCGATGGACGTCTTCGATGTGGTATTTGTTGGTATTCGGCGCGACTTTGCACAGCTGCGGCACCACGCGCGACATACGGTCGATGTCGGCCATTGTGAAATCGATACCGGCTTCCAGGGCAATCGCCAGTAAGTGCAAAATGGTGTTGGTCGAACCGCCCATTGCAATATCCAGCGCGATGGCGTTTTCGAAGGCTTTGAAGCCGACCGCGCGCGGCAGCACCGATTCGTCGTTTTGTTCGTAGTATTGTTTGGCCAGTTCGACGATGCGGTGGCCGGCTTGCTTGAACAATTGCTCGCGGTCGGCGTGGGTGGCGACCACGGTGCCGTTACCCGGTAAGGACAGACCCAGCGCTTCGGTCAGGCAGTTCATCGAGTTCGCGGTGAACATGCCGGAGCAGGAGCCGCAGGTCGGGCAGGCCGAGCGCTCGACCGCTGCCAAATCGCTGTCGGAGACTTTACTGTCGGCTGCCATCACCATGGCATCGATCAAATCCAGTTTTTTGATGTCCGCGCCTTCGGCCAAGCGGACTTTGCCGGCTTCCATCGGGCCGCCGGAGACGAAGATTACCGGAATGTTCAGGCGCATCGCCGCCATCAACATGCCGGGGGTGATTTTGTCGCAGTTGGAAATGCAGACCAGTGCATCGGCGCAATGGGCGTTGACCATGTATTCGACGCTGTCGGCGATCAAATCTCGACTGGGCAGGCTGTAGAGCATGCCGTCGTGGCCCATCGCGATGCCGTCGTCAACGGCGATGGTATTGAATTCCTTGGCGACGCCGCCGGCTTGTTCTATCTCGCGGGCGACCAATTGGCCCAAGTCTTTCAAGTGTACGTGGCCCGGCACGAATTGGGTGAAAGAGTTGGCGACGGCAATGATCGGTTTGTTGAAGTCGCCTTCTTTCATGCCGGTGGCGCGCCACAATGCGCGGGCGCCTGCCATGTTGCGGCCTTGGGTGGTGGTATATGAACGGTATGCAGGCATGGTGATTCCTACTTAAAGCAGAAAGCGGCCATTGTAAACGGCCGCCGGGGAAGGTGTATCAGCCGCGAGTTTATCGCACGGCTAAGTAATAAAAAACTAGAAGGTATCCCAACCGCTGGAGCGGCGGCGCCAACTCAATTTCGGCAGGATGAAGCCAAGCAGTACGCCGAACAAGGACAGGCCGCCGCCGTACAGAAACCAGTCCTGGTTGGTGTTGTCAGTCAAGGCCAGATTTTCCCGTTTCAATTGCTGTAGTTCCCGTTCGACTGCGATGACGCGTTCCTGCAACTGGTCCCGTTGCTGCTTCAATTGGATCGCGTTAGCGGCGGTTTGCTGCAATTCGCTGAGTTCGGCACTGAGCTTGTCGCGTTCCTTGCCGATTTCCTGGCTGCCGGCCTGAGAAGCTTTCAGTTGCTTGTTTTCTTCCGACAAGGCTTCCAGCTTTTTGTTCACGGCTTCGAGTTGGTTGCGGGCGCTGGGTTCGCCGGTCAGATAGCGGCTGAGGATAAAGCCTTCGGCGCCACTACCAGTCTGGATATAGGTGTAACCGTTTTCGGTATTGTCGCCCAATACCGTAACCGGCGCGCCGTTTTCCAGCATCTTCACGATTTTGGTGCGCTCGCTTTCGCCGCTACGTAAAGGGACTTCGACTTTATCTGTGACATAGGCCGTTCTGGCTGCCGCGATATTGGTGAAAAACAGACAGGCAAAGAAGCAAATAAAGGACTTTTTCACGGTATCACTCGTCGGTCGGCTTTTGAATAAAGCGTCGATTCTAGCGAAATTATCGACAGATGAGAAATTCCAGCAACGCTTTCTGAGCGTGCAGACGGTTCTCCGCTTCCGGAAAAACCACACTTTGCGGGCCGTCGATCACGTCGGCGGTGACTTCTTCGCCGCGGTGCGCCGGCAGGCAATGCATGAACAGTGCGTCGGGTTTGGCGGCAGCCATGGTGGCGGCGTTGACCTGGAAGTCTTTGAACACGAATTCGCGTTTCTTTTGCTCCTCTTCCTGGCCCATACTGGCCCAGACGTCGGTGACGACCAAGTCGGCCTGATGCGCGGCCTGTTCCGGTGTATTGAAGAACGCGACCCGCTCGCCGGCCGGATCGACGATGCTTTGCAGCGGGCGGTAATCGACCGGGCAGGCGATATTCAGTTTAAAGTCGAACTGGCGGGCGGCGTTGATGTAAGAGTGGCACATATTGTTGCCGTCGCCGATCCAGGCTACCGTCTTGCCGGCGATGTCGCCGCGAAACTCGAAATAGGTCTGCATATCCGCCAGCAATTGGCAGGGGTGTTTCAAATCGGTGAGGCCGTTGATCACCGGAACCCGCGAGTGCTGGGCGAAAGTAGTGACGGTCTCGTGTTTGTGGGTGCGCAGCATGATGCAGTCCACCATGCTGGAAATCACTTTCGCGCTGTCTTCCAGCGGTTCGCCGCGGCCGAGTTGGGTGTCGCGCGGCGACAAAAACAGCGCGGTGCCGCCGAACTGGGCCATGCCGGCTTCGAACGAGATTCGGGTCCGGGTCGAGGATTTTTCGAAAATCATCGCCAGCACTTTGCCTTTCAGCGGTTGATAGTTGGGATCGCGATGGCGTTTCAGCTCCATGGCGCGAAGAATCAAGGCATGGAGCTCGGCGCTGGTTAAGTCCAGCAGGCTGATGAAGTGTCTGGGTTGCATGGCGATTTACCTGCTAAAGTCCTGAATGAGCGCCGCCAAAGTTTCGGTCAGCGTCGTAATTTGGGCGTCGTCGATAATCAACGGCGGCAATAAACGGATGGTGTTGTCGGCCGTGACGTTGATCAGCAGGCCGTGGGCCAAGGCAATGCCGACCAGTTCACCGCAGGGCCGGTCCAGTTCGACGCCAATCATCAAGCCTTTGTTGCGGATCGAGACGATGTGCGGATTGCCGGCCAGGGCCAGTTTCAACGCTGTCTGGATTTTTTCGCCTTTTTCGGCCGCTTGTTCGATCAAGCCGGAGCCGGTCAAGGTTTCCAGTACTGCCAGGGCAGCGCTACACGCCAACGGGTTGCCGCCGAAGGTCGAGCCGTGGTTGCCGGCTGTCAGTACTTCGGCCGCTTGGCCGCGTGCCAGGCAGGCGCCGATCGGCACGCCGTTGCCCAAGGCCTTCGCCATGGTGCAGACGTCGGGCAAAATAGCGTTGTGTTGATAAGCCAGAAATTTTCCGGTACGGCCGACGCCGGTCTGGATTTCATCCAATATCATCAGCAAGTTATGGCGGTCGCACAGCTCGCGAATCCGGTTCAGATAGTCGGCGGCCGGGATGTTGACACCGCCTTCGCCTTGTACCGGTTCCGCCATGATCGCCACGATGTTGCTGTCCGCTGCGATGGTGGCTTCCAGCGCCGGAATATCGTTGTACGGTACATGGCTGAAGCCGGCCAATAACGGTGCAAAACCTTGTTTGATCTTGCTGTTGCCGGTCGCGCTCAAGGTGCCCATGGTACGGCCGTGGAAGCTTTTTTCCATGGTTATCACTACCGGATTGTCGATGCCGCGTTGATGACCGTACTTGCGGGCAATCTTGATGGCGGCTTCGTTGGCCTCGGCGCCGGAGTTGGCGAAAAACACATTGTCCATACCGCTCAGTGCGATCAAACGGTCGGCCAATTGCGCCTGTAATTCCACGCCGTACAAATTGGACGTATGCAACAGGGTCTTGCTTTGCCGGCATACGGCTTCGTGGACTGCGGGATGGGCGTGGCCCAGGCTGCAAACGGCGATACCGGCCACTGCGTCCAGATAGCGTCGCCCTTCGCTGTCCCACAACCACGCGCCTTCTCCGCGCGAAAAAGTGACCGACTGGCGGGCGTAAGTGGGCATGATATGGCTGGTCATTAGCAAGGCTCTGAAGGTGTTTTGAAAAACGCAGTTCGCTTGAAAAAAGCGCGCGATTATATTTTTTAATAGCTGTCGAAGCAAACAATAGTTTCGGTTGCCTGGGCATTTTTTGGGCCGGATTCGCGTCCGGCAGTTTTAAAACAAACTCTTGCCGGGCAAGCGGCCGGCATTGTTATAAATTTGTAATATTGATGCAGTAGAGTTCCGCCATTTACAGCCGTTTCGGCCGGCTTGGGGTTAACTTTCAAGGGATTTGCGTTGAGCGAGAACGAGCATCTGATAGACGATAAAAAACACATCGTTTCGATAAGGCTGAATAATTCCGACCGGATTGCAGTGCGTTCGACTGCCGCGAGACTATTGGTGCGCGAGTCGGAGTTGTACCGCTTTGCCGTTTATCATTTATTGAATCGCTTGCACAAGCTCCATGACGACGCTTGTGTTGGTAGCGATTTGTTGCCGCTGTTCATCGAGTTTAAAAACGAACTGAATACCCATTTGGGCTTAAAAAAACACCAGTTGTTTAAAATCTTCAACGGCCGCAATCCCGAGCCGGAAAAATTCGTATCGATGGCCGATATCGAACTGTTATTGTTGCCGCGGCATGCGGTGCGGCAACGGTTATTGCAAATGAACGAAGCTCTGCCGCAAAAACGGACCGATACCGATGCTTGGTTGCACGATTATCTGCAGGAGAAATACCGATTCACTGTTCCGTTGGAGGAAAGCGAGTTGCTGTTGTCCTTAGATTCCGTAGATAACGAGGCGGGACCTGAAGAGAGCTGATTGAAATCCGGGGCCGCTGTTGCTGCCTGAATCTATTCGGCGCTTAACCAAGACGTTATTCCTCGCCAATTGCTCCGCACTGCAGAACAAGATAGGGCGGTTTCCAACTGCTGGACAGACTGGCGCTGCTTTGGCTATGCTCGACCGCTTTATCAATATGCAGGAGGCGGTATGCCGATTACCCCCGTAATATTTCCGGAGCTGATCCGGGCCTTGATCGCCGCGATCGACGCCAATGCCGATGCGGTTACCGAATTGGATCAGGCGATAGGCGACGGCGACCATGTTTTCAATTTGCAGCGCGGTTTGCTGGCTTTACAGCAACATGCCGATGACATTGCAACCTTGGATTGGCCGGCGGCCTGGCAAAAGATAGGTATGACGGTAATGTCCGCCGTTGGCGGCGCCTCCGGATCTTTGTACGCCACCTTGTTTATCGGTTTGGCGAAGAGCAGTCAGGGTAAATCCCTGGATCTCCGGGGATTCTCTGAAGCTTTGTTGCTGGCGGTGGAAGCGGTCAAACAGCGCGGCAAGGCGGATGTCGGCGAGAAAACCATGCTCGACGTATTGGTGCCGGCCGCTCAGGCTTTGCGGGCAGAGGCGGCGGCGAACAGTGCGCTGCCGACGATTTTGGCGCGTTTGCGCCAAGTCGCGGCGGAAGGGGCTGAAGCGACGCGGGATATGGTCGCAACCAAGGGCAGGGCGTCGTTTTTGGGCGAGCGCAGCAAAGGCCATGTCGACGCTGGTGCCAAGACCGCGCAGTTGATGATCTCTGCGATCGCCGACGTGCTGGATTTTGTGGTCGCTTAAATCCGGTCGCGGCCGCGCTAACAGCCCCAGCGCAACGCCGCGGTATTCACCGGTGCATCCCAGTAGCGCAGTAACTCGTCGTCAAGCAATGTCAGGGTTAGCGAACAGCCGGCCATATCCAGCGAAGTGGTGAAGTTGCCGACGAGTGAGCGTTGAATCCGTATCCCGCGCCGGTTGAATTGCTGCCAAGCCAGCTCGTAAATCGAATGTAGCTCTATCAATGGCGTTGCGCCGAAACCATTCACATGCAGTAAGGCGTTTTGACCGGGTGAGATCGGCAGTTCGTCTGCGATATGTTCGGACAATTGGGCAACGATTTCGCTAGCCCTGGCTAGTTTGACGGTTTCCCGGCCACGTTCGCCGTGGATGCCGACGCCGTATTCCATTTCGTCTTCATTGAGCGCGAAAGTCGGGTGGCCCAGTGCGGGCACGGTGCAGCTGGTCAGCGCTACCCCGAGCGATGCGGTCGTTTGATTGACGCGCTCGCCCAGTGCTTTGCAAGTAGCGAGGTCAGCACCGGCTTCGGCCGCGGCACCGACGATTTTTTCAATAATGGTGGTGCCGGCGACGCCGCGCCGGCCGATGCTATGCGATTTCGGCAGCGAAATATCGTCGTTGACCAACACGCTGGCATTCGGCAAGGCCAGCATTTCGCCGGCCATTTCGAAGTTCATCACGTCGCCGGCGTAATTTTTGACGATAAACAATATGCCGGCTCCGCCGTCGACGGTCTCTGCCGCGGCGATCATTTGGTCGGGGGTTGGCGAGGTGAAGACTTGGCCCGGGCAAGCGGCGTCAAGCATGCCGAAGCCGACGAAGCCGCTGTGCAGCGGTTCGTGGCCGGAGCCGCCGCCGGAGATTAGCGCCACCTTGCCGGATTTTCGTTGCTTGCGGTAGACAAAGCGCGGTTCCGGATTCAATTCCAGGATGTCGGCGTGAGCTTTTGCAAACCCTTGCAGACTGGTGTCCAGCAAGCTATTCGGATCGTCGATGAATTTTTTCATGAAGTGTCCCCGCGAATGGAAAAAGGGTCAGGCCGGTAAGTCGAGTAACATTTGGGTGATGTCGCGAATATCCGGCACAATCCAGGTCGGGCCGAAGTCGGCGACGTCGACATCGGCCTGGCTGGAAACGCCGCTCAGCACCATCAGGCTGCGGATGCCGGTACGCACTGCGCCGAGAATGTCGGTGTCCAGGCGGTCGCCGATGGCGATGGTCTGTTCGGGGGGCGTGTTCAGCAAGCCAAGCGCCTGGCGATAGATGATCGGTTCCGGTTTGCCGATGATCATCGGCTTGACGCCGGTCGTGGCGGTCAATGCGGCCAGAATCGCACCGTTGCCGTGGGTTTCGCCGCGCTCGGTGGGTAGCGACATGTCGCCGTTGGTGCCGATGAAGTGGGCGCCGGCACGTAGGTTCAAGGTCGCGGTGGCGAGTTTGTCCCAGCTCAACTCGCGGTCCATGCCGCAAACTACCAATTGAGCGCGCGTTTCCGGTTCGGTTTCGTAGAGTCCGGTTAGGGTAAAGCCCAAGTCCAATAGTGGTTGGCGGGCGCCGATGCCGCCGATCACGAATACGCGGGTCGCCTGCGGCGGGTAGTGCTGTGCCAGATAAAGTGCGGTGGCCATGCCGGAGGTCAGAATTTCGTTCAATTCGACTTCGACGCTCATGCCGGCCAGTTTGGCGACGTACTGGTCGGCGGTCATGCTGGCGTTATTGGTGGCAAGTACGAACCGCAGGCGCCTGTCTCTCAGGGTCTGGAAGAATTCGACAATCCCGGCCTGCGGGCGGTCGCCATGCCACAGCACGCCGTCCATGTCGATGATTAAGCCGCGGACGTCATTGAATTCTTGCATAACTGGATTTGATGGTCGAAGTTGGCGAATGGGCAAATGCCTGTCGTAAAATCGGCTGAAACCGAGCGAAGCCGGACCTTTCAGTGGCCGGCCAACAGGCGGCGAAGAATTGCATAAAAAACCGCTTGCTGTCCAGTTCGTGGCGGTATCTGTGTTTTTTGCTTGACTAAATCCGGATAACCTAGTTTAATGCACGGCTCTTAGCGCCGCCCAGGTAGCTCAGTCGGTAGAGCAGAGGACTGAAAATCCTCGTGTCGACAGTTCGATTCTGTCCTTGGGCACCACAGATTTTTTGGATAGGCCGTAGCCCAGGTAGCTCAGTCGGTAGAGCAGAGGACTGAAAATCCTCGTGTCGACAGTTCGATTCTGTCCTTGGGCACCATTCCTAAGCGTGGTTTGAGAAACCGAAAGCCCCTTTATGGGGTTTTTTGTTTTGTGGGCTTTCGAAATTGGAATCCCATGGCAGTGTTTAACGTTTATGGAAGAGCCTGAGGCTCTTTTTTTTTGGGTTTGAAAAGGCAAGACGGCAATGAAACAGGCTCCGGAACACTTGGTGGATTTGATCGAGCCCATCGTAGAAGGACTGGGTTACGAATGCGTTGGCATCGAATATAACCCGCATCCCTCGCATGGCATGCTGCGCGTTTATATCGACAACGAACAGGGTATTTTGTTGGACGACTGTACCAAAGTCAGTCACCAGTTGAGCGGGATGCTCGACGTCGAAGATCCGATTCCCGGCGAATACCAGTTGGAAGTGTCTTCGCCCGGTGCCGACCGGCCGTTTTTCAAGCTGAGCCAGTTTCAGCGTTTTATCGGCAGCAAAGTCAATATCAGTTTGTTTAAACCCATCGATAAGCGCCGCAAGCTTACTGGCGAAATCAAAAGCGTCGATGGCGAGACGGTTGTGATTCAAGAAGGCGAAAAATTATTCAGCGTGCCGTTTCAGGCAATGAGCAAGGCGCGCTTGGCGCCGGATTACGATTTTAATAAAGGAGGTCGCAGTGGCGAATAAAGAAATTCTGTTGGTGGCGGATGTTTTTGCCAACGAAAAAGAAATCGATAAGGAAATTATCTTTCAGGCGATCGAATCGGCCTTGGAAGCGGCCACTGTCAAACGTTACGAAAATCCGGTCAAAGTTCGGGTGGCAGTTAATCGCCATACCGGGGATTATCTGACCTACCGCCGCTGGCAGGTTGTCGACGCCAATCCGGAAATCAACGGCGATGTCGAGCATCCCGGCTGGCAAATTCTGTTGGAAGCTGCGCAGTTGGATAATCCCGAGGTGCAAGTCGGCGACTATGTCGAAGAAGAGATCGAGTCAGTTGCATTTTGCCGGATTGCCGCGCAAACCGCCAAGCAGGTGATCATTCAGAAAGTGCGCGAAGCGGAACGCAAGAAAATCGTCGAGGCATACCAAGACCGAGTCGGCGAATTGGTGACTGGTGTCGTCAAACGGCTGGAAAAAGGCAGCGTGTACCTGGACCTTGGCGGGCACGTCGAGGCTTATATCGCCCGGGAAGATATGATTCCGAAGGAGCCGGTGCGGATGGGCGACCGGGTGCGCGGCTATTTGAAAGCGGTTCGCTCCGAGCCGCGCGGGCCGCAACTGTTTGTCAGTCGTACCGCGCCGGAGTTGCTGATTGCACTGTTCCGTCTGGAAGTGCCGGAAGTGGGTGAAGGTTTGATCGACATATTGGCTGCGGCCCGCGATCCGGGGTCGCGGGCAAAAATCGCGGTCAGAGCCAACGATCCGCGATTGGACCCGGTCGGTGCTTGTGTCGGTATGCGCGGTTCGCGGGTCCAGGCCATTTCCAACGAACTGGCGGGCGAACGGGTGGACATTATTTTGTGGAATGCCAACGACGCGCAGTTCGTGATTAACGCCATGTCGCCGGCTGAAATCCAATCGATCGTGGTCGACGAAGATAAACACAGCATGGATGTGGCGGTGGCGACCGACAGTCTGTCGCAGGCGATCGGCCGCGGCGGCCAAAACGTCAGGCTGGCTACCGAGCTGACCGGGTGGGAATTGAATATTCTCGACGCAGCCCAGGTCGGCAAGAGCCACGACGAAGCTGCGGCGAAAGCCAAGCAACAGTTCATGGAACTGTTGGATGTGGATGAAGAAATCGCCGACGTCCTGGTCGATGTCGGTTTGAATAATATCGAGGAAATCGCTTACATTCCGGTCGACGAAATGCTGGAAATCGAAGGCTTCGACGAAGAATTGGTCGAAGCCCTGCGCAGTCGGGCCAAAGACGCGTTGTTAATCAGCGCGATTGTCTCGGAAGAAAAGATCGAAACCGCCGAACCCAGTCCGGAGCTGCTGGCCATGGAAGGAATGAGCGCTGAGTTGGCCAGGGAAATGGCTGCCAAAGGTATCGTGACTTTGGACGATCTGGCGGAGCAGGCCATCGATGATATTATCGAATTTACCGGAATGACCGAAGAGCGTGCTGGTAAACTAATCATGAAAGCCCGCGAGTCTTGGTTCGCAGAGGATAAGGGCTGAGGCCGGAGGAGATTATGAGCGATAAAACAGTACAGGAATTAGCGGAAGTTGTAGGCATCCCTCTGGAACGTTTTTTGGAGCAGTTGAAGGAAGCCGGCTTGAGCGCCAGCGCGCCGGACGACGTCATTGACGACGACGAAAAAGTCAAACTGCTCGCCCATTTGCGTAAACGCCACGGTAAGACCGATGCCGATCAGGAAGCGGCAACGCCCAAGCGCATTACGCTGAAACGCAGCACCAAGACCGAATTGAAGCAATCGACTCCGCCCGGTGCCGCGGTGAAAACGGTTAGCGTCGAAGTGCGCAAGCAAAAGACATATATCAAGCGTAGCGATTTACCCGGTAGCGATGAGCAGCGGCAAGCGGAGCTGGCCAAACAAGCTCTGGAAGAACAACGCAAACAGCAGTTGCTGGAAGAGGAAAGACGTAAGCAGCAAATCGAGCTGAAACCCAAGGCCGTCGAGGAAGACGTGGTTGTGGCTGTCGAGCCACCAGCGCCAGCCGCCGCCCAGGAGCTGGAGCAACCGGTCGCGGTTCAACAGGAACCCGTCGCGGAGGCTAAGTCAGAAGTTGCGGCCGCTGCAGTTCAGGTACCCGCCAAACCGGTGGAGTTGACCGAAGAGCAGCGTTTGGAGGAAGAAAAGAAGCAGCGCTTGGAAGCGGCGGTACAAAGAACGGCTGAGAAGGTCAAAAAGAAAGCCGAAGCCAAGCAACAGCAGACGCTGCATAAGAAAAAAGCCGAATTCAAGCCTTCACGCGGTCCTACTCCGGATGTCGAAGTCGATCGTGGCGGCGGCGGTGATGCGCGGCGCGGCAAGGCCAAGAAAGCGAAACCGGCCCCGCGTCGGGAAAAGCCTGAATTCGAGATCGATCTGCATCAGGCTCGCCACAAATTCGAAAAACCGCAAGCGCCTACCGTTTACGAAGTCACCATTCCGGAGACTATCGTGGTCTCCGATCTGGCTCAGAAAATGAACATCAAGGCCGCCGAAGTGATCAAGCACTTGATGAAGTTGGGCATCATGACCACCATCAATCAGACCATCGATCAGGAAACTGCGGTGATTTTGGTTGAAGAGATGGGGCACAAAGCCATCATGCAAAGCGAGGACGATTTCGAGCAGGAAATGCTGGCGGAAGTGATCGGCGAGGCCGGTGAGGTCAAGCTATCGGCTAGAGCTCCGATCGTGACCATTATGGGTCACGTCGACCACGGTAAGACCTCGTTGCTGGATTACATCCGTAAAACCCGCGTCGCTGCCGGGGAAGCTGGCGGTATTACCCAGCATATCGGTGCCTATCAGGTCAAAACCGACCACGGTTCGGTAACTTTCCTCGATACACCAGGTCACGCTGCATTTACCGCGATGCGGGCGCGTGGTGCGGAAGTCACCGACATCGTTATCGTCGTGGTTGCTGCCGACGACGGCGTGATGCCGCAAACCAAGGAGGCAATCGACCATGCTCGCGCCGCCAACGTGCCGATCATCGTCGCGCTGAATAAAATCGACAAACCGGAAGCCAATCCGGACCGAGTCATGCAGGAATTGGCTACGTTGAACGTGGTGCCGGAAGAATGGGGCGGCGACGTGCAGTTCCTGAAAGTTTCCGCCAAAACCGGTGCCGGTATCGATGACTTGATCGAGGCGTTGATTGTGCTGGCCGAGGTATTGGAGCTGAAAGCGCCGAAAGACGGGGTGGCTTCCGGTGTCTGTATCGAGTCGCGCCTGGACAAAGGCCGCGGCGTGGTGGCTACGGTGCTGATTCAAAAGGGTACGCTGAGCAAAGGCGAGTTCGTGTTATGCGGACACGAATACGGCCGGATTCGGGCGATGTTCGACGAGAATTCGCATGCGATCAAGTCAGCTGGCCCCAGTGCGCCGGTCGAGATTTTGGGCTTATCCGGTACGCCGGATGCCGGCGACGAGTTCCTGGTCGTGCAAAACGAGCGGGTGGCGCGGGAATTGGCGGCGCACCGTGAAGAGCGCAAACGCTCCAGCCGCCATGCCGCGCAGCATGCGTCGAAACTGGATGACGTCTTCTCCCGGATGTCTGCGGGCGAGACCTCGACTCTCAATGTCGTCATCAAAACCGACGTACAGGGCAGTTTGGAAGCCTTGCGCGAATCACTGGTGGGCCTGTCGACCGAGGAAGTGCAAGTCAAGTGTATTTACGGCGGTGTCGGCGGTATCAACGAAGGCGATGCCAACTTGGCGCTGGCTTCCAATGCAATTTTGATCGGTTTCAACGTTCGTGCCGATGCGGTAGCGCGTAAGTTGATCGAAGAAAAAGATATCGATCTGCATTACTACAGCATCATTTACGAGGCGATCGATGAAGTTAAGCGCGCGATCAGCGGCATGCTGGCGCCGGACATTCAGGAAAAGATCGTCGGTTTGGCCGAGGTGCGCGACGTATTCCGTTCGCCGAAGTTCGGCGCGATCGCCGGCTGTATGGTCGTCGACGGCTTCGTCAAACGCAATTTGCCGATCCGGGTGCTGCGTAACAACGTGGTGATTTTCGAAGGTCAATTGGAGTCGTTGCGTCGCTTCAAAGACGACGTCAACGAAGTCAAAATGGGCATGGAGTGCGGTATCGGCGTCAAAAATTATAACGACGTCAAAGCCGGCGACCAGATCGAAGTTTACGAACGTATCGAAGTTAAGCGGGAAATCTAAGCATGGGCAGAGAATTCGGCCGCAGCCAGCGGGTCGCTTCAGAAATGCAGAAGGAATTGGCCATCATCATGCAGCGCGACGTCAAGGATAGTCGGCTTGGTTTCGTGACGATCAACGAGGTCGAGCTGTCCAGGGATCTGGCGGTGGCGAAAATTTTCGTCACGGTATTGAACGCCGACGATGCCGGTAAGGCAGCCAATGTCAAAGTGTTGAACGAGATATCGCCGTTCATTCGCCATGAGTTGGCGAAGCGGATGCGCTTGCGGCATATCTCCGAATTACATTTTTACTACGACAATTCGTTTGATACCGGTATGCGCGTCGCGGCGCTGTTGCACGATTTGGAAGGCGGTAAGCCCGTTGCGGCTAGCGACGATACTCCGGAACAGGACGTTTAATGGCGAAACGCAAGTCTGGGCGCGATGTGCACGGCATCGTGCTGCTCGATAAACGGCTGGGGGTGTCTTCGAATCAGGCACTGCAGGAAGTAAAAAGGTTGTTCAATGCCAACAAAGCGGGCCATACCGGGGCGTTGGACCCGCTTGCCACCGGGCTTCTACCACTTTGTTTCGGCGAAGCGACCAAAGTATCGGCGTTAATGCTGGACGACGACAAGCGTTACTTGGTGACGATTCAGTTGGGGGTAATGACCGATACCGGCGACAGCGAAGGTAAAGTCATTGCCGAAATGCCGGTGCCGCCGTTGGATAAGCGTCGCCTGCTGGAGTGTCTGACTGAATTCGTCGGCGAGATCGAGCAAGTCCCGCCGATGTACTCCGCGCTCAAATATCAGGGCCAAAAACTGTATGAGTTGGCCAGGGCGGGCAAGACCGTCGAGCGGCAGGCTAGACGTATCAAAATATACCAGCTGCAGTTGGTGGCGGCCGATTTCGAGCGCGGCAGCTTGACGCTGGATGTCTCCTGTTCCAAAGGCACTTACATTCGTTCGCTTGCCGAAGATATCGGTCATCGCTTGGGCAGTTGCGCCAGTGTCACGATGCTGCGCCGCACCGCTGCGGGCATGTTTGACATCGGCCAAGCTCATACCTTGGAGGGGTTGCAGGCAATGGATTCTGAACAATTGCAGCAGGTTTTGATCGCATTAGACCAACCGTTGCTGGGCATGCCGGAAATTGCTTTGAGTGCCGAACAAGCGGAGCGGGTTCGCCAGGGGCAGCGTATCCGAGTGGCGGAAGCCGCTGCCGAGCGGGTCAGAATCTATTCGCCTGAGTGTTTTTTGGGGTTGGGGGAAATTTCAATGGATGGTAAACTAGCCCCGAAAAAACTGTTTCATCTGGATAGTCAAGCTGTTTGATTATCCGGGTCTATGCATCGTCGCTGCACCCTATTGCGGAGACGGTGCCATCCTTGCCATCATCAGATGGTTTTTTAAAATCAAAATTAATCGATAGGGATTAAGAATGTCATTAACTGCAGAACAAAAAAAAGCCGTCGTTGAAGAATACCGTTTGTCGGAATCCGATACCGGCTCGACTGAAGTCCAGGTTGCCTTGTTGACCGCCAATATCAACCAACTGACTCCGCACTTCGCTACCCACAAGAAAGACAATCATTCGCGCCGCGGTCTGTTGCGCATGGTTAACCAACGCCGCAAACTGTTGGATTATTTGAAAAACACCGATGTGGCGCGTTACCGTTCCTTGATTGAACGCCTGGGTATCCGCAAGTAATACAATCTGGAAACGGCGCATGGGGCGCCGTTTCTGCTTTAGGGCAAAATTTTCAGCATAACCTTTAATCGAAGGAACCTTATAGTGAATCCTATCAGGAAACAATTTCAGTACGGCGATCGTCTCGTCACGTTAGAAACCGGCGAAATTGCCCGTCAAGCCAACGGCGCGGTGATTATCGATGTCGAAGGCACCACGCTGTTGGTGACCGTGGTCGGCAAAAAGGAAAGCAGCGGCGGTGATTTTTTTCCGTTGACTGTCGACTATCAAGAGAAAGCCTTTGCGGCAGGTAAAATTCCCGGCGGATTTTTCAAACGCGAAGGCCGACCAAGCGAGAACGAGACGCTGATTTCTCGCCTGATCGATCGTCCGATTCGTCCACTGTTTCCCGAAGGTTTCACTAACGAAGTGCAGATCATTGCTACCGTACTGTCGTTGAATCCTGAAATAGATACCGAAGCGCCGGCGATTCTGGGTGCTTCCGCCGCACTGGCCGTGTCCGGCCTGCCGTTCAACGGTCCGTTGGGCGCTGCGACCATCGGTTATATCGATGGCCAGTACGTGTTGAATCCGACCTTGCCGCAACTGAAAGAATCGCGTTTGCGCTTGATGGTTGCCGGCACTAACAAAGCGGTGTTGATGGTGGAATCGGAAGCCGATTTGTTGCCTGAAGACGTTATGCTGGGTGCAGTATTGTTCGGCCACGAGCAAATGCAGGTTGCAATCAACGCGATCAACGAATTTGCCGCCGAAGCCGCCACTCCGGCAATCGCTTGGACTGCTCCGGCCGATAACGAAGCCCTGAAAGCCGCCGTTGCCGCCGAAGCCGAAGCGCAAATCAAAGCCGCGTACCAAATTCCCGAGAAGTTGGCGAGACAGGATGCGCTGAGCGCAATCCGTAGCGGCGTCGTGGAAAAATTGACTGCGGAAGGTCTTTACGACGAAAAAGCCATTCGCAATGTGATCGAAACTCTGGAATACAACATCGTCCGTGGTGCAATTCTGAACGATCGCAAACGTATCGACGGCCGTGATTTGACCACCGTGCGGCCGATTACGATTCGTACCGGCGTATTGCCCAGAACCCACGGTTCTGCGTTATTCACCCGCGGCGAAACTCAGGCCTTGGTCGTCGCGACTTTGGGTACCGAGCGCGATGCGCAGATCATTGACGCGTTGGCTGGCGAATACAAAGACACTTTCCTGTTCCACTACAACTTCCCGCCGTTCAGTGTGGGCGAAACCGGCCGTACCGGCTCGCCGAAACGCCGCGAGATCGGTCACGGTCGTCTGGCGAAGCGCGGCGTGCAATCGGTGTTGCCAAACATGGGCGAATTCCCTTACGTTTTGCGCGTGGTATCTGAAATCACCGAATCGAACGGTTCCAGCTCGATGGCCTCGGTTTGCGGTAGCAGTTTGGCGTTGATGGATGCCGGCGTGCCGATCAAGGCTCCGGTGGCCGGTATCGCGATGGGTTTGATCAAAGAAGGCGACCAGTTTGCCGTGTTATCCGATATTCTGGGTGACGAAGATCACTTGGGCGATATGGATTTCAAAGTGGCCGGTTCTGAGAACGGTGTCACCGCTCTGCAAATGGACATCAAGATCGACGGCATCACGCCGGAGATTATGAAAGTCGCTCTCGACCAAGCCAAGCAAGGCCGTTTGCATATTTTGGGCGAGATGAACAAAGCGCTGTCCTGCTCTCGCGAGACGATGTCGGATTTCGCGCCGCGCATCATCAGTTTTAAAATCGATCCGTCCAAAATCCGCGAAGTCATCGGTAAAGGCGGCGTGACAATCCGGGCCATAACCGAACAAACCGGCGCCAGCATCGATTTGACCGACGACGGCGTCGTAAATATCGCCTCGGTCGATAAAGCGGCTGGTGAAGAAGCTAAACGGATGATCGAGGAGATTACCGCAGAAGTCGAAGTCGGCAAAACCTATGAAGGCAAAGTCGTGCGCTTGATGGATTTCGGGGCCTTTGTCACGATCTTGCCGGGCAAGGACGGTTTGGTACACATCTCGCAAATTTCCGATGAGCGGGTCGAGAAAGTCAGCGATAAGTTGTCGGAAGGCGACGTGGTCAAGGTCAAGGTGTTGGAAATCGATCGCCAAGGCCGGGTGCGCTTGAGTATGAAAGAAGTTGATAACAACTGATCTCTTAGCGCTTATCGCAGCGACAAGAAAGGGCCGTAAGGCCCTTTTTTATTGTGGGTTACCTGTGGTCCCCTGTGCCAAACGCTTAATTAAACGGCCGGATTTTGCCGTAGCCGCGGCAGGATTTTCTCGGGTCGGGTAAAATCAACGCAGTCTTACTTTGTCTGTGTCATGTTACCTTCTAATTTCTTTAATCAAGATTGCCGGGATTGTCCGCGTTTGGCGGGGTTTCTCGATGATGTTAAACGTAAATACCCCGATTACCATGCCTTGCCGGTTGCGCCATTCGGAGATCCGGAAGCGAGACTGCTGATTGTCGGTTTGGCGCCGGGAATGCACGGTGCCAATGCCAGCGGTCGGCCCTTTACCGGGGACTATGCCGGCTTGCTGCTTTATCAAGCGTTATACGATCACGGTTTTAGCAATCAGGCGGAGTCTGCCGCGTTGAACGACGGACTGGTCTTGGCCGACTGCCGGATCACCAATGCCGTCAAGTGTCTGCCGCCGCAAAATAAACCCACCGGCGATGAAATAAAACGGTGCAATCACTATCTGGCAGCGGAAATCCAGGCCTTGCCTGAGCGCTCGGTGATTTTGGCTTTAGGTAATATCGCCCACCAAGCCGTACTGCGTGCTTATGGCTTGAAAACCAACGCTGCCAAATTCGGCCATCACTCGCTGTTTCAATTGCCGGATGGCAACACCTTGGTCAGTTCCTATCATTGCAGCCGCTACAATGTGCAGACCAAGCGTTTAAGCCCGACAATGCTGGCCGAAGTGTTTTCGACCGTTCGTTCGTTGCTGATTGGCCGTGACTGATACCGACCCGGCCGGCTTTGATGCCAAGGCGTTCATCAAAACGCTGACCCAGCGTCCAGGCATATACAAAATGCTGGACGCGGCAGGCGAGATCATTTACATCGGCAAGGCCAAGAATCTGAAGAACCGGGTGTCGAGTTATTTCAGGACCAACGCCGCTTCACCCAAGCAGCAGGCCATGGTGGCTAAAGTGGCCGGGATCGAGGTCACCGTTACTCATACCGAGGGCGAAGCTTTACTGCTGGAAAGCCAGCAGATCAAGCGGTACAAACCCCGTTACAACATCAGTTTGCGCGACGACAAATCGTATCCCTACGTTTTTATCTCCAGTTTTCACGATTTTCCGCAACTGACGTTTCACCGAGGCGCCAAGAAACGGCGCGGCCGATATTTCGGGCCTTATCCGAGCGCCAGCGCGGTTAAGGAAACCTTGAAGTTGCTGCAGAAAATATTCCCGGTCCGGCAATGCGAGGATTCTTATTACAGCGCCCGCTCCCGGCCATGTTTGCAATACCAGATCGAACGTTGCACCGCGCCTTGCGTTGGCTTGGTCAGCACAGTGCAATATGCCGCCGACGTCGAAAACACGATATTGTTTTTGGAGGGGAAGGGCGGATTGTTGATCGATCGCTTGGTTGCCAAAATGGAGCTTGCCGCCGCAGAACTGGAGTTCGAGCAAGCAGCGATTTACCGGGATCAGATCGCCAGATTGCGAGCGGTGCTGGAGAAACAATGCGTGGAGGGCGAACGCGGCGACGTCGATATTGTCGCCTGCGCCGCAAAAACCGGCATGGCCTGCGTGCAGGTATTTTACATTCGCAACGGCCAGCACTTGGGCAATCGCCAGTTTTTTCCGAAGATGTTGGAAGAAAGCCAGCCGGAGGAAATATTGCAGGCCTTTATCGCCCAATATTACTTGGAAAAAACCGTGCCGCAGGAGTTGATCGTAAGCCACGCCTTGCCGGAATCAGCCTTGGTCGCCGAGGTCTTGGCCCAGCAGGCCAAGCACGCGGTGGCCATATCGAGCAATGTGCGCGGGGAACGTCTGAAATGGCTGCAGATGGCCGTCACCAATGCCGAAAATGCGTTGAGCGCCCGCTTGGCGGATAAACAAGGATTGTTTGGCCGATTCGCCAGTTTGCAACAGGAATTGGGTTGCGACCTGATCCCGAGCCGGTTGGAGTGTTTCGATATTAGTCATACTCAAGGCGAGCAGACCGTTGCGTCGTGCGTGGTGTTCGATCGGGATGGGCCGGTGAAGAGCGATTACCGCCGCTTCAATATCGAAGGCATTGCGCCGGGCGACGATTATGCTGCGATCTATCAAGCCGTTTCCCGACGCTTCAAACGCTTGAAGCAAGGCGAACATCGGGCGCCGGATATTTTGTTTATCGACGGCGGTAAAGGCCAGGTCGCTGAAGCGGAAAAGGCTTTGGCCGAATTGGAGATAAACGATGTTATGATAGTTGGGGTTGCCAAAGGGCCCGATCGCAAAGCCGGCATGGAAAAAATTATTCTGGTCGGTAATCAACAGCCATTGGACGTAACGCCGGGAGCGTCGGCTTTGCTGTTGATTCAGCAGATTCGCGATGAGGCGCATCGTTTTGCTATAACCAGCCATAGACAGCGGCGCGGTAAAGTCAATAAGCAATCGGTATTGGAGGATATCGCCGGACTGGGGCCGAAAAGAAGACAGGTTCTGCTGAAACAGTTCGGCGGTTTGCAGGGAGTGTCCAGTGCAGGCGTGGACGCTTTGGCCAGTATAGATGGCATTAGCCGACAATTAGCACAGCGGATTTACGATACGTTTCACCACCAAGATGGCCATTAGATTCACAATTCCGACTTACTTGACTTTGCTGAGGATTGCATTGATCCCGTTGCTGGCCATTGTGTTTTATTTACCTTGGCAGTATTCGAATATCGCCTGCACGCTGATTTTTTTGATAGCCGGCGTTACCGATTGGTTGGACGGTTATTTGGCCAGAAAAATGAATATGCAAACGGCTTTCGGCGCCTTTTTGGATCCGGTGGCCGATAAATTGATGGTGGCGATCGTTCTGGTGTTGATTGTGCAGGAGCAAGGTAATCCTTTCCTGGCGGTACCGGCAGCCGTTATCATCGGCCGGGAGATTGCCATAGCCTCGTTAAGAGAATGGATGGCGGAAATCGGTCAACGCGCCAGGGTTAAGGTGTCGTTATTGGGAAAATGGAAAACCACGGCACAAATGACCGCGGTCAGTTTGTTGTTGTACCGGGAAGACTTGTTCGGTTTGCCGATCAACTCGATAGGTTATTGGCTATTATACTTGTCGGCAATATTGACGTTATGGTCGATGGTCAATTACCTCGTGGCGGCGTTTTCCACCATTAGCGAATAAAATAATAAAGCGGTATTAATACTGCAATAACAGAGAGTAAACAGCAGGTAAAGCTGTATAAAAGAGCATGGAACAAGAATTAGAATCGACATCAGAGATTGAGCAGAAAAAAACGGTCAGTCAGGACGAAGTATTGCAAGCGGCATTGAAACTATTTGCTGAAAAAGGCTATTTCAATACTTCGTTGACCGATATTAAGAATGCCCTGGGCATTAAAACCAATAGCGGTATCAACCAGTTTTTCAAAACCAAACAAGCGATCGCTCAGACTTTACACGAGAATATTCTCGATAGTCTGAGCATATCGGTCGACGATATTCGCCGTCGTAACCGTAAAGCGGCGGAACAACTGCGGGAAATAGTAGACTTATTATTCCGTTTAACCGACGACGCGCCGGAAGTGGTGCAGTTCCTGTTGTTTGTAAACAGCGATGAGTTTCTGTCCGAACCGAAACCTTTATTGGATACGGCGGCGTTTGTCAAAATCAAGCGCATTTTTCAGAACGGTGTCAAAGACGGCGAAATTAAGGCCATTGATCCGTTACTCGCCTACACTTACTTTTTTGGCATCATCAATCATACTTTGGAAATGGTCTTGAAAGGGGGGCTGCCTAAAGCGGCCGATAGTTACCTTTCTCAAGCCTGGTTGATGGCGTGGGGTTGTATCGCCAAGAAATAGCGAACTCAAAAAGTACCAGTGCGGTAGTGGAGGATTTAGTTGATGTTGGACAACGTTAAGATTGGCATGATTGGTCTGGGCTATGTCGGATTGCCGTTGGCAGTGGAGTTTGGTCGGAAGTATCCGACGGTCGGTTTCGATATCAATCGGCATCGTATCAAGGAGTTGCGCGCCGGCCGGGATCATACTCTTGAAGTCAGCGGAGAAGAACTGGCGGCAGCCACTAGACTGACTTACAGCGCGGATTTGCAGGATATCGCCGATTGTTCGGTTTACATTGTCACGGTTCCCACCCCGATCAACGAACATAAGCAACCCGATTTGACGCCTCTGCAGAAAGCCAGCGATTTGCTCGGCAAAGTCGTCAAACCAGGCGATATCGTCGTTTACGAGTCGACGGTCTACCCGGGGGCGACTGAAGAAGTCTGTGTGCCGATACTGGAACGGGTTTCCGGATTGAAATTCAACCAGGATTTCTTCGTCGGCTATAGCCCCGAGCGGATTAATCCTGGCGACAAACTGCATCGGGTGACAAATATTTTGAAGGTGACTTCGGGCTCGACCCCGGAAATTGCCGAAAAAGTCGACGCCCTCTATAAGAGTATTATCGCTGCTGGAACCCATAAAGCCAGCAGCATTAAAGTGGCCGAAGCCGCCAAGGTCATCGAAAACACCCAGCGCGACGTCAACATTGCTTTAATTAACGAACTGGCCTTAATCTTCAATAAATTGGGTATCGATACCGAGGAAGTCTTGCTGGCAGCCGGTACCAAATGGAATTTTTTGCCGTTCAGACCCGGCTTGGTTGGCGGTCATTGCATTGGCGTGGATCCTTATTATCTGACCCACAAGGCCCAAGCGATCGGTTATAACCCGGAAGTCATCCTGTCCGGCCGGCGTATTAACGACGGTATGGGCGTATACGTGGTGTCGCAACTGGTCAAGTTGATGCTAAAAAAACGGATTCACGTTCAGGAAGCCAACGTACTGATCATGGGTTTGACGTTTAAGGAAAACTGCCCGGATATTCGCAATACCCGAGTAGTGGATATTGTGGCCGAATTGCAGACCTACGGCGTCAATGTCGACATTTACGACCCTTGGGTCGACGCTGATGAAGCTCGGCACGAATACGGTATTTCTCCAGTCCAGCAGCCCGATAAGGGCAAATACGATGCAATCATCCTGGCGGTAGCCCACGATCAGTTCCGGCAAATGCCGATCTCCGCGATCAGAGCTCTTGGTACGCCGCAGGCGATAGTCTACGATCTGAAATATTTATTTCCGGCCGATCAAACCGACGCAAGGTTGTAAACATGAGAATTATGGTGACCGGCACAGCCGGTTTTATCGGTAACCATTTGGCTGTTAAGTTGTTGGAACGCGGTGACGAAGTTATCGGCATCGATAACCTCAACGACTATTATGACGTGAATCTCAAACTCAGCCGTTTGGATAGAATCAAAAATCATTCCGGGTTTACCGATATAAGGTTGGATATTGCCGACCGGGCCGGAATGGACGCGGTTTTCAAGAAGTACCAACCGCAAAAAGTCGTCAATTTAGCGGCTCAGGCGGGGGTACGCTATTCGTTGGAAAATCCCCATGCTTATATTGATAGCAATATTGTCGGCTTTATCAATATCCTGGAAGGTTGTCGACACCATAAGGTCGAACATCTGGTTTATGCCTCGAGTAGTTCGGTTTACGGTGCTAACGAGTCGATGCCGTTTTCAGTGCATGACAATGTCGACCATCCATTAAGTCTGTATGCCGCCTCAAAAAAGGCGAACGAATTGATGGCGCATACCTACAGCAATCTGTATCAGCTTCCAACTACCGGATTGCGCTTCTTCACCGTTTACGGGCCTTGGGGGCGGCCAGACATGGCGTTGTTCCTATTCACCAAAGCCATTTTGGCGGGTGAAAAAATCAAGGTATTTAACTACGGTAAACATCGGCGAGACTTCACCTACATAGACGATATCGTCGAAGGCGTCATGCGCACCTTGGATCATAACGCGCAGGCCAATCTCAACTGGGACGGATCGAATCCGGATCCTGGTACAAGTAAAGCGCCGTGGCGCGTTTACAATATCGGCAACCAAAATCCGGTGGAGCTGATGGCCTACATCGAGACGCTGGAGCGGTTTTTGGGCAAAACGGCGGAGAAAGAGTTGTTGCCGTTGCAACCCGGCGATGTCCCCGACACTTACGCTGATGTCGAAGCCTTGGTGAGCGATGTCGGCTACAAACCCAATACCAGCATAGAGCAGGGCATACAGCGCTTTGTTGAATGGTATTTGGACTACTATCGTTCCCGCTGAGGCTTTTCAAAGGTATAGCGGTAACTTGAGTTCCGGCATGCTTTATGGTCGGAACTACAAATCTGGCGGCTCGGATGAATCCTTTGTCGGCAAACACTTCCAGTTCGGCAAAATTTGTGGATGCCGGTCGGTACTTAATATTTTCGATTATTGGCACTCGGCAAGTGAGTGTCGAGCCTCTATAAAGTCGCCCATTTTCGCAGAGTACTACGCTTGAGCGAGATCAATGAGCAGCGATTAACGAATCGTTTGCAATGTGTGCATCCAGCAGTAATTTCAACTCTGCAAATATCAGCGGGAATTGATCCGTAACATCGCGATAAGGATCGTTTTCTAAGTCATAAAGTTGGTAAACGGGGCCGTCGTAGGTTGGAATGTAAATCAGTTTCCACTTGTGATTTTGGATAGACCTGTTTTTGGCCTGGATGACGGTAGGATAAAGTTGCTCATTGATTACCAGCGTCCCGGTTTTTTTATTAGGGATATCCAATAACTCGACGATATTTGGATAAAAAATCTGCCGTGGATGTAATCCGGGAATTCGTCCCAGCCAGACTCCGGTTTCTTGGTATGCGAAAAGTTCTGGAGACGTCCGCGTTTCGAGATAGGGCACCAAACTGATACCGTCGATGTTGGCCGGCACCGGCAGGTCCAACAGTTCCAATAAGGTCGGCATCACGTCAATAGAGCGCGTGACCGGTGTAAAATCAATGCCGCTCGGAACGCCAGGGCCTTTGATTATCAAAGGAATCCGGCCGCTCGGGTCGTTGCCGACTAATGTATTTCCCTGTCCCCAGCACCCGGTTTCGAAGAAGTCGGCGCCATGGTCGCTGTAAATAATTATTATCGTGTTGTCGGCCAAACCCGAATGCTCGATGTAATCCACTATCCTGCCAACTTCGTCGTCGAATTGTTTTACGCAACTGTCGTATAAATTATTGATTTGTTGGATATCGAAAAAGTCGGCGTTTTTTTCTTGTTTTTCAATAATTTCTTCGGCGGATGCCAGTCTGGTCATAATAAACCGCGATTCGCCTTTGTAATCCGCCGGTGTAAATAAATTGTAATAAGGATATTCCGAATTGAAGGGAACGTGGGTGGCCGACGTAAATAAGTTAATGAAAAAAGGTTGCGATTTTTGGCCGCAACGCTTTAGATAGTTTCTACACTCGCGTCCCATTTGGCGGGTTAAAGGCGAGCCGGCCAAGTAATAGAACTCCGGTAGAAACCGTTTTCCGAGCGGATTTTTGGTAAATAAAGACAAAACGTTTCTAATCAAAGAAGAGCCTTGCCTTAGTAATAGCTTAATATTCCATTGGTCTTCGGCTACAGAGAGTTCCGAAAAATTAAAACTCAGTTTTGCAAAATCGGCACCACACCAATCGGATATGGCGGCTGTCAGGTAGCCGTGTTGATTGAGCAAATCAATTAATGAGGGTTGGGGCAATTTGCAATCCGATTCGGACGGATAGTTATCGCGTATGCGGTGATTCTGCGGCCAGAGGCCGGTGAGCAGCGAAGTCAGGCTGGGGGCGGTTCTGGCGAGAGGTGTAATACAAGTTTTTAGGCTGACGCCTTGAGAGCGTAATTTGTCTATGTTGGGTGTCAGATTGCGTGGATAACCGTTGCCGCTGATACGATCGCAACGTAACGTGTCGGCCCCTATCATGACAACGTTCATTTTATTTTGTTTGGTCGACTGAATTACGGCCGGTTCTTTTTCGCTAGCTGCCCAGTGAATGTATGTATATAAAGCGGCTAAGCCCGCTATATAAATTAAAAATGACAGTTCGCCTTCAGCGGTTGAAAAATAAAACGCAGATATCCAACCTGAAACAAAAAACGCCAACAGAAAATATTTGCAAAATTTAATTAAATTGGGAGATAAGAGCCTCCACAGAAAGAATAGTCGCGAAAATCGATATTGGAAAGACAGTTGAATGCTTCCCGGGTTATACAGTAGTTGGTGTAAAAAAAAATAAAGGGTAATGATTGTGCTGGAAAAGATGCAGCCCATCAGATTGCTAACAAAATTAAAGCCTATCAGAGTCGACGTTCTCGAAAGAGAATAAACGGCTACGGTACCTGGTAGTGATGTTAGAAAGAATATGATAAATAACCAAAAAATCAGTCTGGCAATGGCGTATAAAAGATAGTAGCCAAATCTTTTTTCTATTTCTCGCTGTATGCCTGGTCCGGTTCTGGAGTAATTACAGAGTGCGAGAATTATAACGGTAAGGGCAAAGCAGAAAGCAATAATGGAACTGCTATAGAGCGATATTAGTGTTTTTTCCATCTCTAATCAATGGTTGAGTTTAAGGCTCGGTCTATGGCTGGTTTTTTGTTCGCTCTAAGCTGTTCGGCAGCGAATTTTTCTTTCTCGGAAAAGTCTCGAAGCGCAAATTGTTTTATTAATACCGATATAAATATTAAATGATAGATCAAGTCCCAATACGACAGGCCAAGAAATGCAGTACCCACCATATAACAAATAATCGACGCTCTAACAGGCTGGTGAAAAACTCCCAAAGCCAAGCAATCCGAGACCGATAACTGCTGGTAAGGGTTAAAATAGGCTATCTAAATTGGAGATGCCCCAATGCGCGGACACGATGCCATCCAACACAGCTGGTTCAGCTATGTCAGCCTGGAAGACCGTATTCCCAAACAACATCCGCTACGCCGCTTACGGCTATTGGTCGATGGCGTCTTGGCCTCAATGGATGCCGTGTTCGCCGAGCGTTACTCCCACACCGGTCGCCCGTCGATTGCCCCTGAAAAACTGCTGCGCGCCTTGCTGTTGCAAGTGCTCTATACCGTTCGCAGTGAGCGACAGTTGATGGAACAACTGGACTACAACCTGCTGTTTCGCTGGTTTGTCGGCTTGGGCATCGACGATACTGTCTGGGAACGCACGGTATTCAGCGCCAACCGCGAGCGCCTATTGTCCGAATCCCTCAGCCGCGAATTTTTCACCCGAGTGCTGGCCATAGCGGAATGGCAAAACCTGGTGTCCGACGAACACTTCAGTGTCGACGGCAGCCTGATCGAAGCCTGGGCCTCGCACAAAAGCTTCGTAAAAAAAGACGGTAGCGGTCCGGATAAGCCCGCCGGCCGCAATCCCGAGGTCGACTTCAGCGGCGAAAAGCGCAGCAACGCCACCCACCAAAGCACGACAGACCCGGAAGCGCGGCTCTACAAGAAAGGCGAATACACCGAGGCCAAACTGCGCTACATCACCCATGCCCTGTCCGAGAACCGTAACGGCCTGATTGTCGATGTCGAAACCACCCAAGCTACCGGCACCGCCGAAATCGAAGCCGCCCAAAAAATGGTCAAACGCCGCGTGCCCAAAGGCGGCAGCGTCGGTGCCGACAAAGGCTACGACCAACCGGCGTTCGTCAACCAACTCAACGCGCAAGACATCAAAGCCCATGTGGCCCGCAAAAAGACCGGCAGTGCCATCGATGGCCGCACCGCTCGCGGCAAAGGCTATGCCCAAAGCCTCAAGCGCCGCAAAATCGTCGAAGAGGCCTTCGGCTGGATCAAGACGGTCGGAGGCCTGCGCAAAACCCGCCACATGGGTTTAGCCAAAGTGGCAGGCCAAGCCTTATTTTGCTTTGCCGCGTACAACCTGACACGGCTGCTGAACTTACTGGTATTCACGCCGAAACCGGCGTGGGCTAAGCCCACCTAGGGCGAAGTGCGCCTGAAGACCGTCCAAAGACGGCGTCAGGTGGATAAAAAGGCCTCGAAACAGAGGCCTAACCGTTGAAACTCGATTTTATGACTGATTTCAACGCGAAAAAATCACGAGAACCGCGGGTAAGGGAAAATAGGCGCGAGTTTTTCACCAGCCTGCTAACCATGGAGCTGTAATGGACAACCCAGTCCATCCCTTCAATCCGTTTTGCCTGCCGTATTAGACTCGTCAAGCTTATAACGCTACCCAGGACCATCGATAACCAGACTCCAAATGCGACAAAGCCGTGTTCGGCAAGCATCTCTATATAGGAGCTATGCCAGTCCCGCATGGTGACATGGATCCAGCCGTCGAATCCGGCACCGGTGAACGGGTGGCTCAATGCGTAGTTCCAGCCGTCGGTCCAGGCTTCGATTCGGGACATCGCGGATAAGTCTTCTTCGTAGGTTTCCAAAGTATGCATGCGTCCGAACCATTCCTCGGGCATAGCCGGTATTACCGCTATGATTCCAACAATCACGATGGGTATCGTCATGAATTTACGCTTACTATTTGAAATTAATATTAACGTCAGCGCGATCATGGTCAAAAGGGCGCCGCGCGACCAAGAAGATAACGAAGCGGCATAAATAATCGGAACGGATAACAAGATGCCGGTTTTAAGCCATTTCTTGGTCAATTCCTTTTCCCAGACTAATAATAGCGGTATGGCCATCAGCATGGCTACTGCGAACAAATTGTTATCTTCGAATTGAGTATTAGGTGGCCCGTAAACCCGATGACCAAATGCGGTAACGATGGCGAAAATACCGCCTTTAACAGCTACAACGCCAATTGATGCGCCTATGGTAGAAATCAAATAATAAAGTTTTTCTCTAGTATTAATTAATACCCAGGTAAAGTAAAAAGGTATAAATATTTTGCAAATAAACCAAAACTTGGTCCATGCAATATCTTGTAGCGGGGCCTGCGTGGTCGTGAAAATAAAATAAACCCAAAGAAATAGGAAGGCAGGAATGCGCCAATCTTTCGGTATTGGCTGTTTATCTCTTGTCGCAATGGTGCTGACAGTGACGACGAGAAACAGTACGTAATATACCGGTAGCGAACGGACAAATCCCCAGGCGTAGGCATGCGGGTTCAAATAGCTGAATATGGCTAAAGAAAGAGCTCCCCACCACGGCTTTTTTAGTGCAGCGATTATGCAGGCTGTTAAAAATATAAGAACAACAATGTCGCGCACGATTTTCTCAAGACTGATTATCTGAATCTAATTCGGTTTGTTGCCATCGCTTGAAATAACCGAATATCAAACCGCTGGAGTGGGTGAAATTCATCAGTTTTCTAATGTTAATCTCCCGGCTTTTTAATGCGGACGTTAACCAAATCGAAAATAACTTGATTGTTTTAAAAATTAAAAAAGGAGGTACGCCAAAATAACTGCGCGGGAATTCGGCTGTTTGGTTATACGCGTTCTTGTATCCCGATACAAAATGTAGTTTTAAAAAATATCGGCGTTTTAACCGCCACGCTTCCACTGAATGAAGTACGACCATATCCGGACGATATCGAATCCGGCAGTCTGCGGCTAGTAAAGCATCAAACATGATGACGTCTTCTCCGCCACCAACCGCCTTTCCGACCCGATCATAGCGTTTGTCAAACCGTAGATGTGGATTGTCGCGAAAAAGGCGCATGTTGTAAGCGATATTTGCCGTCCAAAGCGGAGTTTGCTTGTCACTGATCCAAAACGGCTCATCCCCATAATCAGTCTCAGCCAGAAAGCCCAACAATTCGTCTTTTAGCCATTCAGGCCGGTTTAGGTCGTCGAAGTCGACAAAGACTCTTCCGCCGGCGCAGTCTGCGCCCTCGTTGACGATGGCATCGTAAGCGGCTTCGAGCAAACCGGGTTGCGGAATCTCGTCGTCATCGATGAATACCAGTATATCCGAGTCGATCGCCTCATTCAGACAACGGTTCCTGGCTGCAACTATACCGGGTTCCGGTTCGGTCACCCAGCGTAACCGGATTCCGGGTAGAGCGCACAATTCCTCTAACACCTCAGTCGTTTGGTCGGAACTGTTATTGTTTACTACCAATATCTCGAATGGCGCCGGGCAGGTTTGCGAGCGGATTGCTGATAGCAATTTAGCTAACCTGCCCGCCCTGTTATACGTGCAAAATGCGTACGTGACTGTTTTGGCAGGTTGAAGATGGTTCATGTTTCTGATGATGGATAGAGTCCGATTCTGTTTAAAAACGGATTTGCGTTTCCGTCAATGTATTGAAAATAAATGGCAAAGTGTAGCGTCATGCTGGCGAGCGCTACGCTAAAGTCAAGCGTATGATCCGGCTGTAAGGTGCGCAGCCGCATAACATTGTAGACAAAACAAACGTTTCGATGGATTGGCGTTGGCTAATGTGCTGCTGCGTAGGCGTATTTAGATGCACAATGCGAGTTTGCTGCGCGCAGCTTTACTGGATTCAGCCAGCTGATAGCGATGCCACAATAAAAAACCCGCGAAACCATGCGGTTTGCGGGTTTTTAAAGGGCCTGATCCGTGGTCGGATCAAAGTTTGGCGGAGAAAGAGGGATTCGAACCCTCGATACGTTTCCGTATACACACTTTCCAGGCGTGCGCCTTCGACCGCTCGGCCATCTCTCCAAAATCTCGGTCAGTCATGGCGTGCTAATGTTGTACGTTGGCATGCAGCTTGCTGACTTAAGCGCAATAGAATAATTCATACGGCGGGCAATTGCAATCGAGGAGTGTGTTCCTGTCACTGCCGGGTTGCCGGCGTTACGAGATTCGGTCTGGACTCAGCGTTGACGAGAGGCTCCCAATTGCGGTGCGGCGGAACATTGGCTAACCTTGTTTTGTAATTATGTCGCTTAAAGATCAGCGGTATATCGCTTCGCATTGACTTCCTTACTGCTCATGATCGATACCAATCCCGATAAGCCCCGAATTTTGATTGTCGACGATGTTCACGAAAATCTGCACACGCTACTGAATATTCTGCGTGGAAAATATGCGATCCAAGCGGCGACCAGTGGCAGTAAAGCTCTGGAGATAGCCGGCCACGTGCCGCCGCCAGATTTGATATTGCTGGATCTCATGATGCCGGAAATGGACGGTTACGAAGTGTTGCGACGCCTGCGGAGCCAACCGGGTACCGCTGGCATTCCGGTGATTTTCGTGACGGCCGCCGCCGAAGTCCAGGAAGCGGGCCGCGGGTTCGCGCTCGGTGCCGTGGATTACGTGACTAAGCCGGTAGTGCCGGAAATCTTGATGGCCCGGGTTGAAGTACACTTGGAGCTGGCCGCCTATCGGAAACGTTATGGGCGACTATAATTAGGGAATTTTAGCCCACAACATCCCCCACGCCGATTACACCAATGAGCAGAGACGACTGTGCAGTGCCTAGCGCTAGGCCCACCATTTTGGTTGTAGACGATTTACCCGAAAACATCCACGGTCTCCTCGAAGCGTTGAAAGACGACTACAGTATTCTGGTTGCGACCGACGGCCCCAAAGCGGTGGAGTTGGCACAAGGGCCGACGCCGCCGGATCTGGTACTACTGGACGTCAAAATGCCCGGAATGGACGGCTACGAAGTGTGCAAGTGGCTGAAAAGCAGTCCCAAGACCTGCAACATTCCGATCCTGTTCGTGACGATCGTCGACGCATCCGGCGAAAAAATTCGCGGTTTTTCCTTGGGCGCCGCCGATTTCATCACCAAGCCGTTCGATATCGACGAGGTCCGCGCCAGAGTCAAAACCCACCTCGAACTCGGCCGTCTGCGCAAGGTGTTGGAAGGCCGCGTCGAGCGGCTAAACGAATACAAGCACGCCGCCGACGTCTCCAATATCGTTTCCAGAACCGATCCGCAAGGCGTGATCACTTATGTCAATGATGCCTTCGTCGAAACCTACGGCTACTCGCGCGAGGAGTTGATCGGCAAAACTCACCGGGTGATCGCCGACCCGAGTACGCCTCCCGGCTTGATTCGCGAGTTATGGAGCACCATCCTGTCCGGCGCCATATGGCGCGGCACTTTTTGCAATTTAAGCAAATCGGGCGAGGAGGTTTACGTCAACAACACCATCGTGCCGATTCTGAATGCCGACGGCAGCATCCGCGAATTCATCTCGACCAGCGTTAATGTCACTTACCTGATCAAGCAGGAAGAGCTGATCCGGCAACAGACCACCGATGCGTTGACCGGCTTGCCGAACCGGGTCAAGCTCATGCAGGATTTGGGCAAAGCCTCCAGCCGGGCGATGCTCGGCATGATTAACATCGACCAGTTCAAAGCGATTAACGATTTCTACGGTTTGTGCAACGGCGACAAAGTCTTGCTCGAAATTGGCGCCCGCTTGCAAAAAATGACGGCAGGGCGTGCCTCGGCCTACCGGATCGGCGGCGATTTATTCGCCCTGTTTTCCGAAAAGCAGGGCGACGCGGCCGGCTTCGAAAGCTTGATTGCCACCATACTTAATCAGTTGGAATCGGTGGCCGTCGATTGCGGCGACGACAAAATCAATATCCGCGTCACAGCCGGCATCTGTTTCGGTCGGGACAACGCCTACACTCATGCCGCTTTGGCCTTGGAGCGGGCGCGGATAGAGCGGCGCGATTATTTGGTGTACACCGACCAGATGGAGATTAAATCGCATTACAAAGACAACATCCGCTGGAGCCAGAAGATCCGGCGCGCGTTGACCGACGGCCGCATCGTGCCGTTTTTTCAACCGATTGTCGATAATGTCAGCGGACAGGTCTGCAAGCACGAGGCCTTGATGCGGATGATAGACGAGGACGGCGAGGTTATCGCGCCGACCTTTTTGCGGGCGGCCAAACTGTCCAGGCAATACGCGGCGTTGACCAAAGCGATCTTCGAACAGGCCGTAGCCATTTTGGACAAGTGCAGCGGCGAAGTCGCGATCAACTTGACGGTGGAAGATATTCTGGACAGTAACACCGTGGCCTTCATCGACCAAAAACTGTCGCAACCCGGTGTCGGTCCGCGGATTGTATTGGAAATTACCGAAACCGAGGGTATCGAAAATTACGAAGAAATACGCCTGTTCGTCGACCGGATGAAAACCTACGGCTGTAAATTCGCAATCGACGACTTCGGCAGCGGCTACTCCAATTTCGTGCACTTGCTGCGCTTGAAAATCGACTATTTGAAAATAGACGGCTCGATCATCATGAGTATCATCGACGATCCGGATTCGGAAACCATTGCTCAAGTTATCGTCGATGCGGCGCGCCGTTTAGGCATGCGTACCGTGGCCGAATACGTCGGCAGCGCCGACATTCAACTCAAGGCCAAGCAGCTCGGTTTCGATTTTTCTCAGGGGTATTACTTGGGCAAACCGCTGCCCAAGCCCCTATCCGCGCCAGATGCCGATTAAACCGCAAACTCTCGGGGCCTGAACGGCGGCTGCGGGCACTCAAACCGGAACAAGGAATGCATCGAAAAACGCCCCGGTTAACCATCGCACTAGCCTGTTACGGGCTGATCGCTTCGACGGCCAGCCGTGCCGACGTCAGCGCGGCCATGATTCGCGGCCAAGTGCTGCCCGGCGCTGGCATTAGCCCGGCCGGGGCTCAAATCATCGTCACCAGCTTGCAACGCGGCTTCTCGACCCGCACCTTTTCTCGCGATGACGGCTCCTATGTGCTGATGGCGTTAAAACCCGGCCGTTACCGGCTTTCGGTGCAGGCACCGGATGGGCGGCAGACCTCACAGGAGTTGACCTTACAGGTCGGCCAGACCGCCTTACTCGACATTTCGCTCGATCCGGAAAGCGCAGCTGCCGCCGGCAATCCGGCCGAACAGAATTCGTCGGAACTGGCGACTTATCTGACGCCGGAGCAAATGCAGCGTTTGCCGCAAGTCAACCGCAATTTCCTGAATTACGCCGATCTGGCCCCCGGCGTCAATGTCGTCAACGGCGAGGACGGCGCCACCCGGTTGCAAAGCGGCGGACAGCGGCCGGACAGCGTCAACCTGTTCATCGACGGCGTCAGCCAGAAAAACTACGTGGTGCGAGGCGGCGTGGCCGGCCAGGATTCCAGTAAGGGCAACGTGTTTCCGGAATCGGCCGTGGCTGAATACAAGGTAATCAGCCAGAACTATAAAGCCGAGTTCGACCAAGTCGCCGCCGCAGCGGTGTCGGTTCAAACCAAATCCGGCGGCAATAGGTTTCAGGGAGAAGCCTTTTACGACCATACCAACCAGGATTTAAGGGCCGCCACCCCCAGCGAACAGCTTGCCGGCAAGCGCGATACCGAACAGGCGCAGTATGGCGTGACCTTGAGCGGGCCTATCATCAAGGACGTGGCACATTACTTCATGGCCTACGAGCGCAAGGTCAACGACGATTTCGCCAAGGTTGCCGCAGGGGACGGCGGCTCGGTTCCGGCCGCCTATCAGCCCTTGTTGGGTGAATTCAACCGGCCGTTCGAACAAGATCTGTTTTTCGGGAAATTGGATTGGGCGATTGGTACCCGGCATTTGATCGAAGCCACATTTAAATTCCGCGACGAGACCGAGTCGTTGGGAATCGGCGGCATCAATACGCAGCCTTATGCGCTGGAAAAAGGCAACAGCGAGAAACGCCTGGATTTCAAATACCAGTACCGGGCCGAACATTGGGTCAACGAAGCCCGTTTTACCTACGAAGACGCCAATTGGCAGCAAACGCCGGCGGAAAATTCGCCGGGCATAGTGCTGCAACGCTTAGACGGCAGCCTGCTGGCAAATACCTTGTCCAGCCGTGCCGTGCTGAATGCCGGCGGCTCCACCAACTATCAGCAGAAGGGCCAGATCGGACCAGGCTTGCAAGACGATTTGACCTTTAGCAACTTACACTGGTACGGCGACCACGTCGCCAAACTCGGCGTCAAACTGAAACAGATCGAACTCAGCGCGCTGGAGCGCGATCCGTATCACCCGCAGTTCAGTTTTAACCTGAACAACCCGGCCGGCAATCCTTACCGGGTGCGCTGGGCGTCGGCGCTGGCCGGCGCCGGCGACGGCAGTACTGCCAGCGACGTTACCCAGTTCGGGGTTTATCTGCAGGACGACTGGCAGGTCGACAAGCATTTGAGTTTGAATTTGGGTCTGCGCTGGGACTACGAGTACAACCCGGGTTATCTGAATTTCGTGACGCCGGCCGACGTTGCCGGTGCGTTGCGCAACTGGAGCAACATTGCGAAAGCCAACGCCGGTTACGACATCGAAAATTTCATCAGTAGCGGCGACAACCGCAGCGCGGACAGCAACAATTTCGCGCCGCGCCTGGGTTTTGCCTACGACTTGCTGGCCGACCAGCGCCACATTGTGTTCGGCGGCTTTGCCAGGGCCTACGACCGCAATATTTACGACGTTTTGCAACTGGAACAGACCAAAGGCACTTATCCCGGCTACAGCGTCAATTTTCTGGGCGATCCGAACTACGATTGCGCGGCGGCGGCGGACTGCATTCCCTGGAATCCCGCGTATCTGAATTACTCGCCGGCGCAGTTGACGGCGCTTACCGGCGCCGTTCCGGGGACCAGCCGCGAAATCAATTTAGTCCGCAACAACCTGAAAACCCCGTTCTCCGACCAATTCAGCCTGGGCATGCGCAACCGGATCGGCGACTGGTTCGCCGAAATCGCGTTCTCGCACGTGGTTAGCTACAACGGTCTGGTCGGGCTGTTGGGCGGTCGCAATGCCGACGGCAGCTTTTTCGCGCCGGGATCGGCTTTCGGCGGCACTTTTCAGGCATTGCCGGGCTACGGCCAAGTGATATTGTTCGATAACGGGGTGCAGACCAAAACCAATTCGATCTTTCTGAAAGCCGAAAAGCCCTACCGCAAGGACAGCGGCTGGGGCATGACCTTTGCCTATACCTTTACCGATTCGGAAGAGAATAAACCACAGTCTTTTGTCGATAACTTCAGTTATCTGTTCGCGTATCCCAACACCCATGGTGTCGGCTGGCTGGACACTGCCGGGGTGCGTAAACATAAAATCATCGCCAGTGGCAGTGTGGATTTGCCGTGGGATTTGATATTCTCCGCCAAGTTAACCCTGGCCACCCCCGAGACCCGTTCCGGCATCAATTGCACCGGCGGCGGTTGCCGCTTCGATACTTTCACCCCGCGCGGCGAGGACTTTATTTTTCCGGGCAATTGGTGGGGTTACCGCCAGGTCGATGTGGCGTTGATCAAAAGTTTCGATACCCCGCGCGACACCCGGATGAAGTTGCGACTGGACGTTTTGAATCTGTTCGATTTCAAAAACTATGCGGCGTTTAACTCGGATTTCGCTTCGGCCAATTTCGGCTCGCCGCTGGGTAGCTTGGCCGGCCCCGGCTTAACGCTGAAACTGACTGCGCGGTTGGAGTTTTGATGTCCGGTTTCGCTTCGATAACTGCGCGATACGGCAGCCGAGTGGCGCGAGTGCTGGGCTTGGCACTCGGCTTCGCCACCCTGACCGGCTTTGCCGACGAATTGGCCGAGGTCCGGACCAAGGCAAATTACCTGTATAACTTCACCAAGTTTGTCGAGTGGCCGGCATCGGCCGGCGATGCGTTGCATATTTGCGTGGTCGGTTCGGAAGCGGTCGTCAACGTCTTGAGCGATTTGGCCAGCCGCGATACCAAAGGCCGGCTGTTGCAAATCTGGTCGGGAGTCGACGATCCGCACGTATGTCAGATCTTGTACGTCGAGCGCACAGTTGCGGAATTGCCGGCATTGATGCGCGAGGTCGGCGGCAATCCGGTGTTGACGGTCAGCGATGCCGACGGTTTTGCCGAGCGGGGCGGTGCCATCGGTTTTTACCACGAGAACGGGCAAGTCAAGCTCAGCGTCAATCCGGATGCTGCCCAAAAAGCCCAATTGAAAATCAACGCTATGCTGATGGAAATAGCCCGTATTGTCCGCTGATGAGCGCGAGAATCTTGCCATGACCGATATCAAACGCGATATGAACATCAAGACCAAATTGGTGCTAATCATGTTGGCTACCAGTTGCGTGGCGTTAGTGCTGGCCGGAGCCGGCTTCATCGCTTACGAACATATCCGCGTCAAATCCGATATGGACCGCGATATACAATCCCTGGCACGGATTGTCGCCAACCGCAGCACGGTGGCGCTGACTTTCAACGACAGCGCCGTCGCCTCAGGCACCCTGGCCGCGCTCAGCGTAAAAAGCAGCATTGTCTCCGCCTGCATTTACGACCAGAGCGATCATTTGTTTGCCGAATACCGCCGCGACGAGGCGTGCCCGCCGCTGTATCCGGGGCTGCTGGGCGACGATGGCGTCGTGGTATACGACCGCTACAGCAATATCGGCGAAGACATCGTCTGGGACGGCCGGACGCTCGGTAAAGTCTGGATCAAAGCCAGTCTGGACGAACTGATCGGCTTGTGGCGCAAGTTTCTATTGGCGGCTGCGGCGATCATCGCTTTGTCGGCGACCATCGCCCTGATACTGGCGTCCCGCTTGCAGCGGGTGGTTTCGGAACCGTTGATGCGACTGAAAAAAACGGTCGAAACCATCAACAGCCAAAAAAACTATACGCTGCGTGCGGCGGTGGACAGCGACGACGAATTCGGTGCCTTGAACCGCGCATTCAACACCATGATCGCCACCATTGAGGCGCGCGACCGGGAGCTACTGGCCGCCAATCGCCAGTTGGCCGACAACGAAAAACAATTGGCGGGTATCAACGAAGCCCTGGAAGAACGGGTCGAGGCGCGCACCGCGGAACTGGCCGACACCAACGCCAAGTTGGCGCACAACAGCGTGATGCTGGCGACGGTCCTGGACAGCATGTCGCAGGGACTGATCGCGTTCGATGCCGATCTGAAATTGCTGGTCTGGAATAGCAAACTCAGCGAAGTGCGCGGTTATCCGGCGGCGATGCTGCAGGCCGGGCGGGACTACGCCGAGTTTGTTCGCTTCGATTCGGCGGACGCAGCCTTGCGCTTCGAAAATCCTGACGGTGCCTTGGGCGAGTTTTTCCAGGAGGTCAGGCAATTCCGGCAGCACCGCTTCACCGGTACCCGGCTGGACGGCCGCGTGATCGAGATTGCCGGAGGTCCAATAGCGGACGGCGGCTTTGTCAGTACCTACGAAGACGTCACCTTGCGAATCCAGGCCCAGGCGGCATTGAAGGAGGCCCGCGACGCCGCCGAATCGGCGACTCAAACCAAAAGCCAGTTTCTGGCCAACATGTCGCACGAGATCCGCACGCCGATGAACGGCGTATTGGGTATGCTGCATTTGGCGTTGCAAACCGATTTGAATGCGTCGCAACGCAATTATTTAGCCAAGGCGCATAGCTCGGCCCGGGCGCTGTTGGGCATTTTGAACGACATTCTGGATTTCTCGAAAATCGAGGCTGGCAAGATGGTGCTGGAATGCATCGAGTTCCGCTTCGATAGTGTGGTCGAGCAACTGGCCGACATGATCGGTTACCAAGCCGGCCTGAAAGGCATCGAGTTTTTGATTCGGCACGACCCGCAAATCCCGCCGGTGCTGGTTGGCGACCCGTTGCGCTTTGGTCAGATTTTGACCAACCTCTGCGGCAATGCCCTGAAATTCACCGACGCCGGCGAATTGGAATTGGCGTTTTACTGTACGGCCAAGACCGAAGAAACCCTAGACTTGCGGATTTCGGTGCGCGATACCGGTATCGGCATGTCTGCCGCCGACAAAGACAAACTATTCAAGGAGTTTACCCAAGCCGACCAAGGCACCAGCCGCCGCTTTGGCGGCACCGGCCTGGGTTTGGCTATTTGCAAAACCCTGGTGGAAATGATGCACGGCCGGATTTGGATCGAACATTCGGAGCCGGGCCGAGGCACCACCTTCTGTTTTACCGTGCGAATGGGCGTGGCCGGCGAAACCCTGGCCCGCCAGCAGGCAATGGAACGCAGCATCGGTGCGTTGTTGGCGGACGTCCGCGTCTTGGTCGTCGACGACAATGCCGCCTCGCGGGAAATCATCTCCGACATGCTGCGGCCGTTTCATTTGCGGATCGATTGCGCCGCCAGCGCCACTGCCGCGCTGAATCGGATCCATCAAGCCGGCGCCGAACCTTACGACGTGGTATTGATGGACTGGAAAATGCCCGGCATGAACGGCGACGAAGCCATCCGCCGGATTCGGTCGGATACCGATTTGGCTCAGCAACCGAAAGTGATCATGGTCACAGCCTACGGCAGCGAAGACGTGATGCATGCCGCCGGCCGCGCCGGTATCGACGGTTTTTTGGTCAAGCCGGTATCGCCGTCGTCGCTGCTGGACGCGATTTTATCGGCATTGGGCCGCGGCCGGGTGCAAGCCATGGCCGACAAGTTCAAACAGCTTGGAACCGGGGCTGCCGGCGATGCCCGCCAATTGCAGGGCATTCGCCTGCTGTTGGTCGAAGACAACGAAATCAACCGCGAATTCGCCTCGGAATTGTTGCGCAGCCACGCCATGCAAGTCGATGAAGCGGTGAACGGGGAAGAGGCGGTGATCATGGTGCAGCAGCAGAACTACGATGCGGTATTGATGGACATCCAGATGCCGGTGCTGGACGGCTTGCAGGCCAGCCGCCGAATTCGGGAGCTGGCGGAATTGACCGGAGACCGGCGTTACGCCAAAGTCCCTATCATTGCAATGACAGCCCATGCGATGGCGCGCGATGTGGAAAAAAGCTTGGAGGCCGGAATGAACGACCACATAACCAAACCGATCGACCCGGAGCGGCTGCTGTCTGCGCTGGCAACCTGGGTGGAGTTGCCGCAACGCGTCGCCGTCGGCAGCGAAATTCCGGCAGCGGAACTCCCGGCCGATTTGGCGGCCTTGGCGGCAGTGGACGCTGCCCAGGGCATACGCCGCATCGGCGGTAACGCCGACGCCTATCGTAAACAACTCCATCGTTTTGCCGCGCACTATTCCGGTACGGTAGCCGAAATTCGCGGCCTGATCGACGCCGACCAATTGAAAGCCGCCGAAGAACGTTGTCACGCCCTGAAAGGCGTCAGCGGCAATCTGGCCGCAGCGGCCTTGTTCGACGCGGCCGCCGAAATCGACAAGCAATTGAAACAACACCAGCGCCCCGACTCGGCAGAACTGCAACGCATGGAAACCTTGCTGGCCGATTTGCTGGCGGAAATTGCCAAGCTCGCGGCAACCGGCACTGCCGGCCCGGTGGCGGACAGCGGCGCAGCCACACCGCCGGCCGATGTTGCTGCGGTATTGGAAAAGCTGGCGCACGCCTTGGAACACGATCTGGGCGCAGCGGAAGATTTGATGGAACAACTACGCCGCAGCCTGACCGACAACCGCTACCGCGATGCGGTCGCCGAAATCGGCAATAAACTGGACCGGTTCGCAATCGACGACGCCCAAATCCAATTGGCCGAATTGCGTCTGCTGATAGGGCAGGGCTAGCCGTCTATTCCAGCTGGGGTAGGCAAGGTGAAACCGTGTCGCCGAAATCGCTAGCCCGGTTGCAGGTTTGCATCCCCCTTAAATCGA